>NZ_SBKQ01000050.1 GCF_004122145.1 Flavobacterium piscinae
GGATTTAAATTCAAAATGGCACGATGGTCCTTCTTCCCTTAGTGCTGATGGAAACACGATTTATTTTTCAAGCGAAAGCTTTAAAGAAAAAGATGGCTATGAAAAAGACAAATCCATCAATGCCAAATTAGGACAAGTTAATTTGTATAAAGCTACGATGGCCAACGGAAAATGGTCCAACATCACTCAGTTGCCATTTAACAGCAATACCTACTCAACCGGAAATCCTTCGTTGAGCAAAGACGGTAAAACCTT
>NZ_SBKQ01000051.1 GCF_004122145.1 Flavobacterium piscinae
TTTTAGGTTAGAAAAATCGTGGTGAACGGGATACTTTCTTGGGGAAATTTACATCAAACAACAAGAAAAACTCGTGCGAAGAAGGCGTCGTAATATTCAAATCCGATACGATGTGATCATACGCATAACCAATACGAAGATTGGGGGTGATGGCATAATTTAGCATCGCTCCAAAACTGTCTTCTAAACGATACGTAGCTCCGATTTCAAACTTCTCGAAAAACAAAAAGTTGGTCGATACATCAAGCGAGGTCG
>NZ_SBKQ01000052.1 GCF_004122145.1 Flavobacterium piscinae
TCGACTTGCATGTGTTAGGCCTGCCGCTAGCGTTCATCCTGAGCCAGGATCAAACTCTTCATCGTATATTGTTCGCTAATAAATTAGCAGTTTTGTAGACGAAGTTGGCTAGGTATTTTCTTTAATCGCTCGATTAGCCTTACTCTCTCTTTTTTTCAATTAAACATCGCTGTCTAATTGTGCTGTCAATCCAATATGTCTATGAACGTTTTCTTCTTGTTTTTTTCGCTTGTCTCTCAAAGCGGGTGCAAAAGT
>NZ_SBKQ01000053.1 GCF_004122145.1 Flavobacterium piscinae
CACAGAACCTAGGGTCAAAAGTAAACACCGAAGGCGAAGAGAACTTCCCGTTTGTTACGGAAGACAACAAAACGCTTTATTTTGCCTCAAGTGGCAGACAAGGCTTTGGAGGATTGGATGTCTTTGCTTATGATATGACCAAAGGTGAATCAACCAACTTAGGCAAACCAATTAACAGTGAGAAAGATGATTTTGCTTTTTCGTTAAATGCAGAGAAGAACATCGGATTTTTGTCTACCAACCGCTCGGGTGTAG
>NZ_SBKQ01000054.1 GCF_004122145.1 Flavobacterium piscinae
GAATTGTTTGATAAAGGTAACGCATCCGCTGTTGCTCCTTGGCAATAAGTGGTGGTTATCGTATCAAAAGTAGCCGCTTGGGTTGGTTTTACCTCTACCGTAATTGTGGTTGCAATAGCACATTCAAGGGTGCCATCAGGCGTGAAAGTAAAATCAAAATTACCCGCCACACTCGTGTCAATTGTCCCACTCCATGTTCCCGTTACTCCCTCCAATGAAGTCGTCGGTAATAACGGTGATTCCGAACCTTGACAA
>NZ_SBKQ01000055.1 GCF_004122145.1 Flavobacterium piscinae
CGTCACACTCTTCTATCGGTGCCGGATCAAATAATGGTTCCGGTCTTGGGATTACTCGTATGGTCAAGGTCGTAAAACTTGTACACCCTTCCGAACTTGTCACTCTCACCCCTAAGGTTTGCACCGCTGCAACAGCGTTAGTGTAAGCCGTTGGGTCTTGAATCGGATTTACATTATTCTGTGCATTTTGAAGGCTTGGATAATACGTAACGGTATAACCGCCTAATCCATTGGTAATATCATTATCGCGAATGG
>NZ_SBKQ01000056.1 GCF_004122145.1 Flavobacterium piscinae
AATCGTTCTGTGCTGCGGCTGCTTGTGCTACTGTGAGACTTTCAAAATAATACACTACCGTATCCGGATAATTATTGGCTCCTAATAAAATTGGTGTTACATCAGCATCTAGATTAAACTCAGCTCTACCATCGTTAGTATCATCTTGGTCATCGCACTTGGTTACGGCTGCATCATCCACCGGAATCGCATTGGCAATGGTTCCTTCTTCAATTACTAAGTCTACCGTGCCTACTATAAAACATCCGGTAAGGT
>NZ_SBKQ01000057.1 GCF_004122145.1 Flavobacterium piscinae
CCACCCATAAACCAAATGCAGGTCCGTTACTATTTTGTGATGGATCTAAAAATCCACTGGCTACAACAGTAATGGCAGCACCATCTAATCCTAACGTTTGTAATGGAGCTTGGTACGAAGCGACGGTTACTGTTCCTGTTTCATCACGAACGTCTAAGGTAAAATCTAAGTTTGGTAATTCTAAATAACCACCAAAATCAGGGAAAGAAATGTTGTCTACAATAGTTCCGGCCGGTACAGAAGTTTCTACCACAT
>NZ_SBKQ01000058.1 GCF_004122145.1 Flavobacterium piscinae
TGAAAGCGAAATCATTTAACAAAAGTTCATCATTCACATACACATCTACTAAAGCTGCTGCCAAATCAGGAGAGTTGTGAATCGCTTGTAAACGAGCCGTTGGAGTTTCTACTAATGGTAGTGGAATCAAATCACCACCGGAAGCAAGAGCCACCCATAAACCAAATGCAGGTCCGTTACTATTTTGTGATGGATCTAAAAATCCACTGGCTACAACAGTAATGGCAGCACCATCTAATCCTAACG
>NZ_SBKQ01000005.1 GCF_004122145.1 Flavobacterium piscinae
GCGGTTAAGGGACTCGCACCCTCTAGAAAAATAACACCCCGAGAATTAGTTTTTGTAATCCAAATTTGTATTTTTGAACTATTTGAAAAGCTTTCGGGGTGTGTCCTGCGGATGCAGGGCACACACATTGTATAAGAGCAATAGCTGGTAAAGTGGTAAAATCAAGGTATTTGCATTTAATAAACTTTGGTGGTGGCAGACAGGTAATCGCCTTGAAATTCGCTACTGCTCTTATACTTGACCGTTGTCAGTAATTTGAAAATACATTGAACTACGAAATAAAAGAATATAACGAACTAACAGACTTATTCAACAAATTTCAAATTGTTGAAACAGCTAGTTTATTATTTATACCAGAGAACATTGAAAATGCTGAAAATACTAAAGACTTTATCTACTATGAAACTACAACAGATTTAAGAAAAGTATTTGAAGGTAAACAACAAATTGATTATCTGACAAAAGACAAACCTCTTTTGCGAACAAGAAAAAGTGCAGATTGGTTTGGTCCTACAATTCTAATTGGAGCAACAATTCTAACCGAAAACCCTCATTTGATAGAAGTTACATTTGACATTTTATCAAGTTATTTATACGACATATTTAAAGGTACTACAAAAGATAAAAAAGTGAAATTCGATATTATACTAGAAGACAAAAAGAAAAAACAATTTCAGAAAATAAATTACGAGGGAAATGTTGAAGGAATAAAAGAACTTGAAAAGGTTATTAATAAGCTTAAAAAATGATAATTCAATCAATAGAAGTAAAAGAGCTTTTTGAGGAGTTTAATGAGACTGTTGAAAAATCCCAAAACCTTGCAATATTTGCTCGTGATATTGAATTACAAAAAAAGGAGATTGATACATTAGATAAATTTTGTGAAAAAGCTGAAAGTCTTAAGGCTAAAAATTTAGATAATTATACAGAACTTGAATTGAACCTAATTTTATGTTTGATAATAAGTGCTGAAACCATCAAACTAGAATTATCTTTTTTAATTAGTTTGAAAAATAATGAAATGGAAGCTGCTTGGGCTAGTTTAGTTACTGCTCAAAATAATATTTCTGTAGTAGCTAGAAATCATCCTATAAATGGCGAGTACCTAAATGGATATATTCAAAGGTTAGATTTATACGAAAAATTATTGTTTCCAAAAATGACCTTTGCAAGTGTCGGAGGAATTTTTAGAGAAACTAAATGTAGTATTTGCAAAAAAGATTATGAAGACTGCGAGCATATGAAAGGGAAAATGTATAAAGGTCAATTAT
This sequence comes from Flavobacterium piscinae, assembly GCF_004122145.1. Classification (GTDB taxonomy): domain Bacteria; phylum Bacteroidota; class Bacteroidia; order Flavobacteriales; family Flavobacteriaceae; genus Flavobacterium; species Flavobacterium piscinae. Next base: position 1,272 of record NZ_SBKQ01000005.1, read on the forward strand.
GTGTTCGAGAAATTCATAAAATGGATTTAGAGGAAGTTTCGGTTGTCGAAAATCCATCAAATAAATTATGTCGTCAATTAACAATAAAATATGACGGAAAAGAAGTAGATTTAATGACCTTAAAAGAAAAAACTACTGACAAAAATGTATAACCTCCGCTGACCGAAGTCTACTTAATGGCACGTTGCTCTGCGAATGTCTGCGACCCGCTCACCTAAGTCTTCTTTGATAGCACATGCTCTGCGAATGTCTGCGACTTCGCAGCAAATTATAATTCCATTCTCAAAAAGTTATTTTTCAAAGTTCAAAACTAACCACTTTCAAATCAAGAGAAAAAAAGATGTCTGCAATTCGGAATCTTTTCCTCTGCCAGTCACTCTACGAATATCTCTTAAGATGCGAAGTCATTATTGTATTCTTTTAAAAACCCGCTGACCGAAGTCTACTTTATGGCACGTTGCTCTGCGAACGTCTGCGACTTCGCAGCAAATTAGCATTCCAATCTCAACAAGTGATTTTTCAAAATTCAAATCAAGCTACTTAAAATCAAGAAAAAAAAAGATATCTGCAATTCGGAATCTTCCCTTCTGCCAGTTACTCTAAGAATGTCATTAAGATGAGGAGTCATTATTGTATTCTTTTAAAAATACGACATTTGCCGTATTGTCCTACGCTTGTTTCACACCTAATTTAGCATCATCATTTTACTTTCAGTAGAATAGCAGTACTGCCATAGAAGATTGCGTTTACAAATAGCTAAACGAGTTATAATTCGCCTTTTCATCAACTAATCGTAAGAGAAAATAATATTCATTAAAAAGTTAATAATTATGAAAAAACAGTATCTATTTATTTTCATTTTTTTGATTACCTACAACATGTGGGGTCAAAATCCATGGGATCAAATTTATCTCTCAACCACGCTTAGTCCTGATAATTATCAAAACCTTCAAGGCTATGTTGAAGTAGCTCCCGATAACTCCATTTATGTACTGGAAAGTGAAGCGGTTGTCAATACTTTTGGAGGAACAGTTTTTTTAAAACTCAAAAAATTCAATGGAACCGGTTGGGATCAAATTGGTCAAAATCTACTCAGAAATGTAGAAAATAACGAAAGTCATATTGATTTTATCATTACCCCCTCGGGAGAAATATACTTAGGGATGAAAGATACTATTGCAAAATTCAATACAACTACAAATATGTGGGAGAGTACTACTATCCCAGAATATTATGGTGGTCTTTGCTCCGATGACAGCGGTACTATTTATTTCATTCACAGAGTGGACGGTTCTTCCGGTGCGGCCAACTCTGATTTAAGTCTGGCAAAATTTGATAATGGTGAAGTAACCATAGAAGGAACTTTAGCTACAAATATTTTGATGACACCCAGAAAAGTAAATGCCTCCAATAAAATAATAATCAAAAATGATACTTTTTACATTTCAACAGTACGCCAAAGTACCAATCAACTCTATGTATTTAAAGGAAATCCAACTGAAGGTTTTCAAAAATTAGAACAAAGTGCACCCAATAATGGTTCTACACTATTTACAGGTTTAGGGCTGAGTTCAATGGTGGTTAGTGCTACCGGAGAGATAATTATATCGTATAGACCGGCTACCGGAAATGGTCTGTCAATGGTAACACACAACGAGGCTAATGATACTTGGGTTCCTTTTACTACTACCGGTATTAATGCAACTTTTTCCAGTCATAATTTATTAAGATATGATAATAACAATACGCTTTATTTAATTTATCAAGGAGGCAATAACACCGGATTTCTGTTTAAATACAACGGAACATCTTGGGAACACATTGGCCCTTTATCATTTTGGAGTTATATAACCATAAATGCCTTAGTAAGACCTCATATTGCTTTTAGTGCTTCCAACGAAATCATATTTTCAACCGGCTTTGGCACAAGTGGATTTCCGTTTCTGGTTTTTAGAGAGAACGAATCACTTGATTTACTAAATATAAACGATAAAAAGCAATTTAGTCTTTATCCAAACCCTACTGCCGGTAACTTTACCATTGATTTAGGAGCAACGTATGATAATGCCCACATTACAATAACAGATTTGCTTGGCAGAAAAATCATGTCAACTACCCATACACAAGGACAACAAGTGAACCTTTCCATTGACGAACTAGCCGGAATTTATTTTGTAACAATACAAACAGCTGACAATAATTCCGTCATTCGATTAGTAAAAAAATAATAGTTTTTCGTTTGTAGTAAATTTATTCATCCCGAAGATGCTTTGTAACATGGCAAAGTGTCTTCGGGAATTTTATTCATATTCTTTACTTTTTGAAGTTATATTGTCCATTTGATGTTTTGCGAATATATGAGACTATGTAGCAATACAACTATACATTGCAGACCAAATGACTTTACGTTTTTTATTTATGAAAACTTCAATAAATTTTCTAAAACTGAAAATAAATAAATGGCTGCGGACCGGCAGAAGCAGTGGCATACACAATCCAATACACAAAAGCCAACACAATGGCTTTACCAACCAAAGGCGTGGCATCAAATCCTTTTTGGAGTAGTTTGATGATATTGTTGGGTAGAAAATGCCATATAAAACCAATCGCAATCAATAAAAACACATTTTGATAGCCTTGAGCAATAATCAACCATTGCTGAGGATTAAAAGTCATCTCACCAATGTTAAACATGATTTCAAAGGCGGTATGAAAATCTTTCGCTCTAAAAAACAACCAACAAAACGCCACAAAATGAAAGGTTAAAAAGACTTGAATCGTTCTAACGAAATAGTTTTTGGGCAACTTAATGAACATCCCAAAATAGCGTTCAACCGCTAAAGCTAATCCGTGTAAAACGCCCCAAAACACAAACTTCCAGGAAGCTCCGTGCCACAAACCACCTAACAGCATCGTGAGGAATAAATTGACATACGTTCTGAACTTCCCTTTTCGATTACCGCCTAAAGAAATGTATAAATAATCCCGTAACCAAGACGATAATGAAATATGCCAGCGTCGCCAAAACTCCGTTACCGATGTGGATTGATAAGGTGTTCTGAAATTCGGTGGCAACCAAAAACCCATCAATAACGCCAACCCAATCGCCATATCAGAATATCCGGAAAAGTCACAATAGATTTGAATGGCATAGCCATACGAGGCCATTAAGTTTTCAAAGGAAGTATAACTATTTGGTGCATCAAAAACCCGGTCGACAAAGTTGATGGAAATATAATCGGAAATCACCGCCTTTTTCAACAAACCACCAATAATCAAAAACAAAGCGGTATTGAATTCTTCTTTCGTCAAATTGAGACGCTTATAGATTTGCGGAATAAAATCACTGGCTCTCACAATCGGACCCGCCACTAACTGCGGAAAGAACGAAACGAAAAACAGAAAATCCATGAAGCTCTTGGTAGGTTCCAATTCCTTTCGATACACATCAATCGTATAACTCAGCGTTTGAAAGGTATAAAAGGAAATCCCAACAGGAAGAATAATATCTTGAAACTCAAAATTTCGATCGAACAGTAAATTGGTATTGTCAATAAAAAAGTTGGTGTATTTAAAATAGCCCAACAATCCTAAATTGACCACCAAACTGACAACAAGATAAAACCTTCGATAGAAATTATCTTCTTCCTCATAAATCAATTTGGCAATCACATAATCCAGCACCGAAGAAAAAATAATCAACAAAAAGAAAATCCCACTTGATTTATAATAGAAAAAAAGTGAAAAAGCCACCACATAGGCAATGCGAAGCCGGTGCGTTTTTTGCGTCAGAATATAAAAGAAATAAAAGACAAGAAATAATCCTAAAAACAATGCACTGTTAAACAAAAGCGGTTTTTGAATGTCAAACACAAACCAACTTTCCACCTGTTCCCAAGTGATTGTTCCAATGTTCTGATCAATCCATTGATTGAAATTAAAAAGCGGTATCACTTGCCTGTTTCAGTGTTATAATTTTGTAAAGCTTCTAAAAATGCGTCCGTTAACAATTGTCCTTGTTTTTCGTAGCCTGCTTTGGTGTAATGCACTCGATCGGCACCAATCAAACCTTCTTTTACCATTTGATTAATGCCAAAAAGACCTCCAAAATGGGCAAACATATCCCAAACAGCATAATTTCTCAACTCCGCTTGAGCCAAAATTTCTTTGGTATAATCTGCCACAAACGTATTGGGAAACTTTCGTTTAAATTGTGAAGGCGGCGGAGTGGTAATTAAAATAGTAACGGAAGGATTTTGGTTGACAATGGTTTCCATCATCAGACTCAATTGCAGGAAATAATCGGCAGTCACTAATTTATCAAAACTTTCATTGGTTCCCAAAGAAATGATGACCAAATCAGGAGTCAAAGTTTTTAGTTGCTCAAAAAACAAAGGAAACTTGTTATAGTCAGAACTTTTTGCACCGTTTACACCAATCGTATGGTAAATAATACCCGGACTATTGTTTTCCAATACCAAACCATTTAAAGCAAAATCAGTTTGTTCGAGAGCCGGAATCAGATAGATTTTATGTAAAAGCGAATCAGAGGCAAACGAATGAAAACCTTCCTCTCGCAAGGTCTCTATCGGAATAAATTCAGAACGTTCTACCACTTTTTTTTCCATCTGATTGGATGGAATTTTGAGTGTTTTCCCGGCTCTGATGTTGTTGCTTTTTAAGCTATTTGCCGATTTGATGGATTTGATTGTTACATTATATTTATCGGCAATAACCGACAAACTCTCACCGTTTCTAATTTTATGCACGATTTTTTTCGGAATATCCGATTCTAATTGAATGATTTTGGAAGCCAACGCCACGTCAAACATTTTTTGATTGTTGGGCGTAAAGATTTTCAGTTTAGAAAAACCGCTTTCTTTGGTTTTTACATTCATTTCCAAGGCAAAATCCTTGTTTTTTGTCCACAAAGCTATACCACTTAACCCCACAGGATTACCATTATCTGCATAAATGTTTCGCTGACTTTCCCAGGCTTCATTAGAAGAAAATCGTATATCACCGGGTCCGTTTGTTTTGGCTAAATTATATGGAAAAACAAATCCGCGACCGCCATCGCCAAACTGTTGTTGTAAGTTCTGACGAAATTTACCGGAGAAAAAATCCGCTTGAATGTGCGAATCACCAATGTGCACGATATTGATTTTCCCACTTTTATCCGCTTGTATTCTATTAATCTTTTCAAAAAGGGGATGTAAGGCTTTTTTATTAGTGATTTCATTCACAGCAATTTCAACGGCAGTGGTATCCACTACCACATAGAGCGAATCAGTCTGAGCAGCCACGTTGAAATGCAGTAAACCAACCAAAAGAAAACAAAGGATTTTATTGAACATTCGAGGGAGTCGTTTTAGATGAAACGGAATCTACTGCCGCTTGATTAGGTACTGTTTTTCTATTTTTTCGCATTTCTTTGTATTGAGTATACCCGGTTTGAATTTGTTGATACAACAAACCGGCCACTTTTTGTGCTCCTTTGTAATTAAAATGAGTATAATCTTTGGCTGCTAAGGCAGGAACTTCCTCTTCCACCCATTTAGTCATCGATCCGTCTCCACCCATTGCTTCAAACAAATTGAAATAACCGGCTTTGGATTGCACGGCATATTTCCGTTGAGCCATGGTTAACGGAATTACTGCTGAGTCAGTTTTCATTTCCAAATCGTATTTGGTGGCTTTGTCTGCCGTTGAAATCACCAAAACGGTTACGCCCGGAAAACAAGCTTTCAAATGATTCACTACACGCGTCATGCTTCGTTCGTACCAATCGTAGTTGTAGGAACCATAATTCAGTACATTCGTTCCGTAATGCAAAATGATTAAATCATAGTCAAATCGCTCCTGAAACTCGTTCATCAATTTCACATTAAACGTAGAAATCGGCAAACCGGAATTTCCTCGATTGGAAAAATTATCTACATGTACCCCTTTCCCATCATCAAAATTAAAGCCATAAATCGGAATTGAATCGGCTTTGTGAAAAGACGCTTTAAAACTTTTTAAGGCTGTATTGGAAATTGCTAACGTGTTGAGCAACTTCTCCGGACTTAGTTTTTTTACAATAGTGTCTTTTCCGGTTTTGACAATAAGTTCCCCTTCTTGATTATCAGAATTGCCATAAAACAAAGTGGGATTATTCAGTTGAGAAGTATGCACACCTTGCCCGGCTTTGTAATTCACCCACGGATTGGAAAGGGTATCATTCGCAAAAAACACATGCCCGTTTACACCAAAGGGTTTGAGAGGTCGTTTCACGTTAAGATAAGACTGTGTTTTCCAATTACCGGAATAGTGATGAGAAATAGAACTTCTTGAACCGGCCGATTCAGAAGTAATGGAAACAAAACCCACTCCTTTTCCTCCGTATTTTGATTGCATTGCACTTCTGAAGTCTTGCACAATCAAGTCACCATCCGTCATGGAATCACCAAAATAAGCAATGCGGATATCTCCTTTTTGTTCGGTTTCCAACAAATATAATTTTTCGAAGAACGGAATTAAAAACTGAAAACCTTTGTATTGTTCGTACTCTTCCGGTGGAAAAGCGATGCCTTCAATTTGTTCAAAGACAATTTTCTTTCTTTTAAATGTATCTAGTGCAATTTGAGCAGTGCTATCCATTTTTTCATCCAACGCGACGGCTTCTAATAAAACACTGTCTACCACCACATTTTTCGATGCGGACTGCGATTCTGAAAAAATACGTTTTGGTAATACTTCTTTCAAAAACAGAAAGCAGAAAGCAGAAATAAAAATCACTGCCAGCGTTTGAAAAAAATAAGAAATTTTATTGCCCACAACTATCAAAAATAGAGTGCAAATGTATTAAATTCAAATCTAAATAAAACAAAAAAGACAGCCTAACTTTGACTGTCTTTTGTTATCTAAATCGAACTAAATTTACATGCGTTCCGGCACTTCTATTCCCAATAAAGAGAAGGCTGACTTGATGGTTTCGCCCACTTTTTTGGAGAGTTGCACACGGAATTTTTTCAATTGCTCATCCGTTTCCGGTAAAATTGGTACTGTTTGATAAAAAGAATTGTATTCTTTCACCAATTCGTACGTATAATTGGCCACCAAAGCCGGACTAAACGATTGTGCCGCATGTTGAATGAGTTCCGGGTAGGATTCTAATAACTTTATCAGTTCTTTTTCTTTGGGATGCAAGGTTATTGCAGCTATTTCAGTAGAAAAATCAAAGTCGGCCTTTCGTAAAATCGATTGAATTCGAGCATACGTATATTGAATAAACGGGCCTGTATTTCCGGCAAAATCAACAGACTCCTCCGGATTAAAGAGCATTGATTTCTTAGGATCCACTTTCAACATAAAATACTTTAACGCTCCCAATCCGATGATTTTATACAATCGTTGTTTTTCATCTTCGGAATAACCGTCTAATTTTCCTAATTCTTGAGAAATTTTAGCGGCGGTTTCGGTCATTTCTTCCATTAAATCGTCAGCATCCACCACAGTTCCTTCACGAGATTTCATTTTTCCGGATGGCAATTCGACCATTCCATACGACAAATGATATAAATTTTCTGCCCAATCAAAACCGAGCTTTTTCAGGATTAGAAACAATACTTTAAAATGATAATCTTGTTCATTTCCAACCGTATACACCATTCCGCCCACATCGGGAAAATCTTTGACCCGTTGAATGGCGGTACCAATGTCTTGCGTCATATACACAGCTGTTCCATCCGAACGAAGTACAATTTTTCGGTCTAAACCGTCTTCGGTTAAATCAATCCACACTGAACCGTCAGGGTCTTTCTCGAAGATGCCTTTTTCCAAACCGAATTGAACCACTTCTTTTCCTAACAAATACGTATTGGATTCGTAATAATAACTGTCAAAATCGACTCCTAAGTTTTTATAGGTTGCATTAAAACCGTCATACACCCATTGGTTCATGGTTTTCCAAAGTTCGATGACTTCGGGTTTACCGGCTTCCCAATCAAGGAGCATTTGTTGAGCTTCTTGAATGATAGGAGCATTTTTTTTAGCTTCTTCTTCGGTTTGACCTTTTCCGATTAATTCATTAATTTCGGATTTGTATTGTTTATCAAAAGCAACATAATAATTCCCAACCAATTTATCACCTTTTAAACCGGTTGACTCTGGAGTTTCATTCTTATTTGATTTTTTCCAAGCCAACATCGATTTGCAAATATGAATTCCGCGATCGTTAATGATTTGGGTTTTATAGACTTTTTTACCGGACGCTTTGATGATTTCGGCTACCGAAAAACCTAATAAATTATTACGAATGTGTCCTAAATGCAGTGGCTTGTTAGTGTTTGGTGAAGAGTATTCGACCATCACCGCTTTTTCAGCTTGGTTTTGTGGAACAAATCCATAAGAAGCATCATTTTTTATGGAAGAAAAGAATTGGATGTAATATGTATCGCTAATCACAATATTTAAAAAACCGGAAACCACGTTAAATTTTTCAACAACTTTAACATGGTCAACAAGATAGGTTCCAATTTTATTGCCTATCTCTGCCGGATTCCCTTTGATTAATTTCAATAGCGGAAAAACAACTACCGTGACATCACCTTCAAAATCCTTTCGGGTAGACTGAAATTCTATTTTTTCGATTTCAATTTCAAATACTTGCAGAATAGCTTTTTGAATGGAGGAATATAAAATATTTTCTAAGTTCATTTTATTCATTTAATGGGACAAAGATAATTTTAAATTCTAAAATTTTTTGATGCATTCCATATTTTGTCATAGGGTTTTTTATAATTCGACTGTTTCAGAAATGAAAAAATTAATTCATAATTTATATTTGTAAGTATTTTATACAACTATATTACATTTTTATGCATTTCATCGATTTTATTTGCATTTTATCGATGAATATCATTTTATTTGCAGAGTCAAAATTCAACTTATTCTTGTTCACCCAAATTTAATAACATGAAAACGAAATTACTTAACTTCCTGCTACTGCTTCCGCTTGTATGTTTTTCACAAGCGATAACGGTTAACACAACAACTTATACTGTACCAGAATTAGTAACCAATGTATTAGTAAGTTCCCCTTGTTTGGACGTAACTAATGTTAATTGGAGTACAGGATCAAATTTTGGTTCTTCTAACGGAATTGGTTACTTTCAAAATACCAATCCAAATTTTCCAATGCAAAGTGGTGTTATTTTGAGTACCGGAAATGTTTCAAATGCACCGGGTCCAAATAACTCAATGTTGAATGATGGATTAACTACTTGGCCTGGTGATAATGATTTAGAAGTCATTCTTGCCAATGCCGGCATTTCTATGACCTCAACAAACGCAACGGTTTTAGAATTTAATTTTACAGCCTTGTCTCCTCATTTTGATTTTGATTTTCTATTTGCCTCTGAGGAATATGGTAATTTTCAGTGTCAGTTTTCTGATGCCTTTGCATTTCTATTAACAAATTTGAATACTGGAGTAACAACAAATTTAGCTGTAATTCCGGGTACAAACACCCCTATATCTGTAGTTACGGTAAGGGATTTTTTATATAACTCATCATGTCCATCCTCAAATGCTGAATATTTTGGTACATTCAATGGTGGAGCCAATGCAAATTTATCACCAATAAACTTTAACGGTCAAACTGTTGTAATGAATGCATCTGCAGTTTTAACTCCCAATACGCCATATAAAATTAAATTGGTGGTTGCGGATAGAATTGACCCACAATCTGACTCTGCTATATTCCTTTCTGCCAATAGTTTTAATATAGGCCAAAATGTCTTAGGAGAAGATTTAACATTAGCCTCTAATACAGCTTTATGTGATGGAGAATCTCATGTGATAAATACCGGTTTAAATCCTAGTGAATATACATTCATTTGGAAAAGAAATGGAGTAATTCTTCCTGCAGAAACAGGTGCCAGTTTAACAGTTACAGAATCCGGAATCTATGAATTAACCTATTCTAACAATGCGTTTCCATGTCAAACTATAACTGATTCCGTACTTGTGGAATTCAATGGCGTTTTTAACACTCCCAATCCTATTGACATTCTAAAGTGTGATACAGGAGCTGGAACCTATTCATTCAATCTGGCAATTAACACACCAATTGTAACTGCCGGATTAAACCCAAATACAGTTGTATCTTATCATTCATCAGAAGCACAGGCTCATGCAAATACCAGTCCATTAGCGAATGTGATCAACAGCACGGGAAATCAAACTGTTTATGTTCGAATCAAAAAACATGACGGGGATTGTTATGTGGTTAAATCTTTTCAACTTTTGGTAACGGACCCACCGATAGTAAATCAAATAGCGGATATTGTTTCCTGCGAACATTTAACAATTCAAGACAAAGCATGGTTTGTTTTTGCACAATCTACTATCAATGCTGTATTGGGAGACCAAAATCCAGCCAATTTTGTAGTAACCATACACAGAACTCAGGAACAAGCAACAAATGGAACCAACGCAATTGGAGGAAACCAAATATTTACCGTTTCTACTACAGTATATGTACGTGTGCAAAATGCAACTGACTCATCATGTTTCTCAATTGCTCCAATAAATTTAGTAGTTCAACAACTTCCTGATGTGGATAGTTTTGAAGACGTAATTGTTTGTGAAAGCTACACCTTGGAGGAAATTACAAATGGTGAATATTATACTGGCCCTAATGGAACCGGAGAACAAAAATTTGCAGGGGATGTTATCACTGAAACACAACGAATCTATATTTACAATACGCTACCTACTGAACCTTCTTGTCCGAATGAAAGCAGCTTTTTAGTAACAATTATTGATCCGGATGATATTTCATTAGGTGATGGACAATATTGTAACAGCTATACACTGCCAACATTGACTTTTGGACAATATTTTACAGGTGAAAACGGAACAGGTACAGAACTTTTTCCGGGGATGTCTATTACAACCTCTCAAACTGTTCATCTCTATTATTTATCACCGGAGCCACCTTTTTGTGCTATTGACTTAGGTTTTGATGTTGAAATCATTCCATCTCCTGAAGTTGATTCATTACCAACGGTTTTTGATTGTACTGCGTATACGTTGCCAAATTTATCAAATGGTACTTATTATGATGCTGCCAATGGTATGGGAAATGAGATAGCTCCCGGTACTGTTATTACGGAAACACAAACCATTTATATTTATGCACAAAACGGCATTTGTACAAATCAATCGAGCTTTACTGTTTTTATTGGATTAGAAGCTCCAACCTCTACAACCGAATGTGTGAGTTACACCTTACCATCTTTAGCGATTGGAGGGTATTTTACTGAACCAAATGGAGGTGGACAACAAATTCCAGCCGGAACAGTTATCAATTCGACACAAACCATCTATGTTTACGCAGAGAGTCAATCAAGTCCAAACTGTACCGATAACTTGAACTTCACCATTACCATTTCGTTACCGGTGATTGAAACCCCGGATGTAACTTCTGCCTGTGAGACATACGTTTTACCATCAATTCCGCTAGGTAATTATTTTACTGGGGAAAATGGTACAGGAACACAATTAACTGAAGGAACAGTAATTGAAGAATCACAAACCATTTATATTTACTTAAATAATGGTCAAGGTTGTCAAAATTCAGTGAGTTTTGAAGTAACTGTACTTTCACCACCAAAAATTGATTCCAGATCTGATATCGATGGTTGTAATAATTATGTTTTAACAGATTTAGAACTTGGTAACTATTTTACCGGTCCAAATGGAACAGGTACAATGTTACAAGGTGGAGATGTAATTACTAATTCACAAGTTATCTATATTTATGCAGAAGAAAATGGATGTTCTGCTGAAACAAGTTTCCAAATTAATGTATTTGAAATTCAAGCTGATTCATTAGAGGATGTTCAAGTATGTGATAGTTATATTTTACCAACTTTAACAAGCGGTAACTTATATTACACTGCTATCGACGGACCAAATGGTTTTGGTACATTATTAGCACCTGGTACACCAATAACATCAACTCAAACTATTTACATTTATAAAGAAAATCAAATTCGTCCAGCCTTTTCTTGTATTGATCAAACTTCATTTACAGTTACTGTATATGAAACACCGGATATTGCTCCAATTGCTAATGTTAACGTATGTAATTCCTATGTTTTACCTGCATTGTCGGTTGGGAATTATTTCACTGAACCAAATGGTGGCGGGACGCAACTCGCAGAAGGAACAGAATTAACCGTTTCACAAACACTCTATGTTTATGCTGAAACAGGTACTAATCCGAATTGTTTTGACCAAGAAATATTTACAGTGACAATTTTTAATGTGGATGAAGTAGAAGATGTTACTATTTGTTCTAGTTATGAACTTCCAACTTTAACAACAGGAAGATATTATAATGGTCCGAATGGAACAGGAGGTCAATTGGCTTTTGGTAGTTCAATTACAACTTCTCAAACGGTTTATATTTTTGCTCAATCAGGCTTCTCTCCAAACTGTTCAGATGAAAGCTCGTTTGAAGTTACCATTGTACCTACTCCGGTTGCAAATGCTGTTCCGGTTGCAAACAGAACAGTTTGTGAAGAGGACGGTACAAATGATGGAGTAACTAGTTTTGATTTGAATAGCCTAAACAGTATTGTTTTAGGAACACAAACCGGTGCAGAATTTACTGTTGCTTATTATCCAACTTTGGCTGATGCAACTGAAGGAATAAATTCAATTACGGATACAACTTTATCAACTGTTTATGTAAGAGTAAATAACTCGCTTGCACCGAATTGTTTTGACATACTTCCAATCACGTTTATTGTACATAAAATTCCTGAACCAACTCCCATAGGTGGAATTGTTTGTGTGGAAAGTGAAACAGGAAATTTATTGAACCCGTTTACAATTGTAAGTGGATTATCCTCCTCAACACACACCTTTGAATGGTATTTGGATACAACGTTAATTGATGGAGCTACAGGAAGCACTCTTCAAGTTACCGAACCCGGAATCTATAGTGTAATAGCCACCAGCAATGCGACAGGCTGTTCCTCTGAACCTACTGAAGTAACTGTGGTTGCTTCTGAACCGGCTGCCATAGGCTTTACTGTAAGCATGGCGTTTAGTTCTACTAATTCGATTACCATTAATGCTACCGGTGTAGGAGGAAATTATGAATATTCATTAGATGGTGGTCCGTTTCAAGATAGTCCAACGTTTGATAATGTTTCTTCTGGAACTCATATAGTAACCGTAAGAGATAAAAATGGTTGTGGAAGTGTAACCGATGAAGTATTGGTTATTAATTATCCTAAATTCTTTACGCCAAACGGTGATGGTCATAACGAAACATGGAATATTGTTGATTTAGAAGAACAGCTAAATGCAGTAATCTACATCTACGATCGCTATGGAAAATTACTGTCTCAAATTTACCCATCAAAAAATGGTTGGGACGGATACTATAATGGTGCAGCCATGCCATCAACTGATTACTGGTTTACAGTAACTTATGAAGAAAATAATCAAACCAAAGAGTTTAAATCTCACTTTTCATTAAAGAGATAGTTTTATATTGTTTTGTTGTTTAGAAAATTAGACCCTCCACGTGAGGGTCTTTTTTTGTTAAATAATGTAACAAACTATTCCTTTAAGAGTCTATTAGTAAAAAAAGATAAACATTTGTTAAAATTTTACAATACAAAGTACTTTGTATTGCATAATAATAAAAAGCGAATACCTTTGCATCATCAATCAAAAAATCAATCAAATGAGAATCAAAGTTACCTTTGTATTGCTTTTATGTGCCATTTCATCATTATTTGCACAAACAGCAACCGTAAATGGAAAAGTTTTAGACAAATCAAACAACTCCCCTATCCCCTTTGCAACCCTAGTTATAAAAATGGGTGACAAAATTATTTCCGGTGGAATTAGCGATGAAAAAGGTGAATTTTCTATCGACAAAATCGCTTTTGGAAATTATGAATTTGAAGCCCAATTTATTGGTTATACTTCACATTCAGGAAAAATAGATGTTAATACAAAAAATTTAAATGTAGGTACAATTTATTTATCAGAAGACGCAATGTCACTAGCCGAAGTAGAAGTTGTGGGTGAACGAACTACTATTGAACAAAAAATCGATCGAAAAGTGGTAAATGTGGGTCCCGACTTAATTAATGCCGGTCCAACTGCCTCTGATATTTTAAACAACATTCCGTCAGTGAGCGTTGATCCGCAAAACAATTCGGTTACCTTGAGAGGAAATCCGAATGTACAGATATTCATTGATGGAAAACCATCACAAATGTCAGCTTCACAAGCGTTGCAACAAATTCCTTCCACTTCAATAAAGCAAATTGAATTGATTACCAATCCTTCTGCAAAATATAATCCGGAAGGAATGAGTGGAATCATCAATATCATTTTAAAGAAAAATTCCAATCTAGGATTTAATGGAAGTATTAACGCAGGAACAAATTTTGGAGTTACCCCAAAAGCAAACGCTTCATTGGATTTGAATTACCGTGTAAACAAGTTTAATTTTTATACCACGTATTCATTAAATCATGGAAAATGGAACAATAAAGGTTACTTGAACACGACCGATGTTGTGGATGCCGATAATTCTAATCGTTCTGATTTTATCATCAACAATTTTAATAAAAATCATTTTGTAAAAGCCGGCGTTGATTTTTATATCAATGAAAAAAATACACTTTCTTTCTTTACCAATCAAAACATCAATGATTCAGAGGGTGAATTTTACAATCGTATTGATTATTTTTCCGGAATAAACCCAAGCATTGTTCAAAACAACTTAGCTTTGGTTGAAAGTAGAAATGAAGTTTATAATTTAGGTTATAAATATGAATTTGAAAAACCGCAAAAAACTTTCGATGTAGAAATCAATTACAACCGCAACGACAGACCGGAAGACAGTGTGTTTTTGGATGGTGATAATAATTTGTTACAAACCAATCAAATTGAAACATTGGGGAAAAATGTGATTGTAAATGTAGATTTTGTAAATCCAATCAATGAAAAAACAAAACTTGAACTAGGTTTAGAAAGCCGTTTTGATGGAACAGACAACACTTTTGACCGAGATTTTACCTATTTCTCTGACTTTGACTACAAAAGAAATATTCAGAGTGCTTATGCCAATTTAGGCAAACAAATGGAAAAATGGAGTTATCAAATAGGAATGCGTTTGGAAAGTTTTCAAGTTGAGGCCAATTTCAGAAGGATTGGTGAAAACGCAGGACAATTTAAAGATGATATTTTCACCGCTTATCCTTCTGCCTTTTTATCGTATGTTCCTTCCGAAAAAAATACGTTTAACTTAAGTTATTCCAGAAGAGTAGATCGTCCAAATCTTGGACAAGTTAATCCTATCAGAAATTGGAGTAGCCCAACTATCGATCAGGAAGGAAATCCAAATTTGGAACCGCAATTTACGAATTCGGTGGAATTGAATTATACGCGTGTTACCAAAATTGGAGCCATTACATCCGGTGTATTTTTTAGATATATCAACGACCCTATTAATCAGGTATTTATCCAAAGTCCGTATGACCCCAACAAAAAGTTAATGACTTTTGATAATTTTGAAAGTACCACTGAATATGGTATTGAAGCCTCCGGTAATTTAAACTTAAAAAAATGGTGGAGTGTGAATTATGGTGCCGATGTGTATTTTCGAAATGCAACCGGCGTGGTGGAAGATGTAAATCAAGATTTAGTTGAAAAAACTGTTTTATCCGTTCCTTTTAATGCCCGAATGAATCATAACTTTAAAGTGAGTAAAAAAGTAAATATCACATGGTTTTCTATGTACAGAGCGGGAATTGAAGACATTCAGTTTAGTAATAAAGAAATGTGGCGAACAGATTTAGGAGCTAGATATACCATCTTAAAAGACCAAGGTTCGATTAGTGTTCGTGTTAATGATATTTTCAATACAATGAGAGCTCGCTTTTATGGTGAAAATCCGGATATAACAACCGGTCAGTTTAGATGGGAAAGCCGAATGGTTAATGTGACCTTTAATTACCGTTTTGGTTCCGGAAAAAACAGAGCATTGCAACGCAAACAACGTGATCAAAACGAAACCCAAGGCGGTGGAATATTTTAAAATTGGTTTTTTTTATATATTGCTTTAGTTAATCAGCAAACCCGGAGTAGTGATACTTCGGGTTTTGTTTTTCTTATGAATTTGATTGATTGCACCTCATCCCTACCCCAGATTGCAACGGAAAGCATTTTGGGCAAAAAAAAGTTAGAATTCTTAAAGCAAAAAAGCGACTAGCAGAAGCTCTTTTTGGTTTGTTGAATTCTTTTTTTTGCCCAAAATCTTGTAGTGAAAAGCTGGAAAAAGGTTCAAAAAATTACCAACGAATAATCGCACTTCCCCAAGTGAAACCGCTTCCGAAAGCGGCTAATACAACCAAATCACCTGATTTAATTTTGCCTTGTTCCCACGCTTCTGTTAAAGCGATTGGAATGGAAGCGGCAGTGGTGTTTCCGTAATTTTGAATGTTGTTATATACTTGCTCATCGGCTAGTTTGAATTTTTGCTGAATAAATTGCGAAATACGCAAATTAGCCTGATGTGGAATCAACATATTGATGTCGGAAACATTGAGATTATTGGCTTGCAAACCTTCATGAATTACCTCGCTAAAGCGAACGACTGCGTTTTTAAACACAAATTGTCCGTTCATGTACGGGAAGAAACTTTCGTCGTTGGGGTCGTTGTCTTTAATAATATCAGTCACCCATCGTTTGCCCATTCCGGGTGCGATAACGGCTAATTCTTCGGCATGTTGTCCTTCGGAGTGAAGGTGCGTGGAGAGAATCCCTTTGGTAGTATCTTCTTCTCTTGAAATTACAGCTGCTCCGGCACCATCGCCAAAAATAACAGAAACGCCTCTACCTCTGGTTGTCATATCTAAACCAAAGGAATGCAATTCAGAACCAATTATTAAAATATTTTTATACATACCGGTTTTAATGTATTGATCGGCAATGGAAAGAGCATAAACAAACCCTGAACATTGGTTTCTGATGTCTAATGCTCCTACTGTTCGCAGACCTAATTCCTTTTGTACCAACACACCGGGACCGGGAAAATAATAATCGGGACTCAGAGTGGCAAAAACCACAAAATCTATCTCATCATTTGATAATCCGGAACGTTCGATGGCAATTTTGGCGGCTTTTACCCCCATCGAAGTGGTCGTATTTCCATCACCTTTTTGTACATGTCTTCGTTCTTTAATTCCGGTTCGCTCTTGAATCCATTCGTCATTGGTGTCAATAATCTTCGATAAATCATCATTAGTCACCACATTTTCAGGAACATAAAACCCTAACCCGGAAATTTTTGAATGATACATAATCTGCTTTTTTAATAAAATTAGTCTAACAAATTTAGCAATCTTTTAAAAATAGTCGTCATTGTTAACGTTTTTTTTATGAGTTGATAAAAACCAACCCTCTTAATTTGGCATTATTGTTGTAAAGGTATTTTCAAAATTAGCGTTTTGTTAAGACTCTTTTTTGATTAAAACAGTATATTTGGACTATGAAAGTGTTTTTTTCCATCCTCTCTATTATATGTTTTTCCCTTACGGGAATGGCACAGTTTGATACGGGCGGAAAATCGATTTCACCCAGTGGAAACTTTGGTATTAGTCCAAGTACTTCCGGAACATCCATCTTTTCTCCCAAAGAAAAAGAAGATAAAAAATCTGATAATTATTATGCTCCATTACGCAAAGAAAAAGAAATTGATTTAACCCAAAATTATGGCTTTGCGAAACCTGAATTCAAGCTACAACCTAATTTAAATGGTGAGAGCGAAATGATGGAGGAATTTAAACGCGGAAAACATTATGGCAGTTTTATCAGTAAATCAAAATTTGTCAAAGTATTATGCCGAGATCACCAAGCTATTGATGGCGACCGTGTTAGTATCATCTTAAATGACAAAGTGGTAGAAGCTTCAATTTTTTTGGATGGTGAATTTTCAGTTTACTACATTGAACTAGCCCCGGGGTTCAACAATTTAGAATTTGTAGCGTTAAACCAAGGTAATTCTGGTCCAAACACCGCTCAATTTGCAGTTTTGGATGAATTTGATGCTACCATCATGTCGAATATTTGGAATTTAGCTACCGGAGCAAAAGCTTCAATGAGTATTTTCAGAGAATAATTCAATCCCAACACACCTCTTTTTCTTTATTTTAACAGATTTTTTAGAAGTTTGATTTTTATAAGTCTTATTTTAGAGGCTCAATAAATCAATCAAAATCTTTATGAAAATTAAATTACTACTCCTTTTATGTGTGGGCTATTTTGTTTCGGCTCAAGAAAATTTATCGTATCAAAAGCCACCTAAAGAAATTTTGGAATTGGCCGATTATGAAAGAGCTCCATCGGTAAACATGGACAGCAAAAAAGAATATATGCTGTTATCCTATCGAAGTACTTACAAAACCTTAGATGATTTGAATCAGGAAGAAATGCGTTTAGGCGGACTTCGAATCAATCCGGTAACCAACATTTCCAGCACAGTTACCTACATTACCAACTTAAAAGTTAGAAAAGTTTCCGAAAAAAATGAAGTACAAGTGAAAGGTTTGCCTGAGAATCCAAGAATTAGTAATCTTGGAATGTCTCCAGATGAAAAGAAGCTTTCATTTTCAAACACCACAAACACCGGTGTGGAACTTTGGGTTTTAGATATAGCCACCGCTCAAGCCACCAAATTAACGGATGCAACTGTAAACGCCAACATGGGAAACCCTTTTAGTTGGTTTACCGATAATCAAACAATCTTGGTGAGAATGCTGGTAAAAAACCGCCCGGCTTTAATTGATTTAAAAAAAGATTTGCCAACCGGTCCAATCGTTTCAACAGGAGATGGAAGTGTTTCACAGAACAGAACTTATCAAGATTTACTTAAAAACCCTTTGGATGAACAGAATTTTGAAACCCTAGTTACTTCCGAATTATACAAAGTAACTTTAGACGGAAAGGCAGAATTGTTTAAAAAAGCAGATATGTATGCCGGCGAGAGCATTTCTCCGGATGGTAATTATGTGATGATTACCACCCTTCAAAAACCGTTCTCATATATTGTTCCTTTGAGTCGTTTTCCTCAAAAATCGGTGGTCTATGACAAATTTGGAAAAGAAGTAAAAGTGGTGAACGAAGTTCCTTTGACGGAAGTTATGCCCAAAGGTTTTACTTCTGTTAGAAAAGGAAAAAGAAGTATGGGATGGAGAAATGACAAGCCTTCTACCCTATCGTTTGTAGAGGCGTTAGACGAGGGAGATCAAGCCAATAAAGTTGACTTTAGAGACGAAGTATTTTTATGGGAAGCTCCTTTTACTGCGAATCCAACATCTTTAGCCAAAACACAACAACGATTTGGGGGAATAACTTGGGGGAATGACAACATCGCCATTCTTTCTGATTATTGGTATGATACTCGAAATGCTAAAACCTATATCATAAACCCGTCTAATCCTTCACAAGCTCCAAAAGTGATTTGGGATAGAAATTACCAAGATATTTATTCGGATCCGGGGAATTTTGAAACAAAGAAAAACCAATATGGTAAATTTGTTTTAACCTTGGATAATGATAAAGCTTATTTAATTGGTGATGGATTTACAAAAGAAGGTCAATTTCCGTTTATTGATGAATTTAACTTGAGCACGCTAAAAACCAAACGTTTATATCAATCAACTTATAAAGACAGAAAAGAAGATATCCTGTCGGTGGAAGACGTAAAAAAAGGCGAAGCGTTGGTTATGATTCAGTCAAAAAATGAATATCCTAATTATTACTACAGAAATTTTAAATCAAAAGGGAAATTAACACAATTAACCCATTTTAAAAATCCATTTGCGAGTATTGAAAATGTTCACAAAGAAGTGATTAAATACAAACGCAAAGACGGTGTTGAATTATCCGGAACGTTATACCTTCCGGTTGGTTATGACAAATCGAAAAAAGAGAAAAAACCGCTTTTGATTTGGGCTTATCCAGCTGAATACAAGGACAAAAATTCAGCCGGTCAAAGCGATAAAAATCCAAATGAATTTACGTTTCCATACTATGGTTCGTTTGTATATTGGGTAACAAGGGGTTATGTCGTTTTAGATGATGCCTCGTTTCCAATTATTGGTGAAGGAACTACTGAACCAAACGACACATTCATTGAGCAATTGGTTGCAAATGCAGAAGCTGCGATTGATGCAGTTGATAAACTAGGCTATATAGACAGAACAAAAGTGGGTGTTGGCGGACATTCGTATGGTGCATTTATGACAGCCAATTTGTTGACTCATTCCAACTTATTTGCGTGTGGAATAGCACGAAGTGGAGCTTATAACCGAACTTTAACTCCATTTGGTTTTCAAAGCGAACAACGTAATTATTGGGATGTTCCTGAAGTTTACAACACTATGTCGCCTTTTATGAATGCCAACAAAATGAAAACTCCATTATTGTTAACACATGGCGAAGCCGATAACAACCCGGGAACATTTACTTTACAAACCGAGCGTTATTTTCAAGCATTAAAAAATCTTGGTGCTCCGGTTAGAATGGTTATTTTACCAAAAGAAAGCCACGGTTATGTAGCCAAAGATAATATTTTACACCTGTTGTGGGAACAAGACCAGTTTTTAGAGAAGTATTTGAAATAGATGAATGTGAAGAGTTGTCGGAAGAAAATGATAATTTATAACAGATAACTGACAATAGTCAACAATTAACCCTGAAGTTAAAAAAATTTCAGGGTTAATTTTTTGATAAAAACAAAATCGTGTGAGATTCTACGTGATTTTCGTTTTCAAAGTATAAAATTCCTTCAGGATAATTTGCCTCAATTAAGTAATAGTTTCCACGAAAGTAGGCATTAGATACTATAACCTTTAAATTTGAATTTGTCACTATTTTTAATTGATGAGGATATAATAATTGATTTTCTTCTCTATCAAAATAGTAACCTGGAATTTCGTTTACATCGCCAAAAAGTGAAGCAACATAGTTTGAAGTAGGATTTTGATACAATTCATTTGGGGAATTTTCTGCCACTATTAATCCATGTTGCATAACAAGTACTTCATCGGCAAAGGAAAGCACATCGGTACTGTCATGGGTGGCAATTAAGGTGGTTATATTTTTACTTTTTAAGTAGGTAAACAATTTTCTGCGTAAGCTGTTTTTTCTAAAATTATCAATGTGACTAAACGGCTCATCTAGCAATAGAACTTCCGGTTCAAGTGCCAAAACCCTTGCTAAAGCTACCCGTTGCATTTGTCCACCACTTAGGAATTTAGCTTTGATGTTAGCAAACTCAGTCATTTCTACGATTTCGAGCAATTCAGCAATGCGTTTCTTTTTTTCGTCGGGATAAAAATTGGAAAGGTATTTACCTACATTTTCTGCAACGGTTATAAAAGGCATCAAATCAAAATCTTGAGCTAAATACTTCATAAATGACATTCCGGGTAGGAGGTGAAATTTGGGTCCGAGTACTTCCTGATTATTCCAAAAAATCTTTCCTTCATTTACATCATAAAGGCCATAAATGAGTTTCAAAAGTGTGCTCTTTCCACAACCGCTTTCACCAATCATTGCTAAGTTTTTACCTTTTTCAAGAGAAAAATTGACCTTTTTAATGATTTCGTTCTTATCATAGGAGAATGAAACATGGTTAACTTGTAGCATAAAAAGAAGGTTGTGTTTGAGTTTCAAATTTAGAGTAAGTTATGAATAAAACTATAATAATTCTAAAAAAGTAAAACTATTTGAGTGAATACCAAATTTTGAATAAATCTGTTATTGCAATATTAAGAAGTTCACATGAAAAGAAAAATATTACTCCGATTTTGATAACTTTTTAATTAAATTATTGATGAAAATAAATTTATTAATTCAATAATTAAACTACTCATTTATTAAATATAGCATAATTATGCCCCTAATAAATTCAATAATAAATAATTTCACAATATCTTTTTGTAAGAATAAAGCTTTTTTCACCAATACAAAAACACAACATTATATTTTTTGCAAAATTTTAAATGCACAGAAACAAAATAAATTAGCTACTCTATGAAGCCTTGAAATACAGCTATTACAGTTGAAATAGAATCAACGAAAACGTTTTAATTGGCTGTATAGTTTTTGTACAGTTATAAAAAAACTATTGTATATATTATAAAATTAAATTTGAATGTCTAAAAAATCAATTTAATAATGAAAAAATTTACTTTACTTATTATGTTATTCTTATCAATGATAGGAATTTCACAGAACTTACTCACCAATGGTGATTTTGAAAATGGAACTACAGGTTGGGTTTTTGGCCCCCCTGGAGTAGTTGCTTCAGGAGAAGCTTTTTACAGCACTGCAAATGCTGCAGGAAATCCTTGGGACACGGAACTCAAACAAACAAACTTGTCATTTACAGGAGGTGAGTCATACACGTTAACCTTCAAAGCACGTGCAGCTGCAAACAGAACCATGTCTGTTAATATTCAAAATACAGGTATTTGGAATGATCAATTCAGAAATAATGCTGTTGCTTTAACCACTACGATGACTACTTACAGTTATACATTTAACGCTACGTCAACTAATAACAACGCTCAACTTAATTTTCATATGGCTAATATGGGAGTCAATACAACTGAAGCTGTTTATATTGATGATGTTGAACTTATTCTAAACGAAGGTGGAGGCGGTGAAACTCCTCCAGCACAACCTGTTGGTTTTGTGGCAAATACACCGACATCTTCGAGTGTATTTTTAGCTATTGGGCCTAATCAAGTAGGTGGAGAAATTGAATATCGCCTATTTTACTCACCAACAGCAACTGCTCCTGGAAACCCATTAACCGCAACTCAATACTCTTTTGGTAGTACTCCGGGAGATGGAAATGGTTTCAGTGCATTTGGATTCACCTTAACGGGATTAACTTCAGGTACAGAATACACTTTTTGGTTATACCAATATAATTCTACAACAGATTTATACTCCTCTCCTAATGCAGTAACGGCAACAACTCTTTCAGGTTCTTTATTACCGCAGCCGGTGGGATTTGTTGCAGTCAGTCCGACTTCATCAAGTATTTTTTTAGCAGTAGGATCAAATAATACAGGTGGTGATATTGTTTATAAATTATTTTATTCACCAACTGCAACAGCACCAGTTGATCCTTTAACTGCTACAGAATATATGTTTGGTAGTACTCCTGGAGATGCAAATGGTGCAAATGCATTTGGTTTTGCTTTGGGAGGTCTTGATTCAGCAACGAATTATACTTTTTGGTTATATCAATATAATACTGTAACATCAGCATATTCTCTTCCTGCTTCATCAACAAATACCACATTAGCTCCTCCACCGGTTTTGGTTCCACCAACAACTAATGCACCAATTCCAACACGGAATTCTGCTAATGTAGTTTCGGTTTATAGTGATACATATACAAACATTGCAACTAATTATGATCCTAACTGGGGACAATCAGGCCATACTTTAGTCAATACTGCTTTTGAAGCTGTATCAGGTTCTGGTAATAACATCTTACATTATCCTAATTTTAATTATCAAGGAACTGAACTTACAGGAACTGATTTGTCTTCTATGGAATTTTTGCATGTTGACCTTTGGACAAATGCACCTACATCCACAGCAATAGTTCAAGTAAGCCCTATTAACGCAGGTACTGGTGCTGGTGAATTTTTAGTAACTATCAATCATGTTCAGGGTCAATGGGTTAGCGTTGATTTGCCTAAAAGTCTATTTATTGGTATGACATGGGATAATGTGATACAAATGAAATTTGCTGCAAATGGACCAGGAAGTACAACACCAATTGACATCTATTTAGATAATGTGTATTTTTGGAATAATCCAGGTGTAAGCACAGATGCTACTTTAAGTGATTTACAGGTAGATTTTGCATCAGTAGATGGATTTGATTCTTCTCAACTTTCATACACTTATAACATACCATTCGGTACTATTGATATTCCTCAAATAACATCAGCTACACCAAACGATGGTTTAGCATCAGCTGTAATTACACAAGCTTCTACTTTACCAGGTAGTGCAACTGTATTAGTTACAGCCGAGGATCCTTCAGTACAATTGACTTATACAGTGAATTTTGCTTTCCCTCCACCACCGGCTCAACCAGTTGGATTTGTAGCATTTAACCCAACTGCAACAACAGCATTTTTAGCTTGCGGTCCAAATAATGTTGATGGTAACATTGTCTACAGATTATTTTATTCACCAACTGCAACAGCTCCTGTAGATCCAACAACTGCAACAGAATATAATTTTGGTGAAACAGCAGGTGATGGTGGCGGAGCTAGTCCTTTTGGATTTAATATTCCAGGGCTATCACCAAGCACAAACTATACTTTTTATTTATATCAATATAATACTGAAACGAACCAATTCTCTTCCCCAGGTACTGCTTCGTTAACAACATTAGCTCCTCCACCTGTTCTTTGGTATGCTGACAATGATGACGATGGTTTTGGTGATGATAATGACACACTTTTAGCTGTTGACCAACCAATTGGCTATGTAGCCGTTGGGGGCGACTGCGACGACACTAACGACACAGTTTATCCGGGAGCGACCGAAATCTGCTACGATGGTCGGGACAACGATTGTGATGGCATCATCGATAATGGTTGTACGCCAATAGTATCGGTTGTTCAACCGGCACAGTGTGGAATAACGTTACCAACCATTGACAGTTATGTTTATGCCAACTTGGTAGCGGGAGCACAAGGATACCGTTTTAGAGTAACCAATTTATCAACCAATGAAGTACAAACCATTGACAGAGCTTTACGTGTTTTCCGTTTTACACAATTAACAAGCTATGCTTTTGCAACCGAATATTCGGTTGAAGTTTCTGTGAGAATCAATAATGTATGGCAACCGTTCTACGGCACACCATGTACTGTTTCTACACCGGATACCACTACGCAAATTCAAGCTTCTCAGTGTAATACCGCTATCAGTAACTTGAACAATTCAATTTTTGCTGATATTGTACCTTTTGCAACGGGTTACCGATTCAGAGTAACGAATACGTTGAATCCAATCGATGTACAAACCATTGACCGTCCGATTAGAGATTTTAGAATGACTAATTTGGCTACTGTAGAATTCAATACCACTTACAATGTGGAAGTAGCAGTTAGAAATACAGACGGAACGTATTTATCATATGGTGCTGTTTGTAACATTACTACGCCTATGTTCCCAACTGTTGGCTTGGAAGATGCACAATGTGATGAGTACTTAGTAAGTTCTAACACAGAAACATTATTTGCAGAATCTTACCCTGGTGTTGAACAATACCGATTCTTATTGGAAAACGTAAGTTTAGCATACAACCAAACAGTAGACAGAGCCACAAGAACAGTTACATTGAATAATTTCACAGGTTTAGTACCGGGAGAGATGTATACCGTACGCGTTTCAATTCGATTAAACGGTGTTTGGGGACCTTATGGAAAATCGTGTAGTATCATTACTCCTGGTGGAGTTGGTAGAACAGACGAGGTTTCAAGAGTGGATGCAGATACTGTGAATGAATTCAAAGCAGTAGCATATCCAAACCCATTTGCAACAAGCTTTACCCTTGATGTGAGAACATCCAACACTGAAGCAGTAAGCTTGACCGTGTATGACATGGCAGGAAGACTTTTAGAAGTGAGAGAGGTAAAAGCTCAAGACGTTACCAACTACCAATTCGGTAATCAATATCCATCCGGAGTTTACAATGTGATTGTAACACAAGGAGAAGAAACGAGAAGTATACGAATGATTAAAAATTAAGTTTTATAATTTAAGCAAATTAAAATGCCTCTCTTAACTGAGAGGTATTTTTAATTTGTTTTTTCTACTAAATATTTTCTTAGAAGCAAAAGAGAGCATGTCACGAAAGGTGAAAACAAAAACAGTTATGAAAAACTTTAAAATCTTATTCACACTATTATTTTTTAATTCAGTAGTAAATAGTATAAATGCACAAGTTGGAATAGGGACAACCACTCCAACAGCAGCTTTAGAAATTACTTCAACTGATGAAGGGCTTTTGATTCCAAGAGTGGCATTAGTGAATACAACAACAGTAACCATTTCAACAGGAACAATATCTGAATTAGTTTACAATACCGCCACAACCGGTGATGTAACCCCGGGATTTTATTATCTAAGCACGGCTACAGGCCCTTGGATAAGAATAGCCACAGGTGGTTCAGGTTGGCAAATTACAGGAAATACCGATATTGTAGACAATGTTAATTTTATGGGAACTGCAGCAGGAAATAATGTGGATGTTGCTTTTAGAAGAAATAATGTGGCAGCAGGAAAAATAGCTACAACTAGCACCTCGTTTGGAGTTGGAGCATTAACAGCAGGTACAGCAACAAATAGTTCCGCTTTTGGAAATAATGCTTTGGTACTCAACACAGGCGACAATAATGTTGCCGTTGGAAACGGTACTTTAGCCACCAATACCACCGGAATACAAAACACGGGTGTTGGAAATAGTGCACTAACATTAAACACCGGAAGTGCCAACTCTGCTCTTGGATTTGAAGCATTACGAACCAATTCCAGCGGCAACAACAACACCGGAGTTGGCTTTGAGGCAATGCGAGGAAATACCACGGGTAGCAACAATACCGGAATAGGATTCCAAACTTTACGAAACAACTTGGTAGGATCGGATAATACCGCTTTAGGATTTCAAGCATTAAATAATAATCGAGCAAGTTTTAATACCGCGGTAGGAACACAAGCATCATCCGCTCTTACAACCGGAGCTTCAAATACTTCAATGGGATATCAGGCACATTCTACAGCGACCTCAGGAGTTCAAAATGTTGCTATTGGTGAGCGATCACTTGGAAGAAACAACGGAAGTGCCAACACCGTGATTGGTTGGGAAGCCATGTTTGGTGCAACTTCAACTGCAAGTAATTCAACTGGAATCGGATGGCATGCTTTATTTAACAACTCCGGTTCTAACAATACAGCTGTAGGTTGGAATGCTTTACAAGGTAATGCTGGGGCGACAAATAACACAGCTGTAGGTGCAGGTTCATTAAACAACAACAGTGCTGGTTCCCGCAATACAGCAGTTGGACGTGATGCAGGTTTTGCAGCAACATCATCGGATGGAACATTTGTTGGGTATAATGCAGGTGGCTTTTCAACGGGTGCTCAAAACACTGCTATTGGAGCAAATGCTTTAGATGCCAATGCTGCTACCGCTCGAAGCGTAGCTGTTGGATATAACGCTTTAACAAACACTACTGGTACAAATAATACAGCTGTAGGACATAGTGCCTTACTGAACGTTGCAGCCGGATCAGGAAATGTAGCCTTAGGTTATCAAGCAGGTTTGGCAGAAACTGGTTCAAATAAATTATATATTTCAAATACAAATTCAACACCGGCCACTTCATTGATTTATGGAGAATTTGCTCCCACTAGAATTCTAAGAACAAACAGTACTTTCCAAATTGGTGATCCTACCGGAACTGGATATCAATTTCCGGCGACTCGAGGTGCTGATACTCAAATTTTGCAAACCTATGCAACGGGCGTATTATCTTGGGTAAACCCGAGTGCATTGACTGTTACCGAAACCGATCCGCAAGTTTCTTCCGTTACGGCAAATGCAGTTCCGAAGTGGGATGGCACTACCCTAGTAGACGGAATTATCACTGACAATGGCACGAGTGTGAACGTGGCAGGAAATACCACTACCACCACTTTTCAAATGACAAACGGAGCTACAGCTAATTATATTTTGCAAAGTGATGCTACCGGAAATGCTTCTTGGGTTCCTAATCCTTTGACTACACTATCAGCTATGCGAATTAACTTGAGTGCTAATCAGACGTTGGGCATTACAGGATGGGAAAAAATAAATTTTGACACCACGGTTATTGATACAAAATCTGAATTTGCAGGTGGTACATTTACGGCTGCTACTGCCGGAATCTATCAAGTGAATGCCGGGTTTCATACAGACAACCAAAGCAATGGCCAATTTTACTCCATTGGTGTGTATGTTAACGGTACATTATATCAAGAAACTACCGGAAACCATTACAACAATGGTCCTGTTCACAGAAACATTAATTGCATGGTGAACTTAGCCGCTGGCGGTACTGTGGAAATTTATGTACAAAACTACCAACCTACTGTAGCCATCGACTCGTTTGCTACCAAAACCTTCTTTGAAGTACAACAAATTAGATAACTACAACTGTGCCTACTTAGGACAGTGTAGCAAAAGTTCATTTTTTGGAAGCCCTATAAAGTAACTTACTTCCTATTTAGTAAACCCGAAACTGTATGACCATGTGTATGCATGGTCATTGGGTTTATATTTTATCCCTACTTATTGTTTTTAAAAGGCACGATAAACTCTGTTTAATTTACTGCAATTTATATATTAGTCATATACTGTATATACTTTTGAAAGGCTTTGGTATTCAGGTAAGTCTCCCCGCTCAAAGATGTCTCCACACCTCGCAACAAACCAACCCAACTTATGCAACTATTTTCTATCTTTGGAAGAATTTAATAAACAAATTGTTTATGATTGTGACACCCAAACTAGAAAAGTGTACTTTATATTATCCATAATTTTTTATATTATACCATGGAAAAAATAAAATTAGTTTTAGTGAACTGTTTACTTCTCTTACTTTACTCTTGCGGAAGCTCTGAAGATTATCAAGGCAAATGGAAAGCAGTTAACTTAGAGGGAGACAAATATGAAATTACTTTTTTGCAAAAAAAAATTACTATAAAAGAGATTTCAGGAAATACAGTCCAACATACTTTTATTCAAACAGGTATGGGTCATCAGGGATCAACTGAAAGAACAATTGACAACTATACTATTTTACTAAACAATGGTGCCAAATACCAAATTTATTTTCCAAAAAATGACGAAACTATAGGCATCATTTTAGATGAAAACGGAGTACCATTATTTACCATAAGCAGAAAGGACTTTTTAAGCTATGATACCTTTTCA
This sequence comes from Flavobacterium piscinae, assembly GCF_004122145.1. Classification (GTDB taxonomy): domain Bacteria; phylum Bacteroidota; class Bacteroidia; order Flavobacteriales; family Flavobacteriaceae; genus Flavobacterium; species Flavobacterium piscinae. The sequence continues at coordinate 30,382 of NZ_SBKQ01000005.1, forward strand.
AAACTAGAATAACCAACGCTAGAGCAAACATTAGCTCTTAATCTCCATACTATTCAACTATTTTCTATCTCCAAAAAGAAAATAAAACACCAAACAATGGACAAATACAAGGAAACATTTCACACTTGGAACAACATTGCTTCACTATACCAAGACAAGTTTATGGAATTAGACTTGTATAATGATACGTACGATTTTATTTGCAAAACAATTGACAAACCCAAAGCCAAACTGTTGGAAATTGGTTGCGGACCAGGCAACATCACGAAATATATTTTGTCAAAAAGACCGGACTTTGACATATTTGGAATTGATATTGCACCCAATATGATTGAACTAGCAAAGCAAAACAACCCAACAGCAGATTTTGCGGTAATGGATAGTCGAGACATTCACTCGCTTGACACACACTATGACGGCATTATTGGTGGGTTTTGTTTGCCCTATTTATCGCAAACGGAGTGCAACGAACTAATTGCAAACACATATGATTTATTAAACGAAAATGGCTTGATTTATTTAAGTTTTGTAGAAGGCGATCCTGAAAAATCTGATTTTAAAGTGGGTAGCAGCGGACGTGTTTATTTTTATTACCACAAATTAGAAGACATTTTACAACAATTGAATCGTTTTCAATTTGAAGAAATAAATACGTTTAAAGTGAAGTATAAAACTTCGAAAACGGAGTTTGATATTCACACGATTGTAACGGCGAAAAAAAAAGCACAATAACTGAATATATGTATTAGGTAAACTTTAAAGACCTCTTAATAAAACTATTATAAAGTAGTTGTTTTTGTTTTTTATATTTATTACTAACTTAATAGACTTTATATACCGAAGTATAATAACTTAAATTAGATGAGAAACCTAAGATTAAAAACTTCACTTTTATTTATTGTTATTTTAACAATTACTAGTGTTTTTACATTAAAAGAAAACACTAAAACAATTGACTTTGTACCTATAAAAAATAGCAGTTATAGAAATTCAAATTTGGATAAAATACTGGAAATTAAAGATGTGGAAACAAGAAAAGTAGAAGGTAGAAACTTTCTCAATAAATTAAATAAAAAATATTCAAAAGATCAAAAAAGTAATTCAAAGATTTTTTCTCTGGTGAGTTCTACTATTTTTATTTGTTTAATTTGTATAATTATTTTTTCTATTTAGCTATTTCAAAAAAGATAAAACAGTAATTTTATGACCAAAAACATTTTTACTCCAGAAGTAACCCAAGAATTAATAAGCCGCATCAATCAAATCACTCCTACCCAGCAACCATTATGGGGAAAAATGAATGCCGACCAAATGCTTGCTCATTGCAATGTCGCTTATTCGTATACATTTGAACCCGAAAAGTTTAAAAAACCCGGCTTAATAATGGGTTTTATGTTAAAGACTTTCATTAAAAAAATGGTAACGGGAGAAAAACCTTATCCCAAAAACAGTCGGACTTCTCCTGAGTTTGTTATAGTGGGATCAAAAGATTTTGAAACAGAAAAAGCAAAACTCATTGCGTATGTTCGCAAATGTCAAGAATTGGGCGAATCGTATTTTGAAGGAAAAGAAAACCACTCGTTTGGAAAAATGTCCTCCAAGGAATGGAATGTTTTATTTTATAAACATTTGAACCATCATTTAACGCAGTTTGGGGTGTGATTTCCATAAAATAAAATACTATATAATTTTAAAAGTGACTCCTAGAAACTAGGTTTTTTTTTACTTTTCTAGTAAAAACTATTAAATTGCAGCTCAAGATTACAAAAGAAAATAAAAGAAATGAAAACTACTTTTTTATTTATAACCTGGCTTTTTATTCATTTTAACGAAACCTATCAATTTGATTATCGGTTAGTTTATGAAAATATTTCCGTAAAAAATAATACTAGAAAGATTCAACACTTTTATACCAACAGCGAAAATAATCATTTTCATGCTGTTACTTATAATCTTGAAAAAGACACCATGAAATTCTATTTCCGAGACAATAACAAAATGACGATAATGCTAAATTTGGAAGGAAATTATAAAAGCCCGGGGAAAGTTGTTATTCCGGACTCCCTCACAACTAATTGGAGTGGAAAAAATATAGCTAAAGAGCATTATTTTTTTTCTAAAATGAACGATACAATAATAGGTGAAAAGAAATATACTCAAATAAAACTTTCCTCATTAAATCCTAAAAGAGCAAAACGCAAAAAAATTGGTTATGAAATCTATTTAGTAGATACAAATATCAAGATGAAACCCTTTTTTAACGAACCGCTTGCGTTTGAGGTTTGGAGAGAGAAAAAAAACTTTCCAGATGGACTTGTCGTTGAAAAACATTATTATTCTTATGACGGAAAACTTTCCTACAGTCAAGTTTTAAAAGAAACATCTCCGGTTAGTTTTGAATTGATAATTAAAAAGTAGGTCTATAAAAGTTTATACCGTCTAATATAATTAAAATATAAATATATGAAAAACATTTATGTATTCTTAGCCTGTTTATTATTAATCGCTTGCCAAAACAATGCTCAACCGCAAGATCCGATTCCAACTCACGATTCGTTTACAATAGAATCCAAAATACTGAGTGAAACTCGAACAATCAATGTGTGGACACCACCAAATTATAAAAAAAGTAGTGACTCTCTGACTGTTTTGTATATGCCTGATGGTGGTATCAAGGAAGATTTTCCGCATATTGCCAATACGTTGGCACAGCTAATCGAAAGTAAACGAATCAAACCAGTCATTTTAGTTGGTATTGAAAACACGGTGCGTCGCAGAGACCTTTCCGGTCCTACCGAAGTGGAAGAAGACAAGAAAGTTGCACCGGTAATTGGCGGTGCAGAAAAGTTTAGAACTTTTATGAACAAAGAACTTTTTAAAGAAGTAGAGAAACGCTACCGCACCAAAGCTGAAAAAGGAATCATTGGTGAATCACTAGCCGGACTTTTCATCGTAGAAACGCTATTTAACCATCCCGATATGTTTGATTTTTATATTGCGATGGATCCTTCGCTGTGGTGGAATAATCAACATTTGGTTAAAAACGCAAAATCCAATTTGGCTCAGTTTCCTACATCTCCCAAACAATTTTGGTTTGCCGGTTCCAATGCGAAAGACATCGCAAAACACACAAAAGAATTAGCGAAAATCCTGACTGAAGTAAATCCTACTAACTTAAAATGGACATATTCCAACGAACCTAAAGAAAAGCATCATACCATTTATCGGGCTACGAAAGAGAAAGCGTTGGTTTGGGCATTAGGCAATTAGTCAATGGGAGAAGATTTTTGGCAGATTAGTGTTTCAAAGAAAATAAATACTAAGTAAATCCATTTTCATCTATTATAGCAAAGCTATCAAAATCCAATTGCATCAATTTCATCCGTTGAATCCGTGTTCCATTCACAATTACGTTGTTTATGAATTTCTAAAAAAGAACAAGAGCGACAAAACTCAAACGTGGAGTGTCGCTCTTGTCAACCTAACCAATAAATAAACAAACTTTATATAAACAACTAAAATTTAGTTGGGAATGTATTTTTCAAATTCTTTGGTCTTCACTCTTGCTTTTAAATCGTGTAAAACATTATATAAACCAAAGAACGTTCTGTTAATGTATAAAAAGTGTTTTGAACCTCTGTTTCCGTTCATTTTTCGCAATTGGGTGTCTTTCGAAAACTCCTCGCCCATTTTTGCAATCGCTCCAAAAAATTTTTCATCTGAAAAATCAAAGAAATCACCGTGAAACGGTTGCGTAAATAAACTCAACAATTGATGAAATAATCCTGTGAAATACTCAATTTCTTTAGGTGAATCATCAGTCCGCAATATTTCTAATTCAAATAACTTCTCATTAAATAACTTTGGATTTCCAATCACTTCCGGTCTTGCCAATTCAAAATAAGGCACATAAAATTCCTCCGGAACTTGTTTGATACAACCAAAATCAATCGCAATCAAATTCGCATTCTCATCAATTAGAAAATTTCCTGGGTGTGGATCGGCGTGCACTTGTTTTAAATGATGCATTTGATACATATAAAAATCCCATAATGCTTGTCCTAATCTATCTCCTTTAGCTTTATCCGAATTGTGGGACGTAAACTCTGACAAATGCTCACCTTCCATCCAATCCATCGTTAAAATTCGCTTTGACGAAAGCTCTTCATAATAGGTTGGAAATCTCAAATTCGGTATCATTGCACACGCTTCGGAGATAAATTTTCCTTGCTTTAATTCCAACTCATAATCTGTTTCTTCCATTAATTTATGTTCAACCTCCTTGAAATATTTCTCCGAATCTTTTCCTTGGAGGTTGAACATCTTAATAGCAAAAGGTTTCACTATTGCCAAGTCTGAACTAATACTTTCCGCTACGCCCGGATATTGAATTTTCACAGCAAGATTTTTCCCATCCTTTGCGGCTTTGTGCACCTGACCGATGCTGGCCGCATTAATTGAATCAGGCGTAAACGAATCGTATAGTTGTTCAGGATATTTTCCCAAATAATTTTTAAATGTCTTTCTTACCAAGGGAGCACTCAACGGCGGCACCGAAAATTGTGCCAACGAAAACTTTTCCACATAGGCTTTTGGCATAATGTTTTTCTCCATACTCAGCATTTGTGCCACTTTCAACGCACTTCCTTTCAGGTTTTTGAGTCCGTCATAGATATCCTCTGCATTATTCTCGTTCAATTTATCTTTAGTCAAACTTGGATTCACCACTTTTTCACCGTAATAGGCTATGTAGTTCCCTCCTACTTTCAAACCGGTTTTCACCAATTGCCCGGCACGTTCAATTTTGTTGGTTGGTATTTTATCTAAAGTTTTCAACGGCTATTAATTAAATTTTTCTTTCCAAACAAATTTTCCCAAATCCATTAAACTGTCCAATGGAGTGGTGTCTAACACATCAAAAGTAGCTTTTACTGCTTTTTCAATCATCACATCGGTTTTTTCAAATCCTTTGGAAGTATCGTCCAACCAAAATTTCAATATAAATAAGAACTCAACCCAAGCACCTTCTACATAAAGCGGTTTTGCAATCTTGTTGACTTTAAAATCCTCTTCCGAAGTCTGCGTGTTCATCATATCTACGATAAAACTTTTAAAATGGTTTCGAAAAGTTTTTAATTGTTGTAAATTTTTCAACATGTTCTTTTCTTCCTTCAAAGCGAACACCACATAACTTCTGTTTAATGTCAAAATTTCAATCAATGAAAAATACAACGTAAGTAATTTGTTTTTGTTAGAATAAGTATCATAATTCTTATCCGTCTCCACTGTATTTTTTACATTTTCAAAAAATTTCAACCAAATGTCTTGTTTCAATGCTTCCAACGAGCCATAAAAAGCATAAAAATCACTTTCTACGATTTTATTTTCTTGACAAAATTGATATACATTTTTAGGTTCTGCATTGTGTTGTAACACCTGATCCATGTATACGCTTATAATTTCATCGTCGGTAATCGGCTTTTTCTTTGATGATGCTTTCTTTGTTGCTGTCATTATTGGTCTAATTTATTGACTGTAAAGATACTGCTTTGTTTAACTTTTATCAAAATTATTTAAACAAAATATTTGTTAAAGTTTTTTCAAAAAAAATAAGTAGATATAGAAATTAATCTCTACGTCAATTTGTCAGGTTGATTGAATTGGTATTGCTTTTGTATAGGGAGATAGTAATAATGTTTAACTTAAAATTCAAAATATGACAACCGGAAAAATTAATGTTTCTGTAGAAAACATCTTTCCTTTAATTAAAAAGTTTTTATACAGTGATCACGAAATTTTTCTTCGTGAATTAGTGTCTAATGCAACCGATGCTACTTTAAAATTAAAACACTTAACCAGCATTGGTGAAGCCAAAGTGGAATACGGCAATCCGAAAATTGAAGTTAAAATCGATAAGGACAACAAAAAACTCCACATCATCGATCAAGGTTTAGGGATGTCAGCTGATGAAGTAGAAAAATACATTAACCAAGTAGCATTCTCCGGTGCTGAAGAATTTTTAGAAAAATACAAAGATTCTGCCAAAGATTCAGGTATCATTGGTCATTTTGGACTTGGTTTCTACTCTGCTTTTATGGTGGCTTCCAAAGTGGAAATCATCACCAAATCCTATAAAGACGAACCGGCTGCTCACTGGACGTGTGATGGAAGCCCGGAATTCACTTTAGTTCCTCATGACAAAACAGAACGTGGTACCGAAATCATTTTACACATCGCCGATGACTCTACCGAATTCTTAGAAGAATTCAAAATCCGTGAATTGTTAAAAAAATACAACAAATTCATGCCGGTGCCGATTAAATTCGGAACCAAAAAAGAAAGCCTTCCCAAACCGGAAGATGCTCCGGAAGACTTTAAAGCAGAGGAAGTTGAAGTTGATAACATCATCAACAACCCTACTCCGGCTTGGACCAAAGCCCCAACGGAATTGAAAGACGAAGATTATAAAGAATTCTACCGCGAATTATATCCGATGCAATTTGAAGATCCGTTGTTCAGCATTCATTTGAACGTGGATTATCCATTTAATTTGACCGGAATTTTATATTTCCCAAAAATGTCGGCGGATTTACAAATTCAAAAAGACAAAATTCAATTGTACCAAAATCAGGTTTTTGTAACCGATAATGTGGAAGGCATTGTACCTGAATTTTTAGTGATGCTTCGCGGAGTGATTGACTCTCCGGATATTCCCTTGAATGTTTCGCGTTCGTATTTGCAATCGGATGGCAATGTGAAAAAGATTTCCAACTACATTACCCGAAAAGTAGCGGATAAATTGAAATCGTTATTCAACGAAAACCGAGAAGATTTTCAACAAAAATGGAATGACATTAAAATTGTGTTGGAATACGGAATGCTGTCTGAACCGAAATTCTATGAAAAAGCAGGCGAATTTGTGTTGTATCCAACTGTTGATGAAAAGTATTTCACGTTAGCTGAATTAAAAGAAAAAATTGCTGCCAATCAAACCGACAAAAACGGAAAAGTGGTGGTGTTATATGCATCCAACAAAGAAGCACAACACGGCTACATCGACATAGCTAAAGAAAAAGGGTATGAAGTATTGTTGTTAGACAGTCCGATTGTATCCCATTTAATTCAAAAATTAGAAGCCGATAATGAAAACTTGACGTTTGTTCGTGTCGATTCCGATCACATTGACAAATTGATTCAAAAAGAAGACACACAGATTTCAAAATTATCAGAAGAAGAATCAACCAAATTGAAAACAGTTTTAGAAGAATTGGTTCCTAAAGCAACATATACCGTTCAATTAGAAGCCATGGATAGCAATGCAGCACCCTTCATGATTACGCAACCGGAATTCATGCGAAGAATGAAAGAAATGAGTCAAACCGGTGGCGGTGGAATGTTTGGAATGGGTAACTTCCCGGAAATGTATAATTTGGTGGTGAATACCAACTCGAATTTGGCATCGACAATACTTTCAACAGAAGACAAATCAGCTCAGGAACATCTGGTCAAACAAGCGATGGACTTAGCCAAAATCTCGCAAGGATTGTTGAAAGGCGAGGAATTGACAGCTTTTGTGAAGCGAAGTTTCGAGATGATTAAGTAAAAGTAATAAGTAACTAGTAATTAGTGATTAGTAAAACCTGTGAGTGGAAACTTGCAGGTTTTTTTTATGGCAATATTTTAAGATTTTTAACGTATTGTATTGTATAGTCTATTAGAAATGAAATATATTTTTGCTTTTTGTTACATTTTATCGACTTCATTTGCTTTTTCGCAGCATGGAATTTCCAGATTCAGAGAGTTTAGCTGTGATTTTGATAAAAATGGTACGTTGGATAAAGCCTATTGTACTTTAGAAAAAGGTGAATCTTTCAGTTCCATACAAACAACCATTTATTTTTATGATGAAAATCAAATCATTAAAGAATGTATTTCAAAAAAAATAACTTTTGAGGCAAATGATTCGGAGAATAATCCTCAATTAATTTATGTAGCAGTATTTAATTACAATGAGGAAGATAATTCAATCTTGTTACTTATTCGTCGAAATAAAATCGATTATTTTTTTAGTTTTGTCTATGATAATTATGATTTTGACTTACTTTATCACAACGAAACTGACAAAAACGATTATTTTCGATACTTCAAACAAATAAATTTTCGAGAAAAAAAAATCATTATAAACAAAATAGATCCGGAGTCTAATGAGAATTTAATTTATAATTTTCCTTATGTAAAAAGCACTATCCCGAAGCTATCTGATTTTGAATTTGGTTCAATTGAATGGCCTAAATTAAAATAAATTCTTATTGATTTAATTAATAGAGTTTTAAACTTCGTAAAAGTTCTGATTTTTACAAATTAATTTTCAATTTAATTATTGACTAATGTATGAAGATTAACGAACTTTGAACCTGAAACCTGAAACCTGAAACGAAAAAAATGACCCTCACTATCGACACTCCCGCCTTACTCTTTTCTGCTACTTCGTTGATTTTATTGGCGTATACCAACCGCTTTTTAACCATTGCACAAATTGTACGGGGTTTAAAAAAGACCTATGATGAAAAAGAAAACAAAAGCATTTTGATTGAAATTGCAAATTTAAATCTGCGATTAACATTGATTCGCTATATGCAATTGGCTGGTGTACTCAGCTTATTTCTATCTGTTTTTGCAATGTTAGTATTGTTTTTTGAATATCAAATGCCGGGTATTATTCTTTTTGGAGGTAGTCTTTTGATGCTGCTCATTTCCTTAGGAATTTCGTTTTGGGAAATTAGTATTTCTGTCAAAGCCTTACGGGTACATTTAAAAGATTTAGTAGGTTAATACGCTTCTATTATTGCCAAATAAATAGGCATCCCAATGGTGATATTGAATGGGAAAGTCACTGCTAATGCCATGGGAACAAAAATCCCGGGATTAGCTTTGGGTACAGCCATTTTCATCGCTGCCGGTACGGCAATGTAAGAGGCACTGGCCGCTAGAACAGCAAACATAAATCGGTCACCGTTGGATTGTGTTATAAATCCACTCAAAATGGCTACAACAATTCCGTTGATTAAAGGAATTAAAATGGCGAATAATGCAGTAAACCAACCCCCTTTTAAAAAGTCACCTATTTTCTTTCCACATACAATTCCCATATCCAATAGAAAAATGGCTAAAAATCCTTTAAAAATATCCGTTGTAAAAGGTTTAATTCCCATTGCTTCTTTATCACTGGCTAAAAACCCAATGATTAAACTTCCCATAATTAAAAAAACACTACCGTTTGTAAAAGAATGTTTGATTATAGACCCCATTTTTCCATTACAAGAATTTTTTTGTCCAAATAATCGAATCAAAATGACTCCAACTATAATTGCCGGTGCTTCCATCAAAGCCATGACTGCAACCATGTGACCGTTAAATGAAATATTTTGAATTTCTAAAAAAGAAACTGCGGTTACAAATGTAACAGCACTTACTGAACCATATGCCGCTGCTATCGCTCCGGAATTTTCAATTGATAATTTTCTTTTCAAAATAAAGAAAGTATAAAGCGGAATAGCAATTGCCACAACAATTCCAAAAAACAAAGCCCATAATATGGAAAGATTGAGTTCACTGTGAACTAATTCCTGACCACCTTTGAATCCGATTGAAAACAAAAGATATAATGAAATGAACTTTGAAGAATTATTCGGAATTTCCAAATCGCTTTTAAATCGTACTGCTAAAATTCCAAGTACAAAAAAAAGTAAGGCCGGATTGGTTAAGTTTTGAAGTAAAAGATCTAGTTTCATTAAATAAATATGTTATTAGGTGTAAAATTAGTGTCTCTTTTACAGGCTCTTATCAACCTGTCATTGATGGCTTTTCCTAGGCCAACCTCCGGAAACTTTTGTGCAATGAGCAAGTCAAACCCTTTGTCATCAAACTTATGCATGGCTGCATATAGATTTTTTGCTGCTTCTTCTAAATCACCACTAGGTGATAAAACTTCAATTTGATAATCGGTGCAAAGTGTTTTTTTATCAAATACAATTAGGCCAATGTTTTTCCCGATTAAATTTGATGCCGTTTTAATTGGATTGTCACATAAAATCATTGGGGTTTTTGGAGCATAATGTTTGTCCAACATTCCCGGTGCAATGGGGGTTTTTTGAGTATGTTTTCTAACACTAACGGGGCCTACTACTGACTCTAACATTTCTATTGAAAGAGAACCTAGGCGATAAATTACAATTTCATTATTTTTAAAACCGATGATGGTTGATTCAATTCCTTTGGAACAAGATCCTCCATCCAAAATAACATCGAGTTTGTTTTTGAAATATTTTTCAACGTGTTTGGCCGAAGTTGGACTGATTGACCCAAATGGATTAGCACTTGGTGCTGCCAGTGGAACATCAACTGTTTTTATTAATTCCAAGGCGAGCGGATGATTAGGCATTCGTACGGCAATAGTATTCTTTCCGCCTGTAATTATAGTTGAAATAGATTTATTTTTTTCAAAAATCATGGTTAACGGACCCGGCCAAAACTTATCCGCTAATCGATAGGCAACTTCAGGGACATTAATTGCGATTTTATTTAAAGACTGCAAAGAATCAATGTGCACAATCAGCGGATTAAAATAAGGGCGATCTTTTATTTCAAATATTTTTTTTAGTGCATTTTCATTGTAAATTGATGCTGCTAATCCATAAACCGTCTCGGTGGGTATGGCAACCACCTCGCCTTTGTTTAAATAAAAAGCTGCTTTTTTAACAGATTTTGTAATGCTTCCTCTTTTGTTAGGGGTTGCAGTTGGAGCAGAATTCGGGTGATTCATAGTGTTTTCCATTTGGATATTTTTCAAGCGTTGTGTGACTACATTTTTGACAGGCATAGCGTAAAGCTAAAGTTGATGAAGTGGGAGATTTACACCAATTGCATGGAAGTCCTTTAACAACTTCCCGGACATCATAGCCTGGTGTTTCACAATTTGGGCAAAGTGAAGCAACTTTCTTTATCAGCTTTTGTGTTGCTTGCTCAATTATTTGCATTCGAGTTGGATTTCGGTGAGCCCGCATGTCTGTCTCCACCCAAATCTCTTTCGAATGTTCAGTAAGAGAATCATAACTTAGTTTTAACTGTTCCCAATCCAAAATGTCTTTATGAATTTTTGAAAATTGGTTTTCCCTATCTTTTAAAAGTAAACCGTGCGATGGAAAGTGAACCTGTTTGGCAAACTCAATCAATTGTTCATAAGATTGAATTTTTTCTACGGAAAAATTAGTTTCTAAACTAACCGCTCGAGCAATAATTTCAAGATTATTTTTTTGATCAATCAGAATTAATAATTCATCATCTGCTTGAGCAAAAAACAAATTGGGATGCGGACCAAACGAACCTTCAGAGGCAATTCCTAAATCATAACCATAATGATTCATCGCATCAAGACATTTTTTTCTGACTGTTTCCAACGCATTGGTCGTTCTCGCAATCTCTCCCGAAAAAGTGCCAAACTTGTCCGTATCATAATCCGACGGCACAAAAACTTCAACTTGCATGTTTGCTTTGACTAATGGTAAAATCACTTTTTCTTTTTGATGCTTTGTGGCAATGATAAGTTTTCTACCATTAAAAAACTTCATGTTTCTGTTTCTTTTCTACTGCTTTCATTTCAATTGAACCTATAATTTGAATATCAGCATTTGCCTTTTCAAATTCCTTAATGGTTTCTTCAATTTTGAGCAATTCGTTCTTTAGCTCAGCGACTCTTTTTTTGGAATGTGGTAATTCTATACCATAGCGTTCATAAGCACTGAACATTTCTAATTCATGAAAATTAATTTTATCTTTAATTAACGTAAACAAAATATTTTTGGCTTCTGCGGGATGGAATGTTCCATTGATAAGGTCGAAGGATAAATTTGTTTTCATTGTGATGTATTTTTAAATTGTTTAATTTTAGATTATTCGATTTTTAGTTTCTTGGACTTGAAAAAATACAGTGTAAACAAGATTCCGAGTCCTAAATAAAAATTTAAAATAACATTGTTAGGTTGCAATAAGGTTGCTATTAAACCTGTTAAAAGCCAAATTAAAGCATAGATTAAACCGTATTTGCTAATTTTATTTTTCATTACATAAAATTTAATACTGCAAATTTCCTTAAAACATTTTATATATTTTTATTTATATTTGTAATGAGATACATAAACATTAGTTATGCATTATACCTTACATCAATTAATTATCTTTTTGAAGATAACCGAAACCAAAAGCATTACTAAGGCTTCGGAAGCTTTACATTTAACCCAACCGGCTGTTTCAATTCAGTTGAAAAAATTTCAGGATCAGTTTGATATACCACTTACAGAAGTAATTGGCAGACAATTGTATGTAACCGATTTTGGAAAGGAAATTGCTCTTGCAGCACAAAAAATTGTTTATGAAATTCAAGCGATTAACTATAAAACTTCCTCGTTTAAAGGGCAATTATCGGGTCGTCTTAAAATTTCGGTGGTTTCTACCGGTAAATATGTTATCCCCTATTTTATTACCGATTTTCTGAAAGAAAATTCAGCCGTCGAATTAGAACTTGATGTGACGAACAAACTTAAAGTCATAGAAAGTTTACAATACAATGAAGTAGATTTTTCTCTTGTTTCTCTTTTACCGGAAAATATGGATATTGAAAAAATTGATTTGATGGAGAACAGACTTTATTTTGTAGGAAACAAAGAATATATTTTTTCGGAAAAAATGAATAACAAATCCATCATTGAAAATATTCCTATCATTTACAGAGAAAAAGGTTCCGGCACCAGACAGGTGATGGAACGATTTTTAGAATCGAATAAGCTGCAATTGGTTAAAAAAATGGAATTAACATCAAATGAAGCGGTAAAACAAGCTGTTATTGCCGGTTTAGGTTGTTCCATTATGCCGTTGATTGGTATTAAAAATGAGTTAAACAATGGCGATTTACATATTATTCCAATCAAAGGATTACCTTTAAAATCGACTTGGAGTTTAATTTGGCTCAAACAGAAAAATCTGTCACCCGTTGCAACTGCTTTTACCAATTATTTGCTTAACAATAAAACCAAAATAATGGCCGAAAAATTTTCATGGCTTTAAAATTACTCCATAATCCACAACAAAACAGGTCGATCAACAGTTTTTAATTTTTCATCTAAAACTTGCATGAATTCATCAGAAACTGCAGGACACCCCCAGCTTAATGGTGAATATCTTGGGTAAATTTCATCGTTAGAAACAGCATTCCATGAGTGTAAAACCACTACACGTTCCACCGCATTATTGTTGGTTGATTCTAAACCGTGTAACCAATATTTCACATTAATTCCCCACGAACTGTAATCGCGTTTTCCAATCTTAAATTTACCTTTCATTGAGCAATGGCTATTGGTAACATTACTAAATTTTGCTGTTTTATATTTGTTTGGATTATCTTGAAATACATCACAAGCACCGTGGGTCACAAGATTTTGATTACTAATTTTTTTAGATTTAAAATTATAGACAAAAAAGCGATTTTTTCCCGAGTGGATACTCATGTCTTTTAAAAAATAAAAATCTTGATTAAATTGATTTTCCTGACAAAAAATCAAGGCTTCATTGTGAATAGATGTATAATATTTCATCTCTTCAGTTACTGGCGTGTTGTTGCAACAAACAAAACTTAAAACAAAGAGCAAGAGTAACTTTTTCATAGACTTTTCTTATTCTAACTAAAAATCATTTAAAAAAGTATTATCAACTTAAAAAACCTGAAACTTGAAACTTACAACCTGTTACTGACAACTTTTCTCTATATTTGCCGGCTTTTAAAAATTTTGGTATGTCAACAAATAGTGTTTTAAAAGGTGTTATTCTGGTTGGTTTGGGTGCCACAAGTTACGGTATGTTAGCCACTTTTGTCAAACTTGCCTACAAAGAAAATTTCACCACTGCAGAAGTAACTACTGCTCAATTTATTTGGGGAATTATTGGTGTGTTAATTATTAATTCGTTTCAACGATTCCAAAATAATAACACAACTGTAACAGCCACAAAAAAGAACATTTTTCAGTTAATGTTGGCTGGAACTTCGTTGGGAATGACCAGTGTTTTCTATTACTTGTGTGTACGATACATTGATGTATCAATAGCAATTGTTTTGTTAATGCAAACGGTTTGGATGGGCGTTCTGTTGGAAATGATTTTAGATAAAAAACTTCCATCGTTCCAAAAAATAGTCGCAGTCATAATCGTTTTAATTGGTACAATACTAGCAACCAACTTGTTAAAAAATGAAATTAAACTAGACTGGAGAGGTTTATTTTGGGGAATTTTAGCAGCCGCTTCTTTTACAACTACGATGTTTACTGCAAATCGAATAGCACTAGGAATTTCATCTGCACAACGAAGTTTATACATGTTATTAGGTGGAGCAGTTGTAGTTTTTGTGTTTGCATTATTAACGCAAAACACACCGTTTAATTTTGAAATTTTCTTAAAATGGGGAATTGTTTTAGCTCTTTTTGGTACAATTATACCTCCCATGCTTTTAAATGCAGGTTTCCCTCAAACCGGAATCGGATTAGGCAGTATTGTTTCATCTTTGGAACTACCTGTATCCGTTTTAATGGCCTATTTTCTTCTAAATGAAAACGTGAATCCTTCTCAATGGACTGGAATTATGTTGATTATCTTAGCAATTTGTATTATGAATCTTAACTTTACCAAGAAAAAATAATTAATATTTTTGTAGAATTTATTCTACTTATGCAGTTATTTAACATTTTTTTTATAAATTCGTAGTAATCATAGCGATTATTTATGAATTTATCTTGGCATCTCTACTGCATGGCGGCTATCTATTTTATAGCCGGTTGTAATCATTTTCGTAATCCAAGATTATATTTAAAAATAATTCCTCCGTTTTTTTCTAAACCTAAATTACTAAATTATATTTCTGGATTGTCTGAAATTGTTTTGGCAATTCTTTTGTGCATTCCACAAACTTCCATTATGGCAGCTTGGGGGATTATACTTTTATTATTGGCAGTTTTTCCCGCAAATCTATATATGTTTCAAAATGAAAGAGCGGGATTAGGGTTGCCAAAATGGGTACTTTTTATCCGTTTACCTTTGCAATTTATATTAATTTTTTGGGCTTATCAATATACTAATTAATAACTTTATAATAACTAAACAAACAAATCATGAAAAAACTATTTGCAGAATTTTTTGGAACCTATTGGTTGGTTTTCGGCGGTTGTGGAAGTGCTCTATTTGCAGCAGGAATACCTAATTTAGGCATAGGTTTTGCCGGTGTAGCATTAGCTTTTGGTTTAACCGTTTTAACAATGGCTTATGCGGTGGGCCATATTTCAGGTGGTCATTTTAATCCGGCTGTTTCATTTGGACTATGGGCCGGGGGTCGTTTTGATGCTAAAGAATTAGTACCCTATATTATTTCACAATGTATAGGTGCGTTAGCAGCCGCAGGTACTCTTTATTTCATCATGAATGGACAAGACAGCTTCTTAGGAATAGACAATACAAAGGCCGGAGCTTTCGCTTCGAATGGTTTTGGAGCTTTTTCACCTTCCGGTTATTCAATGGCTGCTGCATTTGTTACCGAATTTGTTTTAACCATGTTCTTTCTATTGGTTATTATAGGAGCCACCGATAAATTTGCTAATGGTAAGTTTGCCGGAATTGCTATTGGTTTGGCATTGACATTAATCCATTTAATTAGTATTCCAATTACAAACACATCCGTAAACCCAGCTCGTTCAACATCACAAGCGATTTTTGCCGGTGGTGAACCTTTGATGCAACTATGGTTATTCTGGCTAGCCCCAATTTTAGGTGCTTTAGCAGCCGGATTTATCTATAAAAATGTTTTACAAAACCACGAAAACTAACAAATTTCAATCTTAAGTTTTCTTTAAAGCGATGGTTATTTCCATCGCTTTTTTTATTTTTACAAAATGAACTTACTCTTTCCAAAAGATAAAATTGTATTTGATTTACCGGATGCCGAAATTGAATATTATCCTAATTTTTTCTCTATTGAAAAAGCCAATGTGTTATTCGAAAAACTAAAAACTGAAACTCCTTGGCAACAAGACTATATTACTGTTTTCGGTCAAACTCATCTACAGCCAAGACTTACCGCTTTGTTTGGTAATGATGGGAAATCATATTCTTACTCTAATATTACTATGCATCCTCACAAATGGAACACATTGTTAATGTTTGTAAAAAATGAAATTGAAGAATTTTGCCAGGAAAATTTCACCACTGTTCTTTTAAATTTGTATCGAGATGGAAAAGACAGCAACGGTTGGCACGCTGATAATGAAAAAGAATTGGGTAGAAACCCTTTCATTGCCTCTGTAAGTTTTGGGGTCGAAAGAAGTTTTCACCTCCAACACAATTCTATCAAAGAAGCCAAATTAAAAATCAATCTTGAACACGGCAGCTTGTTACTCATGAAAGGAACAACACAACATTTTTGGAAACACCAGATCCCAAAAACAGCAAAACCCATAGGTCCAAGAATCAATCTCACTTTTAGAATCATCAAATAATTTTATATTTTTAAGTACTTTAAAAAAAAATATTGTTATGAATCTTATAATCGATTATTTTGAAACCATCCCTTCCCTTCACAGGGGTTTGATTTTGGTGTGTGGTATTACTGTTTTTTGGTTGATTGAAAATGCTTTTCCGCTTTTTAAATTTAAATACAACAAATTCAATCATGCCGGAATTAATATCTTTTTTACCATAACTACAATCATTATTAACTTTGTAATGGCATTTATTTTGCTTTTTGCTGCCGACTTAGCTATTCAGCAAAATTTTGGTATTCTACAATGGTTACCAAACCTGAATATTTGGCTTTATACAATAATTGGGTTATTGTTATTGGATTTAATCGGTGCTTACCTTGTACATTTAATTGAACACAAAGTAAAATTTTTATGGCGTTTTCACCTCATTCATCATACCGACACATGGATTGACACCACTTCGGCCAACCGTCACCATCCGGGAGAAAGCGTGATTCGATTTGTATTTACTGCTCTTGGAGTCCTTATCGTTGGTAGTCCGATGTGGATGGTTTTCCTTTATCAATCACTTTCTGTGGTTTTTTCTCAATTCAATCATGCCAATATTCCACTCCCGAAAAAACTGGACAAAATTTTAAGTTTTATTATCATTTCTCCGGATATGCACAAAATCCATCATCATTATAAGCTACCTTATACAGACAGTAATTATGGGAATATTTTTTCTTTATGGGATAGAATTTTTGGTACTTATTCCTATTTAGACCGTGACAAAATCATATATGGCATCGATACGCATATGAACCCAAATGAACATAATGAATTAGGTAATTTACTGAAGATACCTTTTCAAAAATACCGTGCTCCCGAAGTTTAACTAAAAAAAATGCTGAGGAGTGAAAAAGTAATTTATTTTTTTCTTAATATTGGTTTAAATTTAAAAAACAAAAAAAGTAATAAATATTAATGTGCTTTTGGACTAATGAAAAAAAGTAAAAGAGTGGAACTGACTCACGAAGAAATTGAACGCGTGATTAGTATGGCTCAAGAGGAGAAAAAACCTTTTGAAGTGCTTAAAGTTGAATTCGGAATTTCAGAAAACGAAGTAACGGAGCTAATGAGGAAACGACTTTCTAAAGACAATTTTGAACTTTGGAAAAAGAAGGTTACGGCAAGTAAACCCAAGCCAAAACCTATCATCGATGATTTTGATGATGATTTAGACAGTAAATATTATATCAAAAATAAATTTGATTAATATAAGTTTAACTCTTGTTCAGCAAGAGTTTTTTTATTTTAAGTGTTTCTTTGTTCTGTCTTTAAAATTAAATTATGCCAACAACCAAAGTATTTAGTGATATTCAAATTGATCGCATCATCGAAATGGCTTGGGAAGATAGAACACCATTTGAAGCCATCACTTTTCAATTTGGTATCACTGAACAAGAAACCATCGAACTCATGCGAAGAGAAATGAAGCCTTCGAGTTTTAAAATGTGGCGTGAACGTGTACAAGGAAGAACAACCAAACATGCCAAATTACGCAAAAACGGAATTGATCGTTTTAAATGCAAACTACAAAGACAAATTACAGGTAATAAAATTTCTAAAAGATAAAATTTAAACATCAATTTAAGATTGATTTAGTAACTTTATTGCATTATATTCCTAATCAATCGTTATGAAAAAAGTTGTTTTATTAACTCTACTGTTATGTCCTTTTATTTTTTATGCCCAAGACATTACCGGAAAATGGTATGGTAAATTAAGTGTCATGGGGTCCGAATTGTTATTCGGTTTAGATTTCAGTAAGAATGATACTTCCTACTCCGGAAAAATGGATATTCCACAACAAAATGCAAAAGGAATTCCTCTTTCCTCCGTTACTTTTGAGGATAAAACATTGGTTTTTAAATTTGATCAAGCGAAATTTTCTTATACCGGTAAATTAAATGCTTCTAATGAATTTGAAGGTGTTTTTTCGCAAAACGGTCAAAATTTTCCACTAAATTTAACTCGTACAGAAACTACTTTAAAAAAAATTAACCGTCCACAAGAACCAAAACCACCTTTTGATTATAACATTGAAGAGGTCAGTTTTATAAATGAAAAAGACAACATAACGCTAAGTGGTACTTTTACTACTCCAAAATCTGAAAATTTCCCTCTTGCCATTTTAATTTCTGGAAGTGGTCAACAAGATCGAAATTCCGAGATTTTTGGACACAAACCTTTTTGGGTAATCGCAGATTATTTGACCAAAAATGGCATTGGTGTATTACGAATCGACGACCGTGGTATAGGAAAATCCGGAGGAAATCCCTCCACCTCTACCACCTATGATTTTGCAACCGACATTGAAGCTGCCGTCCAATATATAAAAACAAAAAAAGGCGTCAATCCCAAAAAAATTGGTTTAATTGGTCATAGCGAAGGTGGAATGATTGCACCCATTGTGGCATCTAAAGATAAAAACATCAGTTTTATAGTTTTGCTGGCTGCTCCCGGTATTCCGTGTGATGAGTTGCTTATGGAACAAACTTTTTTAATGGCAAAAGTGAGTGGAGCTTCAGATGCTGAAATTTCAAAATCACAAAAAACCAATAGGATGATTTATGATTTGGTAAAAAGTGACAAAAGCAATGACGAAATTAAATCTGAATTAGCTAATGTTTTTTATTCGCAATTTAAAAACGACCCTTCGTTTGCCAATTTGAGTGAAACCGATAAAAATCAAATGATTAACCAACAAATTCAAAGTGTTACATATCCTTGGATTAGAAGTTTCTTACGTTTTAAACCGGAAGAATATTTAAAAAAAATAAAATGCCCGGTATTGGTTTTAAATGGCGAAAAAGACCTGCAAGTACCTCCTCAATCTAATTTAGAAGGCATCAAAACAGCATTTAAAAATGGCGGAAACAAAAAAACAACCATCAAACAATACCCCAATTTAAACCATCTTTTTCAAGAATGCACAACCGGTTCAACCGAAGAATACGGAGAAATCGAACAAACTTTCTCTCCTCAAGTTTTATCAGATATAAAAGATTGGATACTCCTTCACGCCAAGTAATTTTACCAAAGCCTTAACATTAAAATATTTTTTATATAACGGTTTTTTACTGTTATTTGTAACATAATTAGCAGTCACGCTACTTATGATAAAATTTTAACTTTCATGAGAAAATCTTTTTTATCGCTTGTACTCACAAGCAGCTTTTTGTTTTTAAGCGGTGTAATTGCTTTTGCACAAAACAAAAACAATGAAATAGTGGTTGAACTTGATTTAGTGAAAATCAACAACGATCGTGTAGCTGTAAAAATTACACCTCCAAAAATTAAGAACGACGAAACGACTTTTTTTCTACCTAAAATTGTTCCGGGAACCTACTCTGAAGATGATTATGGACGATATGCCGAAAATTTTAAAGCCTTCGACAATAAAGGAAATGAATTGCCTGTTGCTAAAATGGATGAAAATTCATGGGTAATTAAAAACGCTAAAAAGTTGGCTTACGTTTCTTATTTAATCAACGATACGTATGATTCGGAATCCGGAACCCAATTTGGTCAAGGTGATATTTTTTCACCGGCAGGTACCAATATTTTAGAAGGCGAAAATTTTGTAATCAACACGCATGCCTTTATTGGCTACTTTAAAGATTTAAACGAACTTCCTTATCAATTAACCGTAAGCAAACCTTCCCATTTAAATGGTGCTTCTGCCATGGTTGATTTAGATAGTAGTGATGCTGTAGATGTTTTCAAAACTTCTCGTTACGCGGAATTAGCCGATCATCCCATTATGTATACCAAAGGTAAAAGTGCGTCTTTTATGGTGGACAACATGGAAATCATCATCAGTGTTCATTCACCTAAAGGAATGTACACAGCCGAAGATTTTAAACCTGCGATGGAAACGATGATGAAGGCTCAAAAGAAATTTTTGGGTCCAATCAATAACACAAAAAAATATGCCATTTTGTTGTATTTATCTGATTATGAAAAAGAAGATGCAAAAGGTTTTGGAGCTTTAGAGCACAACACCTCAACCGTAGTTGTTTTTCCGGAGGCAATGCCGGCAGATCAACTGAACCAAAGCATGATTGATGTAGTTTCTCACGAATTCTTTCACATCGTAACTCCATTGAGTGTGCATTCTAAAGAAATTCATTATTTTGATTTTAATACCCCAAAAATGTCACAACATTTATGGATGTATGAAGGAATTACTGAGTATTTTGCCAACTTATTTCAGGTCAATCAAGGCTTAATTGATGAATCAGAATTTTATCAGCGAATGGCCGGAAAAATTACTAATTCTCAACGTTTTGATGACACCATGCCATTTACTAAAATGAGTGCGGAAGTCTTGAAAAAAGAATACAAAGATGCTTATTTAAATGTTTATGAAAAAGGGGCTTTGATAGCCATGTGCCTGGATATTGAACTACGTGAATTGAGCAATGGTCAACGTGGAATTTTAGACTTAATGCAAAAACTTTCAAAAGAATACGGTAACGAAAAACCTTTTGAAGACAGTGAATTATTTGACAAGATTGTTTCAGTAACCTTTCCTGAAATCAGAACATTTTTAGAAACGTACGTGTCGGGAAACACACCGTTGAACTATGAAGAATTTTTCGGAAAAGTAGGCGTAAGCAAAACCAAAGTGCAAATTCCGGGTAATATTTTCTTAAAAGGTCAAGTGCCCTATATTACAGTAAACCCAACTACCAAAGAAATTATCATTCTCCCCGGAATCGAATTGAATGATTTTATGAAATCAATGGGCTTGCAAGGTGGCGACATTATTGTGTCAATTAATGACACCAAATACAACCTTGACAACATTTATGATATGATCATCGGAAGTATGTCATGGCAGGAAAATGACCCAATAACTTTTGTAATTAAAAGAGAAGATAAAGAACTTACCTTGAAAGGAAACGTTAAAGTTCCAATGGACGAGATTGATGGTTACCAAGCCACAGACGAATCTAAAAAAGCACTTCGCGAAGCGTGGCTAAAAGGTTAAAATTAAAAAATAAATTATAGAAATCCCTGAAACGTTCGATTCAGGGATTTTTTTTTATTAATAATAAAAAAGAACACTGATTATAAAAATTTGAGAAATTATAGAAATATTAAATTTTGTAAATTTTATAAATTTTTATAATCTGTGTTCTAATAATTCAATTCGTGGCTCATTTTTAGAACTTACTCAAAAAAACACCAAAGAATTTTTAAAAAATCCCTATTTTGCAACCAAATTTCAACGAATGAAAAACGCACCGTACATTACAGACGACACCATCGTTTTTGGATTATTACTATTTTTGTTAGCATTTGTTTTTTATACCTCTTCCATCAAAGAAGGTTTTTGGAAAAAATTCTACGTTATTTTCCCGTCTTTGTTAATGTGTTATTTACTTCCCTCTGTGTTTAGTTCGCTAAATATTATTTCACCTGAATGGAGTGAAATAGGTGAAAATGGTGAAACAATCACTAAAAAATCATCCATTTATTTTGTAGCCAGTCGTTATTTATTGCCGGCTGCTTTGGTTTTAATGACATTAAGTATCGACTTAAAAGCCATGTTTAAATTAGGTCCAAAAGCATTAATCATGTTTTTCACCGGAACAATTGGTGTTGTTTTAGGCGGACCAATAGCAATACTCATTGTATCCCTCTTTTCTCCCGAAACCGTTGGAGGAGCAGGTTTTGATGCTGTATGGCGTGGTCTCTCCACCTTAGCAGGAAGTTGGATTGGCGGTGGTGCTAACCAAGCAGCAATGTTAGAGGTGTTTAAGTATAATCAAGAAAAATATGGTGCCATGGTGTTAGTAGACATTGTAGTGGCCAATATTTGGATGGCCGTTCTTCTTTTCGGAATTGGTCGAAAAGAAAAAATTGATAATTGGTTAAAAGCCGATAACAGTTCCATTGAAGAACTAAAAAATAAAGTGTCAAACTACGCCGCAAGCGTAACAAGAAACCCAAGTTTAACCGATTTGATGATTATTTTGGGAATCGCTTTCACAGCAGTCGGATTATCACATTGGGGAAGTAACACTATTTCAGGTGTTCTAAAGGCAAATTTCGAAGCCGTAAACGACCCTACTAGTTTTGTCTCCACATTTGGAGACCGCTTCTTTTGGATGGTAACTTTTGCCACTGCACTTGGTATCATTTTCTCCTACACCAAACTCAAAGAATACGAAGGAGCCGGTGCCAGTAAGATTGGAAGTGTTTTCATCTATATCTTAGTCGCTTCCATCGGAATGAAAATGGATTTAGGCTCTGTTCTCAGCAATCCCGGACTATTAATTGTAGGTTTGATTTGGATGACAATTCACGTACTTTTACTTGTCATTGTCGGAAAAATAATCAAAGCTCCTTTTTTCTTCCTCGCTGTGGGAAGTAAGGCTAATATTGGTGGAGCAGCTTCGGCACCCATTATTGCCTCGGCATTTCATCCCTCCTTAGCCAGTGTGGGTGTTCTTTTAGCCGTTTTTGGTTACGTAGTTGGCACTTATGGTGCTTTGCTCTGTGCTTATCTCATGGAAATTTCCGCACCCATTTAATAAATTAATAAAATCAGAATCACTAAAAATGAAAAAAACCGTATTGCTTTTCGTAGCATTCAGTCTGTTTATCGCTTGTAAAAAAGAAGAAACCAAAAGCGATGCTAACCTCCACATTACAGGAAATGTAAAAGGAATAAAACAAGGAAAATTATATATTCAAATGCTCCAAGATTCCACATTAGTAGTAATGGATTCCATTATTTTTGATGGAAAATCAACCTTTGAAAGCCATTTAAAAATCGATTCACCCGAAATGCTTTACTTATTTTTAGACCGTGGACAGACGAATTCGTTAGATAATAACTTAGTAGTTTTTGCCGAACATGGAGACCTATCCATCGAGACTTCTTTGGAGACTTTCTATGGTAATGCCCAAATAAAAGGGTCAAAAAATCACGAACTTTTTCAAGACTTCCTAAAAATTAACTCTCGATTTAACAATGAACAATTATTGTTATTAGAAAAAGAAATCAAAGCAAAACAAGAAAACAATCAAGCCAGTTTAGACAGTATTCAAGTGGAAAATGAAAAACTAATCAAAAGAAAATACTTGTATTCTATCAACTTTGCATTAAACCAAAAAGAATACGAAGTGAGTCCTTACATTGCTTTGTCTGAAATACACGATGCCCAATTGAAATATTTAGATACGATTCATAATTCGATGTCGCCCAAAGTAGCAAAATCCAAATATGGAAAAATGCTGACAAAATATATTGATGAAAGGAGAAAAGAAGAGAATTAATCTAATGGATTAACAACATAACTAGTTGAATTTATCGCTTTAAACTAAAATGCGATTTAAAAGTCTTAGGTACTCCATTTTCTGCGAAATCAATCGTAAACCAATAGTCACTTGAAAAAACCGGTTGTCCATTGTATGTGCCATCCCAGCCTGTTCCTAAAGGACTGATTTGCTTGATCAATTTACCATAACGATCAAAAATATAAATTAGGGATGTGCCATCAACTCCGGAAATATTCCATGTGTCGTTTAATCCGTCACCATTGGGAGTAAAAAACTTCGGATAATTTATAATGGTGGCGGTTTCGGTTAAATTCGTACATGAACTGTCATCCACTACTGTAATTGTATGAAAACCGGGGGCTACATTGGTAAACACATTTGACGTTTGAAAGCCAAAATCATCCAATTGATAATAAAACGGTCCTTCACCACCCACAACAGTTACAGTAATGGTTGGATTTTCACTAAATGCTTCCGATTGTTCTATCAATAAGCTTTCACCTAAAACAGATTCAACTACCAAAGCCGTTTCTAGAGGAGACACACACCCCGAAATGAGGTTTGTTACCACCACACCGTATTCTCCAATTTGATTTGCTTCATATGTACTGTCATTTGCCATTGGAATCAAATTATTTTCAAAATACCAAACAAAACTGTGAGTAGAAATATCCAATCCGGAATCTAATAAATAAGGTTGAGCGGCCGTATTTCCTGACAATAGACAAATAGCTCCATCTGTTAAAGTTGGAGTTGGAATGGCATACACATTCACAACAATAATAATCGGACTACCGGCACAACCGTTATTAAAAGGAGTCACAGTATAGGTAACTGTTCCATCGTTTGTAGCTGAAAGCAATTGATTAATTTGGTCACCGCTATCGGAAGTTGCACCTGCAACACCATTTTGGTTTACAGTCCAAGAGAATGTGGTTCCTGTTAAATTTGAAGAAAGCAAAATTGCTATGGTTTCCCCGGAACAATAGTCTATATTTCCGCTAAAAGTTGCAACTGGTACAGGATTTATCGTAATTGTTTCAACATCATTTATTGTTTGAAAGCAAAACGGACTTTGTACTAATTCAACACTCACTAACTGATATACGGTTGTTGAATTAATAGCTGAAGTGGTTATTACTGCAGTTCCACTCGCATCCAAATCAATGGTTTGATTGACTCCACTGTTCTCATTATAAGTAACTTGCGAGTTTGGGGTGCCGGTAAAAGTTAAAGTTACTGTGTCGCCTGCACAAACAGAGGTTGTATTAACAGAAAGCGTGGCTGTTGGTGATTGAACAACTGTAAAAGTTGTCGATTGATTGATTGACTGTGAACAACCATTTATACCAATCGTTTCCACATCTGTAAGCGTAACAACTGTGGTAGTGGTAATGTTGGAAATTGTTACAGTTCGTTCACCAATGGCATTTAAAACGATGGATTGAATTGGACCACTATTTACTTCATAATAAACTATTGCATTTGGGGTTCCAACAAATTGGATCGTTCCATTAGCTCCTGAGCAAAGTGATTGACCACCAGATATAGTAGCAGTTGGCGGTTGATTAACGGTAATGGTAACTGAATCTGAAACCAATTGATTACAACTGGCTGAAACTGGTGAAGCTACACTAACTATACTATAAGTAATCGGTGTATTCAAAACCGGTGTCGTTAGACTCGCTGTACCACTTCCATTCAAAGTAATGAATTGGTCAGAACCACCCTCTATGGTGTAGGTTACTTCAGCATTTGGTGTTCCATTAAATGTAACATTTGTACTATTTCCGGAACATATTGGCGTTGTTGCAGAAATGGTTGCTGTAGCCAAAGGGACAATAGTTAAAGAGACCGGCGTTCGGGTATCACTAACACAATTTGAACTTAAGTCAAAGGTTTCAGCATAAAAAATTCCGGCCGCAGTGGGTATAAACGTAGTAGAATTTGAAAGTAACAAATTTCCTCCAGATGGGGAATCATACCAATTGACACCTGAACCAGCATTGGCAGTTACCGAAAGTGTGGGAAATGGATCGCTGCCACAAATTTCGAAATTGCCATCACTTACAGCAACTGCAGGTGAATTTTGAAACGAAACGGTAAAAACGTTTGAAATTGTAGAGCAAAAACTATTGTTCAAATTGGCAGCATCTTGTGCCACTTTCGTTCTAATGTAAGTGGCAGAACTGATAGCAGAAGCGGTATATGTCGAAGATGTTTCTCCGGAAATATCAGTCCAGGTTGTTCCATCATTACTGGATTGCCATTGATAAAAATGAGGCAAAACTCCCGTTGTAGCAGCTTGAAAAGTTAAAGACAATGGTATTTCATTCGAACATGCTTGATAAGTTTGTCCGGTTAAAGGTGGACTCGTAACTGTGGTCAATTCGCCACAGGCTCTAAATTCAATATCATCTATGGCTAGGTCATTTCCGCAACCACCTACTCCATTGTTCTTCATTTTTAAAACAACTGAGGTTTCACTTCCTGTTGTAAATACAAGTGCAAACTGTTGCCAAAGCGGTGAAGCAGTTCCCATGATATTTCCGGTATCTCCGGATCCAAGAAGTACCGTTTCGGTATCATTCCAAATTTCAAATCGTACATTTATCGGAATTTCACTTGCACCACAAAAACCCGAACCGGGATTGTATACATTCATTACCCAAGCGGAAAACTCAAAAGTGGTATTTATACATAATCCGGTGACAATGCGTTTGTAAAAATCTCCAGTTGTGCTGGCATTAGCGTTTACAATTAATGCTTTCCCATTTACTCCATTTGTTGCATCCGGAGTATGATCAAGCGAATAATGCCATGTACTGTAAAGATTAGTTCTGTAATAAAGTGTATAACTACCATCGTTTGGATTTCCTACCACAAAATTGTAATTTGTGGTTCCGGTAGGTAAAGCAGGACCGTAGTTGGTACCGTTTCCAAAATTTTCAGTAAAAATAGGCTCTCCTTTACTCCCAGTACAAAACCCTAATTGGGCATAGCTTTTATAGGAACAAAAGGAAAGTAGAAAAAAAAATAATGTTGCGAATCGATTCATTTATGAATATTCAGGATGACAATGGCTTGGAATTTTTTAGTAAGGTTTATTGATATAAATCCAACCGGTTTTTGTTTCAAGATCATCAAAGTTGATTACGTAATAGTAAGTGCCATCCGGTAATTCATTTCCTTTGTTACATTGTCCAAACCATTCATTAGTGTAATTGGCTTTTTTGTATACTGAAACACCATAGCGGTTAAAAATTTGTAATTCTGTTACATTGTAGGAAGATAGGTCAAAACTGTCATTGAGTCCATCATGATTGGGTGAAATACCTTTTTGTATAACACAAAGCGTACTCAAGACATCTACCATCTGTTCCTCACTACAACCATTTTGCGTGACTATTAATCTGTAAATTCCTGCTGAAGAAATAGTGATTGAATCACTGTTTCCAATTTGAACGGACGAAGAATTAAACCATGCATAAGAAGTTGTGGCATCGGCTGATTCAATAATTGAATTTAACATATAAACAGAACCTTCACATCCTTGCGAAATAGTAAACTGTGGAATAGGATTAACCGTAATAACTAGTTCAATATTTCCAATAGCACATTGTCCTGGATCAGGAGTAAACTGATAGGTAGTAGTTTGTGTATTATTAAGTTCCGGTGTCCAAAATCCTGTAACTCCATTTTGAGATGTCGTTGGCAATGCATTTAATTCGTCACCCAAACATATAGGACTAACCGATTCAAAAACCGGGGTTATGAGAGGAGATACTACAAACGTTAAGGTTGGACTGGATATACACGCAGTTTGATCATCAGGAGTAAATGTATAGGTAGTAGTGGTTGTATTATCCACCAACTCCGGGAACCAACTTCCGGCTATTCCGTTTAATGATACAAGCGGTAATTCCGCTAAAACATCTCCTGAACAAATTGGTCCAACGGGATCAAATTCTGGAATAACCTGAGGATTCACAGTTATGGTAACACTTTTTTCGTAAACACAGGTAAGTGTTTCTACAAGAGAAATATCATCTAAAGCAAAATCATTTCCATTATTAGCAAATTCTAAGTTAAAAATACAAATTGAAGCAGTTGTGGCAGCTCCGGAATTCCATGTAAAGGAATGCAAAGTCCAAAGACAGGTTACTGAAGGTGCATCTAATGTTTCTGTTAAAGTTACACCATTTATCTGTACTTGCATGATGGCAGGATTTTCAGGAGCTACAGAAGCAATATAATAGGAAAAAGTATAATCTGTATTAGGTTCAACATTAATCAGGTTTTCATTACACCAAACGCGTATAGTTCCGGTTGGATCGGTAGAACCATCAAACACAATTAAATTCCCGTCTCCGGTGGTATGATCCCCACACGAAGCAAATGGACTAAACCAAGAATTTGGATTCTGAACTATATCATAGGAGGATTGAACTCCAAAAGGATTGGGATCAGGAACTTGACTGTAGTCAGTTATAAATCCAACATTACCTTGGGTAAAATCACCATTAAAAACAAGATTAGTTGTCGACGATTCTTCACCGGAAATAACTGTATACGTAGTGGTTACTAATGGACTTACCGTTAACGTAGACGCGTTTGGATTGATAAGGGAACTATCTTCAGGATTTGCCGTCCAAGTAAACGAACCCACACCTCCACTAACTGATAATTCAGTTGATTCTCCTTCACATATTGTTGCCGGTTCACTGATCACTAAATCATTTGGTGCAACTAAAACAATGGTCTCAACAGTAAATTCCTCTCCATTATTATCGATTACAGAAACACTGTATGTGCCTGTTGGAAGGTCAGAAAATATTCCATTTGAATTGGATTGCGTTACAGTACCTGTTAAATTAAAACTTCCATACGGCAAAGAACCTCCCGTTACCGTTACACTAATTGAACCATCGGTGGAAGTAGGACAATTAGGGTTTGTAGTGGCTATTGACCCCTCTAAAGGTAGTGACCCTTCTTCGATAACAAAATCATCAACAGCAAAATCGTTACCTAATGCACCTCCATTAAGTGTTCGTAATCTAACCAAAATAGCCGGAGCTGTAGCAACAAACGAATAACTTACTTTTTGCCATCCTTCTTCCGGTAAGGGTGCCAACTTATTGAGAACAGCCGGACTGATATTATTCACACCAACAAAAAAAACACCAATATTTGAACGTGATTCATCTGATGTAACCTCGTTTGAAACCGACTTTATCCAATAGCTGAACACATAACTAGTCCCTACTGTAAATCCTCCTATCGCCCCACCGGTATCGCTGGTTGTCCAAAAGAAACCGCCCGGCGAAATAGCACCATCAAAAACTAACATATTTCCTGTACCGGTGGTATGATCTCCACCAGAAATATAATTAGTATTCATTAAGTTTGGATTCGTTGTACGAGCATATTGACCGGGATTACTAACGCCATTTAATGGGTTAATTAATGTATAATTATTAACAAGAAAACCAACACCACTTCCTCCTGTTTCAAAATCTCCATTGTTTAATAAATTTTGTGCAGTAAGAGTTGTCCCTACCGTCATAACTGAGATGCACATGAAAACAATTGATTGAACAAAAAAAGGCGTTTGTATTTTCATAATTATAGTTTTTTTGATATTTATAAAAATAGTTCATAAAAATTAAGAAATTAAAATTTACAGATTATAAAAACTATACAATTCATAATTCACATCAAAATTTAGGCAAGTGTATAATAACAGTTACTCTTCTATACTTAATCTAAAAAAAATAAGCCCTTTTTATTCTTTTGATGTGGTAATGTATAGTATAGTTAAGTGTATATGCTTAACTTTTTTTTAATAAATTTGAACAATAACCAATAAACTAATAAATTATGAACCCAATTCTAAAAAATATTTTGGCAGTTGTACTAGGAATTGTGATTGGCAGTATTGTCAACATGTGTCTAATTTTAATTAGCAGTTCAATCATTCCACCGCCTGAAGGAGCAGACATAACCACGACAGAAGGTCTCAAAGCATCCATTCATTTATTTAAACCTGTCAATTTTATTTTTCCTTTCTTAGCCCATGCCTTGGGAACATTAGTGGGAGCTTTTGTAGCAGCTAAAATGGCCACAAATCGCAAGATGAAATTTTCCTATGGAATAGGTTTTTTTTTCCTTTTGGGTGGAATTGCCAATATAATGATGATTCCGGCTCCCATGTGGTTTAATGTAACCGATTTAATTTTAGCCTATCTACCAATGGCCTATTTAGGTGGTAAATTTGCTTTAAAAGCTCAATAAATAAAAATCCATCTATGAATTCCTTTGAAGAACTTCTTTTCAGTCAAGAAGACTGTTATGTTATTGATAAAAAATTGCCTTACAAGCAGTATGTCCCTCTTGATTTATCGGTTCACTCAAAAACTTTATTAAATAGAAAATTAGTAACTTCTTTGGATTATGAGGCTTTTTTGGAAGATTATTTAAATCAAAAAGAAGCAAGAGTAGCCTATGGTGGTTATTTAGAAAAAAGAAATTTATACCAACGAAGTACAATTTTCAATAATACCAAAACAGAAGAACGCAATATTCACATTGGCTTAGATTTGTGGGTAAAAGCAGGAACTCCGGTTTTAGCCGCTTTAGATGGTGTTATTCACAGCTTTCAAAATAATGCAGCACTTGGCGACTATGGTCCTACTATCATTCTGAAGCATACGTTAAATAATTGTGAATTTTATACGCTATACGGTCATCTTTCGTTAGAAAGTATAGCTTTGCTAAAAATTAATCAATCATTCAAAAAGGGTGATGAAATTGCACAATTAGGCGATGCAAATGTAAATGGTGATTATGCCCCTCATTTACATTTTCAAATCATCAAAGATCTTGAAGGGTTTTATGGTGATTATCCGGGTGTGTGCAGTGAAAAAGAGTTGAATAAGTACAAAAACAATTGTCCTAACCCCGCTTTGCTTTTAAAAATTTAAAATGAAAAAAGTCGCCTTAATTTGCTGTTTAACGTTTTTAATAAGCTGTAAATCGGGCAAAACTTCATCTACTTCTGCCACAGCTGGAAACAAACCTGAATTTATAAAGCTTCCCTTAAGTGAAGTTAGTTCAATAAAAAAAAATCGAGCTTATGAGTTAGGCAAACGCGTTTTGATGACTTGTAACACCTCCTTTTTTAAACCCTTTACTAAAGAAGAAGCAACTGAGGAAGTCTTGAAAAAAATTAACAAAGAAAAGATTTCCATGACTTGCCAAAACATCCTCCGAGTATTTGGTCAATTTAATGATATGCAATTAGTTGAAGTGCTTCGGTTTGATGAAAACCAAACCACTCTTTTCCGATACAAATGCGATTACGAAAAAAAATATAAAACTAAAGAACTCCAAGTTACAATTAACGACGAAAACAAAATTACTGCCATTACAACAAAAGACTGGAAAGATGCATACCTCCCATAATCTAATTTTAAAATTTTACGACTCATTTAGCAAGCTTGATGCGGATAATATGATTAGCTGTTATCACCCCAAAGTTACATTCAAAGATCCGGCATTCGGAAATTTAAATTATCAAGAAGTTTGTACGATGTGGAGAATGCTTATTGAGAAAAGCAACGGAAATCTAACTATTGAATTTTCAAATATTAAAGTTACAAAAAAAAGTGGTAAAGCCAAGTGGATTGCTACCTATACGTTCAGCCAAACCAATCGGAAAGTTAAAAACATAATTCAAGCAAAATTCAAATTTAAAGATGGTCTTATCATCAGTCATAACGATTCGTTTAATTTTTGGTTTTGGAGTGGAATGGCCTTGGGATGGAAAGGTTATCTTTTAGGTTGGACTCCCTTTTTTAGAAATAAAGTTCGACAACAAGCCAATTTGTCATTAAAAAAATACATGACTAAAAATTAATTGCTCTTGTGTTCCAACTAACTGATGGATCATACTGTATACTTCCGTTAATAATAGTTAACGGACAATTAAAATTATTTGAATAAAGGCCACCTGTACCCAAGCCTTGAGGCAAAGGATTCTGTAAGGTGAAAGTCCATTGTGAAATTGCATTCAATCCAATATTACTTTCCAACGCAGAAGTAATCCACCAACCGATTTGAAAATCATCGGCAATGGAAATCCATTCCTTAGTTCCGGTAAATCCTCCTACTAAACTCGGTTTTAAAATAATGTATTGAGGTTTAATCCGTTCCAGTAATTTACGCTTTTTTTCAATTGAAAAAACGCCAATCAATTCTTCATCTAACGCAATAGGAATCGGTGTTTTTAGACATAATTCCATCATTTTATCAGACTGATTTTGAGCAATGGGCTGTTCAATACTATGTATTTGATATTCAGCTAATTGATTAAGTCTTTTTAAAGCTTCTTTAGGATTAAAAGCCCCATTGGCATCTACTCTTATTTCAACGGAATTCGCATCAAAATGTTGTCTAATAAATCGCAATAAACCCAATTCCTTTTCAAAATTTATTGCACCTATTTTCAATTTTACACAGCGAAAACCTTGAGCTAATTTTTCTTCAATTTGGGCTTTCATATATGATTCTTCTCCCATCCAAACCAGACCATTTATTTCCATATCTTTTTGTCCGGAAGTAAATGCAGAAGGAAATAATTCAAACGGATTTTTACTTTCCAGCGAAAGAAAAGCCGTTTCAAGCCCAAATTGAATAGAAGGAAATTCCGTTAAACGTTCCCAAAGTTCATCAATACCCAAATGAATATGTTCGCATACCCACTTCAGTTTTTCTTCATAATCCGGTCGGTCGTCAATGCTCAATGTTCGCAAAATACCGCACTCACCTATTCCTTTTTTACCGTCCTTTTCTAAGATGATAAACCAAGTTTCTTTTTGGGTCAAAACGCCTCTGGAAGTACCGGAAGGTCTTTTAAAATTTAAAATATATTTTTGATACGTGGCTTTCACTGATTACAGCTCAATTAAATCGCCAATTTCTAATAACATAAGGTCTTTTCCGCTGTTAAAGAATTTTTTGATCGCTTCAGCGTGGTCAATTTCAATGTATCCGAACGTATCATAGTGAACCCCTAACACCTTATCACATTCCACAAAATCTGCGGCTGTGATGGCATCTTCTACATCCATAGTAAAATTACTTCCAATGGGAAAAATCGCTAAATCCAACTTCGTGCGAAGCGGAATTAACTTCATATCCAAGGTTAATGCCGTATCGCCTGAAATATAAATGTTTTTATGTTCGCTTTCAATCACAAATCCGCCGGGATTACCTCCATAGGTGCCATCGGGAAATGAACTGGAATGAATGGCGTTGACATATTTTACTTTCCCAAAATCAAACTGCCAACTTCCTCCATGATTCATGGGGTGACTCTGAAAGCCTTTGTTTCCATAATACGTGGCAATTTCCCAATTGGAAACTATTACGGCATTGGTTCGTTTTGCAATGGCTTCAACATCCAAAATATGGTCTTGATGAGCATGTGTTAACAAAATAAAATCAGCTTGCAAGGAATGAATATCTATATGAGCTGCTTTGGGATTTCCTGAAATAAAAGGATCTACTAAAATGTGCATTCCGCTCACCTCTATGCCAAGTGAAGCATGACCGTAAAATGTAATTTTCATAGCTGTATTTTTTAATTAAACAATAATATCTGAGATAAAATAAATCAAACACAACGAAAGCAGTAAAGAAACCATAAAAGTACTAATGGCCAATCGTTTTAACTCCGGGTCTAAATCTGCCGGATTTTGTGTTCTGCTAACTCGAAGTAAATGACTTATTATAGGGAGAAAAACAATGAGATAAATGTACTGATCAATGGCAAACTGTTGCAAAATACCAAATACTAATAACAAAATCATTGCTGTAATCAGCAAAAAATAATGGTATTGCTTAGCTTTTTCTCCGCCTATTTTTACAACAATCGTGTTTTTTCCGGCTTTTTTATCCGAAACTTCATCTCGCATGTTATTCAAATTTAAAACACCTACACTCAAAAATCCGATGGCGATGGCGGGTAGCAATAAATACCAATCGATTACTTTTGAAAACATAAAATAAGAACCATAAGTACTCACTAATCCAAAGAAAACAAAAACAAAAACATCTCCATATCCTTTGTAACCATAAGCACTTTTGCCAACCGTGTAACGTATGGCAGAAGCAATAGCAATAATTCCTAACAGTAAAAAGAAAATGGAATAATAGAGGTATTCTAAACCAAAAGCTGTGTAAATTAATAAAACGGCCGACAAAAAGGTTAAAAAAGCGGTAATCACAATCGCTCGTTTCATCGCAGCAGGTGAAATCACACCACTTTGCAACGCTCGTTTCGGACCAATACGGTCGTTGTTATCGGTTCCTTTTATACCATCACCATAATCATTAGCAAAATTAGATAACACTTGCAAACCAATGGTGGTTAACATCAACAAACCGAAAATCTTCCAACTGAATACTTGTGTTGGCGTGAGCACACTTTCTGTTGGTTTAGATAATGCGTAAAAACTTCCCACTAAAATTCCGGATACCGAAAGAGGGAGTGTTCTAACCCGAGCAGCTTCAATCCAATGCTTCATTATTCTTTAAATTTATTATACAAAAGTAAGCTAATTTTAACAATTTACATCCAATTTCGATTGCTTCGTTCAACTTCATACAACCAATAATTGATCCAGGGTTTTAAAGCGGAATAATTAGCAAATTTAAACGACAAATCACCGGCAGCCGTATGAAAAGTCAAATGCACCACATCGGAACGTTTATGCCAAAAATATTGCTTCGTGGTAATCCCTTGTATTTTAAATGGTTCTATCAACTGATGTTGTACATCCCATGCATTTCCTTTCAATGTGATAAAATCAAGGCTGAGTAATAGACGGTAATTCCTAAATTTAAAAAAAACAATAACACCAACCAACATGACGTAACCAATCATAATTGGAAAATAATCCTGAATTGCTTCAAACACAAACAAACCCAGAACCGTAAACAAAGTACACGGAAGAACAATTCCCAGTACAATTGCTTTAATGAGATAGCGATAGTTGGGCGTCAGAATTTCTTTATTGATTGGGAGTTTATCTAATATCATTTGCACTATTGCTTCCTTTTCTGAAGAACTACAACCGGGCACTTCAATGTCGTTGTTGTTTTTACCTTCTGATTCTGCTTCATCGGTGGAAGAAGCTTGTTTCAGTCGCAAATCAAATAAATTAAGTTTTCGCTGAAAAAAATTCTGACTAAACGCAGTGATTTGAACTTTGGATGGTTTTAGTAAGGTATTTTTTTTAGCAAATAATCCATGTGTTATCGCTAAGGCTTTGCGTTGTATAACCATTTGATAATCAAAATATTTCACTACCGTTCGGACAAGATTTATGAAAAGTACCAAAACCAAAACCCCCATCAAAAAAAACGATAACGAAAAATAACTCAACCCTTGATCTACTAAGCCATTGACTTCCTCCTCATTTACCTCAAAGGAATTCACAACATCTTGAAAACCACCGTAAAGCGTTCCGATAAAACCGATCAACAAGGCAATACTTCGCCCGTAATTGGAAGTAACACCTACTTTTAACAACGTTAGAAAGCTAATTTTTAAAAAGGGTTTTTCCGATTCCGAACTCGTCTCATGGGCAGAAGTTTGTGCTGCATTAGTTTCATAAGAAAGCAATTTGTTTTTTAAATGTAATGCAACCGCATTGTCAACCGCTCGAATGCTTGCTTCTTTTTTATTGCTGCCGGCGGTATCAATATCGACACTGAAAACACCCACCAGTTTTTGTACAACGGACTGATTGATGTTAACTTGCTGAATTTTATCCAATTGAATCGTGATGTTGTTCTTAGTGATTACCCCTTTTTGAATCACAAATTCCTGCTTTTCTTCATTCAAAAAGAAAGTAAAATTCATGTATTTTAAATACGCAACTACCCCAATTAACAGCAGTAAAAGGAAGAAACCAAAAATTAAAAAATACATTTTACTCCAATCGAACTTATAGATTATCAGTAAAATCGGTGCCCATAATCCGCGAATGATGCCTTGCAACGTATCGGCAAACATAATGGCAATTCCTTTGATAGATTGCCGTTGGGGTTGACTAAAATCGTACATACGGCTAGGGTTGAATTTCGTTTTCGGAATCAGAAGGGTTTTCCTCTATCATATGAATTGCTGCTTGTATCTCCTCTTTCACTCCTTCTGAAACAATTGATTCTTCAATTACCGAAGAAACATTTTCCAATACCGTAATTTTGTTAAGTAAAAACGATTTTATGCGTTCCGCCTCTTCTTTTGGTAAACCCGGAATATGTAAATCACTACTGCTTCCTCCGGCGGTATACACTTGTAATTCGGTCAATTGATACATGCGTGAAAAAACTCCTTCGTGTAAAGCCACGTGTTGAATTCGGTTAAAAGGTATCACAGTCGTAGTGGTTGATAAAATCCCTTTTCGGAACAAAATATCTTTTTCCCGGAGAGCGTATCCTTTTTTTCTGAAACTTACTGTTGAAAGCCAAAATTGAAGAGCAATTGTTCCTACCAAAAGAGCTATCCAAATAATCACGTTTTCACGAACAAAATCATTAAAAAGGATAAAAAAAGTGAGTCCTACAGCCAATACCACCGAAAAAATAGCATTGCTGAGGTATACCACATTTAAATAATTTTTGTTTAAGGGTTGAAACGAAACGGATTCAACTTTTGGCAACGCATCAAATGAAACCGTTGAATTTGTAAATTCTTCCAAAGTGATAGTGTTAGTTGATGATTAAGGAATCCATTTTTTCTCAAAGTTAGGCTTTCTTTTTTCCAAAAAGGCGTTTCTGCCCTCTTTTGCCTCTTCCGTCATATAAGCTAACCGAGTGGCTTCGCCGGCAAATACTTGTTGCCCCACCATACCGTCATCCGTCAAGTTCATTGCAAACTTGAGCATTTTGATAGACGTTGGTGATTTTGCTAAAATCTCCTGTGCCCACTCATAGGCTGTTGTCTCCAATTCATCATGCGGAATCACGGCATTCACCATGCCCATTTCAAACGCCTCTTGGGCAGAATAATTTCTTCCCAAAAAGAAAATTTCACGTGCCTTTTTTTGTCCTACCATTTTGGCTAGATATGCAGAACCGTATCCTCCGTCAAAACTTGTTACATCAGCATCGGTTTGTTTGAAAATAGCGTGTTCTTTGCTGGCCAACGTTAAGTCGCATACCACATGCAAACTGTGTCCACCACCCACTGCCCATCCGGGAACCACGGCAATTACAGCTTTCGGCATAAAACGAATCAATCGTTGTACTTCTAAAATATTTAATCGGTGCATACCATCTTCACCAACATAGCCTTGATGTCCTCTTGCTCGTTGATCACCTCCACTACAAAAGGAATACACGCCGTCTTTGGGTGATGGTCCTTCTGCAGAAAGTAACACTACCCCAATGGAGGTATCTTCCTGAGCATCGTAAAAAGCCTGATACAATTCGGCTGTTGTTTTGGGGCGGAATGCGTTACGAACCTCCGGTCTGTTAAAGGCAATTCGGGCTACGCCATTGCACTTCTTATAAGTTATATCTTCAAAATCTTTTGCGATTTTCCAATTTATTTTTGACATATTCTCCTATTTTTAGCGTAAAAATAGTACTTTTAAATTTTGAATTAAAGAAATTTGTCTCTGAAATATTAGTATTATACTTTAATTAACTTAGTATTAAAAGTTTATCACTACCCCAAATTCATAAAAGTGTTTATATTTGAAGAAATTAATTGAATAATAAAAAAACTATTAACCCATACACCTCTTAATATTTATGAAAAACATTTTTATTTCCCTGATTGCGTTCTTTGTTTATTTAACTGTTTCAGGTCAAACTGAGAACCCATCTGTTTTTGTGATGAATCTCTCTGAAGAAGCAATGGAAAGCAAAACCTCTCTTAAAAAAGATGAAATAACCATTGATAAAAAAAATTATTTAACCGAGGAAAACGGTTTAGTCATTTTGGCTTATGAAAGTATTTATCCATTGGAATACATCCAAACCTTAGAAAAAGAAAAACTAACAAACCTTTTAAAAGAAGTAAATCAAGAAGGTTTTGAAAAGTTAAATGCGTTAATGGGTACTTTCCCCGAAAAACCGGTTGAAAAAAGCATCAAATTCAAAAACGCTTCCGAAACTATTCAAACTACTGCCACCGTTAACGGTATGAATTTTGAATCTACCACACTTCGCAGTCAGAATAATTTTTTACAAATTATATTTATTGGCGACATAAAATCGAAAGAAGCAAAGGACTTTATGGCTCAATTAGAAATTATTGTGGTTGAATAAGATGAAAAGAATTTGTTTATTTATTGGCTTAATCTGTACTTTGAACGGAGTATCTCAGTCCTATTCGTTTCAAACTATAAAGGAAATTCCGTGTACACCAATTATCTCGCAGGGGATAACCGTAACATGTTGGTCCTTTTCTACTACTTCTTTTTTAGAAGCAGAAATTACAAGGCTTACCGGTAAAAGCATCGATTTATCCGAAATGTATACTGTTCGAAATACCTATCCTAAAAAAGCAGAAAACTACGTCATGAGGCAAGGAAAAGCTCAATTTAGCGAAGGTGGGTTAGCTCATGATGTTATCAATAGCATTAAAGAATACGGTTTGGTTCCAAATACGGCATACACCGGATTAAACGGCATGGAGGAAAAACATAACCATGCCGAAATGCAAGCACTTTTAAGCGGCATGTTAAACGTATTTATAGATAACCCGGGAAAAAAGTTATCCCCTAAATGGAAAGCATCCATACAAGCCGTTTTAGATGTATACTTAGGTAAAAACCCAACCGATTTTATGTATGAAGGAAAAAAATATACCCCCGTATCTTTTTTAGCCTACACCACGATTAATCCCGACAGCTATGTATCTTTAACTTCATTCACTCATCAACCGTATTACAAATCTTTTATTCTCAACATTCCCGATAACTTTTCAAACGGAAGTTTCTATAATTTACCGTTGGAAGAATTGGTTCAAAACATTGATAACGCCTTAGACAAAGGTTTTACATTATCCTTGGATTGCGATGTAAGTGAACCTTATTTTTCCGGAAAATATGGTATTGCCGTCGTTCCTGCTGATGAAGCCGATAACAAAACCATTCTTACCGAAATAAAACCGGAAAAAACCATTACGCCTGAATACCGTCAGCAGGAATTTGAAAACCTTACAACCCAAGACGATCACTTAATGCATATAGTTGGTAAAGTAAAAGACCAAAAAGGAAACAGCTATTATAAGGTCAAAAATTCATGGGGGACTGAAAACTTGGGTAATGAAGGGTATGTTTATATGAGTGTTGCCTACCTTAAATTAAAATCCATTTCCGTATTAGTGCATCAAGATGCTTTATTGACCACTACAAAAAAAAGATTGCAATTGTAATAAATGGTTACTTTTAAATCGTCCATTTCAATGTTTACCGGTATAGTGCTGGTTGTCATGGCAACATTTATGTTTTGCTTGGGAACTTTTGCATGGTGGCAAAATAAAGAACAGTTAGCTGTTTTAATCGGAAGTTTTGTTATGTATGCGTTAGGCGGAATTTTTGTATGGATGCTGGTAGACACAAAATATACTTTTACGACCAACTGCCTTTTTTATTCCAATGGACCCATCAGAGGTAAAATTGCTATAGATACCATTCGGAAAATCAAACACCAAAAAGGATGGATCAATGAAAGTTTTCTAAAACCCGCATTGGGGATGAATGGATTGTATATTTACTACAATAAGTTTGACGACATCTATATTTCTCCGGAAGACAAAGAGGCTTTTGTTAATTACCTGTTGAAAATTAATCCTAAAATTGAAATAATTTAGAAAATTTTAAGTTTAAAAAGTTTAGTTTTGTTTTTTCCAATAAACTGAACACCCTTTTAACACATGTCTAAACATACAATTGCTGTAGCAATTTTTGTGATATTCCTTTCTTTTTCTTGTCAGAAAAAAGAAGAATCCCCTCTATTGGCACATTATGTTCCTGAAAAAGAAATCAAACCAATTGATTCTTCACTCATCACCCTACCGTTTTCAATGGAATTACATCCTGTATCAGAGGAGTATAAATTAGAAAAATCCAAAATAATTGGTGAATACTACAATACAAAAATCGGACTATCCGATTTTAGCGGAGCCCTCTTGGTAACCAAAAACGGTAAAATCATTTTTGAAGACTATCAAGGCTATGCCAATTATGCTACCAAAACACCGGTATCAAAAACAACGGCTTTACATTTGGCATCAGTAAGCAAAGTAATGACTGCCACTTTAGTTTTAAGATTAGTGCAAGAGAATAAAATCGATTTGAATGAGAAGGTACAAACTTACCTCCCGGATTTTCCTTATCAAAACACTACAGTCAAAACACTTTTGAACCACCGCAGTGGACTACCGCATTATTCACGCTTCAGTGAAAGTGTAAAAAAATGGAACGCTCGCAAAACCTTAACCAATGCAGATGTATTGGACTATTTAAAGCGGTACAAATTTGCTTTACTCGCAAAAAACGATACCAAATTCAATTATTGCAACACCAATTACGTAATATTAGCTCTTGTCATTGAAAAAGTCACAGGGAAAACCTATGCCGAAGCCATGCAAGAACAAATTTTTACCCCGCTGGGCATGAAGGACACATTTGTATTTGATTTTATCAACCAAAAAAACGAGGTAAGTCAATCGTATAAATCCAATTATGTCAATCATGGTTGGGATCAGTTTGACGCTTTATACGGAGATAAAAATATTTATTCTACTCCACGCGATTTGGTTAAGTTTGACTTAGCTACCTATTCCTCTGAATTTCTGCGTAAAGATTTATGGGAAGAAGCCCTCAAAGGTTATAGTTACGAGAAAAAGGGAATAAAAAATTACGGATTAGGGATTCGCCTTCGCGAATGGGAAACCGGACAAACATTGCATTACCACAACGGCTGGTGGCATGGTAATACCTCTTCCTATACTACTTTGAAAAACGACACGATTGCCATTATTGCCTTGTCTAACAAATACACTCGCAAAACCTACCAAGCCATGAAGTTGGCAGCTCTTTTTGGCGACTATCCGTTTGAGCTGAACGAGAAGGAATAGTTGATGTACAGTTGTCTGTTGACTGTTGTTCGTTATCGGATTTCGCGAAATTTTTAAACAGTGGAAGTTAGCTTTTATTGAGATTTCTTTGTGTTCTGTGAGAAAAAAAATTAAAATTTCTAACAATGACGCAAACCTGAAACCTGAAACCTGAAACTTGAAACCTCTCAACCCTACTTCACCAAATAAACCCCATCTTCTTTAATCTCAATCAACTTCTGGCGGTATAATGTCCCAATCGCTTTTTTAAACGCTTTTTTACTCATTTTTAGCACCGTTTTAATTTCTTCCGGGTGGCTGTTATCTGTCAAACGAAGGAAACCACGGCTGGCTTTGAGTTCGTCCAAAACAAATTGAGCATTTTCTTCAATACTTTCTACTCCTACTTTGGTAAACGTGACATCAATCTTACCATCGGGTCTTATTAACTTAATGTACCCTTTGGTTTTGTCTCCCGGTCGTATTTTATCTATATATACTTCATTTTTATACACCAATCCTTTATGAGTACCGTTGATGATGACGTTTATACCCATATCTGTCACGTGGGAAATAATCAAATGTACTTCTTCTCCAATTTGAAACGAAGCGGTTTCCAGGTTCAAAAACTGATTTAATTTGCTGGAAGCCACCAATCGATTGGTTTTCTTATCCAAATACAAATGAACCAAATAGCGTTTGCCTTGTTCCATTTCTCGAGCTTGCTCTTTAAAGGGTACAAAGAGGTCTTTTTCCAATCCCCAATCTAAAAAAGCTCCAAATTTATTGGTGTAATTCACCCGTAAAAAGGCAAAATCGTCCAATGTAATATAGGGTTTTAAGGTGGTAGCCACCGGACGTTCTTCGTGGTCAAGATACACAAAAACTGTAAGCTCATCGCCTATTTCAAAGGTTTTGGGTACATATTTTAGGGGTAAGAGTACATCATCAGTGCCGTTGGTAAGGAATAATCCCACTTGCGTGCTTCTGTCGATTTTAAGGGTATGGTAAACGCCGAGGGTGAGCATGGACTTTTTTTGGCAAAGGTATGAATTTAATGTGGCTATTCAGCAATGTGGCAATGAGCCAATTTGGTAAGGTGTCAATTTGCGAATTTGCGGTGAGCCTAAAATATTTTTTAATGGAACGCGGATTCCCGAAGTCTCGGGAGGGATGGAGAAGATGAACACGGATTTTTTTTATGGATTTGCTTCGCAAAGGGGGATGGAAACAGATGCGTTTGGGCTATCTTTTCCACTTATTTCAACTACCCCCATCACCGGCTGTTTCATATCGACAGGGAGAGACATCTCAACCAATTAAAAAAAATCAAAACAATCCTCCCAACGGTGCATTCTTAATTCCGATAGCAGAGGCGTCAAAGTTAAACTTGTTTTGCAGTAAGGCGGCATACACACTTCTAAAATCAATCTCGTGTACTAAATCACCTTTGTCTAACGTAGCTAAATTCGGGTTATTCCCAATGATTTTGCCTTTGTTTTTCCCTCCGATAACCAGCATCGGACCGGCAGTACCGTGGTCTGTACCGGTGCCATTTTCTTTGACTCTACGGCCAAATTCTGAAAACACTACCACGGTTACACGTGGCAATAGATTGTGCTTCTTCATGTCTTTATAAAACGAATAAACCGCATCGTTCAGTATGGTCAATTGTTTTTGATGAACGTTGGTTTGATTTTTATGGGTATCAAATCCGTTCAAAGCGGTGTAATACACTTTTGAAGACAAATTGCCTTTGATTAATTTGCCTATCCATTGTAGATTTTTAGCGAGTTCGTTATTGCTGTAGGTTTCCTCCACTGCCTTGCCATTTTTTAAGGCTTTTTGAATTTCTTCCATTCCCTCTAACGAAGCAAATTGCAACTTTCGCACAAAGTCCAATTGTGGATTATCCGACAACGTAAGCTCCCGTTCCTCTAAGCCATAGTTCTTGATTTTATTAAAATCTTTTACGGTTACACTATGCATCAACGTCGACTTCAAAGCCAAATTATCAATGCTGTCCACATTAAGAGCCGCCACGGTCTCGTCTTTGCATTGAATATCCAAAAACCGGCCTAACCATCCGTTGTCTAAATATTGATGACTATCCGATGCGGTTTGCCAA
Organism: Flavobacterium piscinae; assembly: GCF_004122145.1. Lineage (GTDB taxonomy): Bacteria > Bacteroidota > Bacteroidia > Flavobacteriales > Flavobacteriaceae > Flavobacterium > Flavobacterium piscinae. Next base: position 73,565 of record NZ_SBKQ01000005.1, read on the forward strand.
ATTTCGATGCTTCGAAAATGCGACCGATTGGGTTCCGGATAGCCCACATTTTGAATAACACTCAGGTTTCCTTCCTGTGAAATGGTAGCCAAATCCTTTAACGCCGGGTGAAAACCCATCCCGTTAATGGCATTGATAATCTGCTGTTTCCCAATACCAATCGTTGGACGGTTGTCATAATACAACGGGTCATCAAACGGGATAAACGTATTCAAACCATCATTTCCGCCATTGAGCTGAATAAACACCACCACTTCATCTGTTAGCAAATTGGTATCGGCTGTCCATAGCGATTGTGCCGATAAAAAATTAGGCAACAGCAATAGCCCTCCTGTTCCGGTAGCCGTTAATTGGATAAACTTTCTTCTTTCCATGATCAAATGAGTTGAAATTCCGGTGATTGGGCTAAGTAATGATACACTTTCAAAATGTTTTTAGAAGCATTTTCTGCTTTTACATCAAAATCATATTTCAGTAGTTGGTGCAATTCTACCCACATTTCCTCATTGGTGGCAAACACCATTCGTTGGGTGAGTTCCTCTAAAATTGTTTGAGCACTTGCACCGTTGGAAAGGGCTACTTGTGGCTCAAACGAAATCGTTCCTACATCAAACTTTTCTAACCGTTTGCTGAGTCGATTGGCGTAGTGTTGATTCCCATAAATAATAAAATCAATAAATTGATTTCTATCCGCATAAATTTGAGCGGTGAGCCAATCTTTTCCGCCTTTCCAACCTTTTACATTGGGTTGGTCAAACAAGTCCATACCTTGGTTTTTCAACCAAAACACCATGAGTTTATAGTTTGGTTTAAGCTGTAAATCATTGTACACTTGAAGGAGATACACTAACGGATTTTTCAATTGTGTGCCGCCCTTGTCGGATGTGCATTCCGTTTCAAAAAGGTATTGAAAAAAGGGTTTTAATTCAAAACCGTGTTGGGTTAAATAATCACCATAGTGTTTCACTTTCTCGGGTTGGGGTTGGTCTTCAAAAAACCATTTTAACACTTTTTCCGAGAGAAAATAAGCCGTATTAGGTTGTTCAAAAATCAAATCAATCACCTCATCAATGGTAAAATTCCCTGATTTTCCCCAAAGGGTTTTGGTGGAATCATCTTTTAAAAACGGACGGTACACCCCTTTCGTTTCTCCAAAACTCAAACCGGCCAAAGCCAAGGCGGTGTTTTTAATATCCGCTTCCGAATAGTTGCCCTCCCCTAACGTAAACAGTTCCAATAATTCACGGGCTAAGTTTTCGTTGCTCTTCCCTTTTTTGTTTTGTTGGTTATCCAAATACATGATCATGGCATTGGAATACACCATTTCTTTCACCAAAGTTTTATAATTCCCCAGGGCATGGTCGTGAATGGTTTTGTAATACGTATAACTCCAATAAGGCACTTTCACCCCTTTGAGCGTGGTGACAAAATGGTTTTGAAAGTACAAATTGATTTTTTCCCGCAAAGGAGTTTTGGTTTCAAAGCATCGTTGCAACACAAACGCTTTCCATTCGAATCCTTTTTTGATGATGTCTTTAGCTAATTTCTCGCTGTTAGGTTCTGCCGCCACTTGTTTCCGAAGGGCTTGTAAATCCCTAAAAGTTTTAGGCGAATCCTTTAAAAAAACCGGTTCGGCAATCGTATCAGTGGTAGCTAATTGCATGGCAATAAACTTAGAAAGTCCCAATTGCTTGACTTGTTGAGCTTGTTGCGTAGAAAACCCCAGTCGAAGGGATACTAAATGATGCTTTTCCATGGGTGCGGATTTGAAGGTTAGACTGTTGTTTTGGGGAAAGGTTTAATTTGGCAATGAGCGAATGGGTCAATGAGCGGATTAGCGAATGGGTCGGATTGGTTTATTGAACTATTTTCTTTTTTTAACCGCAAAGAACGCGAAGAAGGCACTAAGGACACAAAGATGCTTTGCTTGTTTTTTTTAGCATTACGAAATGAAGAGGAATTTAGGTTTTAAATCTGTGCATCAGTGGCGGACAAAAAGTACTTATTAATGGAACACGAATTACCGGAGTCTAGGGAAGATTTGAATGGGTCATCCTTTTCTTCTGTATCAACATCTCTCCTTCACGGCTGTGTCATTCCGACGAAGGAAGAATCACCACTATCTTTGTCATTCCGACGCAGGAGGAATCTCATTACACATAAAGTAGTAACAATCAATAAAAAAGTACTAAACAAAAACAATCAACGCGATAAAAAGATTAAATCAAAATGAATAAAGAAGAACCTAATAATTCTTTACTGTAAACGTAAAGTGTACATTGAATAATCAAAGAAGTCAAAAATAAAATTACAGTTTTGCTTTTGCTAAAATTTTAGACGCAACATGGGCTTGCTTGGAAAAATCTACAGTAGATTTTTTTGCAGTATTACCACAAATTCTATCTTCAAAAGATTTTGCAGCTTCACTTTTAAGAACCGGTATAAATTTAATTGCAATGGTCATAGTAATATAGTCGTGTTTGGTTAGGCAAAAATAGTAAATATTCTATATTTACATGATCTACGGCAACTTCTTCTATTTATGTATGGTGGCAAAAAAAAAGATGCTTTTCAGCACCTTATTTTGTTTCTAATTTGAATGGATTATTGACAGAATATTCACCAAACAATTCTAACAATTTAGCTGTGTTGGTTCGTTCTGATGGATGTTTTTCAATGTATTCTTTAATCTTTGGTTGTTTGAAAGATGGAATACGGTTGGAGAAAAACGGCCATAATTCTTTAGTTTTATAAGTATTACTAACTATTGGAAATTCTAACAACGGTTGTAATTCACTTTGATTTTTAAACCAATCTGAATACTCAAAAAGCCATTCATCCTTATCGAAAGTCAAATTACCAATAATTGTATTTTGGTACTTTAATGAAAATCGGTGGGTTGTTTCTTTATGTTCTACAACGCAATTATCCTTAAGTAAACCTTTAGATTTCTTATTTTTATTATTATTGAATATACTTAAAATAGTAGTAATCATAATTATTTATTTAATATTTCAGCTATTTTTTTAAACCTTAAGTCCAATATATATTGGATCACTTCTCTTCTTTCTTTAATGAACAAGCGTTCAAATTCAGAGTTCAATTTTACGATTGCCTCATCAAGAAATGTACGGTTCGTCCAAACACGTTTGTGTTCATTGTTAAAATATTCATTTTCTTTAAGAAATTCAATTAATTCGAAATGATTGCATTTACTGTTATTCGGTACACTAATCTTTGGTACCGATTTCAGAACGTAATTTTCTAACCTTTTATTATTTGAATGGCTTAATTCTTTGTGCAAAGATATAACTTTTTTATCAGAATCATTCCATAATAACCCTCTGGCGGTATCATATACCGGAGAAAAGTAGGGTTTGTGTTCATTTTTAATATGTGAAATAACGCCCCAATTATAGTAATGACGGTCATTATTACCGGTTAACGCATCAAATAAAAGCATATGAAAGAAACTGTTAAATAGTGCTGAATGCTCGTCTGGAAATATTTTTTTTATGGCATTTAAAACATCAACAATGTTTATTTCTTTCTTTAACACCTTATTTTTATCAAGTTCATCTATCCATTCATTATTATCCTCGTTAATATATCGTGATAAAATATTCGCTCCATGATTTAACGTTTGCTCTTCGTTATGAAAATGTTCACTCAAATACCTAACATAATCTTCCGCTATGATTACCTTTGAATTAGCAATATTTATGCCAAAACACTTACCTACAACTGTCAAATAATGCTCTGTAATGCTTTCATTTGGATACCATTTATGGCCTATTTTAGCAATATATTTTTTCCAGGTTTGAGGTTTACATTTTCTACCTTCTCCATAAGTGTATAAACGTATTAAATCTTTTGGAGCATCACCACCAACAGTACCATCTAATATAACAATAGAGTGGCTTTTTATAACATCTAAATGTTTTGCAGTCAAGGTAAGACCTGACCTTTTCTCTATCTTATATTTAATGAGCTTGATTGACATTAATGTTAATTATACGTAAATTGATAATTTGTTGTTACAAATAAACTGTTAATCTTGTTACACCTTTTTTTTTAAGAAGTAAACAACACATCACCCCATCCCAAAATTTAAACCTCCAAAACCCCATCAATCCTCCCCATAATCCCATCCGTTTCCTTCAACGCCACAATAATCTTCTGATAATGCAAAATATCCTCATAACTCAACTCACGGTCTTTGCGGTCTTTCAACCACTTTTGAGCAGGTTGATAGCCACCGATATAAAAATTCCAAGCCACTTCAGGAACATTCGCAAAATATTGCGTGTCGTTTATGTAAACTTTGCCGTCTTTATACTGTGGCTTCACCACCACATTATCCCCATCTTCCGGATACTGCGTAATAAACTTTTCAACCACCGGACTTTCCAACAAATGAATCTCCCGTAACTGACCACCCAATTCCACCAACTCAAAAAACGTTTTTTGGTCTTTCGGATAGGGCACCCTCGGAAAATCAATCTTTAAAAACTCTTTGTATTTCTCTCGGTAGTTGGGCGAATGCAACACCGCATAGATATAATCCAAAATATCAATTGGAGCCATCAACCCTCGAAGGGTTTCAAGGCCATCTTTCTCCGCAACAAACTTCAACCCCAATCCCTCAGCCATTTTACTCACAATTTCCATATTCAAATTAGGCACCCGCTCGGCTTGTTCCGAAAAAGCATCTTGCTGACCGGTGGTGTCGGGGTATAGGTAAAGGGGAAATTGAGATGGTATTCCTTTGTAGCTAAAATGATACCTATTATCAACCATATTATTTGTTACTTGGATATTATTCCAATATTCATCTGTTGTTTGTCTTGCTAAAACTAAGCTAGGATTGTTTTCTTTTAATACATGTTTCATATATTTTTCTCGACCCCAATCAACCATCTCAGGTGTGTAATAAATATATCTTGTATCAAAAGGTCTATAATCAATTTTTTTTATAATTATCTGATGATCAAAATGTTCAATTTTTTTCCTCGCTGAGATTAATGACCAACCTCTAGAATCGCCAGCTAAATATTTTCCTGATTTTTTATTACCAAAATATAAGTTTCTTACATAATCATCATTGAAAAAGCTGTTACTAAAATTTTTCATTCTTTCAATAAGCTTATCTTTTGACATATCAATAACTAAACTATCTCGAGCTGTAACTATTCCAGTCACGTTTAATGGTAAAATATCATCTATTCTAAAACCTTTTTCATAATCTTTTTTTCCATCATCGTTCTTTTGAATAAAAAACATATAAGGTTTTTCTGGAATTAACTTATTGAAAGAAATTGATGTCAATGAATTTTGAATTAAAAAATCATACTTTAATTCTCGTTTGCCATAAATATCATAATGGTATACTTGTCCTAATTCATCTTTCTTTTTCTTACCAGTTTTAATAAATAAATTTATTGAAACACCTTGCTGAATATCAAAAACATTTACATCTGTAGAACCATCAGGTGCAGTTTCTTTTTTCTTACTGTTTCCATGCAAATCGATGGTATATATTTTATCAAAACTTTGCATCAAATGCCATCGCATTCCTCTAAAAGTAGGATTATCTAAAAAACCATGTGGATTAATATAAGCTAAAATTCCACTTCCGTTTTTATCAATAAAATGTTGTCCAAAACGTATAAACTTAACATAGTCATCATTCAACCAATGTTTACGTTCTTTAAAATGTTCTCCATCAACATATTTATAATCTTCAATTAAATCTGAAATCCATTTTCCATTATTGGAAGAAATTCCACTATAAGGCGGATTCCCCATCACCACCATCACCGGAGCATCGCGTTTTATCGCATTAGCTTGGTCGGCTTCATCACTCAACCAACTACTAAACAGAGTGGCCGTATCGGGGTGAGCTTCTTCCAAACTATTTGTCAAAAAGATACGAAAACGTTGATCGTCTGTGGGTTTATATCCCGTTTCCGTCAGCAACATATCCATTTTCAAATGAGCCATCGCATAACTCGCCATCAACAACTCAAAACCATTCAATCGGGGTATCAAATCGTTGGTAACATACTTGCTCCAAATACCTTGTTGCCCTTCAAACTTCTGATAAATGTGTTTCACCACTTCCGCCAAAAACGTTCCCGTTCCCGTGGCAGGGTCAAGAATTTGTACTTTGTGAACCTCTACTTCGGTTTCCACTTCTTTAATCTTCGAGTTGGCTCCCGTGCCGGTTTGCGTTACCGCTTTTTTCTTAATTTTAATCTTACTCGTATCCGCCAAACCTTGCGATAAACCAAATTCGGTTTTTAAAATGTCATCTACGGCACGCACAATAAAATTCACCACCGGTTGGGGTGTGTACCAAACCCCACGAGCTTTTCGCAACGCCGGATTATAAGCCGCCAAAAACGTTTCATAAAAATGCACCACCGGGTCTTCCTGCTTGGTGCTTTTACCAAAGTTTTTCATAATCTCCGCCACATCCGTCGCTAAGAAAATTGAAACCAATTCATCCACTATCCACACCAATCGGTCATCCAAATCATAACCGGCAATATCCTGAAACAGTTTCCGCAAAAACGGGTTACTCTTCGGTATCAAAGTCGCCGCTTCTTCCCGTGAAAAAGTAGGCAAAGTAGGGTCGTGATACCGTGCAGCAAACATACCATACGCAATGGTTTGGGCATAAATATCCGCAAATGCTTTGTTATCAATATCATGAATCAACATCTGCTGAAAAGACAACATTTGTTGCTTCAAGGCCGAGCGAGTTAAATTCACATCATCCTTTGCCAGCGATTGCTCAATCACACTAGCCATTAACTTGGCTTTTCCCGCCATCATTTCCGCCAATTTCGTAGGCGATTTTATCGTTTGCGAAACCACCGCCACAAAATTCTGAATCAACCCCACAAACGTTTCAAAATGCTCTTCCTTCGGAACAATTACCCCATGTTCCAACGAAGCAATCGCCACCGAAGTCACAAAATTCCCATCTTTATAAAAATGGAAATCCATATAATCGGTAAAAATCAAATTGCTCAAACCGGCTTTGTAGCGGTCAAATTGTTCTTTGAGGGTTTTGCTTTTCAAGTCCACCCCAATATCCTTCGCCTCAATATAACCCACCGGAATATCTTTGCGACTCAACATATAGTCCGGTGCTCCACATTCACTGCGTGCGGGTTCATTCGTCACCAAAATATCCGGCAACAAATGCGTTAACAACACTTGCAAATCACTGCGATAACTGTGCTCTCGGGCTTTTCCGGTTTGGTATAATGTGTTTAGGTTGGATACGTAGTGGTGTAGGGTCATGGCTCAAAAATTACATGCTCAAATATAAAGGATTCTGGGGAGATGGGGAGGGGTTGGGTATTGAATTGTGAATGTTTTTTAGGTGATGGTTTTGGGAAAAAGTTTGGTTTTATTTTTTGATATTGATTTTTATAATTTATTTGCATTATTGATTTTCAATATTTTATTTTTGATGAAACGGAATAATTTATTTATAATGGCTATTTTATAACTTACAAAATCTCAAAATTTTTGTGAAGTTAAATGAAAACTTGAATTTTTAACTAATCATTTTAGTAAAATGCTCATAGCCTTCACTTAAATTACTATAAATTTCTTGAACAACTGTTTTTTCTAAAGCATTTTCAATTGTCAAATCTATTAGTTTACCTTTTAATAATTGGAACCAAGTTTTTTTTCCTAGATTAAAATGATTTTTTAATTCTTCAATCTCATCAAAAATAATTTGTTGTCCAAACCCTTGTTTTTCAAGTTTTTCAATAATTTGATTTAACTTTAAATGTAAACTTGATTCTTCGTTTATTGAAAATTCTTCATCACTTTTAGGTTCAAAATAATAATATTTTTTAATACTATCAATTTCTTGGTCGATAGCAAAAATTGCTAAGTTTCTCTGTTCTTCATAGCCACAACCAATACATCCTCTACTTATATGATCTTTTATATCCTCCAATGAAGTGTTTTTTAAGGTTTTTAAAAAATCTAATTTATCTCTTTCTCGATTAAAATAATATAGTTTGTTGTCTAATTTAGATTTAATGTTTTCCAATGTATTTACTCCATTTAAAAAATCATATTCATAAAAATCTTTTGCTTCTTTTTCTACGATATTCATAATAAATTCGTTTAAACTTGAAATTTAATTAAGTCATTTATATTATATAGGTCTCACATTTGATGATTTTGTCTCCGGATTTGGTAAGTGAGTAAATCATAATAATTTGCTCTCATATCACTTGAACATTGGATTAGAGAGAAACGTGCAATATTTGAATCAAATTTGTCTATATTTTCTTCAACCAACAAATCTTTAGTCAAATGCGAAGTAAAAGCTAAAACATAGGTTATTTTTTTATTAAATAACATTTTAAATTCTTCCAGAGACATATTTTTTATACGTCCTTTTTTATTCATAAGTTTATTGTAAATAATATCCAATGTAGATTTATTTTCTGTTGCTAAGACCTCTTTTAACCTTCTTGCTGAAATTGTTATTTGGTTTGTTAATTCCCTCATATTAGAAGCAAAACCGTATTTGACATGTATTAAATAAATATTACTATCATCATATTTTAGAATATCACACAGTTCTAATCCATCTGCAATTATAGTATCAATAACAATATAATTTGAAAGTTTTTTGTATTCTAAATTGTATTTCTTTTCAGTTTTTATAATAAGTTTATCCCAAGGTATAGGTAGTAGATTTAGGGGTGCTGGATAGGTTTTTAAAATATGGCTTGTATTAACTTTTAAATCTTGTATGAATGAGTCTCTCAGTATATACCATTTTGTATCAACAAGGAAAACAGGTCTTCCTTGAACTGGAAATTCTGTTGAAATATGATATAAAAAGCTAGATGCAATAGTACTTTTTCTCTTGTTTTCATTTCGATAGCATAGAACCCTTACTCCTTGAAGAAATACTTTAAAATTAAAAAGGTCATTTTCGCCATATATTTCAACAGCTCTGGTTAGAACTACATTATATATATCATCTTTATCATAAACAGTTTTGAAAGTGGTATATTGTTTTTCTCCAATTCTTTCTTTCAATACATAATAATCAGCCTCATAGAATAATTCAATGTTGTTTGGATTTGTAAAATCATATTCAAATTTATTATGAGGACTTAAGTTTTTATTATTTAAATTGCCAATATCATTATACATTCTTTGAATTAATTCAGGTTTGCAAAAATTTTCTATAAAATTACTATCAGTAACTTCTTCATAAGAACTTAAATAGTCAGATTTCTCAAGTTCAGATATTATTCCAAGTTCTTTAATTATTTTATGAAGGTTATTAAAATCAACATTTTTCTTAATTTTAAATGCTTTTCCTACATATATTTGTATTCTATCAGTTTGTTTATTTTTTAAAAAATTAAAATGAAGGTTACTTATTTCAGGACTTAATTTTAAGTGTATTTCTTGGGGGACCTTTCCAAAACGTATAAAATCAATTATTCGAAACACTCCTCTATATTGTTTATTTTCACCGGCTACTGTACCTGTTATACCCCGTGATCTTATAGATGCAAGTTCATCCATTTCTGGTTTCATAATTCTGGAGTAAGTATCTAAACCAAATGAATGATCTATAAACGGCAAAATAATTTGATAAGAATTACCACCTATAACACAAAATATTTCTTCTCTGTCAGTTTCAATAAATAAGATTAATGAAAGTTTTTGTTGTGTAAAATCAGTTGGATTATTTGCTAATTCACTTGGTAAAAATTCTTGCCAATCTGAAACAACTTCATCTGAATTAAATAAATACAAAAAGTAATGAAAATTCTCTTTGGTAAAAGTTTTTAAATCTTCTGCTTTGAAGTTTGACTTAAGTCCTGTTAAGGAATTATACGAATTTATAATTTTTGTTAATATTAAAGTTGTATTTAATAGATTTTTTAAATCATTGTGTTTTTTATTAATTCTATATATTTTAGGATTTTGTGTCATATCATTTTTTTGATTCCTAGTATTTGAAAGTCTTCACATGAATGGAATTAGTTCGGTTTATGAGTTTACAATACGTTTAACTAAAGCAATTGCCACATTAAAAGTCTTTAACTTAAATTTACCAATGTCTCTTAAAATAAACACAATCTTTTTATTGCAATTATATTTATTTTCTTTTTTTAAGTTTTAATTTCATTGTCCCGTTTTTATTATCAACTTCAAATTTCACTTCGTCATAGTCCTTAATTATTTTTTTAAAATTATCTGGAAGTTTTGGGATGATTAATTTTTTACCCTCTCTAGGCTGTTTGTTAAATAGTGCTTGAAGGTAGTCAAATGAAAGAAGTGTTATATCTTTAAGAAGGTCATGATTTTGTAGTCCCCAAATTATAAGGAATTTAATTTCGTATTCAAGACTATTCTCAGTGGTAGCTAGTCCAATTTCAGAAATTTTGTTTTCCGATTCTGAATTTAACCAATCATTAAAGTCTTCTAAATTAAATTCTCTATTTTCAAATTGTTTAAAATCAGATAATTCAGATATAATTTTACTTTGAAAATCTTTTCTTAAATATCTATATGTAAAATGTCTTCTAATTAAATAAAATTCTTCAAATAGGTAAATTAACTCCTCAAAATAAGGGTCATTTAATTTTTCATTAATACGATACCTAATTTTTCGGAAACGTTCAAAAATTATTTCTTCATATCTTTTATCATATGGAATGAAACTGTTAAAAGCAGCTTTAGCAAAAAATTGATTTTTTTCATATTGGTTTGCATAAAATGAATACTTTAAGCTTTCAAACTTTTTGTTGCTTTCAGATTTGACAATGTCAAGGTTTGCTAGACCTATCGCAGCGTTTACTAAAGATAGAATCTGTTGTGATTCGGTTGTGGTTACAGAGTCTCTGTCAAAAAATATGTTTAGTTGTCCTTTTTCTGGTTTCATTATATTGTCTTTATATCAATGTATCCAATAAGTTAGCATTTTTACATTCTCAAACGTTTATATATAAAAGTTATACCCGCCCCAAAAGGCAATTAGTCATTCTCCCGTTAAAAACTATGGTATTTGTATTCGGAAATCCAAATCTAAAAAATTAAATCTAGATTTCCTACAAAAGAATACAAGTTTTCAAAAACAAAGTATAGCTTCAAATAAAGTACATCTTACGCACTCAACTTCCCTTTCAATTTATCCAAATGTTGCCCTAATTTTTCCGGTTCCCAATACTCAGTTTTCAAATGCGGAGCATGTCCAACATAGCGGGTGAGTTCTTCAGTCATAATCCGTTGCAAGATATGCTCGTTCCCAACAGTGGTAACCAAACTGTCATGTATAGTAAACAAGGGCATTTTCGGGTGTTCCTTACTAATGCGTTTGGCAATAATTTCAATCACCAAATAACTTTCAATGTTTTGCAATAAAATAGGGAGTAGTTCTTTATATACCCTTTTAATAGCAGCTAAAACTTGATATACATCTTCAAACTCTTGTTTAAACATTAACTTAGGTTTTGCTTTGGGATGAGCTAAAAAACGGTTATCAGAAAAAAAGGCTTGCAAAACAGCAACCTTTGCATCATCTCGGGTTATAGTATAGAGCTTATAATGCTCTTGAAAACGAAGCAATAAATAATCATACAATTTACCTTTACAAACTTTATCTCTGTAAATAGTAAATTCTTCCTCATCCATTGTATTTATTAGCTTGAGCATACTTTCTACTAACATAATGATAGAAGTTATAGATATATCATTCTTTAATCCTTTATTAATTCTTCTATCTATTTCTTTAATAAATTTATATAAAAACAAGCGAGAATAGTCATGCGGCTCGCTATTTTTTTTGCACTTTTTTTGCTTTTCAGCTAAAATTTGGTAAAATCGCTCCCAAAAATGTACGTCCAAAAGCAATAACGACAAATAAGGCTGACTATTCGAAATATCTACCGCTACCAGTTGCTTTCCGTCATACGTAAGGGCGTTTCGAATAATACCCCTCATATTCGTTAAACTAGTATGATAACGATAAACTAAACCATCAACCTTAAACCGAAATTGACCGCTATGCAAAAATTGAGCAGATAACTTTGAATACTCATACTGCTGATAAGGACATTTATGTTTATTTTTCACAAATGAATAATCACGTAAGTTCACAAAATTTTCTTTAAAGAAAAATTCTTCCTTCAAAAAGTCTTGTACCAAATCATAATCAATTTTTAAGTTGGGGTTAAACCATCTATTCAAATAATCATAATTTTTATTGTCTGTTTTTTGCTTTCTTTGGTATTCCTTTAGCTTTCTTATTAAACAAACATCTATCAATTCATAAGTACCGCTCAAATCCCGATAAGGTACCGTAAATCGATAGTGCTTACAATACACGCCACTCAAATAATTTTTATCGGTATTAACCTCAATAATTCCCCTTTCAATCGCATAATTAATGTGCGGTTTATAATTATCAACCAAACCCTCTAAAATCTTAGAGGACAAAGGCACATAATCGTCATGTAATTTGATATTTTTATTATAAACCGGAATCGTAGCAATCGCATGCAGAATATAAGCAAGCTTATCGGTTTTATACGCAGGAAATTGGGGCGGAAACTGCTTTTCTATGGCTTTTAAATCCAACCCCTTCGGTAAGATGAGGGTCATACAATATGGCTTTTATTTTTTGTTAAAATTAAATAATCTTTAAAAAACCAAAAGAATAAAATTACTGGAAGTTATCAACTAAAAATTGTTAAAAAAACTCCCAAAACATAACGTCTGGGAGTTTACAGTAGCAAGGGGCAAAAAGGGCTTATTGAACCGCTACAATGTTCAATACGTTAAACGCTCCATTATTCAACGGATACTGTACAGCATTCACCTCTTGAAAAAATTCAATCAGTAAAAAATAAAACTGGATACCGCTTCCCGCAGGAACACCACTCGGGGTCAAGGTTTGGGTAGCAATACCGCTGTTGGTAGGCAAATTAACCACATCGCTGTACGTAATGGCATACTCGGCAGTACCAAAATCCAAATTCAAAAAAGCACTTTGCAACGAAAAATGCGTCGCTCCCTGTGGAGTACGTAACTGTTGCAAAGGATTAAAATCCGCAATCGTAATCGCTCCCGTAGCAGTATCAACCTCATAAGGAGCATACAATACCGCAGGCAAAACCGCACGCTGATTAAAATCAAACCCTCTCAAATACTGCTTGCCGTCTTCACTCTGAATACCTTCCGAAACCGTGCGTTCACCCCTCGCACTCGCCGTATCAGCATTCTTAATGCCCGACATAACCTTCAACATACGACTCGACAACTTGCTGTCCTTGGCCTTAAAAACCAACTGACCCGCTGCCATGCGTAATAACTTACCCGCCTGAGCACTGTGCCCAAACTCTACACCGTTTTCACGGGTTCTCACAAACGCCGGATCATTCAAAATTCGATTCCGACTAACGCCCCCTTTCGTGCGTACCATGTGCCCATCAGCACTCTTGTAAAACGTCAGATTTTCCAACGTTCCCTCAATCTTGAGGATACCATTTGACTTGGCCATAATTAAAAAAATTAAAATTATAAATCAAAGATATAACATGCTGATATTCAATCCAAAAACCCCATACACTTCCTGCGTTAATTTACATAAATAAGCATAAAAATACATTGTATGTTCACTTTTTTTTTGATATATTTGAAGTATAATTTTAACACGAATAAAAACAAAATAAAATAATCCAAAAATCGAATAATCAAATACTCATATAATCCAAAAAACGAATAATCGAATAATCTAAAAAAAAGATAAAGGGAAGATGAAGGGAACATAAAGGGAAGATAAAGGGAACATAGTGGGAATAAAATCAAACCAAAAAAATTAAAAAACTAAAAATAATTGAATTGAAAAAAATATAAAACACAATCTATATCCGTCCAGTCCCCCCTCTCCTTTGGAGAGGAGTCGGGGGTGAGGAAAAAAAACCAATCTCAATTCTAATTCAATCAAAAAATAACAAATAGTAAAAAAAGTAAAACACAAACCTTAAACGTCCAGTCCCCCCTCTCCTTTGGAGAGGGGTCGGGGGTGAGGATACTAAAAGCCACAAAAAAATGAGAAGAAAAACAAGAGTTAGTGTAACAACCGAAGACATACAATTCATCACCGGTAAAAGCAAACGTTACGCTCAAAACCTAATCGCAAAAATGAAAGAACACTACAACAAAGAAAAATACCAACTCATCACCTTTCAAGAGTTTTGTGATTACATAGGCATCAAATACAGCGAAATCGAACACTTGATTCATTAAACGTTTGACTTTATTAACTTCTATGAACGCTATAATCCAGAGTCTTCAATGCCACCACCCTACCCGGCAATAACCATAAAAACCATCCGGTTGTAGGACATGTTGGATTTTTTTTTTAGATTTGGGTTGGTGGGGAGAGGTAGTTGGGGTTTTGGAGTTTGGGGAGATTAGGTGGATTTTTTAAAAGTTATATAAACATGAATATATTTAGTAGTTAGCGGTCATTTTAAAACAAAATCTTCGGAACAGAATTATGACAAATGAGGACATTTTAAACGGAATTGGAAAATTTTCGGAATTGGATTGTGAACTTTTTGAAAAATATTCCACAAGGCAAAAACTGAATAAAGATGAGTTCATATTAAAACAAGGTGAAATATGTAATTCTTTACACTTTGTTATAGAAGGTTCGTTTATACAATATCAAATTAAGGATGTAGATGAAAAGATTATTGACCTGCATATGAGCAATGAATGGATGTTCAATCAAGACAGTCTAACTGAACAAATACCATCGAAAACCAACATTAGAGCCTATTCAAATTCCGAAATACTCACTTTATCGCTAAACGGATTTCATTTTCTGTGTTCAAAATCACAAACGTTCTTACAGTTTGCAAAAATTCTTAATCAAGATAAACACAGAACTTCACTTTTTGACAGTTCTCTAAATCCTCTGGAAAAGTATGAATTCATTAATAAAATTAGACCAAAGCTAACTAATACCTTTCCTTTAAAGCTTATAGCTTCCTATCTTAAATTAGCACCTGAAACATTAAGCAGAGTTCGAGCGACTTCTTAGATTTCTTGATTTCAATCAAGTGCTTTTTTAAAAATTATTCTCGACCTTTACCAAAAAAAATATTTATGAATTTTTCCAAGTTAGTACCAAGTATATTTTATCAAGATATTTCAGATGGACTTAAACTTTTCGTTGACTGTCTGCAATTCAAAATTGAACATAAAGATTTAAACTGTTCGCAACCATACTGTGTATTGGAAAAAGACGGAATTTCAATTATAATCTTTCAAGACGAGAAGTTAGCGAAAGAACATTATCCAGAATTAAGAATCGTCACTAAAAATATTGAAGAAGTATATAACACAATTGCTGAATCACATCCTCAACTACTTCATCCGAACCTCAATAAAGTAACTATAAGACCTTGGGGTGCAAAGGAATTCGCGATTTTAGACAAGCAAGTCGGAATAAGATTTCAAGAATGGTAAAAAAAACGAACCCCGATACGCAAAGTGTTCAGCATAAATAACCTATGAAACGCTCCGCAAAGTCTCCCGACTTTGCGGCAATTTTAAGAGAACAACCTGCCACCACCTTACCCGGCAATAACCATAAAAACCATCCGGTTGTAGGACATGTTGGATTTTTTTTTAGATTTGGGTTGGTGGGGAGATTGGGTGGGGTTTTTAAAAGTTATATAAACATAAATATATTTATTAGTTGCAAACATTTAACCAAATCAATGAAAACAGGAATAATCTTAATAGTAATCATTCTAATAATAATTGGAATTTATTGGTTTCGTAGTAAATCGAAAGTGTATGAAAAAGCACCAATCGATTTTGTTATGCTCGAATCGAAAACCGAATCAACTGATTACCTTCCAATCGTTGATAAAAACTGGCTGAAAGAAATTGAACTAAAATACGCTGGAAAGGAATGGAAAACTTATCCAAACGAACATACTGACCAATCAGAAAAATTATGCAACGATGTCTACAGACCTTGGAAAGGAGAAATTACTCATTCAGAGTTTTTAAACAAGATGACTAAAGAACAAAGAATGTATTTTGCGTTGATTAATTTTGAATCTCAAACTAATAATGGCGGAGTTTACCAGTTTTTATTTAATAACTCTGAATTATCATTAATAACACTCGAAGCAATGAAAGCAGCAAAAATGGATAAATTGGCTGCCGATTATGAAAAAGTCCTACACGAGTATTTTGGAAAATTTGAGACAATTCAAGATCTAAATAAACAATTTCAAGACGATAGTAAAAAATGGGATAAACGTTGGAATTCATTTGCAGAAGGTTACAAAGAATTAGAATCAACATTTGAAATTGAAAACTACTTTTATGATGAGGATTATGTAAAAGAATTTCAAGCAAAAATGGTGGAATTTGTAAAAAGTAATAGGAATGGACTAATGAAAATTGAATGAAAAAATGTCTAATAAAATTTGGTTTAGAAGATAGTACCTCCCGACTTTGCGGCAATTTTAAGAGAACAACCTGCCACCACCCTACTCGGCAATAACCATAAAAACAATCCGGTTGTAGGACATGTTGGATTTTTTTTTAGATTTGGGTTGGTGAGGAGAGGTAGTGATGGTTTTGGGTGTGGGGTGATTGGGTTGGGTTTTTAGAAAGTTATAAGGAGTTAATAAATTGGCCGTTATTTAAGAAATGAATAAATTGACAATCTATTTTGGAATAATTTTATTGCTTTTAATAAGCATATTCTACTTATATAGTTCAAATGCTCAACAATCCAATAATAATTTTAATTTTGGTGATTTCTACATTTATATACCGGAGAATTGGGAAAAAATTGAGCATATAGGAATAGACAGTTATGTTGGCGGAATTACAAATGGGACTGACTCATTGACTTTTGACTATGGTTGGTATTCTTATGATTTGAGTTATGAGAATGGAGAAAAGCAACTTTTTGCTACAGACACAATCAATGGAAAAATTGCCTTAATAACAAAACCCAAAAAAGTTGGTTACGGAACAATCGGACTTTACATTGAGAATGCATACAAGAAAAACCATTTCAATCTTTTAGGAAATAACATTTCGGATGAAAAAACTGTGTTTGAAATTTTTAAATCAATAAAATTTAAAGACAGCGACACAACTTCAAATTCTAAAACAATCGAATTTTCTGAAAAAATAACTCCTTATTCTGGTAGGAGTTTATTTTATACAAACTGTGCTGCTTGTCATCATAAAAACAAAATTATGACCGGACCAGCCTTTAGTGGAATAAATGAATTGAAGTTTAAAAAATGGATTCTTGATTCAACGGAAATGACCAAAATAGACACAACAGAATTTGGCATTAGTTACCACAGAAAAACTTTCGGAAAACTATTAACCGAAAATGAAATCGAAAAACTGATTGAATACAGTAAATCGGAATAAAAATAATGATGTCAACCCCTGTAACCAGCTAAGCAAAGCATTCACCACAACTATCCTATGAAACGCTCCGCACCCGAGCGAAGCGAACAGACGTAGTAAACGTTTCCCGACTTTGCGGCAATTTTATGAGAACAAGCTGCCAATACCCTACCCAGCAATAACCATAAAAACAATGCGGTTGTAGGACATGTTGGATTATTTTTTTAGATTTGGGTTGGTGGGGAGAGGTAGTTGGGGTTTATGGGTCTAGAGTGATTGGGTGTATTTTTTAGAGAAGTTGAAAAAAGCTGAATATATTTATAAGTTGCCATTAATATGAATAAAATTCTTGTCTACATATTGATCCTGATTCCAATATTAGTTTTTTCACAGAAACGAACCATCCCGAAAATTGATTGGCAAATCGAAACTGAAACTGAAAACAATTACGTGGATTTTCTGAAGTTAAAAGATAGAAATTCACTGATAATAAAAATAGCTTATTCATCATATTGGACAAAAGCACAGGTTTCAGAATTTATTGTTTTTCAAAATAACGGAAAAGTATTGAGATTCAATGTTTATCAGCCAAATTCGAGTGAATTGAAAACAAAAATAAAAAGGAAAAGAATTAGTAAAAAAGAATATAAATTTTATTGGAATCACCTAAACAATATTATTCATGGAAAAAAGTATATAATTGATAAATCCAAATTGAATATTACTTCAAAATCAAATGGAGATGGAACGAGTTCTGTGATTTCTGTTTCTGATGGTACAAATTATAGTTTTTGGATGTTTCAAGGAAAAAATTATTTAGCATATGGAAGTTATTCGCCCTTATCTTTTATCGATAGCGAATTTCCGGGATGGGAAGAAAGAAAAAAACTAGTTGAATTAATGAATGGATTTGAAAAATTAACAAAAAAATACTAATAGCAACTATAGCTAAAAGTAATTACTTTTACTGATCAATTATAAAAATTCTTACTGGAATTACAATTTTCAATACTTGTATCGTAAAAACTAAACCTAACTACTATTCACTGACAAGAAAAGTAGTAAACATATGAGAAATAAAAATTTTAACATATTAATTTTAGTATTTTCAACTTTAATTTTTGGTTGTGAACAAAAAGTTGAACCGGAAAAATCTGCGTTTAAAGTTGCTCAAGATTATGCTTCGTTTAAAACTAAAATGGAAAATAACGATACACTGAATATCGGGGTCACTTTGTCTATTTGTATGTGGAGTGAATATGACCTTTTACAAATCACAAAAAATAATGATAGTGTATTTCTTCAATTATTGGAAAAACGGGTAATGGATGAAAAACCTGTTCATTTTAATAAAGTTCTTTATGAATTACATAACGACACGCTGAATTTAGAAAAAATGATGGCTGATTTTGATATTAATTATCAAGATGAAATAAGCAGTCCCTTTTTTATAATCGTTAATCCAAAAGAAAAAGACACGATTCGATTACGAACAAAAGGACTGAGTAATCGCGGATTCAATATTGAACGTTATCAAAAGATTATGTATGAGTTGTATCCTAAAGAAATGGAAAAATATAAACTTGAATATATGGTTCCTCCACCACAACCGATTGAAATCGAAGAACATGAAATGGAATAAATACGTTTGCTAATAATTTATAGGTGTTATCCATAGTCTCCCGCACGCCTAATGTCTGTAACTTCCCCGTTCTGTGAATGTCTTTGACTTTGACTCATCATTAAATAAAACTACCACCAATTCGCAAATCAACCCTTATAAGTGAGACTTTGTAATGAAATCAACCTAACTTCCCTACTCTAATCGTTTCAATGCCAAATAGTTGGTTTTAATAAAAAAAATTCGTTTTTTTTATAGAGTATTTCTTATTTTCAGAAAAATAAATATATTTATCCAAATTTTATTCTATGAAAAAAATAAGTATACTATTTTTGGTATTAGTATTTAATTTAACCTTTTCACAGGTTGGTATTGGAACAACTTCCCCACAAGCTCAGCTGGACATTCGGTCTTCAAACCTGTCAAATCCTGCCAATAACGACGGAATTTTGATTCCAAAAATGGATGAATTTCCCGCCACAAATCCCACAGCATCACAAGACGGAATGATGGTTTTTGCAACGGGAAACGGGAGTGTAACAAAAGGTTTTTATTATTGGGACAATACTGCCGGTGATTGGATCCCTGTGATTTCCGGTAACACCCCTGATCACGATTGGTATGAACAAAGCACTACCGTTGCCCCTGATAATATAAATGATAACATTTACCACATGGGAAGAGTTGGTATTGGTCAAAACACCGCCAACGCAGTAGTCGACATTTATACAACTTCTAATGCATTTCCTACCTTAAGAGCACAAAAAACAACGGGTCCTACCACGGGTTTAAGCGTTGGTATTGATCATACACTCTACACGGAAAATAGTAATGGTGATCATTATGGTTTTAGAAATTATTTAGTTCATCCGGTTACCTCTTTTCAAACCTATGGTTTTTATAACCGAATTTCGGGTGTAGGCCCCAACACAGGGTATCATAATTATTTTGAAACCCTAGGTGGTGGTGATCAAATTGGTTTTAGAAATTATGGTTTTAATACATTGACCGGATCCAATCATGACACGTATGGGTTAAGAAATAATTTTACGGACAATTCACAAGGTGATTTATTTGGATTAGATAATTATTTGGTTAAAAATTCAACTAGTGGTTCTATTATTGGAATAAACAGTATTATTGCCAGTAATAGAGACGTTACCGGGGTATATAATGGTTTTAATTCGTCCGGAGGAGCTACAGTCTTTGGTTTCCGTTCCAGGTTTGACGGAAACGGGAATGGCCCTATTTATGGAACTTATAATTCAATTTTTAATACAGGTAGTGGTCCAAAATATATAAATTTTGGTGAAGTTTTTAATACAACTCCGGCGGATGTTTATGGCGATTATTTAAATATCAGCAGTAATTCTACCGGAGCAAGATATGGATCCTACCATCTGATAAGCGGCATAAACGGGAATAATGTTTACGGGAATTACAATCGTTTATTGAATAATGGTTCGGGTGAAAAAATCGGTCTTTATAATGAAATAACAGGAACCGGTTATAGTTCATTTAATGGAACATTAAATGCTATCAATGCCGGTAATCAAACAACCAATATTTATGGTACAAGAAATTTAATTTCGGGCTTTGGAGATAATGTAGGTATAGAAAATAGTGTTTCTAATAACTCCTCAAACTCTTTCACTCAGGTTGGTGTACAAAACACGCTATACGGTACAAATAATGGGATTAATGTTGCCATTTGGAATACATTAAATTCAACCGGAAATGGTGGACATGTTGGAGTTTCAAACAATATTTCAGGTTCAGGAACGGGAATAAAACAAGGAATAAGAAATAATTTTTCTTCAACGTCTTTTGGAGAAAAATATGGTTTATTCAATTATTTTGCCAGTACCACCAACACCTTAAATACAGGAATACGAAATGAGTTTATAAGTAATAATAATAATAACCAATACGGCATTTACAATCAGTTTAACTCTAGTTTTGGACCTACATATGGTGAATACAGTTTATTTAATGGTGCCGGAAACAGTGTTCGTTATGGAACTTATTTGAATTTCTTAGGAAGTGGTAATGGGGATTGGGTTGGATATTCCGCCAATTTTGATAATATAACAACCTCTTCAACAACCGGAAACAAATATGGAGTTGCTGTTAATATCCCGCTAGGTGTTGGCGGTGGAAATCATTTTGGTATTTATTCTCATGCCGGAAACTTAACCAACGGTTATGCCGGTTACTTTTCGGGCAGGGTTTCTATTGGTGATACAACTTTAAATACAGATCATTATATTCTTCCTTTGACCCGAGGTACGGCAGGACAAGTGATGCAAACTGATGGTGCCGGGAATGTAAATTGGGTTAATCCCAGCAGCTTAGATGATGGCGATTGGTCTGTTAACGGCAACAATGTGTATAAAAACAACGGATATGTTTCTATTGGTGATTCTACAAATCCTCATCCTCTTTATGTTTATGATAATAATGGTAATTCAATTTACGCTACCAGTATTTCAAGAAACTTTTCAGGAACATCTCAAACCAGAACGTTGAATTTATTTTGTTTAAATAATTCTACTTCTTCTTCCCTTAGTTATGGAGTTTATAATTCTGTTTTAAAACCTACTTCTACGCTCAATACAGGTGATGTAATTGCTGACTTTAACACCGGATCAAATTATTATAATGGTACCAGTTTAAGTAGAAGTTATGGCAGTTATAATACATCCTATAAATACAATGGTACAAACGGAATTTCATACGGAAGTTATAATTATGCCTATAATCAATCAGGAACCGGTTCGTATGGCCTTTATGCTTCCTTTGGAGGGGGAACAACAAGTTATGCCGGTTTTTTTGCCGGTAACGTTTACACTACCGGTACCTATTTACCCTCTGCGTCGATATTAAAATACAATGTAAAAGAAGCCAACACTTCGCTACCTAAATTATCAGCTTTAAAAGTAAAAGAATACCAATATAAAACCGAAGAACTCCCTTTTATGAATTTACCCAAAGGCAATCAAACCGGTTTTATTGCGGAAGAAATGGAACTTCTGTTTCCGGAATTAGTCACCAAAGCCATTCATCCGGAATCAGATGATGAGTTAGTCAAAAAAGGGTTAGAAATACCTCATGATAATATTGAATATAAAGCGGTGAACTATACCGGTTTAGTCCCTCATTTAGTTAAGGCTATTCAAGAACAACAAACAGAAATTGAAAAGCTAAAAGAGGATAATAAAGCACTCAAAGAAAAAATTGATTATATACTGAATAAAATCAATCAATAAAAGAAGTCTTACTCTTCTTCTCTCGAAAGGTTAAACCAGAAAGCCAACCAATTCTGCTGAATACGGAAAAGCAAATGCTTCGTAGTCGTTGGTAGCCCGCTCGGCGAATGTCTGTGACTTCGCCGCAACATGGTAAAAAAACCCAGCTAAGCAAAGTGTTCAGCATAAATAACCTATGAAACGCTCCGCAAAGTCTCCCGACTTTGCGGCAATTTTAAGAGAACAACCTGCCACCACCCTACACGGCAATAACCATAAAAACCATCCGGTTGTAGGACATGTTGGATTTTTTTTTTAGATTTGGGTTGGTGGTAGAGGTAATGAGGGTTTTGGAATGTGGGGAGATTGTGTGGAGTTATAAAAGTTATATATACATTAATTTATTTAGTAGTTTTACTGCAATTAAAAAAAACGAAAATGAAATCAGAAAGTGTAAAAACTTGGATTGACGGAATTAAGCCTGAACACGGTATAATGGCTCAAAAAGTAGACGGTTTAATAAAAGAATTGATACCTGATATTCAGTTTACTACTAAATGGCATAAACCGTCACAACCACTTGGAGTACCTTTCTATGGACTTACCGACAAAGGTTGGATAATAGCGATGTGGTCATTTAAAAATGAATTTGCAGTTGGCTTTATTGCAGGAACCCTTTTAGACCCTGAACCACCAGTAACCAAAATGTCAGGCCCTTGGAATCGGAATTCGAATTACAAAGCTAGAAGAATTGATATTAAAAACGAATCGGAATTTGACGAGAAATTGATTCGCTCTTGGATTGAACAAGCGAAAAAACTTCCAGGATGGTCAACAATTGAATAAAAAACGTAGTTCTATCGAGTAGACTACCCCGAAAGAAACACGCTAGGCGAATGTCTGTGACTTCGCCGCAACAATTAAAAAACTCGCTCAATCCATTTCTTGATTTTTTATAAAAGGGTAAGGATATTTTGATAAATAATACTATTTTTAACTTTTACTTTTTAACATTCACACTAAAATAGTGCTTCATTATGAAAATAAAAATAATCTTTTTACTCATAGTCCTATCAACTTCGATAAAAGCACAAAATGCAGCTGATATAGACTTAGTTTTAGGTTCAGGATATATAGGATTTAATGATATAACTGTCATTAAGGTTCAACCCGATGGTAAAATTGTGGTTGGCGGCAATATGAAATTTGGTCCACAAAGTTCAACGTGGGAAGGAAGAGTAGCCCGTTTTAATCCAGACGGAACTATCGATACAAGTTTTGAAGAAGTTATTTTGTTAACAAGTGGTGTTATCAATGACATCGCATTGCAAACAGATGGTAAAATTCTTGTGTGTGGTAATTTCAGTACACTTAATGGAGAAGCTGTCAGTCAAATTATCAGATTACATCCCGATGGGACAAAAGATACCAGTTTTGTGCCTACCATTGGGGGTGCAATAAACTCCATTGCTTTGCAACCGGATGGTAAAATTATGATTGCAGGAAGTCCAACTACTTATATCAATGAACATATTCAGCGATATGTCCTTCGTTTAAATGCCGATGGCACTACTGATCATTCGTTTGATTTTGGGTTTCCCGGTTTTCCGGGTGTTGGAACAGCTCTTTACAAAGTAACAATTCAACCCGATGGTAAAATTTTAGCCGCTGGCTTTTTTAATGCGTTCAATGGACAACCTCAAGGCAGAATTATTCGTTTCAATAGTGATGGGTCGAAAGACAATTCATTTGATGTGGGTACCGGAGCATTATCCAGCAATGGTGTTAATGAAATCATTGTGCAACCGGATGGTAAAATATTAGTAGGAGGTGGTTTTAATAGTTGGAACGGTCAAGCGACCGGTTCCTTGTGCAGATTAAACAATGATGGAAGCTTGGATCAGGACTTTTTTTTGGCAATACAAAATTCATATGTTCCTCAGTGTTCCTTACAACAAGACGGAAAAATAATTGCAATAGGCAGTTTTACAATAAACGGAACTAACCGAAAAATCATTAGATTAAATAATGACGGGAGTTTAAATAATAGTTTTGAAAATGTACAGCCAAGTAATGCTGTAAATTGTGTATCACTACAATCGGATAATAAAATTTTGTTAGGTGGCCTTCTTGCTAATATTAATGGAATAAGTAAAAATAATTTAGCTCGACTAAACACGGATGGTTTTCTTGACATGGCTTTTAATTTGAATACAGGTTTAAATGATAAAGTATTAACCGTTGCACTTCAAACAGACAACAAAACATTACTTGGTGGTCATTTCACTACATTTAACGGTTTTTCTCAAAATAAAATAATGCGTATTCTTGATGATGGTAGTAAAGATGAATCTTTTTCAATCGGCTCGGGATTTAACAATACCGTAAATAAAATTGTTGTTCAACCGAATAATAAACTACTTATTGGGGGGAGCTTTACTCAGTTCAATGGTGTTAATGCAAATTCAATAATACGGCTTAATAGTGATGGAAGTGTTGATACATCATTTACAATTGGGACCGGTTTTAATAATGAGGTAAAAACAATTGCTTTACAGTCTGATGGTAAAATTATCTTGGGTGGCAATTTTACAGCGTTGAATGGTGAACCACAAAATTATTGTGTTCGCCTAAATTCAGACGGCACAAAAGATAATTCATTTTCAGTGGAGACAGGATTTAATGATCGAATAACCTGTTTAAACATACAAGACGATGGTAAAATTATGGTGGGTGGAAACTTCACATCCTTCAACGGAGAATTGCAAAAACACTTGATTCGTTTAAATTCCGATGGCACAAAAGATGAATCATTCAATATAGGAACGGGATTTATTTCAGTGAATAACAATGATGTAGTCAGAGATCTTGAAATTTTACCGAATGGCAGTTTGTATATAACTGCATTTTCGGGTTTCTATAATGGAAATTTGGTGCGAATGCCGATTCGATTACTCCCTGACGGAACGTTAGACACTACATTTATGAGTGCTGCCAACATAAGCGGGTCTGCCACAATTGACGCTTTAGCTGTGCAACAAAACGGAAAAGTCATCGTAGGAGGGACATTTTTGGGTATAAACGGCATAAATCCTAATCAAAGAAGAGTAATGCGACTACATCCAGATGGAACATTTGACGAAACATTTGACGTAAGCGGTGGTAATCCTAATTATTATGGAGGATTTGATACTGGCGTATGTTCTGAAATTATTATGCAAGCAGATGGTAAGATTTGGTTGGCTGGTAGTTTTTTTGCGTACCAAAGTATTTCTTCTTTTTCTGCCATTCGTTTAGAGGGAGATGCTATCCTGCCGGTTGATGAGTTTGAATTACCAAATAATGATATACAAGCCTATCCAAACCCAGTGAAGAATAGGCTGTATTTGAATAAAAATTTCAATTACATAGAAGTATATGACTTTACTGGTAAACGAATTGAAAAGCTGGAAAACACCAATAGCATTGATTTTTCAAAATTCTCAAATGGAACTTATATCTTAACTTTACAAAAAGAAAATAGCACAATTGAAACAAAAAAAATAATAAAACAGTAATTTAAAACCCTAATTAAAGGCGGTGAGTTTAAAAAAAGTCTAAACTTTGTTTTATATAAATAGTCCTTAGTGACTTCAAGACAATATTTTAAAAAACCAACCGCCAATTCGCAAATTAAAACGTTTAAAAGGATAATGAGCTATCTCCGGTTGTAGGACATGTTGGATTTTTTTTTTAGATTTGGGTTGGTGGGGAGAAGTAGTAGGATTTATTGTGTGTGGAGAGATTGTAAATGCCTAGATCGCATTATTTTTATACTATTTGTTAGCGTAGATTTATAAATATCCAACAAAAAAACAAAAGAATGAAAAACGTTTCAAGAAAATACCTTTTACTAATTTGTTTTATATCTATTCTTTGCCAGTCACAAGAAATAATCAAAAGACAAGGATTTGCGGTCAGTGTTAATGCGAAGTTTCTCGAAGCATCAATGACAAAAGAAGAGTTTAAGACCGCCACATTTGGTGTGCACTCATTTTATCCAGAAATGGTTGGTCGCGTAGGTTTAAAAGGGTTTACCGTTAAATATACTGGGCAAAAAGAAATTGTAATAAAAGGGAATAAATTAACTGATGTAGCTCTTCGCGGATTATCAAAATTAAAACGTGGGGATCAAATAACTATCTATGATGCAATCTCTAAACCTGATGGAAATTATCTTGTAGAAATTCGCTATCCTATGATAATAACAATTTTATAACTCAGCTAAGCAAAGCATTCACCACAACTATCCTATAAAACGCTCCGCACCCGAGCGAAGCGAACAGACGTAGTAAACGTTTCCCGACTTTGCGGCAATTTTAAGAGAACAAGCTGCCACCACCCAACCCGGCAATATCCATAAAAACCATCCGGTTGTAGAACATGTTGGATTTTTTTTTAGATTTGGGTTGGTTGCAAATTAATAGCACAAGAAAATGAAATATATAATTCTGGGTTTATTTTTA
Source organism: Flavobacterium piscinae (assembly GCF_004122145.1). Taxonomy (GTDB): domain Bacteria; phylum Bacteroidota; class Bacteroidia; order Flavobacteriales; family Flavobacteriaceae; genus Flavobacterium; species Flavobacterium piscinae. The sequence goes on from NZ_SBKQ01000005.1 coordinate 100,414, forward strand.
ACATTTACTTCTTGCGACGCTCAAAAAACGCTAAGAGAAAACCAAGAACTTGAAACATCATTTCGTGTTTTCGGCAAGGGAAACCCTATATTAATCATCAACGGAGGTCCGGGAATGAACAGCGAAGGTTTTGTGGAAATTGCAAAAGAAATAGCGGCTTTGAATTACCAAGCTATTATCTATGACCAACGAGGAACGGGAAATTCTAAACTTGAAGTGATTGATTCTTCAACCATTACAATGGATTTGATGGTTCAGGACATGGAGCATTTAAGAAAAAAATTGAACATTAAAAAATGGACCGTATTCGGACATTCATTTGGAGGACTATTAGCAACATACTATGCTTCAAAATATCCCAACGCTATCGATAAAATTATATTCTCTTCTTCGGGAGGGGTTAATCTGAACTTCTTAAACTACGTTTCACAACGAATTAATGCAAATTTAACCCCTGCAGAACAAGATAGTTTGACTTATTATCAGAATGCCAAAATCCCCGAAAGTGAAAGGATTATCAAAAGAGCAGCGTTTTTATCCAAGGCGTATGTTTATGACAAATCAAAAGCACCCCTTATAGCAAACCGATTGACACAAGTAAATTTCAAAATAAATGGCTTAGTCTTTCAAGACTTACAACGAATCAAGTTTGATTTTACCAATAAATTTAAAAATTTTAAGAAACCTGTTTTGGTCATTCAGGGAAAAAACGATATTATACGTATTGAAACAGCAAAAGAAATTGCAGATTCATTTGGCAATGCAAACATAGTTTTGATAGATCACTGTGGACATTATGGTTGGTTAGATGCAAAAAAAATCTATATGGATAGCCTAAAAACGTTCTTGGAAGACAAGAAGTTAAACACCGGTGAAGAGTGAAAACTGCACACTTTGCTCGGCGAACCCCGATTGCTTTTGGGTTTGACTTTGTTGCAACATTTAAAATAAAACACCGCTAATTCGCAAATTAAAACTTTAATAATAATGATGAGATGTCTCCTATCGTCGACATGACACAGATGGTTAAGAAAGTGGTGATAAAGAGAAAAAACACCGTGCAATGCTTCGTCTTATATACCACCACCCCCCGCTCGGCGAATGTCTGTGACTTCGCCGCAACATGCTAAAAAAAATATATACGAATAGGAAAATGCGAAAAGAATAATGAGCTATCTCCTTTGGTCGATAGGACACAGTTGGGGAATAAAGTGGTGATAAAAAGGTAAATAATACTTTTATTTTTTTTAAATTTGAAAATGTTAAAGTTGATGCATCATATAAACTACAATTGACGCAAGCAAATTATATTTCCTTCATCTTTTAAATAAACGATATGAAAAAAAGTCAAATTTTTAAGTTTACTATTGTAGTTTCAACTTTACTCCTTTTTGGATGCAATAATTCAGACGAACAACCAAACATTCTGCTACAAGATTGTTTAACTACCAATTTACAAACCGGAGTGGTTGCCTTTTATCCCTTTAATAACGGTTCAATAAATGACGAATCCGGAAACAATAATCATTTATCGAATACGACTTCTGCCAGTGCAACTGATGACCGAAACGGAAATCCAACTTGTGCCTTTCAATTTAATTCCAGTAATAATGAGTTTTTGACCTTTATCAATCCTGTATTTTTAAATGATTTACAAAATGGTTCATTCTCCATTTCTTTATGGTATTTATCCGAAATTCAAGGTGCCGGTTTACTATCCCGAGGCAACGATTTGGGTAATTGTGCAGGTGGTAGAGGTGAATGGAATGTAAGCCTATGGGACAATAATTGGATTTATTTTCATATCAATGGTTACAGAATTATTGGAATTACTCCTAATCCGGCAGTTCTTCAACTAAATGAATGGCATCATTTAGTAGTTACAAGCGATAATAACGATTTAAAAGTTTATCAGGATGGCGTTTTAATTGCGGACTTAGAATCTGTTTCATGTGGCTCTGGCCCAACTCCGTCCTTAAACGTTGGGGATTTGTTTATTGGTGAATTTCTAACCGGGAAACTTGATGATATTATCCTTTATAATCGTCTTTTAACACAAAATGATATAACAGAATTATATAATTTATCTCCTTGTTGTAATTAATGATAGCGGTGCCTCCGCTCGGCGAATGTCTGTGACTTCACCGCAACATACTAAAAAAACATATATACGAATAGGAAAACGTGAAAAGAATAATGAGCTATCTCCTATGGTCGACAGGACACAGATGGGGAAGAAAGTCGTGATAAAGAGAAAAAACACCGTGTAATGCTTCGTCTTTCAAACCACCACCCGTTCTGTGAATGTCTTTGGCTTTGACTCATCATTAAATAAAACTACCATCAATTCGCGAATTAATCCTCTAAAGGTTCCAAACCTATCGAGGGTTAAGGGTTAAACCCGAAAGCCAACCAATTCTGCTGAATACGGAAAAGCAAACGCCTCGTAGTCGTTGGTTGAATCCAACCAAGCGGCCTCATCGCCTTTTTTCAGAATAACCGGCATTCTTTTTTTGTGGTTGTGGATGTATTCCATGGGTTTATTCGCAGCGGTTGTTACAATGGTAAACGAATTGTAGGTGGTTCCGTTTTGCGGGTTCAGCCATGTGTCATACAATCCTGCCATCGCAAACAGTTCGTCTTGAGCGGAAAAGATTTCGTATTTGTCTTTCGATTTTCCTTTCTCATCGTTCCAATGCCATTCAAAAAAACTGGAGGCAATCACCAGGCAGCGGTTGGTGGTTACGTTGGCAAAGCTGGGTTTTTCTTCCAAGGATTCCATTCGGGCGTTCAATGTGTTTTTTCTGATATCTACGTCTTTGGCCCACGAAGGCACCAATCCCCAATGAAAATTAGTGGAGATGATTTCGGGTGACGTATTCAAGATGATGGGCACGTTGCGAAACTCAAACCCAATGATATAATCGGATTGGAGAAATTGTTCGGGTTGGTCTACCCTTGCTTTAAACCGCTTTTCCACTTTTGGAATAGGGTCTTTTTGTGCCATGTAAAAACACATCGTAGGTAATTTTTGAATCAAAAATACAAAATTGCGTTGGATTAAGTAGTAAGAATGTCTATCGATAACCGGTTGTAAATGGTTAAAATAGGCGGTTATCTCCTTCCAAAAGTAAGTTCACGATTATAAAAAATTCAGTCTACTTTTTAAAAATGTTTGTATTGAACAACCAGCCTTCTAACTTAAATTATTTTTTTTATATTTGATTAAGTAAAATCGGTGAGGTGAAAGCACGTCAGCTCACCCTCGCTTCAAAACTAAAACTCATGAAAGCCATCGGCACCACTGTAGAAGCTATCTTGGAAAACATTCCTGCAGAACGAGCAGCAGCTTTTCGACATTTGCATGACGTAATTGTAAAAAATCTCCCCAAAGGATTTGAACCCGGAATCAGTTACGGCGGTTTAGGTTATGTAGTTCCTCACTCTCATTATCCGGCCGGTTATCATTGCAAACCCACAGAACCCCTACCCTTTGCCGGGTTAGCCAATCAAAAAAACTCAATTAACTTCTACCATATGGGTATCTATACAGACCCAACACTTTTACAGTGGTTTGTAGCAGAATATCCTAAACATTGCTCTCAAAAACTAGACATGGGTAAAAGTTGTATACGTTTTAAAAAACCGGAAGCCATTCCTTTTGCACTCATTGGTGAATTAATGCAGAAAATGAGTGTTGAACAGTGGATCAACCTGTATGAAAGTCAATTGAAAAAATAAGCATATCAGTTCATCTAAGTCTTCTTTGATAACACACTGTTGGGCAAATCCTGATGGCTTTATGGATTGACTTTGTCGCAAATCATCATTTCACCGCCAATTCGCGAGTTAAAACGTAAATGAATAGAGCATGTTTCCAATTGTTAATAGGTCACCGTTGGGGAAGAAATTGGTAATAAAAAGAAAATAATGTTTTAATTTTTTTAGCTTTGGGATGGGATTGGAAATAGTATATTTATGATAGTATTATTATCGGCTTATAATAAAATGCTTTCAAATCTTAAAATTGATATTGATTAAGCATGAGTTTACATAACACTTGATAAAATGAAAGGTAAAATTACCCTTTCGACGGATAAAAATAAGTTGGACATCGTCTTTCTCCACTCCTTTCTTTCCAAAACCTATTGGGCGAAAGGGCGGACTTTGGAACAGATGAAAGTTCTCGTGGAGAATTCTTTGAATTTTGGTGTTTATTTGGATGATGTACAGATTGGATATGCCAGACTTGTGACCGACTATGCCCAATTTGCCTATCTTATGGACGTGTTCATCACAGAAGAACATCGAGGGAAAGGGTATTCAAAACTACTAATGGATTTTATAGTGAATCACCCCGAGCTTAACGAGGTCAAAATATGGCGATTAGCCTCCAGTGATGCTCAAAAACTTTATGAGCAATTTGGATTTAAACCTTTAAAGAATCCTGAAAAATTAATGGAATTAATAAAATAATATGCTAGCCTTTCAAGAAGAATATACCTTAGAAAACAGTGTCGTTAAATTAACCCCTTTAAAGAGCGATGACATAGAAAAATTAGTTCATTTTTCCATTGATGAACCTGAACTTTGGAGGTATTCGCTTATTCAAGCCGATTCACCTGCAAAGATGAAAATTTACATCGAAAAAGCTTTAGAAGGGCGACAAAATAAAAACAGCTATCCGTTTCTTGTGTTTGATAAACGGACCAATCAATATGCCGGAAGCACACGGTTTTATGATATTCAAGTAGAAAATGCAACGCTACAACTTGGTTTTACATGGTATGGGAAAAAATTTCAGGGAACCGGTATTAATAAAAACTGTAAATTATTACTACTCGAATTTGCCTTTGAGGTTTTAAAAATGGAACGTGTAGAATTTAGAGCAGATCATGAAAATACACGTAGTATCAATGCGATGAAAAGCATTGGATGTAAAGTAGATGGCATACTACGAAGCAACACTTACAAACCCGACGGCACAAGAAGAGACAGTATTGTATTGAGTATTTTGAAGGAGGAATGGTTTCAATCTGTCAAACAAAAACTTAAAGAAGATACCCGCCACTAGGAATTTTTACAATGCTTATACTGCCAAGAATTAAGACTTATTCAATATTCAAAAAAACTTATTTGAAGATAAACATAGTGGTTAATAAATACATATAAAAATAAAGAGAAGTCTCTTATCATAGAAAGGATTAAGTTGGGGAAGGAAATTGTCTAAAAAAAGAAAAAAATGTATTAATTTTATTAGCTTTGGAATATAAAATTGCAGCACTTTTTTAAAATCATGGCTCATTAGATAAAGGAAATCCTTTTTTAAAAAGTAAGTGAACTTGAAAAAGTTTATCATGTTAGTGGCAAATTTGAAAAACCAATGAAGATACTGTTTGCAATAATAACTTTAATTGTCTGCTCAACAATTTACTGTCAGCAATTCGAATACGTTTATAAAAACAAAAGTGACAGCACGTCTAATTGTTACGTAAAAGTAATTCCGAATTCACAATCCATAAGAGGGCTTGTGATTAGAGATTACAGTGCTTTACCAAACTTTGCTGTGCCTTCTCCCCATCAATTTACAAGTCTTTGTAGTAATGAGGGATTAATGACTTTATATACCGTTTCTTCAAAGAATTTTCCTGAATTTTTTACATCGGATGAAACTATTGCTGTTTTGGACGAGATGGTTTATGAGGTTGTTCAAGAACACAAAATTCCAATTACAAACATTTTTATCGGTGGTATTTCAGCCAGTGGAACCAGAGCATTGCGGTATGCTCAATATTGCCAACAAGGTAAATCAAAACATGGTATTCAGATAAAAGGAGTTTTTTCGGTAGATTCACCGTTAGATTTGGCAAGATTTTATGAATCCGTTCATAAACATAGACATCACTTTAAAGAGGGAATGTTGTGGGAAGCCGAACTGATGAAACCTGTTTTTGAACAACTATTTAGCGGTTCTCCAACAAAATATGAAGAGGAATTCAGAAATGCGTCCGTGTTTTCACATTCAGATGATTCAGGCGGGAATGCAGTTTCTTTAAAAAATGTGAAAATTATATTATTTCATGAACCGGATATCGAATGGTGGATGAACGAGCGAGGCTGTTCCTATTTTGATATTAATTCTTACGATATTGTCGCATTTACTTTAAAACTTCGTTCATTAGGAAATAAAAATGTCGAATTAATAACCACAACACAAAAAGGATTTGATCGCCAAGGAAACAGAAATTGTCATTCCTGGACCATTGTAGATGAAGTATATTTAACGAATTGGATAACCCAACAGTTGGAATAGAAAATGGTGAAACATTAAAAATCAACAACAGAACAAATGTTTATACCGAAGTCAACATTCCAAGATATAGTTATTATGTTGGTCATGGAATAAGTGATGAAGTTGAACATCTTTATACAAAAGGACTACCCTTTGCAAAAAGCTTTAAAAACGCCATGAAAGAATATTTTACTAACTGTCCGAAACTAATTGGAAAAATTGAACAAGAAGTATTTAAAATCAATGAAATAGCAAAAATTGTAGCCTCTTATAATCAAATATGCTTAGGACAAATTTCAGAATAAAGTCGCCGATTTATTTGTTAACAAAAAAATCTATCTCGTTCAAATAAGTTTTCTAGGATTTTATTAAGTATAGCAAGTATCTTTAGAAATCACATCAACAGAAACCCCTTAAAAATATCGAATAAAAATACATTTTTATTGTTTATCAATAAATATTTTTTATATATTTACGGCATAATTGTAAATCAATCTCATTATGTCAAAAAGAAATAACATCATTTTTAAAGGCTTGCACGTTGTAGCTTATATCATTTTTGTGGGTTTGTGCATTGAAGCCGGTGGTTTGTTAGTGAACTTTGTATTTAGTCTTTTCAAACCGGAAATCATTGCTAACTTATATCAAAAGTTAGATTTAATGGACATGTATAAACAAAGTAAACCTACTTTTTTTGGTATGTACAGTTTTATTTTGTCCATTGCTGTTTTGAAAGCCTATCTTTTTTATGAAGTGATTGTACTCTTGCATAAACTAGACCTTGAAAAACCATTTAGTACATTTGTTTCCGGACAAATTACCAAGATAAGCTCCACTACTCTTTCAATAGGGCTGTTGAGTTATTTGGCGAAACAAATTGCTGAAAAGTTGGTAGATAAAGGGTATAATATGGATGCCTTACAGGACTTTTGGGTAGACAGTCAAGCGTTTATCTTAATGGCAGCGGTAATTTATGTGATAGCAACACTTTTTGCAAGAGGAGTAGCCATTCAGGCAGAAAACGATTTAACCATATAAGTCATGGCAATTATTGTAAACCTCGATGTGATGATGGCCAAACGGAAAATATCGTTGAACGAACTTTCTGCTAAAGTAGATTTAACTTTATCCAACTTATCCATTTTAAAAACCGGAAAGGCAAAAGCCATTCGATTCAGTACGCTAGAAGCCATTTGTAAGGCCTTGGATTGCCAACCCGGTGATATTTTGGAGTATGTGACGGATGAAGAATAAATTAAATTGTATTTAAATGATGAATGTTAAACCTTTTATTAATTTTAGTGTCTAACTACCAATCCTTTAAAAAAAAAAGCTATGAAAAAAATCTACTTTTTCTTGTTGTTTGGCTGTACTGGTGCCGTTGTGGGACAGGACATCTATTTCCCGCCCACCTCCGGAACGGCTTGGGAAACTACCTCACCTGCTATGTTGGGCTATTGCCCGGAAAAAATTGAAGCTCTTTATACCTTTTTAGAAGAAAATCAATCCAAAGCCTTTTTATTATTGAAAGACGGAAAAATAGTGTTAGAGCAGTATTTTGATGGTTTTCAGCCCACTGATAATTGGTATTGGGCTTCTGCCGGAAAAACAATAACCGCTTTTACGGTAGGCATTGCACAACAAGAAGGTTTCTTATCTATTGATGATCCTACCGCTGATTATTTAGGAGAAGGTTGGACAACAGCACCTCTGGAAAAAGAACAACTCATTACCGTCAAAAACCAACTCAGCATGACCACCGGATTGGATTATACAGTTCCTAATTTAGGGTGTACAGACCCTACGTGTTTGTTGTATCTTGCTGATGCAGGCGAACAATGGTATTATCACAATGCTCCTTATACCCTATTGGATCAAGTAATTGAAGGTGCCACGAACACCACATTAAATCAATATTTTTCGCAAAAAGTAAGAATCCCAATCGGGATGAATGGTACGTTTCTTCCGGTAGAAGAAAACAATGTGTATTTTAGTACACCCCGCAGTATGGCCCGTTTTGGCTTGCTCATGCTTAATGAAGGTAGTTGGGGTACAACACCCATCATGACCGATGCTACGTATTTTAATGAGATGATAAACACCTCACAAGACCTGAATTTGTCTTATGGGTATTTGTGGTGGCTCAATGGAAAAAGTTCTTTTATGGTTCCAGGTACAACCGCAACTTTCCCAGGATTCTTAATTCCCAATGCCCCTGCAGACACTTATTTGGCGGCAGGAAAAAACGGTCAGTTTTTGAGTATCACTCCCAGCGAAGGATTGGTATGGATTAGAATGGGTGACAATCCGGATGATTTGCCCGTTCCCTTTTTATTGAATACTCAGATTTGGGACAAAATAAATGATTTGGTTTGTCCACTTTCAACCACTGATATTACAAAAGAGAAATGGCAAGTTTTTCCCAATCCAGTGGTTCATGAATTGACTATTCAATCGGCTGAACATCTATCCCACACCTGGGAATTGTATACTCACACGTTGCAATTTATTCAACGCGGAGATCAATTTTCATCGCCTGATTTTAGTGTTTATGCCCAAGGAATGTATTGGGTTAAAATTCAATCTGACAAGGATGTGATTTGGAAAAAAGTTCTAAAAAATTGATTTCTAAATCTTTATTAGAGAAAACTATTTACCTTTACACGTATGGAAAAGTGTAAAAACTGTCAAACCGATTTCTCAGGAAACTTTTGTCCTATGTGTGGACAAAAAGTTTTTCATGAAGAAGATAAATCCATAAAAAAAATTGGTGTTGAGATTTTTCATTTTTTTACCAATTTTGATAATTCTTTTTTTAAATCGCTATTCACAGTTATCAAAAGTCCGGGACAGTTGACATTAGATTATTGTAACGGAAAGCAAAAAAGATATTTCAAGCCTATTTCTCTATTTTTTGTAATGGTCGTATTGTATTTACTTTTTCCTATTTTTAGTGGATTGAATACTGAAATGAAATACTATAAAGGCACCCTTATTTTTGGTAGTACCGTAAAAAAAGAGCTGAATAATAAATTGGAAAAAGAACAAATTTCTTTTGAAGAATTAAGTCAAAAATTTAAAAGTAAATCAGAATTTGTTTCTAAAGTGGTTCTTTTTTCGTTTATTCCAATTTCTTCTATTTTTATTTTCTTTTTGTTTTATAAACAAAAGCTAATGTTGTATGACAATATTATTTTAGCGACAGAAATGAATATTTTTTACTTATCAGCTCTATTTTTTGTTTTTCCAATTTTATATCTATTAATATTAAATTTAATTTCTTCTTTATTTTCAATTTCAAATGAAAACCAAAATTCAGACATCCATATTTCATTCATTTCAATTACAATTTTTGTTATTTACAGTTCAATTATTTTCCAACGTGTTTTTCAACAAAAAAGGTGGGTTTCAATTTTAAAAGGAATAGGATTTGCTGTTTTACACACTTTATTCTTGATTAGTCTTTACCGATTTATCGTGTTTAAATTAGTCCTTTTACAGTTGTGAAGTTAATAAGTAAAATAAAAAAAGGACAACCCTAAGATTGTCCTTTTCAATTGAGCCGATAGAGGGACTCGAACCCACGACCTGCTGATTACAAATCAGCTGCTCTAGCCAGCTGAGCTACACCGGCGTCTCAATGTGAGTGCAAATATAATTTTGAAAATGAATATTCCAAAACAAAAAAGCACTTTTTTTATCAAAAAAATGGATTAAAGTGCGTTTACTTTTTCAACTAATTGAATAGCAGCCGCTTCTAAATCCTTCTCTACTTGCTTTAAATGAGCTTTACGGCTTTCTACTTTTTTATCGTTTACTTTTGTAATTAAGGTATCAAACGTAGCTATCGCCTCATCAATCAAAGCACTGGATTGTTCTGTTGGTTTTCCGGTTGTTGTCATTTCATGGTAATAAACCGCCTCGATAATATCACCCATTACAAAATTGATATCTTTCTTTAAATTTCTAATACTTGCCATTTTTTATTTAATTTTAATTGCGGTGCAAAAGTACATAAAATTTTATTAAAAGCCACAAAATACACGAATTAGCACGAATTTTATACTTCACTAATTTGTGTGAATAATGAAATTCAAGACGAAAAAAGTGTGTACTTGTTATTAAACACGAATTTCACGAATTAGCACGAATTTATAATTTAACCAATTCGTGTTAATTAGTGAAATTCGTGTTGAAAAAGAATCAATTTTGAACTAAACCGTAATTTCTAATAGTGTTGAAGTTCCTTTTAACTTGAAAGAAGTAAGTATAGCCGGAAGTAAAATCGTATCACCCGTTTGATAAGCATATTTTTCATCCTTCAGAAACAATTCAAAACTACCTCCTGTGCACATAAAAACCATGAAAGAATCATTATTCTTTTCAATTATCAATTCACCGTTAAGTGAAATTATATTGGTTTTAAAATACGGACAATCTACTAATGATGAACTATTATTTTCTATTGCTTTGTATTCTTTTTTGGAAGAAGTTGTTTTATAATTGATTGCATCCAACGCCAATTCGGTGTGCAATTCACGTTCGTTTCCATTGGCATCTACCCTATCCCAATCATAAATTCGATAGGTAACATCACTGGTTTGTTGAATTTCCGCTATCACAATGCCGGCACCAATAGCATGTATGGTTCCGGTTTCTAAAAAGAAAACATCGCCCTTTTTCACAGGAACTTCATTCAAAAGTGAAATGAGCGTTTTATTTTCAATATGCTCTAAATATTCCTCACGAGAAGAATCTTCTTTAAATCCAATTATCAGACGAGCATTTTCATCCGCTTGCATGACATACCACATTTCGGTTTTTCCAAAAGAGTTATGACGTGCTTTTGCTAATTCGTCATTAGGGTGCAACTGAATCGATAAGTCTTCTCGGGCATCTAAATATTTAAAAAGCAAAGGAAATTGTTTCCCGAATCGAGCAAAAACCGTTTTGCCCAGTATTTCTTCAGGATATAAGTCAATCAATTCATTAATATTTTTCCCTTTGAAAAGACCATTCTTGATAACACTTACATCATTAGGAACGGTAGAAATTTCCCAACTTTCTCCGGTGATTTCAGAGTTGATTGGCTTATTTAAATAGGTTTTTAATTTGGTCCCACCCCAAATGCGTTCTTTTAAAATGGGATGAAAAGTAAGCGGATAAAATGATGCCATTGTTTTTTTACAAAGGTCAAAAATAAGCAATTGAATTGATACTATTTTTTATTCAAAGACTTATACTATTTTTTTTAGCATTTGAAGAGCTTTTTCGATATGGATTTTTCCGGAAAGGTTATCAAAAATCAAACGTATAATTCCTTTTTCATCAATTACATAGGTCACACGACCGGGTATGAGTCCAAATAAAGCGGTGGGAACACCAAATAGATTGCGTAATTTTTTATCATGATCGGATAAAAGTGTAAAAGGCAATTGATATTTTTGAGCAAACTTTTGATGTGAAGTGGATGAATCTCCGCTCACACCAATCACCTCCGCTCCTAAATCGGTAAATTCTTCATATTTGTCTCGAAATGTACATGCTTGTTCAGTACAAACGCGTGTATCATCTTTTGGATAGAAATATATAACAACCGGTTTTTTTCCTATTACCGATGAACTGTCAAAACGTTCTCCTTGTGTATTTTTTGCTATAAAATGTGGAACTGTATCACCTACTTTCAATGCCATTTTAATTTCCTTTATAGGTTACAAAATTTCGAGGAGTTTCGTATAAAACGACTTCTAAATCAAGTGAATCTTTGATGTAATTACGTAATTTATTCCAAATTACAACGGCAATATTCTCAGCCGTCGGATTCAAATTATCAAAATCCGGAACATCCAAATTCAAGTTTTTATGGTCAAATGCATTTTCAATATGTTCCTTGATTAAGTCGGAAAGAATTTTTACATCCATCACAAAACCGGTTTCTTGGTCTATTTCTCCAGTTACACTTACGATCAATTCATAATTGTGTCCGTGATAGTTGGGATTGTTACATTTTCCAAAAACCAAATCGTTTTTTTCCATCGACCAATCTTTGCGATACAATCGGTGAGCAGCGTTAAAGTGAGCTTTTCTGGAAACAGTGACTCTCATTTTATTGAAATTTGAAGTTGATTTTTGTTCTTGTTATTTTACAGTTTGTGTTCTTCCAAAAAATGATAAAACTCATCAAAAATGATTTTAAACCAAACAGTGTAGTTTTCAGATTGCGTTTGAATATCGTCTTTAATCGCTTCAATACTCATCCATTTCCAACTTTCTACCTCATCGGGATTAATTTTTGGAGCTTCATTGTAATATCCAATCATAACGTGGTCGAGTTCATGTTCGGTTAAACCGTTATCAAACGGAGCTTTGTAAATAAAATGAAATAATTCTTTTAATTCGGTGGTAAAACCCATTTCTTCGTATAATCGACGGGTTCCGGCTTGAATATTGGTTTCGCCCTCCCGTTGGTGACTGCAACAGGTGTTCGTCCACAACAAAGGCGAATGGTATTTATGATGAGCACGTTGTTGCAACATCACTTCGTTTTTATCATTCAATACAAAAACGGAAAAAGCACGATGAAGTACCGCCTTTTCATGAGCTTCGAGTTTTTCCATCAACCCAATTGGCTCGTCGTTTTCGTTTACTAAAATTACTTTTTCTTCTGTCATAGCTTTTTAATAGCACTTCAAAGGTAAGAAAAAGTTCGTTTTTATTTTGATTTATATGGATTTGTGATAAGTTTAACGGGTGTTGAAGATAGTAATTTTGGTTTGAATTTAAAATAGTTTAGTTATTTTTGAGTTATTAGAAATATATGAAAAAATTTATTTTTTTATTTTTCCCAATAGTAGCCTTTTCACAACTCTCCGAAAAGGTCAACATTCTTTTTTCAGAATTAAATACTTTTGAAAGAGTTGAAAGTGAACATATTTCTTTTGGTGGCATTCAAAGTAAATCCTATCAACTATTTGAAGATATTGATTCCATTGCTTCAACTGATGAATTAGTCTACATGGTAAAAAATGGAAACTTATCCACAAAAGCTTATCTCTCTTACTTGTTAGTTGATAGAAAATATGAAAAGAATACCGAAATTTTCAAACTTTTTCTTAAAAATAATGACACTTTAAATATTACGGTTGGTTGTGTTGGTCATACTTCTACTTTAGCGGCTGAATTCTATAGTTATTTTTTTAATGAAAAAAGAAAAATTGAAGACAGAAAAGCATTAGAATCTGAAATTTTAAAAGATCCAAAAGCATATGAATTTTTTCCTATTGAAGATTATCATTCGAATTGGAATTATGAAGAAATAATAAATTCAATCAATGAACTAAATGGAATTGCATTAAAAACTGACTCAATTAATCCAATAACAATTAATACTATATTTAGATTAAATGATTATCAGTTAAATGATTATGTCAAAGTAAAATCAATTGCAACTAAATACCCCACTCGAGAAACTCTAGCTACTTTAGCCAGTTTTAAAGAAGATAAAGATCTGAATATCATTCTTGAAAATAAAAAAATTAATTTTTTAGCAATATCAAAATTTCCTCATTCATCTTTTTTCTCTTACCTGCAAGAGTCTTGTGAAAATCAATATCAAAATTTAGATTTTTACGATGCAATTACAAGTTATTGCACAAAAGAATCAGGTCTTGAATTGGAAAAGTTATACAATAAAATAATTTTAGAAAATAAAAAATTTCCAATGTTAGGTGATGAATTGCTTGTCTATTTGTTAAATTTTATTGAAGACAAAAAATGTTCCGAACACAACGACTTTTTTGTAAAACTAAACGATTATCTTACCCCAAACTCTCCTTAATCTTTAAAGCACATTTCTCTCCATCAATTGCAGCTGAGACGATTCCGCCAGCAAACCCTGCTCCTTCTCCACACGGATATAAACCTTTGATTTGAAGATGTTCTAACGTTTGTGCATCTCTTGGAATGCGAACAGGTGAAGATGTGCGGCTTTCCGGTGCATGCAAAATAGCTTCGTTGGTTAAATAACCTTTCATTGATTTTCCGAATTGCACAAAGCCTTCTCGCATGATTTGCGTTAAAAATCCGGGAAAAACCTGACCCATTTCTACTGAAGTAGTTCCCGGAACATACGATGTTTTGGGAATGGAAGTAGAAACTTTGTTTTGTGTAAAATCAACCATGCGTTGTGCCGGAACTTTTTGCGTCTGACCCGCTAAGTTCCATGCTTTTTGTTCGATGGCTTTTTGAAATTCCATGCCGGCTAAGGGTCCGAATTTGGCAAAGGGTTTGAAATCTTCCAATTTTAATTCGACTACAATTCCTGAATTGGCGGTAGCTTGATCTCTTTTGGAAGGTGACCAACCATTAGTCACTACTTCGCCAGGACTTGTTGAACACGGTGCAATTACGCCGCCCGGACACATACAAAACGAATACATCCCACGACCATTCACTTGCTTGACGATGGAATACGGAGCCGGTGGCAAATAGTCCCCTCGAAAATCACAACTGTATTGAATCGAGTCAATCAACTCTTGCGGATGTTCCGCCCGAACGCCTAACGCAAAAGGTTTGGCTTCGATGAGGATTTTTTTTCTATCCAACAATTCAAAAATATCCCGTGCCGAATGTCCGGTTGCCAAAATGACTTTATTCGCCGAAATCGTATCACCTTTTTGGGTAACGATGCCTTGTATTTCATTGTTTTTAATGATAAAATCGGTTACACGGGTTTCAAACAGAACTTGCCCGCCACATTCGATGATTTTTTCACGAATGTCTTGAATAATTTGTGGCAATTTATTGGTTCCGATGTGTGGATGAGCTTCTACTAAAATATCGGGAGAAGCACCAAAACCCACTAACAATTGCAAAATTCTGTCTACATCACCTCGTTTTTTGGAACGCGTGTAGAGTTTTCCATCAGAATAGGTTCCGGCACCACCTTCGCCAAAACAATAGTTAGAATCTTCATTTACAATATGGTCACGATTTATCGCTTTTAAATCTCGACGACGGCCACGAACATCTTTCCCCCGTTCGAGAACGATGGGTTTCAAACCTAGTTCGATGAGTTGAAGAGCGGCAAAAAGTCCGGCAGGCCCCGCTCCAATCACGATTACTTCTTTTTGATTGGCTACATTCGGATAAATGGGTAATTCAATTTTTTGCTCAGTAAACGGTTCGCCTTGAAAAAAAATCATCAACTTTAAATTGATTTTTATGGCTTTTTGACGGGCATCAATCGAACGTTTTACAATCGAAATATGCTGCACTTCATTCATTGAAACCCGAATCATTTTAGCCACATGATCTTTGAGTAAAAAATCATTGGCAGCAACTTCGGGTGTGACTTGAATGAGAAGCTCTTTGGGCATGGAATTCTTTTTTGCAAAAGTAATTTTTTTAATTTGTATCCAACAAAAAAGGTTCAGCAAATGCTAAACCTTCTTTAGAACAATTCTATTCGGTTATTTTTTCAAAAACTTATAATTTAAATTTTGATTATTCATTTGAATATTAATCAAATACAATCCAGATTGAAGAGTTGAAACATCAATAGTTTGATTATTATTGAAATTATTTACTTCTTTTACTTTTGAACCATTAATAGCATAAATTGAGATTTTATCAATACTCCATTCCGATTGGTTGGCTATTGAAATAAAATTTTCTGCCGGATTTGGATAAATCTGAATTAATTTTACCAGTTGATTTTCTGTTAAACTTAGAGCTACTTGATTGTCTAAATAATCCGGAATTTCATTTGAATTTGTATCATCATCCATTGGATTATTATTGCCATTGTAATCTTCATTAATTGTCAATACACCATCTCCATCATCATCATTATCGAGATAATTCGGAATTCCATCAGCGTCTGTATCTAACGGATCACCGGCATCAGAACTTCTACCATTCGGGAATACATATTCAAATTCAGTTAAAACCATATCACCATCATCGTCATTATCTAAAAAATTTGGGATTCCGTCCCCATCAGTATCATCGTTATATAAATTTCCATCACCATTTAAATCTTCTAAATCATTGGCTATAGAATCCAAATCATAATCTGTATTACAATCTATGACCATCAATTTTACTTGCGTTATTGTACCATTAAAAAAAGCAAAAAGGGTTTGTTCGTTTGGATTTACATTTGAGAAATCTGAAGAACTAATACCATTTGTTCCAGCTTCAGCATCTGATTGCGAGGTATAAATTAAAACTGACTCAGGAGCACCTGAACTTAATTCTTCTTTCACTAAATTTAAATTAAAAACCGCTATTCCATCTTCATCATCATCACAAACAACATAATTATAAGTTGCATTTTCAAATGGTCTTGAAAAACGCCAACCTTCTTGGCTTGCAGTCCAAACGCCAGTATCTCTTCCGGGTGGTGCCAAGGAGTTGGTACCGTCTTGGTTTAGAATACCAATGAGTGCTCTTCCTCCCATCCAAGCTGTACAAGCAGGCTTATCTATAATTTGAACATCAATAAAATTAAATGTTTCATACAATATTAGTTGAAAGGAACTGAGATTGGAAGAACATTGACCTCCAAAATGAGGCTGATTTTCAAATATTACAACAAACTTTCTAAAAGGTGCATTACCAACAGTTGAATACGTTAACGAACCAATATCATCAAAATTATATAAATCATGATAGCAAGCAAATATTGAATTTTGCACATTAACATTTAACTGAGCTAAAGGTGTATCAAAAAAATATTCGCTGTAAATAGTTGCATTTTCTAAATTAAAATTAACGTATCCATTTGTGCTAATTACTAATTCATTGTGATTATTCCCATAAAAATCAAAGTCAAAACCAATTGGTATTACTTCTGAGTATCTATCATCAAGAGTTGCTAATGACGTTGCACCAGTAGTGTAAACTTGGTGTGGAATTGGTGAAACCGAATAATTGTTTTGCGAAAAACCAAGGTTAGTAAGTAATAAAAAAAGTACGATAATTTTTGACAAGTAGTTGTTTATCATATGTTTGTTTTTTTTCAAATATAATTAATAAAATTTGATTTGCTAATTTTTTTCTTCAAATGCTCTTAACGCAAACGAAGCCAACCAATGTTCACCTTCATAATTGCCATCAACAACTGATGGGAGAGAAAAATTGAGATGCTTTTCAGCTAACGACTTAAGATGAGAAAAGTGTTTTGGATATAACTTTATCAAATGATAAAAATTCCAAGCACGGCTAAAATTTAATCCGTCTAAATGCACCAAATGGCCATCGGTTCGGTCTGAAACTCGGGCAACTTCCCAATCAAAATCTTTCTTAAAAATGGACTTATTAAACTTCTTTAGCCACGATAAGAATTCTTTCTCCGGTAAAACTCTACTCATAATTCCAATTTCTTCCATACAAGGCGAAAGAAAATCGGTACCGCTGGGTTCCCAATTTAACGGACAATTTTCATCGGATAAAAATAATCGTTTGGCATTTTCGGTTATTAAATTTTGAAAATCTTTGTTGTTGGAATAAACAGCATAATCCCACGCAAATGTGAGTCCGAATGCCGTGTTATTGTGTGTTCCCGCTCGAACCGGATAAAGTAATTTTGGGAGAAATTCATAATATCGTTGCACAATTAAGTCAGAAAGTGGTTTTAGATTTTGAGCCAATTCTTTAGCAAAAGGTTCCTTACTGATTTCTAATTCTAATTGCAATTTTAATAACCAATTCCAACCATAGGTTCGTTCAAAGGATTTTTCGTGATTTTTAGAAAAATAGGCCACTTCCAATTGAATATTTTCTTTCGACAAATTGGTTTTTAACTTTTGAATAATCTCATTTTTATTCGCTATATCAGGAAAATGATTCAGTAAATACACCAAACTCCAATGACCGTGAACGGAAGAATGCCAATCGAAGCATCCATAAAAAGCGGGATGCAATTGAACGGGTGATTGAATTTCGGTGGCATCCCATAAAAGTTGGTTTAATTTGTTGGGATATTCCTGCTGTAAACACTTTAACGGAAGCGAAGCCAAATGATTAGCTTGATCAGTTGAAAGTTTTTGAGCTTTCATCCCAACTGAAAATAAAAGTAAACCTAAGACGAGTTTTTTCATAAAATGAATTTATTTTTGCATAAAAAAATGTCAAGAAAAATTAAATTGATTTGGGATTTTAGAGGTCCGGCTTCAGCTAAAACGGCAGAGCATCATGAAATTCATTTAAAAGAATTCATTGAAGCAGAACAACTTCCACTTAACATTACGGGGTTTGAAATATACAACGAAATGTATGCCATTGCCTTTATGGTTGTTACTGATGAAAACATGATTGCGGTTCGCGATGCTTTGAAACCTCATCGGGGGGAATTGTATGAATAGTTTACAGTCGCAGTTTGCAGTCGCAGTTTGCAAGATACTGAAATTGTAAACTGTAACTGAAAACAAAGACTGAACACTAATTGGCTACTTCACTTATAAATTTAATTCGCATCAAACGCAATTCTTCGATGTCATAATCGCCATCAAATTCTTTCAAAGCGTCTTCTATTTTGTCGGTTTGTGAATCCATAAAGTAGTCATGAATTTCATCTTGTTGCTCATCGTCTAAAATCTCATCAATCCAATATTTGATATTTAATTTAGTTCCTGAGTACACAATTTGTTCCATTTCCTTCAATAGATTATCCATCGTAAGGCCTTTTGCTTTGGCAATATCTTCCAAAGATAACTTTCTGTCAATATTTTGAATGATGTATAATTTATTGGCAGAATTTGCACCGGTTGACTTCACAACCAAATCATCCGGACGAATAATATCATTTTCATCTACATAACGGGCAATTAAATCTACAAATGGTTTGCCGTATTTTTTGGCTTTTCCTTCGCCCACACCATGCACATTACTAAGTTCTTCTATCGAAATTGGGTATTTTAAAGCCATGTCTTCCAATGATGGATCTTGAAAAACCACAAAAGGGGGCACACCCAATTTTTTGGCTTCTTTTTTACGTAAATCTTTCAACATCGCCATCAAAGCCTCGTCAGCAGTTCCGGAGGATTTTGAAGCAGCTACAATTGCATCGTCTTCTTCCTCGCTATACTCATGGTCTTCTGTCATCATGAAAGAAGTTGGATTTTTTAAATAAGCTATTCCTTCAGGGGATAATTTCAAAATTCCATAGGTCTCAATGTCTTTTTTTAATAACCCTGCTACTAAAACCTGACGAATGAGAGCCATCCAATAACGTTCCTCTTTATCGTTTCCGCAACCAAAAAAGTCTTGAGAATCGGTTCGATGTGCTTTGATTACAGCATTAATCTTACCCATTAAGGTAAAAACAATTTCTTTAGACTTGTATAAATGTTTTGTATCTCTAACCACCTGAAGTACTTTAACTACGTTATCTTTGGCTTCAGATTTTGGTTTTGGATTACGTACATTGTCATCCATATCTCCTCCTTCTCCTGTTTCGTTGTCAAATTCTTCTCCGAAATAATGCAGTAGAAATTTTCTTCTTGACATCGAAGTTTCGGCATAGGCAACCACTTCTTGAAGCAAAGCAAATCCAATTTCTTGTTCTGCTACCGGTTTGCCTGACATGAACTTTTCAAGTTTTTCTACATCTTTATACGAATAATAGGCTAAACAATGGCCTTCGCCACCATCTCGACCGGCACGGCCTGTTTCTTGGTAATAACTTTCGAGCGATTTAGGGATATCATGATGAATCACAAATCGAACATCCGGTTTGTCAATTCCCATTCCAAAAGCAATTGTAGCAACTACCACTTCAACATCCTCCATCAAAAACATATCTTGGTGTTTCGCTCTGGTTTTGGCATCTAAACCGGCATGATAAGGGACGGCACTTATCCCATTCACTTGTAATACCTGAGCAATTTCCTCTACCTTTTTTCGGCTAAGGCAATAAATAATTCCTGACTTACCTTTATTTTGTTTGATAAATTTAATAATATCCGACTCCACATTTTTGGTTTTCGGACGAACTTCATAAAATAAATTTGGTCGATTGAACGATGCTTTGAATGTTTTGGCATCGGACATGTCCAAGTTTTTAAGTATATCTTCCTGTACTTTTGGGGTAGCAGTGGCTGTGAGACCGATCACAGGTACATTTCCCAAATGTTTAATTATGTTTTTTAAGTTTCTGTATTCCGGACGAAAATCATGCCCCCATTCAGAAATACAGTGAGCCTCGTCAATCGCAATAAATGAAATGGGAACTGACTTTAAAAACTCAACATATTCCTCTTTTGCCAATGATTCTGGTGCAACGTATAATAACTTTGTAATGCCCGAAACAATATCTTTTTTAACTTGATTGATTTCAGTCTTTGTTAAAGATGAATTTAAAACGTGTGCTATACCGTCTTCCGAAGAAACACTTCGGATGGCATCCACTTGGTTTTTCATTAATGCAATAAGTGGAGAAACAACAATAGCTGTTCCGTTTTGAAATAATGCAGGAAGTTGGTAGCACAATGATTTACCTCCTCCGGTTGGCATAATCACGAAAGTATTTGTTTTATTCAGGATACTTTTGATCACTTGTTCCTGAAGACCTTTGAACTGATCAAAACCAAAATACTTTTTTAATTCCTTATGAATGTCAATTTCGTTGGGATTCATTCTTATGTATGGGTATTTTATTTTAAATTTGCATCCATAAAGATACAACTTTCTTTTATTCATACAAATTTTATATACAATCCGTTTTGATTACAAAAGAAAAAATTTTAGCAACTGCCAGAGAAACCATTTTAACTGAAAGTCAAGCCATTTCAAAATTGGCTGATTTACTAACTAATGATTTTGTAGAAAGTGTTCGGCTAATTTATCAATCAAAAGGCCGCTTAATTGTTACCGGAATTGGAAAAAGTGCCATTATCGCTCAAAAAATTGTAGCGACTCTAAATTCTACAGGAACTCCGTCAATGTTTTTACATGCTTCTGAGGCAGTTCATGGCGATTTAGGGATGGTTCAACCGGATGATGTTGTGATTTGTATATCAAAAAGCGGAAATAGTCCCGAAATTAAAATTTTGGTCCCGATATTGAACCGATTTGGAAATACATTAATTGCGATGACCGGAAATTTGACTTCTTTTTTAGCTAAAAATTCGCAATATGTTTTAGATACAACGGTAGAGAAAGAAGCTTGTCCAAACAATTTAGCTCCAACCAATAGTACTACTGCACAATTGGTTATGGGTGATTGTTTAGCTGTTTGTTTAATGGAAATGCGAAACTTTAAAGGAGAAGATTTTGCCAAATACCATCCCGGCGGAGCCTTAGGAAAAAAACTTTTGCTTCGAGTGAAAGACATGTTGGATGATTCAAAAAAACCATCCGTGTCACCTGATTCGAATGTTCAGACTGTTATTTTTGAGATTTCTGAAAAAAGACTTGGTGTTACAGCTGTCGTTGAAAATGATAAAATAATTGGAATCATTACTGATGGTGATATAAGAAGAATGTTGAGCAAGACAGCAACTATAACCGGAATTTACGCTCGAGATATTATGACCAAAAATCCAAAAATGATTCAACCTAATGATATGGTTGTTGAAGCACTAAATATAATGGAAGATTTCTCGATTACTCAATTAATTGTAGCGGAAAACAACTCGTATAAAGGAGTAATCCATTTGCATGACATTTTAAAAGAAGGCATTGTATAATGGCAACCAGTAATCCGAAAGAAATGTCATTTTTAGATCATCTCGAAGAGTTGAGATGGTTGTTAGTCCGAAGCACTTCTGCTGTTTTAATCTTAGCCTGTGCCGCTTTTTTTGTAAGCGATTTTATTTTTGAAAAAATTTTATTCGGCCCAAAAGATCCAAATTTTGTGACCTATCATTTTTTCTGTGATGTAACTCGTTTTTTTGGAATAAATGATGCAGAAATATGTAATGTGAAAATGCCATTCATTATTCAAAATACGAACATGGGTGGTCAGGTTTCCTTTTTAATTTGGACTTGCATTACAGTTGGATTTATAGCTGGATTTCCTTTTATTCTATGGGAAATATGGAAGTTTATCAGTCCGGCATTATATGAAAAAGAGAAAAAATATGCCAAAGCATTTATTATACTTTCGTCATTATTGTTCTTTTTAGGGGTTTTGTTCGGTTATTATATTATCACCCCTTTATCTGTTTATTTTTTTGGATCATTTAGTGCGAGTTCTGAGATTGTGAACGAATTTAATTTGGATTCTTATACCAGCATGATCAAAACATCTTCAATAGCTTGTGGATTACTGTTTGAATTACCAATTTTTATCTATTTTTTAAGTAAATTAGGATTGGTAACTCCTGCTTTTTTAAGAAAATATAGAAAGTATGCACTTATTATTGTATTGATTTTATCCGCTATTATAACTCCACCTGATGTTATTAGTCAAGTAATTGTAGCTGTTCCAATTATGATTTTGTATGAAATTAGTATTTTCATTAGCTTTATTGTTGTTAGAAAAGAATTAAAAAAATCAACTTAAAAATAAAAAAATGTCAGATTTGGTTCAAGAATTTAATGATTATCGTTCTAAAATGAATGAAAAGCTGTTGGCTGACAATAATTTAGTCATCAAACGAATTTTCAATTTAGATACAAATGCCTATGCGGAAGGTGCTTTGGATGTAAAAACTAAAGAATTATTAGGTTTGGTAGCTTCCGCTGTATTGCGATGTGATGATTGTATCAAATATCATTTAGAAACAAGCTACAAGCACGGTGTTACCAAAGAGGAAATGATGGAAGCGATGGGGATTGCCACATTGGTTGGTGGCACTATTGTGATTCCTCATTTGCGAAGAGCATATGAATTTTGGGAAGCTTTAGAAAGGTAATGTACCAATTAATCAATGTGTCGATTAGTCAATTGAATAACAGCACATAATAAAATACGTTTAAACTAATTGACACAATGGCTAATTGATTAATTGGCACATTGACAAAATGTTAATCAAAAAACAATAAAATTTGAACTGAAAATAAAATTTCTATTTTTACAACATGTTTCTTCAATTGTCGTATTGACAAATTGACTCGTTGACAAATTAAACCATGAAATTAAGAGCCGAAAATATCGTTAAAACCTACAAAGGCAGAAGTGTTGTAAAAGGTGTTTCTGTAGAAGTAAATCAAGGAGAAATTGTGGGATTATTGGGCCCAAACGGAGCCGGAAAAACTACTTCTTTTTACATGATTGTAGGGTTGGTAAAACCCAATAGCGGAAAAATATACTTGGATAATATGGAAATTACCGATTATCCAATGTATAAACGTGCTCAAAACGGAATTGGTTATTTGGCCCAAGAAGCCTCTGTTTTTAGAAAATTGAGTATCGAAGATAATATTCTGAGTGTTTTGCAACTCACTAAACTTTCCAAAGCGGAACAAGTTGCAAAAATGGAAAGTTTGATTGCTGAATTTAGTTTAGAACATATTCGAACCAATCGTGGTGACTTACTTTCGGGCGGAGAAAGGCGAAGAACTGAAATTGCCCGAGCCTTGGCAACCGACCCAAAGTTTATTTTGCTTGACGAACCTTTTGCAGGCGTTGACCCGGTTGCCGTGGAAGATATTCAACGGATTGTGGCCCAATTGAAAAACAAAAACATTGGTATTTTAATCACCGATCATAATGTACAAGAAACATTAGCCATTACCGACAAAACCTATTTAATGTTTGAAGGCGGCATTTTGAAAGCCGGAATTCCAGAAGATTTGGCAGCTGACGAAATGGTTAGAAAAGTATATTTAGGACAAAATTTCGAATTGCGAAAAAAGAAATTGGAGTTTTAATTTCTACTGCAGGAGCATATAATTCAACATTTTAGGCGTTCCATTATAAATATTGATGTCAACCGGTCCCTCAATTCCGAGCACTGTTCCTTTTTCCGTGAATTGCCAAATAGTCCAATGGTCTTTGATATCTTCCACAAAAAAATTATAATTGGCAATCCAAAAAGTATACCCTTTGAACTCTTTTTCAAGAAAATCATTATAATAACTTTCTCCCGAATAAATAATGGGTTTGACGTTGTAATGATTTTCCACTTTGGTCAACCAACGTTTCAACCCTACTTTCAAACTGTCAATGGATTGGGTTTTAGGTAAATTTTCAATATCTAAAACAGGTGGAAAATCCCCTTTTTGGAGCTTTACTGTTTTGATGAAATTAGTGGCTTGTTGAATTGAATTTTCATTCGGCCGATAGTAATGATAGGCCCCTCGAACAAAACCATTTTCTTTAGCCTTTGTCCAATTTTGTTTAAAGCGGCCATCTACTTTGTCTTTTCCGGCTGTTGCTCTGATGAAAACAAATTTCAATTGAAAAGTGTCTTCTACTGTTTTGGTTTCTTGCCAATTAATTTTTCCTTGGTATTCAGAGACATCAAAACCAAAAACTTTCTTCTTGTGGCGTTTTAAAACCTGAAAAATTCGAGCTTCTTCCACTTTGGACGCATTGTAGTTTTCAATCGCATGTTTAGAACGAAAACTAAAATAATAAGCTAGAGCATCTCGGTAATGATAAGCAGTAATTCCTATGATTAGTAGAATGAAAAAGGTAATGGTAAAACTGATAATCCAACCCGAAAAAAATGATTTTTTCTTTGTTGAACGCCTTTTAGTCGTCGGTTTTTGTTTGGTTTGCTTTGCCATAAAGAAAGAAAGACAAAACGACTAAGTAGTCATTTTATTTTGAATGACAGACATCAAAACATAAAGTAGAATAATTAAAGGCAAGGCAACAATTTGCAATACCAACAACAAAACGACTGATAAAATTAAGAATAGTATTTGGAATTTATTGTTTTGCCATGAAAAGCTCTTCATTTTCAGTGAGAAAAGTGGTATTTCAGCATTTAAGATATAGGCACTAAAAATAGCAATACCTATTAATAGATAAGGATTGCTTAGGATACTATATAAAACTTCAAATTGCGTGTGATTCATGATTACGGGAATACTCATTATTAACAAAGCATTGGCGGGCGTAGGTAATCCAATAAAAGAATCGGTTTGACGCGTATCGATATTAAATTTTGCTAAACGATAGCAGGAACCCAAGGTGATGATAAATCCGGCTAATGGTAAAATATGGTTCATCGGAAAATAAGCATCCAAAACTGAAATTCCTTCATTTTGGTATTTGAATATCAATTGAAACATAGTAAAGCCAGGCACTACACCACTCGTTATCATATCGGCCAATGAATCCAATTGAACACCAAGCGGACTTTGCACTTTAAAAATTCTAGCAAAAAAACCATCAAAAAAGTCAAAAAATATACCTAAACAAACAAAGAAAAAAGCCAATTCGAAATTGTTTCTTGCCACAAATACCAAAGCGATACACCCTGATAACAAGTTAAGTAATGTAATGAAATTAGGAATTTTTGCTTTTATATTCATCTTTTGAGGTTTGATAACAAATTTAATACAATAAGTGAGAAACAAGTGCGTTTTTTAATTGATATTTTTAGTCAACTATTTTGATTGTTTTTTATTTCATAAAATCATAGAAAGAGACAAGCTAAAAATTCCTATTTTTGAAAAAAAATTGCCTTTTGCTGTTTGAAAATAAAATTTTGCTTTGAAAAAAAATCTTTTTTTTGCTTTACTTCTGATTCCGTTTTTGGCGAACAGTCAGGCTGTGCGAAAATATTCAAATGAATTTATGAGTATCGGTGTGGATGCTGCTGCTTTGGGCATGTCTAATGCCGTTACTGCAAGTACAGCAGATGTAAATTCAGGTTACTGGAATCCGGCAGGATTGGTTTTTTTGGAAGACAGTCAAGGAGCGTTGATGCACGCTAGTTATTTTGCCAACATTGCCCAATATGATTATGCCGCTTTTGCGATGCCAATTGATGACCGCAGTGCATGGGGAATTTCTTTAATTCGTTTTGGAGTGGACGATATCTTAAACACAACCCAACTCATTGACAGTGAAGGTAATATTGACTACAACCGAATTAGTAAATTTTCTACTGCCGATTATGGAGCTACTTTTTCCTATGCCAGGAGTTTACAAGTTCCGGGTTGGCAATATGGGGTGAATGCCAAAGTAATTCGAAGAATTATAGGTGATTTTGCTAATTCTTGGGGGTTTGGATTAGATGTTGGCATTCAATTTGAACGTAACAATTGGAAAGTAGGATTAATGGTTCGAGATATTACGACCACCTATAATATTTGGAACATAGATGAAGAAGAATTTGAAAAAATTTCCGATGCCATTCCGGGTGAAAATCAAGATTTACCGGAAAGTACAGAAATTACTTTACCCAAAGCTCAATTGGGAATTTCAAGAAAATTTGAATACCGTTATGATTATTCGATTTTAGCTGCGTTTAATTTGAATATGCAGTTTTTCAAGACCAACGATATTATTGCATCAGACTTTGTGAGTATAGATCCTGCATTAGGGTTTGAATTTGGCTATACTGACTTAGTTTTTCTTCGTGCCGGAGTCGGAAATTTTCAGAATGTAATGCAAATTGACAATACTGAAAAAATTGGATTTCAACCTAACATTGGATTAGGATTTAAATATAAAGGCATTCAAGTAGATTATGCTCTAACGGACATTGGCGACCAAAGTGCCGCATTATATTCCAATATTTTTTCTGTAAAAGTAGATTTAGGAATTTTTAGATAAATTGTATGAAAGTAAAATTACAATTTCTTCTTTTATTGTTCTGCAGTTTTTTGAGTTTTGCTCAAAATTATCCTTTGTCTTCCGAAGCAAAAATCAGTGTCTTAACTTGTGGCAGTGGTGAAGAGCTACATTCCATTTTTGGTCACACGGCCATCCGAATTCAGGATCAGAAACAGGGTATTGATATCGTATATAATTATGGCATGTTTGATTTTAACACGCCCAATTTTTATTTAAAATTTGTAAAAGGTGATTTATACTATTATGTAGCCAAAGGGTCATTTGAACACTTTATGTATTCTTATCGGATGGAAAACAGAAGTGTTTATGAACAAGAATTAAACTTTTCATCAGCACAAAAACAACAATTATTTGATGAATTAGAAAAATCATTATATTCGGAAGAACGGTTTTATCTCTATAAATTTATAGATAAAAATTGTACCACTATGGTAGTTGACAAAATCAACAAACAATTAAAACAACCGAGTATTGTAAAAATTGGCAATACAACTCAGAGTTATCGTCATGTATTGAATCCGTTTATGGATAAACTTTTTTATCAAAAATTGGGAATCAATATCATGTTTGGCTATCGAACAGATCAACCTGCAGAACAACTCTTTCTTCCGATAGAACTACTAAAGAGTTTAGAAGTTACAAAAACTAATCAACTACCTTTTGCTCAAAAAACAAAAGTGTTATTTGAAAAAGATAATTCAATTTCAACTAAATCGTGGTGGAATTCAATTTATACGTTTATTTTATTCTTGGTAATGCTATTTATTACTAATCAAAATAAAATCTACTTGCCTTTTTTAGTGCTTTTAGGTGTTTTGGGAATTTTTCTTTCTACCGTTGGTTTTTATTCATTACACAGAGAGGTTTCTCAAAATTACAACGTGTTACTTTTTAATCCTTTTTTGATTGGACTTGTCATCACTTTTATTAAGAAAAATGCAGTGTGGTTTAATCGATTGTTTTATTTTATTCTTTTTTGTTTTTCGGTATACTTGCTTTTCATCTTCAATAAAGCTCATTTATTTTTAATGCTTCCACTATTGATTTTAGAAATATTAATTCTGTTAAAACTAAAAGCAAGACTTAAACAATTGTAATTATTGTCCGCGATAAAACAGAATCGTACTCAACGTTTTAATCATAATGTTAATATCCAAAAAAATACTTCTGTGCTTGATGTAGTATAAATCATATTGAAGCTTAATCAAACTGTCATCAATTGAGTCTCCATAGGAATAATTTACTTGAGCCCAACCTGTAAGTCCGGGTTTAACAACGTGTCTTGTTTGATAAAAAGGCATAACCTCTGCAATTTCATTCACAAAAACAGGACGTTCCGGTCTTGGACCAATAACTGCCATTTCACCCAAAAGAATATTGATAAACTGAGGGAATTCATCAATTCTACTTTTTCGTAGAAATTTACCAAAAGGGGTAATTCTTGCATCATTTGTTGTCGCAAAAACGGCTCCGGCCGATTCAGCATTTTTAACCATCGTTCTGAATTTCAATATTCGGAATTCTTCACCATTTTTTCCGACGCGTATCTGCGTGTAAAAAAGATTGCCTTTGTTTCCAATAAGATTCCCAATCAAAATAAGGGGAAGTAAAATCAAACCTAAAGTTATCCCGGTTAATGCAATTACAATTTCAAAAAAACGAACAAAAAGGAGATAAAGTTGATTTTGATTGCTTCGGCTAAAAGGAAAATATTTATAAAAATCTCTTGCTACAAATTGAACCGGAATACGTTGGGTTAAACTTTCATATACTTGCGTATATTCTCGAATGATATAGCCATTTTCTAACAATAATAATAATTTGTTGTATAATTCAACCGTAATATCTTCTGTTCTTTGCGTTGCGATAACTATTTCGGATATTGAGTTTTTGGATACAAATTTTTGTAGATTTTCAACAGACAATATGGACACAGCCTTGTTAAAAATCTTGATATCAGCATTTTCATCAGTGTTTACAAAAGCAATAATATTGTAATGTGGGTCGATACTTTTTAATCCGGATATTAATTCATCTGCCAATTCTTTTTCAGAAATAAGAATAACTTTTTTTTCAAAACGGTGTGAGGCTAAATATTTTTGATAGAACATTCGCCATAAAAACAATGCTAAAAAAATAGCTAAAAAGAAGTAAACAATTTGAATCCTATTACTTGGTAGAGTTGGTGTAAAAAAAGGAGTTAAAAGATAAAATAATACGGTTGAGGAGGAAGTCAAAATTATACTCCTTATCACTTGAAATTGATTACTGGCCACTTGAAGGTTATACATTTCAAAGACAGAACCAACAATTAAAACGTAGACCCCTAGAACTAGGGTCCAATAAAAATTTGAAGGTGTAATGGAAAAATAATCAAACTTAAAAATTATGCCTACAATATAAAGCATAAACAATACAAACAAGACGTCGAAAACCCTGAGAAGAATTTTTCTCTCCGAAACTTCAAAATGAATTTTCTTCTTACCTTTCATTCTATCTGATTGTTGAATTGAGGCTGCAATTTAACAATTTTAAGAAGATTTTTTAAGCTATTTTAATATTTCTTTCCATTGGTTCTTAACAATATGCCAATCAAATTGTTCTGCTAATTTACGACCATTTGCAGCAATTTTTTGAGCCAATTCAGGGTTTTTAATTAACTCAATAATTGCATCAGCCATCGCTTGAACATCTGAATCGTTAACTAAAATTGCAGTTTCCCTATCTTTCACTAAATAGGGAATTCCACCTACATTTGTTGAAACAACAGGTAAACCAAGTGCTAAAGCTTCGATGAGACTCACCGGAGTATTATCAAAATGGGTAGTATTGATAAAAATATCAAAGTTTTTTGAGAGTTCGATCCATTCTTCTTTTGAGAGTTTTCCGGTGAAGGTGACGTTTACTTGTAAAGAAACAGCATACTGATTTAACTCAATAATTTTAACCTCTTTTTCTTGCCCTACCATGCACAACTCAGCATCCAAAAAATCAGTTTTTAATTTAGCCAAAACATCAATAGCCATTTTTGGATTATATATTGAGGATAGGGATCTAACCCATAAAATCTTGGGTGCTATGTTTATTTTTTTATGAAAATTATAATTACTAATCTCTATTGTGTTTGGGATAAGTTTTAGATTTTTATAGAAGCTGTGCTCTTTAAAAACGTCAAAAAGATATTTAGAAGGAGCTATATTGTATAGAGAATTTGAAAAAATTAGTTTAGAAACATAAGGAGATGAAGCTAATCTATTTGGTAAATCTCCCCCCCTTAAAATGGGAATATAAGGTTTATTAAAAAATCTACAGATTTGACTGACCATAAAGGCATACCAAAAATTATTTGTGCTGTAAGTGTCTATTAAAACGTAATCAATTTTACGAACATTATATAAGGTTGAAAAAAACATGTCTAAAAATCGAAGAATCTTGTTTTTTTTTGAAGAAGAATAATATAATGTATAATTTTCTTTTTCTAGTAAAGTCCCTAGTGTTTCAATGGATGTTGCTGAATAACCGTGTTTTAAAAGCTTATTCCCAATGTAAAGAAGAATCGGTTTCATAAAAATAAATCTTATTGAGTTTGATCAACAGAAAGTTCAATTCTTTTAATCTTAAAATATTTTTCCCATTCACTATTTACTAGTCGATTTTCACCTGGCCAACGATAAGGAAGGATTAAGGGTTTCTTTTTAATAGGATTTACAAAAACCGTATCTAATTTACTATTATTTAACATTTCATAAGTTTGAAGTACTTGATTATGATAAGAACTTGCTTTACCAGAAGTTATATCAACATAAGCATTCATAATATTTGAATTGTGAGAAAGTGTAATTATAAGTAAAGGCAATAAAACTAACAAAATCTTTTTGGTGGAAAGCATCATGTTAATCTCTGAAAGTAATTTTATTTTTTTAATTGTCATTAATATTAATAGGGAGGCAAATAGTATAAAAATAAAGAAAATTGGGGTGTAGGCTCTTTGAGGAATCCAGTTAGTTGTATAAATACTGGGAAAAAAACCAGTAAACAAAACACCAAGTAGAAAAACTGAACCAGAAATTAAATAAATCTTCTGTGTTCTTATAAACAAAAATAATTTGTTAATTCCATCAACATTAAAAGTATAACTTTTTGGCAAGCAAAGTAAAATTACAAATAAAGACGAAAGCCAAAAAAACATTACAAAAATAGATCTTGATAAAGAATGTAGGGAAGATTTTAAGAAATGAAAATCAGATTTTTCAAATAAACTTCCTCTTCCAAAATTGCCAGGAGCGGTAATCATTAAAAATGAAACAAATATGGCTATTAAAAAAATCGGAGTGAATCGATTGAAATAATTTTTATTTTTTAATAATATTAAAACCAAAATAAAGTTTACAAAATTCATATAAACCACAATTACTTCATTACATCCAAGCACTATAAATAGACTAATTAGTGCTAGAACCTGATTTTTAAATATTGAAAGTTTAGAATCATTTTTAAATAAATTTATTAAAGAGCTTAGGTATAATAGAAAAAATATAACTGGTAACTGATAGGTATATGCACCCGCCACCCAGTAAAAAGTTTCTCCAAAGTCAGGCACATAATTGAAATAAAAAAAGAACAAAATACAAAAAAGTAAAGTAGGGTTTATTAAAAGATTAAAAAAAACTACAACATTTTTTATAAAATGATTTAGAGCAAAAGCAAAACCACTAATTAATAATAATGGATGCACAAAGGATAAATTAAAATAACCAAAAGAAATTGGATTTAAAGTTGAAATTGCTGCGGATGCAATGTATCTTCCCGACCATTCATAATAAAATTTTAATTGTGTTTTCCAAAATCCATTTGTTCTAAAGCTCTCAGCATACCAAAAATCATCTCCTAATGGGACATTGTAAAAGGACAATACTATAAAAGGAAAGATAGTATAGATGAATATAAAAAAACTTAAAAATTGAAGTGGATTTAATCGAATAGCTTTATACATCAGGATTTTTTTCTGAGTTTGAATTAATGTAATCATTGACAAAATAAATTGGTCTTTTCTTAGTTTCTGAAAAAACAATCCCAAGATATTCGCCTAATACACCTATTGATAATAATTGAAGTCCGCCAAGCAATAAAATAGCAGACATCATTGAAGGATAACCTGCAACAGGGTCTCCGAAGAATATGGCCTTAATAACAACTTTTAATAAAAACGCAAATGATGCTAAAGAAATAATTAAGCCTGTTACTGAAATTATTCGCAAAGGCTTCATAGAAAATGCAGTTATACCTCTGATTGCTAAATTAATTAACTTAAAATAATTCCATTTAGTTTTACCTGCAATCCTTTCGTTACGTTCATAATAGATTGCCTTTTTTTTGAAACCAATGAACGAAAAAAGACCTTTCATATTTCGTTCATTTTCTCCTAGTCGTCTTAATGCCTGGATTGCTTTAAAACTCAACATTCTAAAATCACCTGTATCTTTTTGGATTGGAACAGAGGACATAATTGCTAAAATGCGGTAAAATAGAAATGAAGTTGTTTTTTTTAACCAACTTTCCCCTTTTCTGGAAGTTCGCTGGGCATAAACATCATCGTAACCATTTTCAATTTCTTTAACCATTATTGGAAGTAATTCTGGATTGTCTTGCAAATCAGCATCTATAATTACCAAAGTATCACCTTTCATATAATCTAAGCCGGCAGTCATAGCAATCTCTTTCCCATAATTTCTAGACAAATCAACAATTGAAATTCTTGAATCACTTTGTTGAATTTTCACAATTAATTCGAGTGTTTTGTCAAAACTCCCATCATTTATAAATAAAAATTCGCATTTACATGTTAATAATTTACTTACCTTATCTAACTGAAGATAAAGCTTGTTTATGCATTCTTCCTCATTGTAAACAGGAATCATGATTGTTAGTAATTTAATTTTATTCATAACTTAGGTTATAATTTGGCAGAAAAATATAATGAGGAAAAAAAATTTAAAGCATACATTCAAAAGTATAAACAAAAAACCAAAGAAAAAATCAACTGTATTTTTTTTTGATAAATTCATTGTCGTGAAGGTAGGATAATAGTGCAGACATAACTAATAAAAACATTCCTAATGTGGCAAATAATGGTCTATATATATACAAATGTTCTCCAAAAAAAAGTGTAATTAACATTGACAGCGTTAAGCCTTTCATAGCCAATTCATTACCGCTATTTCTTTTGAAAGAAATTAAGAAATATTGTATCAACCAACCAAAATAAAGTACAAATCCTACAAGACCGAGTTCTTTGATCGTTGTTAAATACATATTATGAGCTGCAATCTTTCTGGTGATTCTATTATTGAATCCTAATCCAAATGGAATGATTTCAGGGTTTCGTAAAATATAATTCAAATAACCTAATGATATGTTATCTCTACCTGCCCCTAAGTCTTCGTACAATTTACCAACATTTGCATTTTCAAAGTCTTCTTCATTTTCAATTTTATTGACTACCCTTTTATTAATTACTTCGTCAATTTTTGCATAGAGTAGTTCATTTGACAAGATTAAAAAAGAAAAAAATGACCCAATAATTACAGCGAAAAAAATAAATCTTGTGGTTTTAAAGAAAGCAAAAAAAGACAAGAAAACCAAAATCCCCACATAACTTGTTCTCGAACCTGAGACTAACAATACATAGAGATTAAAAATCAAAACTACGATTAGTAATGTTTTGTTTACACCTGATTTTCTATTTGATAATAAGCCGATTGAAAATACCGCCATCATTAAAGCATACATTCCAGAAACAATTTTATTAGGTCCCAAGGTACCGGATAAAAATCCTGAATAGCTAAACTTATAAGCACTACTCCATAAAAAGGGAATAATATTAAAATTTTGTAATATTATTATTGTACATGAAAGTGCTGAAAGTAATAATATAAAATAAACAAATATTTTTAATTTATTCTTATTAAAACTAATTACAAAAAACATTAATGAAGTTACAAAGAATACCCACAAATGATAAAGGTATAATACAGATTGAAGAAAATCACTAAGTCTATTTTTAAAAACACTAAAGAAGAAAGTAACCAATATTGTCAACGAGCACCATACGACAAAATAATAAAACCATTTAAAAGCATTATTCTTATTAATAATATAATAATAAAATTTAAAATTTGTAAAAAAGACATAAAGTACAATTATACCGATTAAATCATATAATCTTAGTTCATTATCACCTTTCACACTATAACTTAGAACAGGAAGATTATAAAAATAAGAAAAAATCATAGTTAAGACTAAAAAAAAATATGAGTTTTTTCGAACCAAAAAAGTGAAATCACTTTTCGGATTAAGCTGATTTAAATGATTATAATAAACTTTTGAAGTTTGCATAAAAAATCAATTAAGTATATGCTGTTCTATTTTTTTTAAATAATTATCAAATGTAAACATTTCAGCTAATTTGACTACATTATTTGACATTAACTTGAGTTTATCTTGGTCTGTTTCCAATACAATATTGAAAAATTTATCATAGGTGCATTTTTTGTTTTTTATATTCCAAACGAATCCATTTTGATCATTAATGTAGTGAGCTATACTACCAACATTAGAAACAATAGGAATCCCTCCATAACAGGCCGCCTCTGCTACAACTTTTGGAAAACCTTCTGCTTTGCTAGGTAAAAGAAAAAAGTGAATTGATTTAAGAATAAGATGAACATATTCTTTGTCTTGAAATCCATGAAAAATAATTTTACCATTTAAATATTCAGCATCTCTTTTGTATTTATCAATTTCATCTCCATCTCCAATTATATGTATGTTTTTAATTTCATCTAAAGGAACATTCTTGAATGATGAAATAATATCTGAAACACCTTTTGCATCATTAACTCTGCCAACAAAACAGAAGTTATAGGGTTTTTGAAAAACTTTTTCCAATGCAATAGTTTTTCCATAACTCACATCTTCTTCTGATAAACAAGGGTTTTCAAAGGAATAACAATGATTGGGTTGATTATTCCAAAATCCATTTATAGTTACTTTACATTTTGCCCAATTTTTTTTTAACCAATATCTTTGAATTCTATTGGCTAAAGGTGGTTTTATTTGCCCCCAATCTCCAGCATACTTAACCCAAAACATAAACTTTCGAGGAATAAAGAATGAAAATATTGGTAATAGAAATAAACCCATTGAAGTAGGTAACCGTAATTGAACCTCTGTTGCTCCAATACAATTTTTATAAACCTTAAAAACTATTATAGGGATGGTTGTAAAAATTAAAAGTTTTGATATAAAGTTTTTCCCTCCAAATGGTGGTATGGGAATAAAGGAAATGTTTTCTTTATTATAGGGTAACGAACTATTTGGAGCTTTAGAATTATATAAACAACCTATGTGAACAACCTCTTCCCAATAATCAGCCAAATAATTTACCTCATTGATTGTAGCTCCCCAACCCACAATGTTTTTGCCATCTTTATAATGTTTAGTATGAGAGATAATAACAAGTTTTTTCCTTCTCATGAGTTTAAAACATTAATATATTTTTTAATAACTTTATTCCATTGAAAATTCTTAGACCAATCCATGGCTTTTCTACTATAATTATCATAGTCCTCCACAATTAATTTAACAGCCTTTAGTATTTCCTCCTCCTCCTCGGGGAAGACTAATACTCCACTAAAATAATTTTTAATTGCATCTACAATACCCGAGTTATTTGAACCTATTGCAGGCAAACCCATTGAATTTGCTTCTAATATAGCAATTCCAAAACCTTCAACATTACCATTTTTCAAAACGCTACTTAACATACAAAACAAATCGCATTCACTTAAAAGTCTATTTTTATCAATTTCTGAAAGTACACCATGAAATGTGATATGTTCTAAAACATTTAATTTCTCAGCTAATTTTTCGAAGTTTTCTTTTTCAGTCGGAATACCTACGCAATGATAATGAATATTAGGATATTCTTTTTTTAACAATGGTAATGCTCTAATAAGATTTTGTTGTCCTTTTCTGTAGGATAGATTTCCAACGCTTACCATTGCTAATCGATTTTTTTGATTAAAAATTTTATTCTTAATTGAAGAATTAAGTTTTATTTCTATACCATTATTTATAACATAAATTTTCAATTTCGGATTAATCTTTAAAGCAATGGATTTAGTAAATGTAGACACAGCAATAATATGATCTACTTTATTTAAACTCCATCTTGTTAAAAATTTTGAAAAATTGCCTCCGGCATTCAATTCTGAACCATGAATAATAGCTATAACTTTTTTTGATTTAAACAAAAATTTTAAAAACCCTCCTGTCCATAAAGAGAACTTTCCTGACAGAAAAATAATTTCAGTATTTCGAGAAATTTTTATAGCTTTTATTATTCTATTTAAATAAGTAAAAATATTACGTCTAATTCTGTTTATTTTAAAATTTTGAACAACATCAAAGGCTAAA
Organism: Flavobacterium piscinae; assembly: GCF_004122145.1. GTDB lineage: Bacteria > Bacteroidota > Bacteroidia > Flavobacteriales > Flavobacteriaceae > Flavobacterium > Flavobacterium piscinae. The sequence continues at coordinate 136,887 of NZ_SBKQ01000005.1, forward strand.
TCTTCATCAACTTTTCTGTGATTGGTAACAACTGTAACTTCGTAACCTTCTTTTTTTAAATATTTAGACAAAAAAAAAGCATGGTTGCCTATCCCACCTGGTTGAGGTGGAAATTCGGATGTAATTATAACAATATTATTCAATTCTTTTTTACACAAAATATATTATTCGGTAGATCTGAAAACGAATTAAGATCTAAATTCAATAACTCATAATCAAATGTTAACAAAAAATCTAATACTTTTTTATCATCATTTAACTCTACAACTAAAATAGGCTTATGTTTGGCAATGGTTTCTTTTAATCCTTCTAAAACCATGAGTTCATAACCATCTACATCAATTTTAATGAAGTCAGGTATTATATTTCTTTCAGATAAATACGAATCTAATTTAATTTGCTTTATTTCAACGGTATTTATAACTTTATTTCCGGTATTTAATATGTTACTTGTTTGACCATACAGATTTATTGATATATTATCTTCCCTATGACCAACAGCATAATTTTCTAAAGTAATATTTTTTATATTGTTTTTTTTAATACTTTTTTTAAAAGCAGAAAAAATATCGGGATGTGGTTCAAAAGAATAAAAAGTTGATTTTTTACTTAAATTTGATTGAAGAGCAAGACTTATAAAGCCATAATTTGCTCCAACATCTAAAATTACTGGTTCACTAATTTCATTTTTAGTCAACAAGTAAATTGTATTTTTTAATAATTTATTTTCAATGCCTTTTGTTTTTGCTTTGTGAACCACTTTGATTGATGCAAAAAAATAAAATTTACCCTTTTCCCACTTAATTAAGTCGTCAATAATTACATCAACATTATTAGGTCTCAGAATAAAATTTCTAATTGATCTAAGAAATTTGCTTTTACCTAAAAATACAATCATTTTTTGGGGTAAAAAAGTGTAAAAAAATCTGATAATTCTATACATTCCAGAAGTGTTTTTATGAAGAAGGTAATTAAAAATTGTATTAACTAATTTTAACGGCCTCAAGGTTCAATGAGCAAAGTAAATAAAATAATAATCATATAATTGAAAAATTCAAAATCCTAACAATTTGTTGGAAGTGCATCCCCTTCTTTAATCATTTTAAGGTAAGTAGGATAGTCTTCATTAAAAGGCAATAATAAAAAATGACATTTTCCTCTTTTAGCAACTATTTCAGAATCTGTAATTTGAATGGATTGGGCCAAATAATAAGCTTTATAATTATTTTCTTTACACCAATTTATAATACATTGAGCATTCTCTTTCATAGGGAGTTCTTTTAGAGAATGCATTTCTATAAAAAACTTAGTTTTTTGTTTTGCTGCTGTATCTTTTGCTCCCAAAACAGCTAAATATTCAGCCCCTTCAACATCTATTTTTATCAAATCCGGGGAAAACCCAACTTTATTAACCAGAGTGTCTATTGTAATTTTTTCAACTTCTGAAAATGAGTTAATAGCAGCAGCCGTTGTGGCATGACTAGAATACATACTTCCTGCTGCACCTGAACCTACTGTATAAAAGTTTATTTTCTCACCATCCTTTTCTCCTATAAAAGCTGATATAAATTTAGATTTTAGACCAAAACCATTATAAATCATGTTTTGAGCGGCTTTTGCTAATACTTCTGGATTGGGGTCTACCAATAAAATATTTTTATTTTTGTTTTGAATGGCGGCTATCAAAGAATTATACCCGATATTACAACCCAGATCAAAAACATTTTCTGAATTTTTAGCAAGAGCAAAATACCACGCATCATCTTTATCAATTTTTTTTCTTATTGAATTAGGCAAAACTTTCAGCTTGACACCACAAAAATCTACTTTGTTGTATAGTTTCTCTTTTCTAATGTAATAACTTAAAATATTTTTAATTTTTTTTAATTTCATGACCTACTAATTTTGCTTTTTTCTTTTAATTTTTTACTTGACATCTGCCAAGATTTAAATATTTGAAAAGTAATCAAAGGTAATAAAAAAGCAATCATCAAAAATGAAAGTGATTTTAACACCCTACTTTTTTTAAATTTATATGGAATATATGATGGTATAATGTTTATTAACAACATGTAAATAGAAGCATTTGTCTTATAGTATTTTCTTGTATAATACAACACGCTTGGCACAGGCCTAGGACCAAACATTTTTTTTGGCCGCCAACCATCCCAACTTCCCATTTGTCTGAGCCCTCCTTCCGAAACTTTTAAATGTATTCGCTTAGCCTTATAGTTAGATATGTTTTTATAACCATTTAAATAACATCGTAATCCAAATTCGCCATCTCCCATACGTTGCTTTTCAAATTGTAAATCAAAGAAACCTATTTTATAAAAAATTTCTTTTTTAATTAATACATTGCCAGTATCTAATTGATCACTCCATTTAAAATAACTATAATTTTTAGGGACTTCTGCTCCAACAACACTAATTGAAACACCTGAAGACAAATCTGCTTTGAAATAGTCCAAACATTTTAAATGCTCCTCTATCCAATTAGATTCAATTAAAGAATCATCATCATAAAGAAGAATCAACTCTCCCTTTGCTGTTTTAATTGCTTCATTTCTTGCCTTCCATAATGCTTTTTCTTCTTGAAACCAATATTTCAAATCTAAATTCCAATTTTGATAAAATTCTTCTTTGAAGTCATCCGTTTGATCTACAACAATAAGTTCAAAATTTTTATAGGTTTGATTTTCTAAATCTCTAAGTACATTTTTTAAATATTGATATCGATTTAACGTTGGAATAATAATAGATACTTGTGGATTTGTATCAATTAAATTACTTTTAAAACCTTCATAATCTTGATATTGATAGATTTGCTTAGAATAATCTTGTCTGCTTATATTTTTGTGTTTGAAAAAAGCTAGAATTTCTTTTACAGGATTATTAAAGGTTATAATTCTTATTATTAATACATATATAGACCAAACTTTATGGAAATTTTTTTTTAAAAACAAATACTCATCTTCTAATGGTAACAATTTTTTTTCCCATACATTAAGACCAGAATCAAAATTTTTATTGATAAAACCTGATTGAAAAGCAGTCCATGCCAACTCTCTTTTCATACTTTCATCAGATTTAAAACGAATATCTTTTTGTATAATGTAACCGGAATCAATTAATTGTTTTTCTGTTGGAAAATATCCAAAATCTTTTGTTGATTTCAAGTTGAAATACCATATCGGGCGTGTGTATTTTAAAAAATTAAAAATCATATTTTTTAGTTTATTATAACTAATTCATGTACAAATTAAAATGAATAAAAAGCTTTAAAAAGCTCCATTTGTTTAGTCAAATTAAACTCTCTTTTAACTCTATCCATAGCGTTTTCTCTAATTTTTATTTTTTCTGCCTCACTTAATGCAATAGTCTTTACTATTCTTTCTGCTAGTAAAGGTGGATTTCTTTTAGGAACAACCCATCCTGTTTTTTCATGAAGCACATTTTCGCTTAATCCATCAGCATCGCTTACAATGCAAAGTAAACCAATGGCTTGAGCTTCTAAAACCGCGTTGCAAAAACCTTCTTGAATACTATATTGAATGTAAAAATCACTTTTTTCGAGAATATTTTTTACATCATTATGCGATATTTTTCCAACAAACGTAACATTTGAATGCAAATTTAATTGATGAACGGCAAACATAAGTTTTTCTCTTTCAATTCCTTCTCCAATTATCGTGTAATGGAAAGGAATATTTTGTTTTTTTAAAATCGAAAATGCTTCTAAAGTATATTCTAAACCTTTTTTCCAATGAAGACGACCAATGGTTATAAATTGAAAGACAGAATTTTTTGTTTCGTATTTTATTGAAGGCTGAAAAAAATCGACATTTATTGCCGGTGTGATTTTGTTTATTGATTCAGCTGAAACTCCATATTCTATTAAAGTATTTTTCATTTCATCAGATAAAACATGGTATATTACATTTTTGGAAAACAATAGCTGATAACAATTTGGAAATTTAGCCGGATAGATATATAAATCAAAACCTCTAAAACTCACTGCCATTTTGGATCCGATTGCTTTAGCAACATTTTCACTTTGCAAAGCCATTGTTCCGAATCCAAAGTGTAACCAACTTAATTTATAAGGTAAAAAGTGACTGTTAATGAAAATATTTTTAATAGAACTTTTGACACTTAAGCCATCTTTTCTGTTTAATTTTAAAAGTTTATATGTTGCTTTTAAATTTTTTAAACAATTTATGAATATGAAAATAAATTCAAATATTAATGAAAATCGTAAATCAAAATTAGGAGCAAAAATTGTTTTACAAGTGGGATGACTAACTTTACTTTTACTACTAGAAAACAAAATAACGTCAAAACCATTCTCTTGTAAACCTTTAATTTTTGAATTAAAAAAAGTTTCAGAATAGGCCGGAACGTTTGCTAAAACTAATCCTATTTTAGGTTTATTCGCCATAACTTTTTTTGTATAATAGCATCATATCTTGAATCATTTTACTTTCTGTATGATTGTTTTCGATTGAATTTCTAGCGTTATTTATTATTTTCACATATGTACTTTCGTCCAGATTTGCAACTTTTTGAAGGGCTATTGCCATAACTTCAGGATTTCTAATTGGAACAATAAATCCATTTTCATTGTCATTAACAACTTCATTAATTCCTCCACAATCAGTTGAAATTACGGGGGTGCCTAATGCCATTGATTCTAAAATTACATTTGCAATTCCTTCCTTAAAACTCGGTAACAAAACGACATCTGACTGTTGAATTTTTGAAATAATTTTATCAAATGGTAATTTTTCCACAAATTCAACTTCGTTGATTAAATCGAGTTGTTTACGTTGAAATTGTAACTCTTCATTCTGTCCTACTCCTACAATTGTGTAATGAAATTTCACATTATTATTCTTTAAAATTCGCATCGCATCTAAAGCTACCGTGTATCCTTTAATCCAATGTGAACGACCTACTGAAAGAATTTGAAAAACTTCATTTGTTGGTTTTTGTTGATTAAATGTTAGATAATTTAAATCTAAACCACTGTAAACAGTATTAGATTTTGAAATTTCAGCATTGTACTTCGTAGCTTCTTGAATAATTTCATTTGAAACGCCATGAAAACCATCAACCAAAGGAAAGTATTTCTTATAAATTTCTGCATATTTTGGTTCGCAAATAGGAGTATAATTGATATGAGCCCCACGAAGACTAACAATTAATTTGATGTCAAAATCTCTTACCCAAACCCAATCTTCAATACCTTTAATCCATTGTAAATGAAAAACATCCGGTTTATCATAAAGAATTGGATAGTATCGGATTTTAGAAATAGTATTATTTTTATTATTCAATTTCATCCAATTTTTTAATTGAGTCTTTTCTTTGCGTCTAAATAAAGAAAGTAATAATGAATAATACATTAAAATAAAAAATTTATTAATCTTACCAGAGTAACCTACAATTTTTATATTATTAAATTCATAGGAAACTTTTTGAGTTAAATTCCCTATGATAATTAGTTTGCTACCTTGTTCTGCTAAACCATTTATCAATCGATCTATAAAGGTTGGAGGTGGAATTTCACCACAATAGATAGCTATCTTAAACTTTCTCATTATTATATAAATGCATAAAAAGTGAAAGCGTTAATAATGTACTTACAGGATGAGAATATTTTAAAGATTCTTTCCCTTTAAAATTAGTATATATTTCCTCAGTGAGTTTAGGATCGATAAAATTCTGAAAATTTTTATTTTGAAATAACCAATGCGTTAAGTTACGCTCATTATCAGTACCTAAAAATTGATTTTCATAGTTGTTTACTACCTTATTTTTAGTAATAAACTCTCTATCAAATTTTTTATATAATCGATAAGGAAAATTATAGGGGAATTTATTAAAATGATAATTATATAGGTTAAAAGGACGTTGATCTTGCCATGCAATTCTTGCCAATGCAGGATTTCTCATTTTAAGATATGCGATTTGAATTTGTCGACCGGCTAAGTATTTTTCCGGTATCGTACAAATGAATTCACACATTCGATTATCGTAATAAGGTAAAGTAATAGGTTTGACCGATTCAAAAAAAGATAAATTTACACTTGTCCAACGTGGTGCCCAATATAAACTTTTAAATGCCCTAATTTGGGCATTAGCATTTTCCGGAATATTTATTTCTTTAAGTAGCTGTTTTATTCTTTCTTTTAAATAAGATTCAAAATCCCCTTCAATCCCCCATGAATCCCAGAGTTTTTTTCCCAAAATTAACCCCCCTTTTTTCAACACTTTTTTGGCCATCAAATTGACTTGTTCATCAAACGGTAAATGATCTTCTACTTTCATATCATCAAAAAGAACATCTCCCCAATGACCTAAGCAAAAAACATCACCCATATTTGACAATTTATCCAAGACAGCTGCTTGACGAGGATGAGTAAACTCTGTATAACATTGATTTATTCCAGCAATTTTTCCGATATCTTTCCACAAATAACCTTTCGGAATTATCCATTTTTCAAAAGAAAATTGGCAAACGTTAGCTATTTTTTCAGCAAAACAAGTTTCCACTAATCCATTTTCAAATTCGTAGCTATAACTATTCACATTTTTTTTAAGATAATGAAGGGCAGCCGCTTGCGTTCTGCTATCTAACCCCCCTGAAAGAGGTAGAATAACTTTTTTATCTCCAACTTGTTCGTCAATTATTTTTTCAAAAAGTACTGCAAATTCTTTTACAACTTGTTCAAAAGGTCTTTCAATTGGGGAATAATGCCATTTGAAATAATTGTTTTCAGAAACAATGGTTTGCTCATCTACAGAATAATTAAAACATGGTTTTAATACTTTTTGTTCTTTAAAATATGTGTCTTGGTCCAAAAAAAAACCAGTTGCAGCAAAAACACATATAGCTTTGTAGTCTATTGTTTTCGTTTCACCAACAAAAATTGGCTTAGGAGGAATTATTTCGGTTTTAATACCAGTCATTATTTTTTTGCAATTTTTAAATAAAGTTCTTCATGTCTTTCTATAAACTTTTTAAGAGAAAAATAATCTTCACAGTGCTTCCTCATCTTTTGACCTATCACATTTCGTTCTTGAATTGACATTTTGTAAAAGTAAATAATTTTATCGGCAAGTTGCTTGTAATTGCCTTGTTCAAAAAGTAAATCTTCAAAATCATTTAATACATATCTTATTCCGGGAATATCGGAACCTAACACAGGTAATCTCATGCTCATTGCTTCTAGAAGTGCAACAGGCAAACCTTCTCTTTGACTCGAAATTATGTATAAATCTGACTCGTTTTGAAATGGTCTGACATCATTATACTTACCTAAAAATTTCACTTGTTCTTCTAACTTTAACTCTACTACTAATTTTTTTAAATATTCTGCATATTCATTTTGATCATCACCCACTATTTTTAATTTAACATCTTGAATGTCAATTAATTGTAAAGCTTTTAAGATGTCTTCAATTGCCTTAACAGGAACTAAATTGGCAACAGTTATTATGTTAAAACTATGCTTATTAGCAGAAGATTCTGTCTCTTGTTTTTTAAAATAATCAGTATTAACACCAAAGGGAATCAAAGCGACATTTCTTTTATTTGGAAAGAAATTTTTCATCTCTAAATTGGTTGTAATTATAAAGTAAGAAAAATAACTTTTAATTTTCCAGTGAATGTTACCCCAGGACATTGACTTTTTTGTATATACAAATTTTGATCTTGTTAAACATACTGCTAACGCTTCTGTCCAGTCACTACTCCAATACCATGAGTGAATTATATCATATTTATTTCTTTTAACAAAATCTTTAAAAGGTCTAACTCTAGAAAAAAGGCTATAATAGGGTTGATAAGGTTGATTGAAGTTTATAAAGTGAATTGGTAAATTTAGAGACTTAACTTCATTAAAAAAGTTTCCCTTAGAATTTTTACAAGCAATTTCAACTTCAAACTTAGATTTGTCCAAGTGTTTTGCCAAATCATAAAGAACTTTACCACTTCCAGAGCTTTCAAAATTTGATATGGTTAGTAATATTTTTAGTTTATTCTTCTCCATAAATAAAAAAAAGGATTGTATTTTATGTTTGGAATAATTTTATTAATCATCAAACTCAATTTATTTATTAGTAATGAATCTAACTTAAAATCTTTTAGTCTTTCATCATATATTAATTCTGAAACAAGAATTTTATCGTTACTGCACAATTTAAATATATCAACATTAAGCTGTTTGTTTAATATGGTAATTGCTTCTTTATTTGTTTTTACTAATTCATCATTAATAAGATTTTTTCTTAAATTGAAGTACGATAGCAAAGCACCATTTTTCTTTTTATTTCTCAATGAAATTGTAGAATCGACATGTCGAGTATAAAAATTATACACTTTATTGTAGTAATATCCACTATAGAAAAGACCAAGTTTAATAAATAAAAAAGCATCTTCTCCTGTCGTAGAAGAATGAAATCCACCAAGTTTTTTTATTACTTCTGTTTTTGCTACTATTGCACCCGGCCCTTGAAGATAGAAAAAGTTTTTTAACCAAATTAAACCTAAAAGTGGTGGCTCTACAACCCCTTCTTTAACTCCTTCTAATGGTTGTAGCATTGTTCTTCCGTCAGTATACTTTCTTTCTGTACGGCACAATACATAATCCACATTATGGGTTTCAAAAAGATGAATATCTGTTTCTATTTTTTTTGAATCAACATAATCATCACAATCTATGAATGTAATATATTTACCTTTCGCCTTACTTATACCTAAGTTTCTGGCACTTCCTGCACCTTGTTGTTTTTCAGATAAAATTGAAAATTCAAATTTAGTTTGTGCCAATAATTGATTTAAGATTTTAACCGAATCATCACTAGAATTATTATCAACAAAAATGGTTTCAAAATCTTTGAAAGAAAAATTGTTAATGTGTTCTATGAAATCAGGCAAAAAAGTTGATCCATTGTAAATTGGTACTATTATACTAACTTTTGGCATTATGACTATTTATCAAGTAAACTTCTATTCTAAATGTTTAAACCTACTAGTTTTTTATACAGTTCTATTGTCTTACTACGCTCAATTTCAAGAGTGAAATTTTGATTAACAAATTCTATTGAACTATTTGAATAATCAAAATACTCTTCCCTATTAAGCCATAAATCTGCAACTCTACTTGCTAAAGTAGAAATATCTTTATCTTCATACACAATTGCTGTTTTATTTTTTATCACAGCTTCAGGCAATCCTCCTGCATCAGATACAATACAAGGTAAACCTACTGACTGTGCTTCTAGAACGCTAGCAGAAAGAGCTTCAGAGATGCTTAATTGAACATAGAAATCATATGATTGATATCTTTTTTTTAACTCCTCATTTTCGATTTTCCCTTTAACAAAAACATTATTTTCAAGGTTGTACTTATTGATTGTAAAATATAATTCACCTAAATCGTTACCATCTCCATAAATATCCCATCTAAAATCAATTTTATTTTTTTTTAATTCAACTGCTAAACCTATTGATCCTTGAATATTTTTTTCCCATGTCATTCTAAATGCAGAGACCAACATCAATTTATTCTGGTTAGGGTATTTGGGCTTTGAAGTTGAAAAAAAACCAAAAGAAACAGGAATAACAGTAATTTTTGATGGGTTGACTCCCCACTTTTGCAAGTACTTTTTTTGATCCTCGCTTACAGTAATAAAAGTATCAATTTCATTTCCGTATTTGGAATAAAAATCTTTCCATTTTGAATTTACCCATGGCTTAACATAAGTATCACCTCCTCTTAAAGTAATTATAATTTTAGGTCTTTTGGAAGAAGGCAGCTTTAAAAGAGGTAAAATTTTTGAAAATAAATAGGAATGTTGTATATGAATTATATCAAACTTAGAAAAAATCTGTAGATCAATACTTTTTGAATTAGAAATTCGTAAATAGTATTTTAATCGTTGGAAATAATCTAAAAATCCATACGATTTTATATTATAATTTGAACTATGACTAAATCTATAAGTTAATATTTTTATATTACATTTTGTCTTGATATAATCAATTGACAATTGAAGATATTTTTGATATACTCCAGGATAATCCATGTAAACGTATAATATTTTCATAACCTTTCTAACACTTTAGGATTAAACTAATTAAATACTTGCATAAACTTTTATTAGTTTTTGTCCAATAATGTTGCTCTCAAATTCATTCAGTACAAATTTATGTCCTTTTTCTCCCATTTCCATTCTCAATTTTGGATTATTATAAAGTAAAATAAGTTTTTCTACAAATTCTTCCTCTTTTTCATTGGAAATTAAAAAACCCGTTTCATTTGGAACTATCCCATATTTAATTCCTCCCACATCAGAAGTGATAATTGGTAATTTAAAATATTGAGCTTCTTGAAGCACCAATCCTTGCGTCTCAGAACGTTTTGTGGTTTTGTCTTCTATTCCCGGATATAAAAAAACAGAACCGTTTGCCATGATTTTAAATACATTTTCCTGATTAATTGCACCATAAAATACTATGTTGGCTGTAATATTTAATTTTCTTGCTAATTCTTTTAATTCTTGAATCATTTCACCATTACCAATGATATGCAAAACGACGTTTTCACATTTTTTTTGCATCATTTGATAAACCATTTTTATAGCTCTATCAGGACCTTTCCAATTAATCAGTCTACCACAAAAAACAATGTTGAAAATATTGTCTTTTGGCTTTTCAATTAAATGTTTTTTTAAATACGTTTCTTTAAATCCAACCGGTATGATGTAATTTTTAGTAATGGTCGGATTGACTAATAACAAAATATTTTGTAAATAAACCGAATTGGTAATAAATGCGTCAAAATGAATAAAGACGCCTCTATAAAGAGATTTATAGTAATCTACTTTTGAAGGCGTTAAGTCTGATCCATGAAAAGAAACTACAGCTTTAGAATGGCTACATAGCTTTAGCTCGAAAGCATCGGCAACTTTTTTTGCATTAAAGCCAAAATGACAATGAATAATATCAAACTTCTTTTTAAACAATAAAATTGGTAAATCGTAATAAACCTTTATTTTCCTCGAATTCGTTTTTATTTTAAGAGGATTTAGTAAACTGAACATACGATAATGATTGATTTGCAAAAAATGCTTCGTATAAAATAAAATGGCTGCTTTTATTTTTTCCCATTTAGAACCTTCATTTTTAAAGTGTGTTACTGTACTATCATGCAAATTATAATCTTCAAAAATTTGGTGAATTGGTTGATTTTTCGGTTTTACATAGGAAAAAACAGTTACTTTATATCCTTTATCAATAAGATCTGTAATCTGGTTGATAATAAACGTTTCTGTTATTGAAGGAAATGTTGTAACAACTACAAGGATTTTATTATTTGTTTTTATCATAATTGACTAATAAATCAATACGATGTAAAAATAGATTTATTTATTAAAACAAAAATAGATATATAAAATTTATTTGAAGTAAGTATAACCTTTTCCAAAAAAGTAAAAAGAAAAAACCCCAACAGTCATTTTTATTATTGAAAAAATTGAATGAGTTTGCCAAAACAGTATACAAGCTTTTTTATAATATACAAACCAATTACTTTGTTTTGCAATTAACTTGTTTCGAACAATTTTTTTATGATAATCAGCAATGTGCTTTAAATAAACTTTTTCATTAACTGGATTTTGTCCCGTTAATAATTTTAAATGCTTTAACCTTGCTTTTATAGCTGATTCGATTTGAAAATCATTGGCTTTTTCTATTTCTTTTTTAAAAGAGTTTTGATGCTGATAGTAAATTGTCAATGGTTCGTAGATTTTAATTAATCTAGCTTTTGCATAAATCATTCTTAAATTAAAATCCCATTCATCATGATGTCCGATTGTTTCATCAAATAATTCTGTTTGTTGATTTAAAAAAGATTTTTCCCATAAAATTCCACTAACAAAATAACAAACCTTATTTAAAAAATAATCTTCAATTAAATTATCCGAGTCAATAATGTTAACATCTTGTAATACACCTGTCTCTCTATCCACACGTTCCACTTGAGCCAAAACACCGTCTGTATCAGTTTTAAAAGCTTTGAAGTAGGTTTCTAAAGCATGTGGTTTTAAAAAATCATCACTATCAAAAAAATAAATGAATTCACCTTTGGATTTTTCAAATCCATAATTCCGACAAGCGTTTGGCCCTTTAATTTTATCAGAAGGTCGTTTGTAAAATTGAAATCGGTTATCTTTTTCAATAAAGTTTGAAACCACTTTTTCTGAATCATCCTCTGAACCATCATCAACAATAATACACTCAAAGTTTTGATAGGTTTGATTTTGAATACTTTCAAGCGTTTGAATAATTAAATTGGCTCGATTGTAGGTTGGAATTATAATGGAAATCAAATTACTCATTCCAATTGAATTTAAATTTCAACCATCTATCCCTTAAAAAATAGGGAGATTTCTTTAGTAAATACATTATCCATCCCATCAAAATTAATTCTATAGCTTTAATTTTGTTGTATTTTAATAGTCTAGGATAGAATTTTTTTATTATTGACAAAGTAACTTCTTTATGGTTATTTCCATTACTTGTAATTATTAATTTTATCAATTTGTCATAAAAAAAATCGAGTAATTCAGCGGATTTTATTTTTTCACTTCTTTTAAAATTTTCAAATAAAAAAAAGAACAATGACTCTTTATATCCTCTATTATATTTCGAATTTTTAGCTGATTTTGTATCTTCGTGTTGTCTATACAAAAAACCAAATTCCGGAATCACCTTGTAATCAATTGGTTTACAATCAAAAAATAATCTTGTGAAATATTCTGCCTCTTGACCACGCTTCATTAATGGGTTGAATAATTCTTTATTTTCCAAGAATCTCTTTCTGAACAAAACGGAATTAGTGATAATTTTTATTCTCCACATAGCAAAATCTATGTATAATTTATCTGTTGGATCCATCTTCAAGACAGTTCTTGAATCATCTTCAGGATTCCAATAATAACCGGAAGCAATTATAAAATGCGTTTCAGAAGTAAATGCATTTATCTTTTTTTCTAAAAAATCTTCTAACATTACATCATCACTGTCAAACCAATTGACGAATTCTCCGGCACTTAATTCAAAACCATAATTCCTGCATGAATTTGCTCCCTTGGGCAAAGAATCAGGTCTTTTATAAAATTTAATTCGGTGATCTCTTTTGCAAAATTCGTGTACAATTTTTTCTGATTCGTCTGTTGAACCGTCATCAATTACTAAGCATTCCCAATCTGTATAGGTTTGAGACAAGACACTGTTTAATGTATCACCCAATAAATGCCCTCTGTTATAAGTAGGTATTATGATAGAAACCAAACCATTAGTCATGAATAATATGATTTAAGGAAGCTTCCGTCACTTCTTGTTCAAAAAACGACTTATTTCTTTTAATCTTTTCTGTAGACCAATTCCACCATGCCAGCTCTTGAAATTGACTGACAATGTGTGGTTCAAATCGATAACCAATAATTTTTGCCGGACTACCGGCTACAATCGCATAAGCAGGAACGTCTTTATTCACTACACTATTGGCCGCAATTACCGCTCCATTTTCAATAGTAATTCCACCCAGAATAATTGAATGAGCACCAATCCAAACATCATTTTGCAAAACAATATTTCCTTTGTAAACCTTTTCATTTTCCCATTTTTCTTTAAATAAGTTTTGTCCGACAAAATAACTGGTTGGTTTTTTAAAATTGTGATTAAAGGATTGAAAGCTGACATTACGAGCAATGGAGCAAAAATTTCCAATTTCAACGCTTGCTTCTTTGTTAGAATGAACATCTAAGTTTGGTCCCCAAAGTGATGTATAATCGCCAATTTTAATTTTCCCTAAAAGTGTGGCACCCTGTATTTTATTATTTTCTCCAATTTTAATTTCACCTTTCAAGTTACTTTTTGATATTTTACTTGAAATTCCTATCTGAATTTTACCATTTACAATACTTTCTTTAATTACAATTGATTCTGATAGGTTAATTTCTCCTTTTAGAATAGAACTAACAACATAAGTGTTTTTTGGAATTTTTACATCGTGGCCAATCACGTTTATTCTATCTAAACGGGATTTAATTTTTAATAAAATTCGATTAAAATAGTTCATCACAATTCAAATAAATTTTCCTGAGAAGAAATTAAAGTAGTATTCTTAGGTAAATTATTATTTTTTTGAATGATAGTATACAATTTTTGTTCAAAATCTATGTCATCCGGATTCAAATATACAGCCTTTTGAGAAGAAATAATCGATTGAAATGAAAAAACACCAATCTCATTCAATAAAACAGTATAAACATCAAAAAATGAAGCTTCGATAATAGTTCCAGAAAAATGAGTTACATGCAAAGTTGCTTTTGAAAGTAAAAGTGGTAAAGGATCAGAAGTAGCATCATCAAGGTTAACCAAGTCTAAAACTCCTTTACTCGCTAAAAAAGATTTGATTTTGTCTATTTCGTTTAACTGTCTAGGATGCAATCGAACAAACCACTTGTAAGGATTATTTTTAATAAAACTCAGTACCGATTCAGGAAATAACTGAATAATGGTCAGTGGATTCGGTTGCAAAGAATAAAGAATATAGTTTTTATGTTTGTAATTCACTTCTTTAGCTTTCCAGTATTCTATCCATGGATTACCAATGACTTTTACGGAATAATCAGAATTTTTTTTCGACCATTCCCGAATAACATTTTCACTTCCTACATCCCAACACCAATAGTGTTTCGGAATCATATCGTAGCCGGTTTCCGGCAAAGAAATCCAATTACTGTATGCTAAATGCACATCTGATTGTGGGCCATGTTGCATTTCAATTGTGTCAATTTTTAACTGATTGGCAGCTGTAGTAAGAGCAAAAATATCTTCTAAATAATAACATAAAATCAATACTTTTTTTGGCTTAATAACTTTCAATACTTTATTAAAAAACAATACTCTGGGATAAAATTCTTTATTAGCCCATTTCAATACATTTTCTTGGGAGTAAACTTTCACAAATTTTTCAAAAAGTTTATCTTCTTTCAAATAATGGAGGAAGGAATTGTATTGATTTAATGTCACTTTTTGAGAATATGGCCTATTTTTTTTTAGAAGAAGATATCCTTTTAAGGCTTCAGAAAAGCTTAAAATTAAATCTTTATTGTGTTGCTTTTTGGAATCATATCCATACTCAAAATAGACAGATGATTTTTCTATTTCATTTCTTTCTATCAACGTGTCAAAAAATCTATTAAATCTAGCGTTTTTATAATCTACTCGATGAGCATCGGCACCTACGAAAATAAAATCCTTTTTGGGTAATGTTCGCATCCATTTAAAATAGCGATAAATCGCTCTAATTTTTCTAAATGTACTTTTTAATTGTTCAATTGCACTTTTAGATTTAATGGCTTTAGCACGAACTTCTTTTTGCTCAAGCGTGTTTATTAGATAAAAAAAAAGTTTAATTCTAAGGTAAGGCCAAAGATGAATGGTTCCTATTTTCCATTGGTTAACAGGAAAATCATCTTCGATTTTAAGAATAAAATCTTTTATATCTACTCTGTTTTTAATCATTTTTTATAGATATATAATCTTTTGGGAGACCGATATCCATCCAATCATCATTTGCTTTAAACACCTTTACTGTTAGTTTGTTTTCGATTGACTTTAAAAACAAGTTTGGCATATCGAAAAACTCATTTTTTACTAACAATGATTTGGCTTTAGTATTTAAAACGTAAATTCCCAGATTAATGTCGAAATTAGAGGTAGGCTTCTCTTTTAAAGTAATTAAGTTGTAATTACTATCATATTTAACTTCTGCATAAGGGTTTGTATAACTCATTTCTTTCGTACACATTACCGCATCTGCGTTTGAATGAACACAATAATCTAAAATAGAAGTATAATCTAAACTTGTAATGACATCTCCATTAATCACAAAAAAAGGAGACTGTATCAATGAATTATCAATTAAACTTAAAGCACCTGCTGTTCCCAGTCTTTTTTCTTCTACAATGTATTGAATAGAAACTCCAATATGACTCCCGTCTTTAAAGTATTCTTCTATCACTTCTTTTCTATAATTTACACAAAAAATAAAATTTTCAAAACCTTGATTTTTAAAGGATTCAACAATATATTCTAATATTGGCTTTCCTTTAATTTGTAGCATCGGTTTTGGAGTCTGCTTCGTTAATTCCCCTAACCTAGACCCTAAACCTCCAGCCATTATTATTACAGTATTTGGCTTTGTTTCTTTTTCAAATGAATTTAAAAGAAAAACTTCTTTTAAAATATTATGCTCATCTACTAAAGGAACATGAAATCGTTTTTTTTCCTGTAAGAAGTTTACAATTTGATTTTTAGGCGAATGAAAAGGTAATGTAAATGGAGTAATGTTTATTATTTCGGAAATTTTCTTTTTTTGGTTTAATAAAGCTTTACGAATATCTCCATCGGTAACAATTCCATACAAAGATTCGTCTTCATTAACGACAGCTAAAAAACCAACCCCATAAAAATCTAACTTCCTAATTATGTCTTCGAAAGTTTTTAGTTCGTTATATTTTACTGAATATTTACTCATTTAAATTAAATCACTTTTTTTAAAAGGAACATCCTTTTTTACGGTTATAAGTGTTTTTTTTCCTATTAATTCTGTACAATCATTGATACAATTTGTTCCGCTTGTTATCATTTTGAAATCAATATCATTTAATTTTAAAATTGCATTTTCTTCTATATCTCTATTTGCAACACAAACTAATTGTCTTTCTCTGTAAACAACTTCTTTTTCATTAAAAACATAGGCGTTTTCTTGCTCAATTAGTATGCTTTTATCAATAAAATTAATTCTGTCCAATATTGTTTGCATTTTTTTTACTCCAATAGCTGAATTAAAATCCACTCGTTCCAAACCTTCATCTAATGTAAAATGTTTTTCAAAAATTGTAGCTCCTAAAAGGCGAGCATATTCATTACTCAATACAGCATATTCATCATCAAATGAAGAATGATCAGCATAGCCAATTTTAAAATTTGGAAAGTCTTTTTTTACCCATTCAATCTTACCTAAATTAACATCTTCTAATTTACTTGGAAAAGATTGAAAACCAACCATTAAAACTTTTATTTTATGTTTGAAAAAAACAATCTTATTTTCAATTTCAGTTTTATCTCTTCCACCAATTGCTAAAATAATATCATTATCATATTCATTTATAGCAGATAATAACTTAACATCGTTAAATGAAACTGAATGTATATCTATATATTTAACAGGATATTTATCAGCTAACTTTAATGCCTCAACATTTAGTGGCATTAAAATAATATCTAAACCTAAACTTAGTGTATATTTAAATACTTCATCCCATTGTGTTAATGAAAAGCAATATGATTTTAATTGTTCAAAAGCCGAATGATAAACTGAAACAAAATCTTCTACTCGGGTTAAAACTTGAAATTTTACTCCATCAACTTTCAATTCTTTTGCGGCATTTATTATCTTTTTAAGATAATCTATATCTCCTTCATGATGGAAAGCTGTTTCGATATAAAAATACGATTTATTCATAAAGCCTTACTATTTTTGAATTTTCCTTTCTTCTTTGCATATCATTAGAGAATTGCTCAAAAGTAATTTCTTCACCATAAGGATATTTAATTTTTCCACCTGCTTGAATAGCTTTTTTTGGAAAAAATTCATTTTTAGATTCATCAATAAGCAAGGAAATTATATCAATTAACAGATTTTGCTTATCACATAAACGAGCAATATTTTTGGCTCTGATTAAATCTTCGGGTGTATCAACAGTTACACTTAAATAAGAAAAATCGTTTTCAAATGGCTTAACTATTCCGCAATTATATTGTTTTGGCTCGAATAAAAATAACATTAGGTATTCACTAATAGCAGGATCCATTTTGGCATAACAATCTTTTAAACTCTCAAATTTTATAACTTCAACGGCAGCTCCTATTGGCACATCTACAAGTCTAACATAATCTAACTTTTCTTGTAATAAAAACTCAATTTGCCTAGACACATATTCAATAGATGAAAATGGATTATCGCCAGTTATTCTTAAAACGATATCTGCCTGTTCAATTTCACCAACCTCAATCATTCTTTCAATAACTGCATCCGATGAACCTCTGTAAATTTGAACATTATTTCTTTTAGCAATGTCTTCAAAAATATCATCAACCGATTCTCTTGATGTACATATATAAACTTTATCAATTGCACTACATCCTTTAACTCTTTGAATTAAAAAGTCTATCATAGAAGTACCCTCGTTTATATCTCGAAGCACTTTTAAAGGAAGTCTTTGCGAAACTGTTCTAGCAATGATACACGCTACTACTTTAGGCATTTTTCTTTTTGATTACTAATTTAATGGCTTCTTTGTCTAACACATTACAATGAATAATTCCCGGCTTTACAATAACAAACTGATTTTCATATATTTCAACAAGGTGCTCTGTGTTTGATTTAACTAAGCAATAATCTTGATCATTTAAGTTATCTTCTAAAACTTCATAAAAATCATCACCAATATAAAATGTATCCTTTCCTGAAATTGTTAAATGAACATCCGTATTTATTTTATGAAATTCTTTGACTTCATCATTTAAATTACTAGAATTTAGTAAAATTAATTTTAAACTTTCATCATAGATAAACCATTCGCCAAAATTAATCTGATTTTGTTTAACCCGTAATATATTTTTCTTAATAAAATCTAATTCATTTTGATTAAAAAACGAATGAAGAGCTTCCATTTTATTAATACCAATTTTACTCAAAACAGTTCCAATTTAAGACTGAATCAATTTCTAAGTCTTGATTAACTTTTCTACCAATCACGTATAAAAATTCGTTAGGTGGAATGCCGGTTCCCGGTCTTTTATAAGCTAAATCTGATTCTTTAATTATATCGCCTTTCTTAAGAGCTTTTTCTAAAACAATACTTCTCCTGAATTTTGACTTCTTTTGTTCTTCTTCATCAGAAACCGTTCTAAAAACATTTCCTAAAGCTGCGGCAATTTTTTTAGAATCTTCACAAATTGTTTTCATTTCAACCGGATTAGCTGATATTTCATGATCCCAACCCGGTAAATCTTTATCTAATGTAAAATGTTTTTCTATAATACAAGCTCCCAAAGCTACCGAAGCTAAGGGAATTGAGGCTCCAAATGAATGGTCGGAAAAGCCAATTGGCAAGTCAAATGCTTGTTGCAACATGGTGATATTTCTTAAATGGATGTCTTTATCTTTTGGGGGATAAATTGAAATACAATGTAACAAAACTATGTTATTATTTCCTTCCGCTTTAACGGTATTTACAGCAGTTTCTATTTCAGATAAAGTCGACATCCCGGTAGAAATCACTAAAGGTTTCATTGTTTTAGCTGCATATTTCAAAAACGGAATATTATTGATATCCATCGATGCAATTTTAAGAAATGGCACATCTAGTTTAACCAATAAATCTACTTCTTCATTTGAAAAAGGAGACGAACAAAAATCAACTCCTTTTGTTTTACAATACTCTTTTAATTCAACATGTTGGTCATCTCGTAAATAGTATCTTTCAACCATTTCTTTAAGTGAACCAAAATGCTTCTTTGGCGAATCATCATAAGATTGATTTCTGTCGTATTCTTCTTTCGCTATCAAAGATTTAGGTGTCCACGATTGAAATTTAACGGCATCACAACCACATTCTACCGCACTGTCAATCATTTTTTTAGCTAGATCCATATCGCCGTTATGATTGGCTCCAATTTCTGCGATTATATAGGGCTCACAAAAATTGTAAACTTCCTTTTTTGGACTTAAATGTACTTTCATAATTGTATCTCTTCCCACCAAAAGGGGTTTTTAATTGTACTGTTTTGTAATGAATTTGTATAATTTATTTCAGAAATTTTATCGCTGACACTACTGTATTCTATGGCTAATTCCTGAAAATCAGCGTTTATTTTTGCTAAGCTAATATAATGATTTAATTTCACATTAAATCCTTTCTTAAAGTCTTCAAAAGTCATTTCTTTACGTCCAACAATATTGGCATTGTGTTGTCTGTAATAAACAACTGATTGAGAAGTAAATCCCACTTTCCAATGCTTCTGTAATAGAATCGAAAAAAAATACCAATCAAGAGCCACCAAATTAGAGTCAAATTTTATTTGATTTGGTAAAACCTTTTTTTTAATAGCTGTATTTCCAAGTCCTAAGAAATTATATTTTTTTATACTTTCAATTGAAATAGTTTCTTTTAATTCTGGGCGGTTTTCCCAATACAAACCTGTTAATTGAGTTTTATCACTGGAAACTAATATGAGATCGTTTGCAATTATATCCACCTTTTCTAACCATTTTGTGCAAACTTCTACTCTGTTTGAAGAAAAGTAATCATCGGTATCCCCAAAAATAAAATTTTCAAAGGATGTTTCTTTTATGTATTCAAAAAGTTGAGTTCGTGTCTCAGAAACAGAGCCTTTTACGTTAATTATTTTATAGACTAAATGTGTGTTTTTAAGATAATCAACTAAATTAAGCACACCGTCATTAAATAAAAGAAGAACAAAATCTTTATTGGTTTGTTGTTCAAGTGAACTTAAAAAATCCTTAAAATAAATTATGTTTGCGGGAAAAATCACACTACAAAAGGCTGTCTTTACCATTACTTCAATTTTTTTACCGGATTTCCTATATAAGTTCCTTTTTCTGTAATTGATTTTACAACTACAGCACCCATACCAATTACAGTTTCTTCTACAATTTCAATATTTTGCTTTAATGAAGCATTTGTACCGATTTCAACACATGCGTGTAGGTTGACATTTCCACTAAGAACAGAAGCAGGCGATAAATGGACAAAATTGCTTATATTACAATCATGGCCTACTTGAACCGCTCGATCAACTATGGTAAAATCACCTATTGTCACATCACAACTAATTACTGAATTTTGTAAAATTATAACCCCTTTTCCAACATTAGCCGTTTCATTCAAAAGTACTGTAGGATGAATAATGGTGGGGAAAAAAGTATTTTTTGATAAGCCGGATACAAGTCGCTTACGAATATTCGGATTTCCAATTGCTAAAACAATCTGAAAATCATCGCTAATGAAATCATTTTCAACCAATAACGGACAATTTAAAAAATAATTTTCACTTGTTTTTTCTTTATCAACAAAAATAACTTGATCATAGATGGAAATATTATTTGCTTTAAAAATATCTTTTAAACAATAAAATACATCTTTGGCCAATCCGCCAGTTCCGAAAACAGCAATTTTTTTATCAAAATTAAGCATTGTTAAACGTTATAAATATCGGATTTATAATGGCTTAAATTTTCTCTATTTGAAAACCACTCAATGGTTTGTATAATAGCTTGGGTAAAATTAGTTTTGGGTTCCCATCCCGTTAAATTATTAAGTTTAGTGTTGTCTCCAAAAAGTCTAAAAACTTCACTTTTTTCAGGTCTAATTCTATTTTTATCAGTAACTATTTTTGCTTTCGGATTAATTTTTTGGATTAGTAAATCTGCCACTTCCTGAATGCTGATTTCTGAATTTGTAGCAATATTTACTTCATGACCAATTAATTCGTTACAATTTGCTATTGCTTCAAAAGCTCTAACAGTATCTTTGACAAACAATAAATCTCTTGTAGGTGTAACATCACCTAATTTAATTTCTGTTTTCCCACTCAGAAGTTGTGTAATTATGGTTGGAATAAAAGCTCTAGCTGATTGACGTGGTCCAAAAGTATTAAATGGTCTAACGATGGTAACGGGCAGATTAAAACTTCTGTAAAAAGAATCAGCAATTGCATCGGCACCAATTTTAGAAGCAGAATAAGGTGATTGTGGTTGTTTTGGATGCTTTTCATCAATAGGAACATATTGAGCAGTTCCATAAACTTCAGAAGTAGAAGTGATTAATAGTCGTTCTATGTTTAAATCGCGAGCTGTCTGTAATATATTGAGTGTTCCTTTTACATTAGTATCTATATAAGAATCGGGAGAATGATAACTAAACGGAATGGCTATGAGTGCTGCCAAATGAAAAACTATCTGACAATCCTTCATGGCTTCACGAACACCATTTGGATCACGCACATCACCCATAAAAATTTCAATTCTTTGCAGATTTTCTTTGTCTAAACTATCTAGCCAACCCCAAGAATTAAATGAGTTGTAAAAACAAAATGCCTTGACTTGATAACCTTGAGTAATTAAAAATTCAACTAAGTGAGAACCAATAAATCCATCTGCTCCGGTGACTAATATTTTTTTATTTTGTAAAAAACTCATTACATCTATTTTATAATTTGAATAACTCTACTTAGAGTAGTTGAATTGATGCTTCTTGAATAAACCCTTTTGGTCGATTTAAAACTCCTGAATGCCAATAATCACCTCGAATCACTGTTAACGTGAAAGCATCTTGTAAATAATCAACAACTTGATGTGGCGTGTTAAACGATAATTTTTCACTAATCATGTATTGCATAGAATATCTTCCTTCTCTGAATTGTAATCGAGGGATTTCTACTTCAATTGTACCTTTCTCTTTTACTTCTGAAAATTTGGTCCCCAATTCATCGGTTGCAATGGTTGTGACTAATTCATCATTTTCATTTTTAAATTGAAGTACAATTGTCAATTGTTTTGGATCGATATCTTTTTGCTTTTGGTATTCAAAAATTAGTTTATAGTATTCACCACTATGCATTTCACCTACTACAACTTCATCTTTATTTTTGACAAAAATATTTAGAATAGATAATTTTTGATTTCCTTTTCGGTCAATTCTTTCACTTAATTTAATTTCGCTCTTTTTATAGGAATTCTCAAGATAATAATTAATCGCATCATCACTTGTTCCGCTAAAAGTTATTCCGCCATGCTCTAAAACAATTCCTTTTGTGCATAGACTTTTAACAGCAGCCATATTATGACTCACAAATAATACGGTTCTTCCGTCTGTTTTAGAAATGTCTTGCATTTTACCGATTGCTTTTTTTTGAAATTCAGCATCGCCAACGGCTAAAACCTCATCAACAACTAATATTTCAGGCTCTAAATGAGCAGCAACAGCAAAAGCTAAACGTACAGTCATCCCACTACTATATCTTTTTACAGGAGTATCAATATATCTTTTGCAGCCGGAAAAGTCAATTATTTCATCTAATTTTGAAGCTATCTCTTTTTTTGTCATTCCTAGAATAGCACCATTTAGAAATATATTTTCTCTACCAGTCATTTCCGGGTGAAAACCAGTACCCACTTCCAACAAACTTGCAATACGCCCTTTAGCTTTAACACTTCCAACAGTAGGTGAAGTTACTCTTGATAAAATTTTTAATAAGGTTGATTTCCCTGCACCGTTCTTGCCTATTATTCCTAAGACTTCTCCTTGTTGAACTTCAAAATTTATATCTTTTAAAGCCCATACATATTGGTTGTTTGACATTGAGCTTCTATCGTTAACCTCTCCGACTTTTAAGTAGGGATCTTCTTTACCTCTAACAGTATGCCACCATCTATTTAAGTCATGACTCAATGTTCCGGTTCCTATTTTTCCTAGTCGGTATTGTTTTGAAAGATTCTCAACTTTTAATATAATATCACTCATTTAAATTTATTCTCAAAAATTAAATTACATCAATAAAACTCTTCTCTGTTCTATTAAAAAAAAGTACACCTAAAAAAAGAACAACAATCCCAAAAAACAAAGAATATAGTAAATAACTCAAATTAATCGACCCTGAACCTAAAAATGCATATTTAAAAAAATCTAAAATGCCTGTTAAAGGGTTTAAATAAACTAAAATATGGTATTTCGGATTGATTTTTTCTAAAACCAATGAAGTAGGATAGACAATTGGAGTGATATACATAAAAAGCGAGATACCAAAAGTAATCACAAAATTAAGATCTCGATATTTTACAGTTAAAGAAGAAATTATCATCCCAACACCCATGGCTAGCATAGCGGTAATTATTAACAAAACCGGTGTTATTAAAATTAATAATGAAGGCGATATGTCATAGCCTTTATTTATATAATAGATTAGAACTATTATAAAAAAAGAAAATTGTATGCTAAATTTTACGAGATTCGAAAAAACAACTTTTATTGGCATTATTACCCTAGGAAAATAAACTTTTCCAAAAATATTTTGATTTGCTGTAAACGTTTCAGAAACTGCTTTTAAACAATCTGAAAAATAGAACCACAAAATATTACCCGCAAGTACAAACAAAAAATAAGGTACACCATCAGAAGGAATATTAGCTATTTTACTAAAAATTATAAACTGTATTACAGAAGTTAATAAAGGTTGAATAATAAACCAAATAGGCCCTAAAACAGTTTGTTTATAAAAAGTAACAATATCTCTTTTAACAAACAACATCAATAAATCTCGATAATGCCACAACTCTTTAAAATTAATTTCTAAAGCTGATTTTTTCGGAGAAATTTCAAATAACCAATCTTCATTTTTTGTTTTATTCATCTTCAAAAAAAATTTTTTCAAATGTATTATTTTTTTGTGAGTTTATTTGTTGAAAATTACTTTGTTTGTTTACAAATGGTCTAATTCACGACTTTAAATAAAAGAACCTCCGATTACTCGGAGGTTTAATATGGTTAACTCGTTGCTTAGCAACTCAGCTTATTGTTTCACCACTCGTACGGCTCTCGTTTCTTCTCCTTGTGTTACAATCACATTGTAAACTCCGGAAGGATATTGATTACCGAATTGGTAGTTGGTAACGTCTTGAGCTTTTACCTCTCTCACTTCTAAAAGTCTTCCTGCCATATCATACACGGTCAAGCTTACAGCTTCAGTGTTGGATGTTCTCACATCAACGGTAAAGCTTGTTGCAAATGGGTTTGGATAAGCTACTGCTTTAAAGCCTGTTTCGTTAGTTGATTCCTCTGGTCGGATAAGTATGATTTCTCCACCAGGAGTAATGATACTACACGATTTTCCATAAGGTCCCCAAACGCCGTTTAAGCGAATTGCAACGCGTACGGTATACATCTCTCCCGGTACTAAACCTGTGAAATTATTCAACGTAACTGTTCTTGTGGCTCTGTCTACCGTTTGGCTGTATGGTAGGTTGATGTTCTCCAATAAGAATCGGTATTGTTCAACACCAGGGTAAGATTCTGCAAATAATGTTTCTGTGTTAGAACTTACTAAGTACTCATCACATTGTGCATCTTCCAAGCCAACAGTTGGGAACATAGGCGTAGTAATGTTACAAACAGCACCATATGATAAATACGTTCCGTCTGTATTTCTAACTGCTACTTCCACATTGTACGTGGTATTGAATTCTACAGTAGCCAAATTAGTCATTCTAAAATCTCTAATCGGACGGTCAATGGTTTGTACATCGATTGGATTCAACGTATTCGTTACTCTGAATCGGTAACCCGTTGCAAAAGGTACAATATCAGCAAAAATTGAATTGTTCAAGTTACTGATAGCGGTATTACACTGAGAAGCTTGAATTTGCGTAGTGGTATCCGGTGTAGAAACAGTACATGGTGTGCCGTAGAACGGTTGCCATACATTATTGATTCTCACAGAAACTTCAACCGAATATTCGGTTGCAAAAGCATAGCTTGTTAATTGTGTAAATCGGAAAACACGTAAAGCTCTGTCAATGGTTTGTACTTCATTGGTTGATAAATTGGTTACTCTAAAACGGTATCCTTGTGCTCCCGCTACCAAGTTGGCATAAACATAACTGTCAATGGTTGGTAATGTTATTCCACACTGTGCCGGTTGAACAACCGATACTATTGGCGTACAACCATTATCGATGATGCCATCACAATCGTTGTCTAATCCATCGTAGCAGATTTCTGCTGCTCCTGGGTTAATAGAGGCGTTGGTGTCGTCGCAGTCGCCGCCAACTGAAACATATAAACCTGGGAAAGGATTTTCAACAGCTACAACAACATTGTTATCATCTCCATAAGTATCATTGTCTGCATCTAGATACCAAGGAATACTAACAAGTAATGAGTAATCTTCAACTTGACCATAACTTGTACCAACACAAGGATTGTCAATATTGGTGGTACCAAATATTTTTTTAACTCTCATTCGAGTTGTACCAGGTAAAGCATTTGAGGGTACTTCAATATTTGAAACTGCTTGAAGAGCATCTAACCCGGTTGAATTTTGAACTGTTCCCGCATTAAATGTTTCGTTTTCATCATTGAAATCACCGTCTTGATTCCAGTCAATAAACACTCTAAAATTATTTAAAAAATTTCCATCTGTATTACCTTTTAGAGTCATTGTATATGACTCCCCTGCAGTAACATTTCCAGATATTGAAATAAAGTTTTGTAAAGCAGGAGTGCCATTTAATGTTGCACTACTTTGATTATCAATACCTGCAAAATTAACAGAAGTAATTGGTTCTACATTTGAAGAGAAGGTAATTGCAGAACAATAGGGTGCAAACGGATCAGCTTGAGTTGTAAAACTCCATTCAGCACATCCTATCGCATCACCTCCACCAATAGCAGATGTCGGTACAATTTGCCAATAATATGTTGTAGAATAAGCCGGTGCAGATGCATTAAATGTTAAATTAGCAGTAGTACCAATTTGGGTTAAACTTCCGGAAGTAGTACCAAAGAAAACTTTATATTCTGTTGGTGCTGGACCAGAAGTAGGAGCTGTCCATGACAAAGCAATAGTTCCGATTGTAACGTCTGTAGCAGCATTTGCAGGTACTCCAATTCCAGCACATTGAGTTGGATTTGGATTAACTGTTAACTCACCACTATTACTATCTGAACCATTCCATTGATTAAATGGGAATCCACCATAAACAAATGGTCCTCCATTTAATCTGAAACGTGAAGCATAACGATAAGTACCTGCTGCAAGGGTAGAACCAATAGTCGCTTGGTATTCGTCATTATTACCAATGGCACCTGCATTGTGTGTTGCAGGAATCCATGTTGTCCATGTATTTGGGTTTGAAGAGGCGTCTGCTCCTTCCGGACTAATACCAATCCAAGCCTCAATACCTGCAGCTTGTCCTGAAATACCCGGTTCTACATCTGTTAAGCCGGGTTCATATACCTGAGCATATACTATAGTTGATTCACCCGCTAAAATGGTTGCACTTCCGGGGAATTGGAGATTTACGTAATTAGGTGTATCTGTTGGCAATGGATTTACTTGAACTGTAAAATCTAAGGTTACACCAAAAGTACCACTATAACAAGGATTTGGAATAGCTTGACCTGAATCAGCTGTACCAATTCTCATTCTATGAGCACCTAAATCAGCAGTCATGGACAAAGTAAATGTTGCGTCTAAAGTGGTAGGATTGGTCGCTAAAGATGTTCCTGAATAAACTAATTCTCCTGAATCATCAAATGAGCCATTGTCATTAAAATCTATCCAAATGTTTGTACCATAAGTAAATCCGGTAGCAAAAGTAATTTGTGTATTTAATTCTGCACCTTGATTAATGGAAACTGTTGTTGCCGTATTATCTTGATATGTTACGTCTGGGATGGCTAAAGTAGTAGATCCTAATACTACTTGTGTAATTCCTGAGTTATCATTACTAGTCGGTACAGATGTACAATATTGTAATTGAGCACCTGTTGTGAAAGATTGTTCAACACAACCAATTGCATCACCGTTATCATTTTTAGGAACTATTTTCCAGTAATAAGTTGTATTGGCAGCCATTACTGCTGGTGTATAGTTTAAAGTAGTAACATTTGCCACTAATCCGGGATTAGTAGAAGTTCCAAAATAAACATCATAACTTGTTGGACCACCGGTAGCGGCAGACCAAGATAAGGATGAATTTCTAATAACATCTATTGCCAAATCAGCAGGAACAAGAGCAGAAGCACAACTTGGTGGTAAAACAGCAGGAGTCACTATGTTCACAATATAATCTTCGGTTTCACCCCAAGTACTTGAAGAAGCTCCACAAGCTTGTGCTGTTGTTAAGGCAGTATCATTACCCCCTCTAACTCTCATTCTGGTTTGACCAAGAACTGCATCGGATGGAATACTGATTGCAATTGAAGCCGTACCGCTAGCACCGGCATTCCCAGGTGCTAAAAACCCTTCTGTGGCTTCAAACACTCCATTTTGGTTAAAATCAATCCAAACAGCTGAAAATTGAGAACCATCGGCACCCATTGTAACTGAAACAGTAAAGTTACCACTTTGGTTTAAATCAGGAACCGTTACAGCATTAAAGAAAGTGTAGTATGGAGAAGCCGCACAACCCGAGGTGTTGCTTAACGTTTCTAAAGCAACATTCGTTATCGCATCAGCACCTGCACTTCCACATCCACTTGAATAGGTTGGAGCACAATAGGCTAAATCAGTTCCTGTTGTAAATGATTGTTCAACACAACCAATTGCAGCTCCATTAGCATTTTTTGGAACAATTTTCCAAAAATACTGCGTATTAGCAGCTAAAAGAGTTGGTGGTGTATAAGATGTCCCTGCTTGATTTCCAACAAGTGGTGCTCCGGCTGAAGTTCCGAAATATACATCATATGAAGTTGGGCCTCCACCTCCATCTGCCCAAGTTAATGTTGGATTTTTTGCAACATCTATTGCACCATCTGCTGGAATTTGCGAAATAGCACAATTTGGCGGTGTTAAGGACTGAAAAACAACTTGCATTTGAGCTAAAGTACTAGTACGACTAGTTGAAGTTGGAGGACTTGAAGGATCAGGATTGGTACTATCAGACCTATAATAAATACCAGTATTTGTTCCACTTGAAAACGATCTAAATGCTGCAGAACAAGAAAATCCAGTTGTATTTTCATCAACTGCAATAATCAAATTATCAGTCCCATTGTATGAAAAAGGTGTTGTAAAAACTACATCAAACCAATTCCCCGCTACTGCAACAATATTACCTGTAAAAACTTGTGTTAAATTAGCAATTGGTTCCCAATCGGTACTCGAACTAAATGTAGTTTTTGAAGTATGCCCTACATAGACTGTCCAGTTATTCCAAGTTGAGAGTGTTGTTCCTCCACTACTGTAATAAAATCTGATTTTTTCAATGTTACCCGCTTGTGTTAATTGAGCAGCAGTGTAAATTTGTTGAGAATAGGTAAAACCATAACAGGAAACAATCGGTAAATTTGTATTAGTTCCCGTTCCAGAACCAATTGATACGGTTTGTGCAAATGAAATATTTGCAAAAAGTATAATTACTGATGCTGTTATTAAATTACACCATCGAAAAAAGTCGAATGATTTCCCATCATCATTTTCTTCACCTTTGAATAGCGACCCCAATCGCGTGTTCAAAAAATTGTAGTTTGAATTCATAATTAGTTAATAAAATTAAATTAATACATAAAGTTAAGGTGATTCTTAAAATAACCGTTAACAATATGTTATCAAATCGATTAAAATCTTAAATCATCGATGAAATACACGTAAAAAATGATGTTCTCAAAAATAAATTAAATAAAATGATAAAAAATAAAAAAACTCCTCAAAAAATTGAGGAGTTGATATAAATAATTAATCATTTTCTTCTTAATAAATCCGTTTTTTAATAATAACATTGTTATTATAATCTTGTATTTGAAAAATTAAAATTTGATTATTTTTATTTAAAGAATTTATTGAAAATTCAGTAGCGTTTATATCATTTTCAAAAAACAGAATTCTACCCTGAATGTCAACTACTTTTAATGTTTTTATTTCTTGGTCACCTGCATTTATTTTAATCTGATTGTCTTGTTCAAAAATTGCAATAGCATTTGTATTTAATGGTTGTTCAATACTCATTACTTCATCAGTAAAACGCAAGATAAATCGGTTGTTAAACGCTCCAGCCTCAGAACTGAAAACATATGCTGATTCACTAAGATTATGAATTGTAGCAGTAAAAGTATCTTCCAAGTAAACAAGTTGACCTTCTGCAAAAAAACCATCCATGTTTTCTATTGCAATGCTGTATTCACCACCACTAACTATCTTCAAACCAAGTGGAAAGAAATCATCCATTGAAAAGGGTAATGCTTTTGCTTGAATAGTAAATTCCTCATTATTTAATAAAGAAGTTAAAGCCACTGGAGAATCATTTATATACTTTCCATCTAAACGGTCTAGCCCATTTGAAGCTTCGGCTGCATAACCCAATAATAATTTACTATACAAACCATTTTCATTAGTTAAGTTTAACCACAAACGGTGTTTATCCATTTGATTTTGTGTAGAGTATCTAAAAAATTGATTTTCAAATTCGTCAGGCACTTTCATTTCGCTATTAAATACTAATTCAGTGTTCAATGCTTTTACTAAAAACCCTTGTCCAACTTGAATAAAGCCATTTGGATCCTCGCTTGTTGATGAACCGACACCACCAAATTCAGTATATGTTGCATAAAAAGAACCCAAAGGCCCTGAACCCGATATATCGTTTAACCTTCTCCAAAAATAAATAGTGCCGTCAATATTTGCAGCATTTTGCTGTAGCAAAACATCAGCACTAATAACTGTCGGATAAGGATTTCCAACTAAATTAAATCCTTGACCACTTGTTTCTAAGGCAACATTTACTTCACCATTCGTTGGAACTCCTGTAAAAGTACCTGTCCAACGTTGCGGATCATTCGTACCATTATTTGCTACATGATTATTTGGAGATCGAATAAAATAACCATTTCCAGGTTCAAAAGTTGAAGTCAAAGGATCAATTGGAGAATAAATATCATCTGAAGAATTATATTCATAAAAGCGCGAATCTACCGTTTGAGGAGAGAACTGTTTCAATGTTTGAGTTCCAATCACCGGCGATGACCACATTGTATAATCCAAACGAAAAATTTCGGAACTATTTCGTATTACAGTAATTTCTCCAAAGTTTGGTGAAGCAGCATCATTAAGTTGAAACAAATTAGCATTATTTTGAACAACAAATGAACTGGCATTACTATTGTTAATGATGTTTTCATAAACAATAAGACTGTTCCCAGAAGCTATGGTGTAAGAGTAGCCTTCATTTAGTGTAATACTTTTTACTTCAAACATTGTAGAATTATTCTCATCAGAAACAAAGTCATCATCTAAAATAACATCATGATCAGCGGTTGGCAAAATATCATTTAACCAGGCACCTTCTGTCCAAACAGCTACGAATGTTGGCTCATTAAAAGTAGTTATCATAATCACATTTGAATTATCACTGGTTACGGGACCACTTCCACTTAATCCTTCAGCACGCAAACGATAATAGTAGTCTGTTGAAGGATTTAATCCACTTACTAATCTACTTGTTGAACCACCGGAAACAAATAAGTTATCATAACCCGCCAACATGGTTGAAAAGTCACTAAATTCACTAACGTCTAAACGATATCCGGTGGCTCCCGGAACTGCAATCCAACGAGCAGAAAAGAATGTATCAGACAATCCAGCAGGAGCTCCTGCAACTGGAGAGGATAAGGTGCTTGTGGTAAAAGTAACCGCTGATGTCCAATCACTAAATAGTGGTTCAGAAGAACATTGAAAACGCATATAAACGAAATAAGTTGTATCTGATATTAAACCAGAAAGTGGAGAAGTAAAAACACCGTCACCAACGGAGCCACTATCTACCAGACCAGATACACCACTACCCGGTAAACCGGATAATCGAACTTCAAAACTATAAGCTATTCCGGGTGCTGAAGTTGATTCAGACCAACTTAAAACAGCAGAAACAGAAGTAATATCTGTTACATTAATTCCAGTTGGCTGATTACATTGAGCATAATTAGTCGTTGCTATAATTAAACTCAAAATTAAAAAATGTATTTTAGTAGTAAATTTAAACTTCATAATTGATTAATTTAGGTATAGATTAGTAGGGTGATTTTTTTTAATATAGAATTTTATTCGCAATCTGTTCTCCATTAGATAAACTAACTTTAACAATAAATAATTGATTTGATTTTTTCACTTCAGAAATAGTAACTTCTAATAAGTCCGATAGCTTTTTACTAACAATCAAACGACCACTTATATCAAATAAATCGATTTGTTGTATACCCGTTTCTGAAATTTTGAAATGGATACCTTCATCATTAGCAGCAATCAGAATATTATTTTTAGAATTATTAAATTCTACAATACTTAAGTTTTCAGTAATAATAACTGTATAATCTTCTGCTTCACCATTTTCGATAGAATCACAAGGAGTTAGCTCTTCCGTTGTATTAGATTGATTTGTTCTAACACGCATGATCGTATTTCCTAAAGCTGCATTACTTGGCACAAGAATATTGGCAATAATACCGGAATTCACATTACTTCCTCCTGTAACAAAACCTAATTCAATTGATTCACTAATTTCAAAATCTCCGTTTTGGTTCCAATCAATCCAAGCTTTAGTTTGATTTGTTCCTCCTGAAGTATTTACGTTTACAGATAATGGAACAATAGATTCTCTTTCTAACTCAGTTTGAATGGATGTAAAATTTGAATAGGAAGGTGTACTAAACGATGCATTATCAATTTCACCAAAAGCAACGTTTGTAATTCCAATTTCATTTGAATTGACTACTAAAGAAGTACAATAACAACCTTCACCACCAACTAACAATGGAAAATCAAATATTGTTGAAGAAGCTATGTCACAAGTAGTTGCACGACGATAATAAGTTGCTATTGATTGAGAAGTTACTAAAAAAGCATCTGTAGCATCAGGAATATCTGTCCAAGGTCCATTATCATTTGGAGAAGACTGCCATTGATAGGAAAGACCAGACTCAATAGAACCGTTTTGTACCGAAAGGGTAAATAAATCTCCAGAGCAATAGGGTCCTTGTGTTACAACAGTTTGACCTCCAGTTGGAGTAGTTTCACAAGGATTCGTTAGAGTAAATTGCATGTTTGGTCTTCTTCTGGCAAATAGATCCTGTAAAAGATTCTCATTATTTAAATTACATCCGGTTAATTCGGAATTGTTAGTATAATTTGCAGCGGCAACAATTTCTCCCATTGGAAAATTCTTCCCTTGTATTGCAAAACTAGTTCCAAAATCTGTATTACTTCTACAAATTTCTACAATAATATTTCTAAAACCATCCCAAGCAAAAGGTGTATCTAACTCAAATGTATACCATCCTAATTCAGTTATATTTTCAATTGAAGACTCATAATAAATCGGTAAATTATCAACAAGATTAGGTCCCATTTCAAATGAAGTAGTCATCCCCATCTTTATTTTAATATTCTCAGGCTTTAAGCTAGCTGGCAATCCTAGTTCTGTAATATTAATCGCTAAGGAAATTACATTACCGGAAATATTAAATCCGGCATTATACAATTCTTCTGCATAATAAATATATTGAGATCTGTTGTTACGGTTTATAGTTGCAAAAGGAGATACCCCAAGAGTGTTATAAGATTCTTCGCCATCTCCTAAAGTGAATGTCTCTTGAGCTCTCAAATCACAAAAATGAAATAGTGTAATTAATAGTACACACTTGAATAAGAATGTATTTTTTATAATTCTATCGCTTTGTGCAAGTTGATTCATGATTTTGTTATCTTTAAACATAATTAAATTAAAATCGTTTTTTTTAGAATATAAGTTTTTGTGTTGTTTTTTCTTCATCAGTCGTTATGGTTTGAATAAATAACACCTGATTGATTTTTGCAACATCTGAAATTGTTAATTCTGTTGTGTTTAATTCATTTTGATCAAATAGTACTCTTCCTGCACTGTCAAAAACTGTTACAGAGTGTATTTGAACCTCTTTAGACTTTATCAAAATGGTATTGTCTTTCGAATAACAAAGTACATTATTAGTAGTTTTAATTATTGGATTTAAACTTAATGTTTCATTTGTAAATCGAAGTTCAAATCGATCATCAACTGTACCAATTTCAGTGGTAAAGAGATAAA
Organism: Flavobacterium piscinae; assembly: GCF_004122145.1. GTDB lineage: Bacteria > Bacteroidota > Bacteroidia > Flavobacteriales > Flavobacteriaceae > Flavobacterium > Flavobacterium piscinae. Next base: position 170,888 of record NZ_SBKQ01000005.1, read on the forward strand.
TCTCTTCTTTAATATTGTGAAATGTATTGGTGTATTTATCAAATAAATAAACTGTTTGGTTCTCAAAAAACTCATCGAATTGATATAATTTTAATATAAACTCACCCGATAAAGTAGTTGTATAGCCTAATGGAATGACATCATTTTCATTAAAAGGCAAAGCTTTTCCTTGAATTGCTAATTTAGTTTCACCTACTAAACTATATAATCTAACGTTTCCTGAAGGTCTAATTTTTGAATCATAACCCCAATCTACATCATTTGTTGCTCCTTCAATGTAACCAACCATCGATTGATGAAATTTTCCATTTTGATGAATCACTTCTAACCACAATCGATTTTTTTCTACCTCACTTGAGCTACTAATACTATTTCTAAAAAATTGAGTGTTATCATAGCCTGATTCAATTTTTCTCATTTCATTGTTAAAAATCACATTTCCGGATGAGGCCCCACCTTCGATCATAAAACTCTGACCAGCCCCAATAAAACGCCCGGGTGAATTATTATTGAAACCGGAATTATCCGCAGGAAAACCTATTGAGCCTGATAAATTATAGGTTGCATAGTCATCTGAAGAGTAATTCAAAGCTTGTGGAGAAAATCCAGGATAGGACGGTATAGCACTTGGAAGAGAATTATGTGTCCAAAATCGAATTGTACCATCTAAAACAGCACTATTCGCCAATAAGAACTTATTTGCATCAATAGCAGCCGGATATGGATTTCCGATTAAATTCCAATTACCAGCCCCGCCTTGGGCAGGAATGGAAATGAGTCCATTATTAGGCACCCCTTCAAAAGAGCCTTCAAAAACAATTCCATTACCAGATGAAGGATAACCATTAGGTGCACGAATTATATAGCCTTTACCTGCTAACATTGGACTATTTGCAACACCACCAACCCAACTTTGTGGATTAGAACCTGTTGTTAGATGATTCCAATGATAAACTCTATTTGTAGGAGTTCCCGGTGAAAATTGAAAGGGAGTCATACCAGCAACAGGAGAGGACCAATAGGTGTAATCCAGCATTCGAACCGGTTGAGAATCTCTTTTGTATACAATTTTACCTTCATTAATAACATTATCATTTTCCTGAATTAAGCTAGCATTATTATCAAAAATTACGGTAGCGTCTTCGTGGACAAATAATTTATCTTTAATTGAAACAATATCTCCACTTCCTACAGTAAAAGTGCCCGACAAAACTTTTAAGCTACAAGCTTCAAGAATCCCACTCCCGTCAACAGAAGAATTGTAATCACCTTGAATTCTTACTGGTAAAGAGGGTAATGGATTTGTTCCAAAACTCCAAAATGTACCATCCCAAGTATTAACACCCTCAACTTTTACAGGAAAGGAAGACCTGGTTCCTACCAATGGGTCAAAATCACAACCTACATCTCTTTTATACCACATATCAACCTCAGCTCTATCTACTGTAATTGTGGCATTTGTTTTACCTGGAAGAGGTAAATAATTATCGTCATCTGCATAAGAATAGTACCATTGATAGTTCAATCCTGTAGATTTTTCACCATTAATGACACGTATCGTAACTGCTTCATCTTTACAAAAATTATCAGCTTCAATTATTGCCTCACCACTTGCAGGAGCACCTGCACATTGAAAAGTAAAACGTATATTTGGACGATATTTTCTATACGAGTTATTTAAAGCTGCTGATGTATTGTAACTACTTCCTGACAACTCCATATCACAACCTAAGGTATAATTTGAACCAGTTCCGTTGTTATTATTACTATATAAACTTCTTGTTAAGGTAAAATTAGAACTACCCGGAGGTGTTGTATGCCTTATTCCCGTAAATTGATATCTCCCGGAACTAAACGCTGGAGAGGAGCCAATTTTGGGATCTGCTTTACAAATTTCAACGACAATACTATTAACACCATCCCAAACAAAGGGAGTATCTAATTCAAGTTCTACCCACCCTGTATCGCTAATGATAAGGTTGAATGAATTTTTCACTAATTGAAGTGGTTCAGCCATAGGATCTGTTGAACCTGACCAAGTGCAATAGCCTGGTGGTGGCATTTTTATTCCCCATACTTCTGTACCATCATATCCATCGTAGGTGGCAATCGTATGCCCCATACTGATTTTGATATTTTCCATTTGATAGCTCTTTAAACTTTCAAGGGAAAATCCGGACACATGAAAAGCCAACGAAGAAATTGTTGTATATCCAGACATGTTAGCTAAAGAAAGTCCCGTTTCGGCAGCTTCGTATAAAAACTGCACACGTGTGTCCTTTTTATTAGGTAAAAAAGGAGATGGATACATGTTTAAAATTGAAGATCCAATTACTTGATCAGTAGCACCGATTCCGTCAAGCTCAAATTGACCATCTTGACTTAGAGCATTATTTGTTGAAAAAACAATAAAATAAAGTACAAAAATTGCCTTAATTGAAAAACAAAACTTTTCTAGATCACATTGTCTATTTATCCTTTTCATAGTATTTGGGGGCCTATATTAAAATTAAAAAAACATGCTTTTTATAATTTGTAAAAATTAATTTTCAGAAATCTTCTTGATAGAAAATCTATAAAAACAATTCATTCGAATTTGTATGATTAATACATTTATTAACTTTTAATAAAAAATGTAAGTTTATTTAACATTTTTAAATATATTTTTGCTAATAAATTCTTAATAAAAACAGAATAAAAAGAAAATACTATTTTTTAATTCTATTTTAAATAATTGAATATTAACAACATACAATTCACTTCAATACAATTTGTTGGAATTTTTAATTTTTTGTCAAAATTACACTACTCCTATTCCGCATTAAATAATTAACGGTAATAAGCTTAAATAATCGATGAAATGCATCTATGTAGTATTAAATCGACGATTTATGCTTTTAAAAGAAAAACATTAATAATAATATTTTCACAACAAAATTAATTGATGAAATGAATACAGAAATCCCTATCAATAGGTATTTTACTTTTAAAAAATCAGATTCTCTATCTTAAATTAATTACTTAACAATTACGAAAATTTATATAGATTGGATTTAATAAAAACAAAAAAGCCTTCGATTTCTCGAAAGCTTTTTCTTAAAAGTTGAATAACTATTTATGCTTGTCCTGTTGGTCCAAAACTTAATGGAACTTGTGGTTGTTCAGAATCCTTAATTTCACCATGAGCTAATTCAAAACGATGAATATTTTCACCAATAGCTTTCAACAAACGTTTAGCATGTTGAGGTGTTAAAATGATTCTTGATTTCACTTTTGCTTTAGGAACTCCGGGCATCAATGTTACAAAATCCAATACAAATTCAGACGCTGAATGATTGATAATTGCTAAGTTAGAATAAATTCCTTCTGCAACTTTTTCATCCAATTCAATGTTAATTTGTCCGGGTTGTTGATTGTTATCACTCATTTTCTTAATAATTATATTCTTCTTTGGCAGCCATTAACTCGTTATAGTCTTCTTTAGAACCTACAATATTATTGTCATATTCTCTCATTCCGGTACCGGCTGGGATTCTGTGTCCAACAATAACGTTTTCTTTTAAGCCTTCTAACGTATCTACTTTTCCTGCCACAGCTGCTTCGTTTAATACTTTTGTTGTTTCCTGGAACGATGCCGCAGAAATAAACGATTTGGTTTGAAGCGAAGCTCTTGTAATACCTTGAAGAACTGGTGTTGCTGTAGCAGTAATAACATCACGAGCTACAACAAGGTTTTTATCCTCACGTTTTAACAAGGAGTTTTCATCACGCAACTGTCTTGGCGTAATCATTTGTCCTGGTTTCAAGTTCTGAGAATCGCCCGCATCTTCTACCACTTTCATTCCGAATAACTTATCGTTTTCGATAATAAAATCTTTGGTATGTACTAATTGCTCTTCAAGGAACAACGTATCACCCGGATCTTCTACTCTAACTTTACGCATCATCTGACGGATAACCACCTCAAAGTGTTTATCGTTGATTTTTACCCCTTGCAAACGGTACACTTCCTGAATTTCATTCACCAAATATTGTTGAACAGCAGATGGTCCTTGAATTCTCAAGATATCTTCCGGTGTAATTGCACCATCCGACAAAGACATACCCGCTTTTACGAAGTCATTTTCTTGTACCAAAATTTGGTTAGATAATTTCACTAAGTATTTCTTCACCTCACCAAACTTAGATTCGATGATGATTTCACGGTTACCTCTTTTAATTTTACCGAATGTTACCACTCCATCAATCTCAGAAACTACAGCCGGATTCGAAGGATTACGTGCTTCAAGTAGCTCCGTAATTCTTGGAAGACCTCCGGTAATATCACCTGCTTTTGATGAACGTCTAGGTATTTTTACTAAAATCTTACCTGCTTTAATTTTTTCACCATCGTCAACCATTAAGTGAGCACCAACCGGTAAGTTGTAAGAACGAATTAACTCCCCGTCTTTACCATAAATTAATAAAGTTGGAATTAATTTTTTATTTCTACCTTCCGAAATTACTTTTTCTTGGAATCCGGTTTGCTCATCGATTTCTACTTGGAACGATTGACCTTGTTCTAAATCTTCATAAGCGATTTTTCCGGTAAATTCAGAAATAATAACTCCGTTATATGGATCCCATTTACAAATAGTAGTGCCTTTGTCTACGGTTTGACCATCTTTTACAAAAATGGTAGAACCATAAGGAATATTGTGCGTATTTAGAACAATTCCGGTGTTCTCATCAACTAATTTTAATTCGGTTGAACGAGAAATAACGATGTCAATTGAATTACCTTCAGCATCTTCACCTTTAACTGTTTTTAAATCGTCTATTTCTAATCTTCCTTTGAAACGGGTAACAATACTAGATTCCTCCGACATACCTCCTGCAACCCCTCCAACGTGGAATGTTCTAAGAGTTAACTGAGTTCCAGGCTCACCAATTGATTGTGCCGCAATTACCCCAACCGCTTCCCCTTTTTGGGTCATACGGCCAGTGGCTAAGTTTCTTCCGTAACATTTTGCACAGATACCTTTTGTTGCTTCACAAGTTAATGGAGAACGTACTTCTACTTTTTCTAATGGAGAAGCTTCGATCGCTTTTACAATAGATTCAGTAATTTCTTGACCGCCTTCAACCAATACTTCCAAATTCAATGGATTGATTACATCCTGAAGAGCTACACGTCCTAAAATTCTTTCTCCTAAGGTTTCAACGATTTCTTCATTCTTTTTCAAAGCAGAAACTTCAATTCCTCTTAACGTACCACAATCATCTGTGTTTACGATAACGTCTTGAGAAACATCATGTAATCTTCTTGTTAAGTATCCGGCATCGGCCGTTTTCAAAGCCGTATCGGCAAGACCTTTACGAGCACCGTGCGTAGAAATAAAGTATTCTAAAATGGATAGACCTTCTTTAAAGTTAGAAAGAATCGGGTTTTCAATAATTTCACCACCACCAGCAGTTGATTTTTTTGGCTTAGCCATCAAACCACGCATACCGGTTAACTGACGAATTTGCTCTTTAGAACCCCTTGCACCAGAGTCAAGCATCATGTATACCGAGTTAAATCCTTGTTGATCTTCGCGGATATTTTTCATCGCTAACTCAGTTAACAAGGCGTTTTTAGAAGTCCAAACGTCAATAACTTGATTGTATCTTTCGTTATTGGTAATCAATCCCATGTTATAATTCATGGTGATTGCATCTACTTCTTCTCTTGCATCGGCAATCAATTCTTGCTTTTGGTGAGGAATGATAATATCACCTAAACTGAATGATAAACCACCTCGGAATGCAAATTTGTATCCCATGTCTTTCATGCTATCCAAGAAAGCGGCAGTTGTTGGCACATTCGTTACCGATAAAATTCTACCAATAATATCTCTTAACGATTTTTTGGTTAAAACTTCATTGATATATCCGGCAGCTTCCGGTACTACTTCATTAAATAATACTCTACCGGCAGTTGTTTGAATTAATTGATAAACTAATTCACCGTTTTCATTAAAATCTTTTGCTCTAATTTTAACGCGGGCATTCAATTCTAATCTGCCTTCGTTTAAAGCAATATTTACTTCTTCAGCAGAATAGAATGTCAAACCTTCACCCAAAATTTTATGATCCGGAGTTGACAAACGCTCTTTGGTCATGTAATATAGACCTAAAACCATGTCTTGAGAAGGAACCGTAATTGGAGCACCGTTTGCAGGATTCAAGATATTGTGTGAAGCCAACATTAACAATTGAGCTTCCAAAATAGCTTCCGGTCCAAGTGGTAAGTGAACCGCCATCTGGTCACCATCAAAATCTGCGTTAAAAGCCGTACACACTAATGGGTGCAACTGAATTGCTTTTCCTTCAATTAATTTTGGTTGGAAAGCTTGAATACCTAAACGGTGTAACGTAGGAGCACGGTTTAGTAATACCGGATGACCTTTGATAACATTTTCAAGGATATCCCATACCACAGGCTCTTTTTTGTCGATAATTTTCTTAGCCGACTTTACTGTTTTAACGATTCCTCTTTCGATTAGTTTTCGAATAACGAATGGTTTATACAATTCAGCCGCCATATCTTTTGGTAAACCACATTCGAACAATTTCAATTCCGGACCAACGACAATTACAGAACGAGCAGAATAATCCACACGTTTTCCTAATAAGTTTTGACGGAAACGACCTTGTTTACCTTTCAAAGAATCTGAAAGCGATTTTAATGGTCTGTTTGATTCTGTTTTAACCGCAGAAGCTTTACGCGTATTATCAAATAATGAGTCAACCGCTTCTTGCAACATACGTTTTTCGTTACGTAAGATTACTTCAGGAGCTTTGATCTCCATTAATCTTTTTAAACGGTTGTTACGGATGATTACACGACGATATAAATCATTCAAATCGGAAGTTGCAAAACGACCACCATCAAGCGGCACTAACGGACGTAATTCTGGTGGTATAACCGGAATTACTTTTAAAATCATCCATTCCGGACGGTTTTCTCTGTTTTCATTTGCTTCACGGAATGATTCTACAACTTGAAGACGTTTTAATGCTTCTGTTTTTCTTTGTTTAGATGTTTCATTGTTAGCCGCGTGACGTAAATCATAAGACAATTCGTCTAAGTTTGTACGAGCCAATAAATCCATAATACACTCTGCACCCATTTTGGCGATGAATTTATTTGGATCACTATCATCTAAATATTGGTTTTCCATCGGAAGGGTATCTAAAATATTTAAATACTCTTCTTCTGTTAAAAAGTCTAATCTTTCTAATGGTTCACCATCCACATTTTTAGCAATACCGGCTTGAATTACTACGTATCTTTCGTAGTAAATAATCATATCTAATTTCTTAGATGGTAAACCTAAAATGTATCCAATTTTATTTGGAAGCGAACGGAAATACCAAATGTGAGCAATCGGCACTACCAAATTGATATGTCCTACTCTATCACGACGTACTTTCTTCTCGGTAACTTCAACACCACAACGGTCACAAACGATTCCTTTGTAGCGAATTCTTTTATACTTACCACAAGCACATTCATAATCTTTTACAGGACCGAAAATTCGTTCGCAAAAAAGACCATCACGTTCCGGTTTGTGGGTTCTATAATTGATTGTCTCCGGTTTAAGAACTTCTCCTCTTGATTCAGCCAAAATAGATTCTGGTGAAGCAAGACCGATGGTGATTTTATTAAACCTTTTAACGGTATTTTTATCTTTATTATTTCTATTATTCATCATAGTTAATAAAATTTGTTGTTTTTGTTTCAAGTTTTAAGTTTCAGGTAACAATTATCTTGAAACCTGAAACTTGAAACAATACTATTATTCCTCTAATCGGATGTCTAGACCAAGACCTTTCAATTCGTGCATTAAAACGTTGAATGATTCTGGTAATCCCGGTTCCGGCATTGGCTCACCCTTTACGATAGCTTCGTAAGTTTTTGCTCTACCGATAACGTCATCTGATTTTACCGTCAATATTTCTCTTAAAGTACTGGAAGCTCCATACGCTTCAAGAGCCCAAACCTCCATCTCTCCAAAACGCTGACCTCCAAATTGAGCTTTACCACCCAATGGTTGTTGTGTAATAAGCGAGTATGGTCCGATAGAACGTGCGTGCATTTTATCGTCGATCATGTGACCTAATTTCAACATATAGATTACTCCTACTGTTGCTGCTTGGTGGAAACGTTCTCCGGTTCCGCCATCATATAGATAGGTGTGACCAAATCTTGGAATTCCTGCTTCGTCTGTTAAAGCATTTATTTGATCGATCGTAGCCCCATCAAAAATTGGCGTTGCATACTTTCTTCCTAAATTCTTACCAGCCCATCCTAAAACCGTTTCATAAATCTGACCGATGTTCATACGAGAAGGTACACCTAGAGGATTCAACACGATGTCTACAGGTGTTCCGTCTTCTAAGAATGGCATGTCTTCGTCTCTTACGATTCGTGCAACAATACCTTTATTTCCGTGACGACCTGCCATTTTATCACCCACTTTCAACTTACGTTTCTTAGCGATGTAAACTTTGGCTAATTTTAAAATTCCGGCCGGTAATTCATCTCCTACAGTAATAGTAAATTTCTCTCTTCTTAACGCACCTTGTAAATCGTTTAATTTGATTTTATAATTGTGAATCAAATCGTTTACTAATGCATTCGTTTCGTCATCGGCTACCCATTGTCCTTTTGTTAAGTGAGCAAAATCTTCCACTGCATTCAACATTTTCTGAGTATATTTTTTACCTTTTGGTAAAACTTCTTCTCCTAAATCGTTCATGACACCTTGCGATGTTTTTCCGTTTACGATGTTGAATAATTTATCGACTAATTTATCTTTTAATTCGTTGAATTTTACTTCGAACTCCATTTCTAATGAAGCCAAATCATCTTTGTCTTTAGTTCGCTTACGCTTATCTTTAACAGCTCTTGCAAATAATTTTTTATCAAGAACAACACCATGTAATGAGGGAGAAGCTTTTAAGGAAGCATCTTTTACATCACCCGCTTTGTCACCAAAGATAGCACGTAATAATTTTTCCTCCGGTGTTGGATCTGATTCACCTTTTGGAGTAATCTTTCCGATAAGGATGTCGCCAGGTTTTACTTCAGCACCAATTCTAATCATACCGTTTTCATCCAAATCTTTTGTCGCTTCTTCTGAAACGTTTGGAATATCATTGGTTAATTCTTCGTTACCTAATTTGGTATCACGAACTTCCAACGAATAATCATCGATGTGGATAGAAGTAAAAATATCATCACGAACAACCTTTTCAGAGATTACAATTGCATCCTCGAAGTTGTATCCCTTCCATGGCATAAATGCTACTTTAAGGTTTCTACCGATGGCTAATTCTCCGTTTTGTGTTGCATATCCTTCACAAAGTACTTGTCCTTTTGTAACTCTATCCCCTTTTCTTACGATTGGTTTTAGGTTAATACAGGTACTTTGATTGGTTTTTTGAAACTTAATTAATTGATAGGTTTTTTCATCTGAATCAAAACTCACCATTCGTTCAGCATCTGTACGATCATATTTAATAGTGATTTTTTCAGAATCAACATATTCTACCACTCCATTTCCTTCAGCATTAATCAGAACTCTGGAATCTGAAGCAACTTGCCTTTCTAAACCGGTACCAACAATTGGAGCTTCAGGGCGTAACAATGGTACGGCCTGACGCATCATGTTTGATCCCATCAACGCACGGTTCGCATCATCGTGTTCCAAGAAAGGAATTAACGAAGCTGAAATCGATGCAATTTGGTTTGGAGCTACGTCAGTATAATGTACAACATTTGGTTCTACTACCGGGAAATCGCCTTCTTCACGGGCAATAACCTTATCGGAAGTAATTTTTCCATTGTCATCCATTTCAATGTTTGCCTGAGCAATCATTTTACCTTCTTCTTCCTCAGCACTTAAGTAAATTGGTTCAGATTTTAAATCAACCACACCATTCGTTACTGTACGATAAGGTGTTTCGATGAATCCCATTCCGTTTACTTTAGCATAAACACCAAGCGAAGAAATCAAACCAATGTTTGGCCCTTCAGGTGTTTCAATCGGACAAAGACGACCATAATGGGTATAGTGAACGTCACGCACCTCGAATCCGGCTCTTTCTCTCGAAAGACCACCAGGTCCTAGAGCAGACAATCTTCTTTTGTGTGTAATCTCAGCCAATGGATTGGTTTGATCCATGAATTGAGATAACTGGTTGGTTCCGAAGAAAGAGTTGATTACCGATGATAATGTTTTCGCATTTATCAAATCGATAGGTGTAAACACCTCGTTATCTCTAACGTTCATTCTTTCACGGATAGTTCTCGCCATACGAGCAAGACCTACACCAAATTGTGCAGAAAGTTGTTCTCCAACAGTTCTCACACGACGGTTTGATAAGTGATCGATATCATCAATCTCTGCTTTCGAGTTAATTAATTCAATCAAATATTTTACAATGGTAATAATATCCTCTTTGGTCAACACTTGTTTTTCCATTGGGATATCCAAACCTAATTTTTTGTTCATTCTATAACGACCAACTTCACCTAAGTTATAACGTTGATCTGAGAAGAATAATTTATCGATAATACCACGAGCAGTTTCTTCATCAGGCGGTTCTGCATTACGCAACTGACGGTAGATGTGCTCTACGGCTTCTTTTTCTGAGTTGGTTGGATCTTTTTGTAACGTGTTATGGATAATTGCATAATCTGCTTGATTATTATCCTCTTTGTGTAACAAAATAGATTTCACATTAGAATCGATGATTTCTTCCACATTATCTTTATCGATAATGGTATCACGATCTAAGATGATTTCGTTTCTTTCAATAGAAACTACTTCTCCGGTATCTTCATCAACGAAATCTTCGTGCCAAGTGTTTAATACACGAGCAGCTAATTTACGTCCGATGTATTTTTTTAATCCTGTTTTAGATACTTTAATTTCCTCTGCAAGGTCAAAGATTTCTAGAATATCTTTATCTCTTTCAAAACCGATTGCACGGAATAAAGTGGTTACAGGTAATTTTTTCTTTCTATCGATATACGCATACATCACGTTATTGATATCGGTAGCAAATTCAATCCATGAACCTTTAAAAGGAATTACACGGGCAGAATATAATTTGGTTCCATTAGCATGGAATGACTGTCCAAAGAAAACACCCGGTGAACGGTGTAACTGCGATACAACAACTCTCTCAGCACCATTGATTACAAAAGTACCGCTAGGTGTCATATAAGGAATAGTACCTAGGTAAACATCTTGTACTATAGTTTCAAAATCTTCATGTTCAGGATCTGTACAATAAAGTTTTAGCCTTGCTTTTAATGGCACGCTGTAAGTTAGCCCTCTTTCGATACATTCCGAAATAGAATAACGAGGAGGATCTACAAAATAATCTAAAAATTCAAGTACGAAATTGTTTCTTGTATCGGTGATTGGAAAATTTTCCATGAAGGTGTTGTATAGACCTTCGTTGCCTCTTTCGTCAGATTTCGTTTCTAATTGGAAGAAATCCTTAAAAGATTTAACCTGTATATCCAAAAAATCTGGATATTGCGGTATATTTTTTGTAGAGGCAAAATTCAATCTTTCAGTCTGATTTGTTATCATCAATGGACAAAATTTTGATTAAAAAAAAGTAATTTTTTTGTGTAAATACACTGTTTAACTTATACTTTCTTTTTTAAAATTGTTACATCTCTAAAAATAAATGGTATAATTCATTTATATTTTTTCTTCGTATCAATCAAAAATTCTTTTCGTATAGTAAACTACTATGATAATAAAACTTGTTATAATTTTATTATACGAAAAATGGTTTAGGTCGTTGGAGGTTAATCCAAGACCTAAACCTAGTTCTTAAAACCTAAGTTAGCTTATTTAAGCTCTACTACAGCTCCAGCTTCTTCTAAAGATTTTTTAAGCCCTTCAGCCTCATCTTTAGATACACCTTCTTTTACATTAGAAGGAGCAGCATCAACTAAATCTTTAGCTTCTTTAAGTCCTAAACCTGTTAATTCTTTTACAGCTTTAACTACAGCTAATTTAGAAGCTCCAGCGTCTTTTAATACTACAGTAAACTCCGTTTGCTCTTCAGCAGCAGCAGTATCACCACCACCAGCAGCAGGACCAGCAACTGCAACAGCTGCAGCAGCAGGCTCGATACCGTACTCTTCTTTTAAAATTGTTGCTAATTCGTTAACTTCTTTTACTGTTAAGTTAACTAATTGTTCTGCGAATTGTTTCAAATCTGCCATTTTTTCTATCGATTTAAATAGTTTGTAAAATATAATTTATTAAGTGCGTTCTCGCGGGTTTCTTATCTTTCAGATAAGGTTTTAACAATTCCTGCAATTTTACCTCCACCTGATTTAAGTGCAGATATAACATTTTTAGCAGGAGATTGAAGAAGTCCAATAATTTCTCCAATAACTTCTTCTTTTGATTTAAGAGCAATCAAAGCATCTAATTGGTTGTCGCCAATAAATACTGCTTGATGAATATAAGCTCCTTTTAAGATTGGTTTATCAGATTTCTTACGGAATTCTTTAATGATTTTTGCAGGAGCGTTTCCGTTCTCAGCAATCATTATTGAAGTATTTCCTTTTAATATTGAAGGTAAATCTCCATAATCATTTGAAGATGCTTCCATCGCTTTTTCCAACAACGTGTTTTTTACAACATTCAATTGGATTCCGGCTTTGAAACAAGCTCTTCTAAGATTTGAAGTAGTTTCAGCATTAAGGTTAGAAATATCTGCAATGTAGACAACATTAGTATCAGCCAACTGTGCAGTTAAATCTTCAATAACTCTTGATTTTTCTTCTCTAGTCATAATATATTTGTTTAACTACCAATTAAACTGCTTTAGGGTCTAAAGCAATTGCAGGACTCATTGTACTAGACAAGTGAATAGACTTGATATAAGTACCTTTTGCTGCAGTTGGTTTCATTTTGATTAATGTTTGAATAATTTCGTGTGCATTATCTACAATTTTATCTGCATCGAAAGAAATTCTTCCGATTCCGGCGTGAACGATTCCGGTTTTATCCACTTTAAAGTCGATTTTACCCGCTTTCACTTCTTGAACAGCTTTAGCAACATCCATTGTTACAGTACCTGTTTTAGGATTAGGCATTAAACCTCTGGGTCCTAAAACACGACCTAATGGACCTAATTTTCCCATTACAGCAGGCATTGTGATGATTACATCAACATCTGTCCAACCGTCCTTAATTTTTTGTAAATAATCATCTAAACCTACGTGGTCTGCACCAGCAGCTTTAGCTTCAGCTTCTTTATCTGGAGTAACAAGTGCTAATACTCTAACATCTTTACCAGTACCGTGTGGTAACGCAACCACACCTCTTACCATTTGATTCGCTTTTCTAGGATCAACTCCTAATTTTACTGCGATATCAACAGACTCATCAAATTTTGCAGAAGCAACTTCTTTTAACAATGCCGAAGCATCTTTTAAAGAATATAATTTGCTTTTTTCAATTTTTGCTGCAGCCTCTTTTTGCTTTTTTGTCAATTTTGCCATGTCTTTCTTTTAATTAAAAAGGAGCAACTCCTGATACTGTTATACCCATAGAACGAGCTGTTCCTGCTATCATACTCATAGCGGACTCGATAGTAAATGCATTTAAATCTACCATTTTGTCTTCAGCAATTGTTCTAATTTGATCCCAAGTAACGCTAGCTACTTTTTTACGATTTGGTTGACCTGAACCTGACTTAAGCTTCGTTGCATCCAATAATTGGATAGCAGCGGGTGGAGTTTTTACGACAAAATCAAACGATTTGTCTTTGTACACTGTAATCTGTACTGGTAAAACTTTGCCGGGTTTATCCTGAGTTCTTGCATTAAATTGCTTACAGAACTCCATGATGTTAACTCCAGCAGCTCCCAAAGCAGGTCCGACCGGTGGCGAAGGATTCGCGGCACCTCCCTTTACTTGTAGTTTAACTACTTTACTAACTTCTTTAGCCATTGTGTTTTAAAAAATTTAGCACATCTCAATTGGAAGCAAGATGCGGTTTATAATAATGTAACAAATTATACTTTTTCAACTTGCATAAACCCTAATTCTAAAGGTGTTTTTCTTCCGAAAATTTTCACCATTACTTCAAGTTTACGCTTGTCTTCATTAATTTTTTCAACTGTTCCATTGAAACCGTTGAAAGGACCGTCAATTACTTTGATGGTTTCACCAATATTGAATGGTATATTTTGAGTATCGGCAGTAATCGCCAATTCATCTACTTTACCTAACATTCTATTCACTTCAGATAAACGTAAAGGGACAGGATCGCCACCTTTTACTTCACCTAAAAAACCAATTACTCCTGTAATAGATTTAATAATGTGTGGAATTTCACCTATCAAATTAGCTTCAATCATAACATAACCAGGAAAATATACTTTATCCTTTGCTATTTTCTTGCCGTCTCTTACTTGTACTACTTTTTCGGTAGGAACCAAAACCTGAGCAATATGATCTGCTAATTGAAGACGATTTATTTCGTTTTCGATATAAGTTTTAACCTTATTTTCTTGGCCACTTACAGCTCTAACGACATACCACTTTTTTAAACTACTATCAGCCATAACAGATATTATCCTTTTATCAAATTAAAAAATCCTGATATTGCTTTTCTGAAAACTTCATCAACACCCCACGTAGCAAGTGAAAATACAATTGTAAATACCGCTACAATTATGGTTAAACGTTGTACTTCTGCCCAAGGCAACCAAGTTACATTGGTTTTAAGTTCTTGAAAAGCTTCTGTTATATAGTTAACAACTTTTGTCATTATAATTGATTTTTGCACGGATGGAGAGATTCGAACTCCCATCAACGGTTTTGGAGACCGCTATTCTACCCTTGAACTACACCCGTTTGTTAAAAGCCAGTCACACTCCGAAGAATATGAACTGGCTTTATATAATTTATGAATTAGTCAACGATTTCAGTAACCTGACCAGCACCTACAGTTCTACCACCTTCACGGATAGCAAAACGTAAACCTAGGTTAAGAGCGATAGGGCTCAATAAAGTTACGTCGATAGTTAAGTTATCACCAGGCATTACCATTTCAACTCCAGCCGGTAAAGAAATAGTACCAGTTACGTCAGTTGTTCTTACATAGAACTGTGGACGATAGTTGTTGTGGAATGGCGTATGACGACCACCTTCTTCTTTTTTCAAGATATACACCTCAGCTTTGAATTTAGCGTGTGGTTTTACTGAACCTGGTTTACAAATTACCATACCTCTGCGGATATCAGCTTTGTCAATACCTCTCAATAAAAGACCTACGTTATCTCCAGCTTCACCTCTATCAAGGATTTTACGGAACATCTCAACCCCTGTAATAGTGGAAGTCAATTTGTCTGCACCCATACCGATGATTTCAACTGGGTCTCCAGTATTAGCAACACCTGTTTCGATACGACCTGTAGCTACAGTTCCACGACCGGTAATTGTAAATACGTCTTCAACAGGCATCAAGAATGGTTTAGCATTATCACGCACTGGCTCTTCGATCCAAGCATCAACAGCTTCCATTAATTCCATGATTTTTTCAACCCATTTAGCATCTCCATTCAATCCTCCTAAAGCTGAACCTTGGATAACCGGACCATTATCTCCATCATATTCATAAAAAGATAATAAGTCTCTAATTTCCATTTCAACTAGCTCTAAAAGCTCAGCATCATCAACCATATCCACTTTGTTCATGAATACAACGATTCTTGGAATACCAACCTGACGCCCTAAAAGGATGTGCTCACGTGTTTGTGGCATTGGACCGTCTGTAGCAGCAACTACTAAGATAGCACCATCCATTTGAGCAGCACCAGTAACCATGTTTTTTACATAATCCGCGTGACCTGGACAGTCTACGTGAGCGTAGTGACGGTTAGCTGTTTCATACTCTACGTGTGAAGTATTGATAGTAATACCTCTTTCTTTCTCCTCAGGAGCATTATCAATTTGATCAAACGATTTTGCTTGACAGAAACCTTTCTCAGACAATACTTTAGTAATTGCCGCAGTTAATGTAGTTTTACCGTGATCTACGTGTCCAATTGTACCTATATTTAAGTGCGGTTTGGAACGATTAAAACTTTCTTTTGCCATTTTACTTAATTTTTAATCTTAGTTATATAATAGTGTTTAAATCTTACGACTTTGAGCCAATGACGGGATTTGAACCCGTGACCTCTTCCTTACCAAGGAAGCACTCTACCCCTGAGCTACACCGGCAAGAAATTAATCTTTCAAGTTAAAAATTGTGGGGAGAGCAGGATTCGAACCTGCGAAGATGTAATCAGCGGATTTACAGTCCGCCCTCGTTGGCCGCTTGAGTATCTCCCCTCAAATTTTTAAAACTTTTAAATGAACGTAAATGCTTTGAAATTATAATCTTACAAAACATTTTCTAACAAATCTTTTAATTGAGCCGATAGAGGGACTCGAACCCACGACCTGCTGATTACAAATCAGCTGCTCTAGCCAGCTGAGCTACACCGGCGTTACTCAATAAAAAAAGCCCGCTATTTCTAACGGACTGCAAATGTATAGATTTTATTTGTCAATCAAAACATTTTTTAAAAAAAATTTATACTATATATGTGTTCTGATTTTTTCTTTCCTTTTTAAAAGCAAACGCTCCAATGCTTCTGTGGAAGAATCAACTGCTTCTTCAAATGTTTTACACTGTTTTTTCACCATAAAATCATCGCCCGGTACATGAATTTTAATTTCGACAATTTTATTTTCTTTCTCACTGGTAGATTCTACCTTTAAAAAAACATCAGCTACAACTACTTTATCATAATATTTTTCGAGTTTATCCATTCGAGTTTGAATGAAATCTACTAACTTTCCGTCAATATTAAAGTTTACAGCATTAACATTTACCTTCATAATCTAATTTTTAAGGTTAAACAAACTTTGCGAATTATTTTTGGTTTCGAGGATGAGCATTTCCATAAACTTTTTTCAACTCAGACAAACTACTGTGTGTATAAACCTGAGTTGATGCCAAACTCGAATGACCTAATAATTCTTTAACTGAATTCAAATCGGCTCCGTTATTTAATAAGTGCGTTGCAAACGTGTGCCGCAAAATATGAGGACTCTTTTTTACCTTCTCGGAGACATTACTAAAGTACATATTTATTAATCGATATACAAGTGTATCATTCAATTTAACACCTTTTTGTGTTAAAAATAATTTGTCTGCATCTTTAATTTCTTGAAGTTGACTACGTTGTAAAATATAACTGTTTAATTGATTGACAATAATGGGCAATAAAGGAATGATTCGTTCCTTATTTCTTTTGCCTAAAACTTTAAGAGTTGCATTTGAAAAATCTATTCCACTAATGTTTAAGTTAATTAGTTCTGCTCTTCTTATTCCGGTAGTGTAAAACAAATCAATAATTAATTTATCACGAATTCCTTCAAATCCTTCTTGATACACAATTTGATTGAGAACCAAATCTACTTCTTTTTCAGAGAAAGGAATCTGAATTTTTTTTGGTGTTTTGAGTGCTTTGTGTTTGAGCAAAGGACTTTGTTCTATTTGTTTAATTCGCAACAGGAATCTATAATAACTCTTTAAAGATGAAATTTTTCGGTTGATTGACGAGGTTGAAATTCCATTATCTACTAACGAGACTATCCAACTTCTGATTTGCGAATAAATAACTTGATCAATGGAATCTTGTTCAAAATAAACCTTATTAAATTCTTCAAATTCTTCTAAATCTTTCAAATATGCCTTTACAGTATGCAAAGAATAATTCTTTTGCATGTGAAGATAATCTTTGAAAGCTTGCTGATTTGATTGCATAAAAAAACCGTTAGCCTCAAAGTTACAAAACTTATCAAACTAACGGTTTATTTTTTTAAAAAAGCTATTAAATTTCTACACTGTCTCGCAATGTTTGAATGTACTGAGCTTTTTGTACTTGTGCTCTTCTAACAACAGAAGGTTTAATAAAAGCTTGACGTGCTCTCAACTGACGAACAGTTCCAGTTTTATCAAATTTTCTTTTGTAGCGTTTTAACGCTCTGTCGATATTTTCTCCGTCTTTAATTGGTATAATTAACATAATCTAGACACCTCCTCTCATTTAGAGGTGCAAAACTAATAATTATTTTTTACTTATAAACTAAAACAATAAATTATTTTACTGCGGGTTTATAATTTTGATTATCAATTATCATTTTGGATAAAATCTCTTTTAAGATTTCTGAAGTTCCACCCCCAATTGGTCCTAAACGACTATCTCTTAACAATCTTGCCAACGGATATTCTTCCATATAACCATAACCGCCAAGCATTTGAAGACAACTATAAATGGTTTCATCAGCCACTTTAGTGGATTTCAATTTGGCCATAGTAGCTTCTTTTACAACATATTCTCCTTTATTTAATCGAGCTACAGCAGCATAATTAAAAATTTTGCAATGCTCTACATCGGTAGCATGTTCAACCATAGTATGTCTTAATGCTTGAAATTTATTGATACTAGTTCCAAAAGCTTCTCGCTGCGACATGTATTCAATGGTATATTCTATTGCATATTCTGCACGAGCATGAGCATTAATGGCCATTATTAGTCGTTCCAAAGCAAAATGCTGCATAATATAAGGAAACCCTTTTCCTTCTTCTCCCATTAAATTATCTAATGGAATTTCCACATTGTCAAATGAAATTTCTGCAGTATCAGAAGCTCTCCAACCCAATTTATCAAGCTTTGTAGCTGATATTCCTTTTGTTGAAGTATCAACCAAAAAAATACTTATACCTTTATTACCCAATTCAGGTTGTGTTTTTGCTGCTACTACGTAATAATCTGCATAAACACCATTTGTAATAAAAGTTTTGGAGCCATTTATTACAAATTTATCTCCTTTTTTAACAGCTGTAGTTCGCATACCTGCTACATCACTTCCTCCAAAAGGCTCGGTGATGCATAATGCCCCTATTTGATCACCGGAAATACTAGGTGCTAAATAATCTTCTTTAATTCGTTCATCACCTTCTGCATTCAAATGTGTCATGGCTAAATAGGAATGTGCCCACATAGCAGCAGCAAAACCGGATGACTTTATTTTTTGGAGTTCTTCTAAAAAAATAACGGTATAAAACAAATCCAAATTCATCCCGCCATAAGCTTCAGGATAGGTTAATCCGAAAAAACCCATATCACCAAACTTTTTCCAAATAAATCGTTCAATGCTTCCGGTTTTTTCCCATTTTTCAATGTGAGGAACAACTTCTTTTTGCAGGAAATCGCGTAAAGTTGCCCTAAATAATTGATGTTCTTCCGTAAAGTATTCTGAATTCATAGATTAAAATTATTTGCTTAGAATGAGCTATTTTTTTAGAATTCCAAATATAAGACGATAATTTTGATTTTTTCACTAGTCAAACCCTTAATTTTTGTTAAATCCTCAATATTTTTTATTTCACCATTCATGCTGCGGTGTGTTACAATCTCCTTTGCGATTGAATAATTGAAGTAAGGGAATTTGGCTAATTCTTTTACGGAAGCATTATTTATGTCAACTTTGTTAATTTTTGGTTCTGTAGTTACCTCAAAATGTTTATTGAGATTTTCGATAACTTCCGGACTAAGACCCCAAATAAATTGCAATTGTTCCATGGAGAAAAATCCGCCAAGACTTTCTTTGTTTTTTAAAATTCTTTCAGACAAAGCCGGACCAATTCCATAAACCTTAATTAAATCTTCTTGCGTTGCCTGATTAATATCAATTTTTACAATTGTTTTTTTGTTCTCGAACTTATTATTTGAATAAGAAGCATATTGCTTTTTGGGTTGATTTACCCAGTCAGGAAACTTAAAATAAGGTGAAATTGCATTGAGTAAACTATCTGAAACACCGGTAACAGTTTGAAATTCTTCAGCAGAATTAACATATTTATTTTGCTTTCGAAAGGCAAAAAGTTTTTCTAATTCTTTTACCGACATTCCGAGTTTATATCCTTTATAATCCGAAATAAAATTAGGATTGAATGGGTAAATTTGCGGATTTGTATTGCTATCAGCATTTTTTAAACTATCAATGACCGATTGCATCCCTAACCATTTATGATCAGAATTATTAGTACGAGATTGTTGATTTGATATCCAAAAAAAATAACCTAGTTGAGTTAAAATAATGAGAAAAAACAACAAAAAAATCCCATTTCGTTGTTGCTTAGCAAATCGGAAATAGGATTTTATATTCATGTATCATTAATTTAGAATTTACTCATATTTTTTTATTTCCCCGGACTTGAGTCGCTTGAAATAATCTTTTAAGTCTTCTTTTACTTCACTAGAAAGAAAATATAAACCTAAAATATTTGGAAAAGCCATTCCAAGAATCATCATATCTGAAAAATCTATAACTGCTCCCAAACTAGCAGAAGCACCTAAAACCACAAAAACTAAAAAAAGAGCCTTATACAGGTTTTCCATTTTCTTAGTGTTTCCGAACAAAAACGTCCATGATTTCATTCCATAATAAGACCAAGAAATCATTGTTGAAAAGGCAAAAAGAACAATAGCAACCAATAAGACATATTTAAACCAAGGCAAAACGCTACTAAACGCAGCAGAAGTTAAGGCAGAACCTTCTAATCCTTGAGTATCATGAGCATAACCAGAAAAAATAAGTACTAAAGCAGTCATCGTACAAACTACAATTGTATCTACAAAAGGTTCTAATAGAGCAACGATACCTTCGCTTACAGGTTCATCTGTTTTAACAGCTGAGTGAGCAATGGCTGCCGATCCGACACCCGCTTCATTTGAAAAAGCTGCTCGTTGGAAACCAACTACCAAAACTCCAACTACTCCACCGGTAATTCCATCCGCAGTAAAAGCACCTGCGAAAATTTCCCTAAAAGCATCTCCAACATGAGCGATATTAACAAAGATGATTACTAGAGAAGTTAGTACATAAATCCCTACCATAAAGGGTACGATTTTATCCGTTACACTAGCAATTTTTTTAATCCCACCAATAATCACTATTCCAACAAAAAAAGCAACTACTATTCCATACCAAAAACCTTTTCCTTCAAAAACAGGAAAAACATTAGCTAACTGAGCAAATGATTGGTTTGCCTGAAACATATTTCCTCCACCAAACGAACCACCAACTGCTAAAATTGCAAAAATTACGGCTAATACTTTCCCTAAACCAACATATCCTTTTCTACGTAAACCTTCTGAAAGATAATACATTGGTCCACCGGATACTTCTCCTAAATCATTTAATCGTCTGTATTTTACACCGAGTGTACATTCTACAAACTTTGATGACATTCCTAAAAATCCGGCTAAAATCATCCAAAAAGTTGCCCCTGCCCCACCTAATGATATTGCAACAGCAACTCCTGCAATATTACCTAAACCTACCGTTCCGGAAAGTGCTGTGACCAATGCTTGAAAGTGCGAAACCTCACCCTCATCACCCGGTTTATCATAATCTCCTCTAATTAATTGATAAGCATGTTTAATACCTTTAAGATTGATAAAACCCATATAAATGGTAAAAAAAGTAGCTCCAATAACTAACCATAAAACGATAAAAGGAAAGTTTGTTTTTTTAGGATCTCCATTTGGATGAAACACTATTTTACCTGAGTTATCTCTAATTGTGGCATCATAAATACCAACTTTATCAAATGGATCAAAGAAAATAAAATCCCCTATTCTACCAACAACTGGTTTCATGTAGGAATTTAGTTTTTCCTCAATATTTTGTGGTTCTACTAAAAAAGTTTTTTCTATCTTTTTACCCAAATTATCTGTGATAATAACTGAGTATGGTATTCCTTCTGTTAACTTGTCTGCAAAATTTGAACTTAGACTAACATCTTGTTTATTCCATTTGTAAGAAAATGGTGCCGAACCATTTAAAACTTCAATCTCAATTTTTGCATCATCAATATTTTCTGATACATTAATCAACTTTTCTTTAATAATTAAGTCTTGAGAAAAAGAAACCTGACTTAGAAATAAGATTAATAAAAATAATTTTAGTCTCATTTTACTTGTTTTAAGTTTAGCTCAGCAAGATGCAAAAAAAATTGGTTTTAAAAAAAGTATCATCCATCTTTTTTTAAAAATTTGCTATAAATCAAACACTGAACTTCGCTTTGTGTAAATCATATCTTTTAGCTTTAACCAAAAAGCAAAAGTTAAATAAACACCAAATCCTAAGCCGACTGTAACAAATGAAATATAAATAAAAAACAGTCGGACATTTGTTGCTCTCATTCCTAACCTATCAGCTAGACGGGAAGAAACATGAAAACCGCGTTTTTCAAAAAAAAGTCTGATTGAAGTAATCCAATTCATTAGAAAAATTATTTTGGGGTTACAAATGGAGATTGTTCTTCTTGAACGGCTGTAACAAAATAACGTGTATCTCCCCACCAGAAAAAAGTTTTATAGCGTTCTTCATACGTTAGTTTCACATACCTTCCTTGAAGGTTTTCCATTTTTAGAATTACGTCTTTTTCTTTATTTGGAACAGTAAATTGAAAGATTTGAGCTCCTGAAATTCCTTGACTCATTTCACCTTCCCAGGTTTTGAAGGCCACTCCTTTTTTACTAAATTTTATTAATTCACCGGAACGAACCCCTTCTGAATAAGGAACATAATAAATAAAAGCGAAGTAACCAAAAAATGACACAACAAATAAAAAAATAAAGCGAAAAAAGTATTTTTTTACATTTTTTCCAAACGACTTTTTATCTGTATTTTTTTCCATATTGTGATAATTAAGTAGTAAAGTTAATCAACTTTTGCCCAATTGCACAATTCAGGCATTTATTTGTATTACAATATTCTTTTTTTAGCTGAAGAATTGCTTGCGAATGAAAGCTATTTTTAGAAATAAGACCAAAATAATTGAACTTTTCAATGATAGTATTTTTCTCTGAGCCAACTTCTGAGGCCAACCGAATAAGTTCTTCGGGATTGATGTTTCCATTGGCGTGACTGTATGCAAATTTGAGTGGAAGAATGCAATTCAAAATAATTAAATCTATAAAATTTTTTGATATTTTTTTTTGCTTCTTTGGATGTGGTTTATCAAAGACATAATGTGATTGCCAATAATCCGAAACGGTACAATTAAAAATTGGGTAAATTTCTTGGGTTGAATTTGCTTTAACAATCAAATGAAAAATTTGTTGGTGCTGAACAATTAGCTGAGCCAATTGCACTAATCGGATGGTAGGAAAGTTATCCGGTCGATGTTTAAAAAACTGAACCGGTTGATAATAAGCTGTTCCCAATTGATGTTTATGCTTTAGAAAATGCCATCTCCGTTTTAAATCAACATAATACAAATCTTCATATTCTTCATCAAGAAGTCCAGTTGAGCCAAAAAAAAGAGCTTCCATATTTTCTATGTCAAATCGTTCTTTTTTTATCACAGCATAAGGGATTGAGTGGGACATTTTTAAAAAAGCTTCGCCGTTTGTATTGAGCCCAAAACTTTTAGCCAATAATTGAAAAAAAGTGGCTTCCCAATCGAAGGTATTTTGTTGAAGAAGGTTTTCAACTTCGTTAGATTTCTTCTCCAATCGTTCAAAAAAAAGCCGTTCTATCCAATTCGAAATTGTAAAATTATCGATTGTTGCCAATTGATTTTCACAATTAATCCATGCTTTTTGCTTAAATAATTGGTGGTACTGCTGCAAAACTTCCTTTAGAACATAGTTTTTAAGTTCCAACACAGGTAGAACTGAATTATTTTTACGATAAACATCTGTATCATGCTCCCAAACTACGTGAAGAATAACATTATCATAATTCGCATCCGTTTGATGATGATGTACGTACCAATCGGAAGATTTTAGATGAATTTCAACATTTCCGGCCCATTTTTGAGTGTCGATAACAATTTGAGCATTAAAAAAATCGGGGCCTGCTTGTTGAATATAATAACCGGAATGAATGATTGTAAGTTCTTGACCGGAAACGGTTTTGAGATTGGTAAAGGCAAACTTTTTGTATTGCCAGACGTAATGGAGAAAATCTTCTTTCATGGCGTGTAGTATAAAATTATGGCGTTAAATAGAGAAGCTAATTTAATAAAAAAATCCAACCTAATGCGATTGGATTTTAAATTTATTAATCAGAATGATTATTTTATGGAACTAATAATATCATGTTTCGTAATAATATGGTATTTTCCGTTTTCCAACCGAACCAAAACGGCCTGATTGTCTTTATTGATGAGTTTGGAAACTTCCTCAACGGGCGTGTTTTCCTGCACAATCGGATACGGTTTTCCCATGATTTCACGGATCGGTTTTTCGGCAATATCTTTATCCGCAAAATAACTTCTAAACAAGTCTGATTCGTCAAGTGAACCTACAAAGCCTGAAGTGTCAATCACGGGAATTTGAGAGATATTAAATTTTTTCAAACGATCGATAGCATGTGAAACCAATTCTTCTGTACGAACAATAACTAATGATTTATCTCTGTGATTTTTAATTAAATCGGCTGCTGTGGTGATTTCTTCGTCTAAAAAACCACGTTCACGCATCCAATCATCGTTGAACATTTTGCCAACATAACGACTTCCTGAATCGTGGAATAAAACGACGACAACATCTTCGGGTTTGAAATGTTCTTTTAACTGCAAAACACCTTTGATGGCCGAACCGGCAGAGTTACCTACAAAAATCCCTTCCTCTAAAGCTAATCTTCTGGTGAAAACAGCAGCGTCTTTATCGGTTACTTTGGTAAAACCATCGATGAGTGAAAAGTCTACGTTTTTTGGTAAAATATCTTCCCCAATTCCTTCGGTTATATACGAATAGATTTCGTTTTCGTCGAAAATTCCGGTTTCATGGTATTTTTTAAACACCGAACCATAGGTATCAACACCCCAAATTTTCACGTTTGGATTTTGTTCTTTCAGGTATTTAGCTACTCCAGAAATGGTTCCTCCTGTTCCCACTCCAACTACAAAATGCGTTACTTTACCTTCGGTTTGTTCCCAAATTTCCGGACCGGTTTGTTCGTAATGAGCGATCGCATTCGAAGGATTGTCATATTGGTTCACATACCAAGAATTCGGAATTTCAGTTCCTAATCGTTTGGAAACAGAATAATACGAACGCGGATCGTCGGGTTCTACGTCGGTTGGACAAACAATTACTTTGGCTCCAACAGCACGAAGGATATCCATTTTTTCTTTGGATTGTTTGTCGGTTATTACGCAAATTAACTTATAGCCTTTAACAATTGCTCCTAATGCCAAGCCCATTCCGGTGTTTCCGGATGTTCCTTCGATGATGGTTCCTCCAGGTTTTAAACGACCATCTGCCTCGGCATCTTCAATCATTTTGATAGCCATGCGGTCTTTCACCGAATTCCCTGGATTGAATGTTTCTACTTTGGCAAGCACTAAACAATCTAATTCTTGGGTGATTTTGTTGATTCTGACAAGCGGTGTATTTCCGATTGTTTCTAATATGTTTTTGGCGAAATTCATTTTGTTTGTTTTACGGTGGCAAAGATAGGGATTTTTGGATTATTCAGTGGATGGATTATTGGATCGCTTAACTTTTGAAATTATTTTTTTTATGGTTAACATATTAGCCCCGACAGCAGCGGTATCCTTTTGCAAAGCAAAAGATATAGCGGATGGCGGGAAAATGAATAACTGAAAAAGCCCGAGTGCTTCCGCTCCTTATAAGAAGAAATTCCATTCGAGTCCGAAACGAACTATAAAATCCCTGTACGGATTATTGGGTGCAGAATAGTAATTGAATCCCGTCATAGCTGCATTAAAATGTTCTGCTTTGAGATAAATTCTTGCTGTTTTTATTTTGGCATTGACAAAGAAATCAATCATGGGAAAATCACCTATTTCTTGAGTGTTTTGCACATAAAAATCAGCTATTACCGGATTGTAATCATTGGCGAAATACTTGCTAAAATAATTCACCGTTACACCGGTTTGAAGAAAAAGTGCTTTTTTGAAAAAATGGCCTGAAAAATATAATGTGCTTCGAAGTGTGAGTTCGGGAACGTTTAATATGTCATCCTCTTGATCTACTTTTTGATAAAGCACGGTGTTATCGAATCCTAACTTCCAGAATTTTATATCTTTTCCTGCTTTTATGCTCAAGTAATTAATGGTATTATCGTATTGTTTTGGTGAAACCAATAATTGATCTTCCGAAGATGTGACTTGACCGAAATAAAGAAAATCATTAAGCGTTGTGAGTTGAATTGCCGAGTCTAACCATTGGGTTTTGGCTTTTACTTCGATGTTATTAATTTTTTCATTTTTAAAAGTATTGACCCAATTGTAATTGACATAACTGCTTTGAAACAAAGAAAAGGTATGATTCGGCAAACGATTTAAATTTTGAAAACGAAAATCAAAACTGTTTTTATCGTTGTATTTAAAAAGTAATTTCGCATCAAGATTAGATAAACTTTGGTCTGTGATGGAAGTAGAATAACTGAATTTTCCGTTCCATTTGTTTTTTTGATAGGTATATTGTCCTCCAACAGATTGAATTTCATCGCTTAGATTACTTGGAATAAGTTGATCGTTTTGAACGATTACCCTGTTATAAAAATAATTGAATCTAAAATCTTCCAGAAAAAACTGGAACTCACCCAGTAATTTATTTTCGTATAAAGCTCCAATTTTGTTATACAATCTATTGTAACGGTTTTCATCATTGATATTACTAAGCACATAAGAATCACCAAAACGATTGACTACACGATTCCCTTCATCAGAGATAATTGTTGTGGCAATGGTAGATTGCTTGTAATTAAAAAACTTATGTTCATAATTTAGTTGATGATGTAAATAAAGATTATTTTGAGCATCGTTTTTATTAATTCTGAAATAATGGTCGTAAAAGTAACGATTCCCTTTTAGCAGCGATTCTGCATCATTGAGATACACTTGCACTCGAGCACGATTTCTGAAATCTTCCTCACCTCCTTCAAAATCTTCTAAATTGATAATCCCCCCATTTTCACCATTTAAAATATCTTGTGCTGTAAAATGAGCTTTTAATTGATAGCGATTACTTTTTGTTTGATAGCTGGTTGAAAAGCGAAAATTTCCGGTACTGGAAAGCTGATTGATATATTTTCCGAGGGAACGAAGTCCTTTATATGCAATAGAAAAATTTAGTCTTTCGGATGTATTCAAAGTAATGAAAGCATCGAGGTTTTGACCTTGTTCCATCACGGTTTTAAAATACAATTCCGTTAATGGAGTTGGCACATGATAATAAAGAATATCATTAGCAGTTAAAAAATTAAAATGTTTACCGGTTAAACCAATTTCCGGATAAGGATTGAATTGAGTTAGTCCAAAATCCAATGTAGTATAGGTTTGTCCTTCATTTGCAAATTGTTGTAAACCAAAAATATCTTTGCGAAGGTAATTGTATTTATATTCTTTTTGAATGGTTAAAGAAGTGTCATAATGAGTAGTATCACGTTCGATTGTGATGATTTTATATTCTGAGATTTTAGCAATAGATGCAACTTTTTTATCTTTTGAATCATCAAATGATGAAGGGCTATTGTTAGTAATCCTATTGTTAGTCCTCACAGGTACTTCTTTGAGAACTTTTTCCTCTCTGACCTGAGAAAAAACATTACAATAAAAAAAGAAAACTACAATTAAATATTTCATACAATAAAATTGGAGACAAAAATAATAAAAAAATAATAAAAGAAGCCCGCACAGAGCGGGCTTCTAAAATTATAATAATAAATTATAATTATTGTTTTTCTAAACGAATTGTAGTTTGTTGACCAGCACTACAAGAACCGGCTCCTCCAGATGAATCTTCATGGAACGTAATTTCAAAAACTGAATCATCATTGGCATCAAAAGTTGAAGGAGTTCCATTTGTTGGACCAACTTCAATACTTCCACCACATCCAATTCCAGAAGCTGATGAGTTACCTATCATGTTAACATTACCACAAGATAATTCAAATACAACTGGAACATTTGAAGGATTACCTAAACCTAAACTTGGGTAAAATTTTACTTCAAATTGTCTTTCTAATTCAGTTGAACCCATTGTTACATTTACGGTAACATTATTACCAAAAACTGGTGCCCCAGCAGCTGGTGCATAACCAGGTGTAACTTGAGTAAGTGTATAAGCACCTGTAAAACTTGCATTAAGAGGACATAATCTAATGATAGTTAAGTTAAAAACATCTCTAGAACCCAACATAGTGTCTTCAACACCTAAAAGTTTAAGTCTTAAAATTTCTCCACTTAAAGATGCATTTGCGAAATCACCCGTAACAGTAAAAGAACCAACAACACTATTTGCAGGAATTGTAAAAACTCCAGATTGAATAGTATATGAATCTGGGTTAGCTGTTGATGTTGGAAGTACTTCTATTTCGAAATTACGAGCAAAACTTTTAGCTTCGGAAACACCTACTTTAACTTCGAATACTGAAGCTGAATCTTCACGTACAAATAAGGTACCTGCAGAACCAGGAACAAAATAAGCTACAGAAGTCCTGTCATTTAAATAAACAGAATCATCTTCTTTAGTACTACAAGCTACTACTACTAAAGCTAAAATGATACCGAAAGATTTTAATATATTTTTCATTTAATAAAGATTAAAATTAATTATTGAGGAGTATAAACAGACACTCCATTTTCTCCGTAACCTGTACAGAACCAAGAAATAGTAATTACTCCTGTTGCTGAATCAACTGAATTTACACCATTCATATTAATATCACCCCAAGGATCAGTTTGACCTGACCAAGTTATATTTCCACAAACATCAGAGAAAACCAATGAATTATCGGCTGCTCCGGTACCATAGGCTGTAGCATAAGGACCTGTACTGTATAATCCTCCTGAGAAATCAGTAACAGAATAAACATTACCACCTTCACTAGAAATAACAACTCCTTCTACAGTGTTTGGGTTGTAATCAGGTAAGAAATCATGGAAACCATAAGTAGTGGTAACATTATAAACACCTGCTAAATCAGATTCACATAATTTGAAAACATCTAAAGCATAGGTGTTTTTAAAACCTGCAACTTTACCTGAACCATCTTCAAGTCTTAAGCTTAATCTTGAACCACTTTCCAAAGCAGCTTCAAAGTTTCCATTAACAGTAATCATTCCAAAATACTCACCGGCAGGAATTGTTACAGTTGTAGAAGCTAAAACAGCTTCTACTCCGGCAGGAGTAGGAACACCTTCAGCATCATCTACATAAACAACTACATTATATGATTTATCTGAAGTAGATAAAGTAGTTGTTAAAACTTTAATCATAAAAGATGGATTATCGGCAGTCACCAAAAAAGTTCCTGTTGCGGTATCAAAATAGGCAATGTCATCACCATTATAAATTAGTCTGTCGTCATCAGTATCACAACCGACAAACATAAAGACAGACAAGACTGTTAGTAAAAGAATTTTTTTCATAGCTTTATATTAATAAAATGTACATTCGTTTTGAGTCATATTTGGATTAACATTCAACTCCAATTGTGGAATTGGCATGTTAAATCTACAATCACCTGCAGGTAAAGTTGGCTCAAGTGGTAATAAACCGGTACCATCAGCAAAATCACCATAATTTGGATCTCTTTCTATTGCTTTGTTTTGACGTTTTAAATCGAAGAATCTATGTCCTTCGAAAGCCAATTCTAAACGTCTTTCTAGTTGAATTGCATCTTTTAGAGCTTGTCCAGTTTCACCACCTGAAACAAATGGAGCATAGCGATTTTGTCTTAATTCATCTAACGCTGCTAAAGCTTCAACATCTTGATTTAAATTAGCATGAGCTTCTGCTTTGTTTAATAAAACTTCTGCTTTACGTAAAACTTTAACGTTTACACGACCTGTACTTTGGTTATTTACACTTGATAACCATTTAATAACATGGTTATAGTTGTTTCCATCAAATGGAGCAGTTGTGATATAAGCTGTTTTACGGATATCAGAATTGTTATACAATTGGAACAATTGGAAAGAACAAACATACTCTGAACGAATTCCAGAAGGTAACGTTTGGTTGTATGGAACTCCAGGAGTTTCAGGATTTACTTGATTTAATTTGATATCAAAAATAATATCAGAACTATTAGAATCATTCCAAATTCCTGTGAAGTCAGCTCTAGTACCAGTAGCTGTAGTAACTGCATTAGCTGCGTTGATTGCATCTTGCCAACGACCCATATATAAATACAAACGAGATAATAAGGCATTAACACCGTCTTTATTTAGTCTGCCAGAACCATTATTAGCTGAGATAAGAGGTAAAGCAGTAGTTAAATCTGTTACCAAATTATCATAAAACTCACCAACTGGGATTCTTGACGGTAATTGATTGATATCAGAACTAAACATATATGGCATACCCGGTGCTGAATTTGCAGAAGCACTTGATGATGGTATAGGTGCAAATGTTTTAACAACATCAAAATGTGCTAAAGCTCTAGCTGCAATTGCTTCACCTATAATATTATCTTTAAATTCACCGTCTTCTAAACGATCAATGTTTTCAAGGACAAAATTTGCTCTTTGAGCTACAGAATAACAACTAGCCATAAAAGCTCCTTGTGTAGCATTACTGTTGTATCGCCACTCGTGGGCTACACGTTGCGTTTGTCTACCTGCTTCTTTAAAAGTAAGGTTGTCTGACTGAACATCAGGAAAAGAAATTAAGTTTCCTGAATAATAACTTTCTCTTCTCATGACAACATACAAATTACGAACTCCATTTTCAAAATCAGGAGCAGTAACCAATGCTGTAGTTGAAGGAACTTGAGCAAGAGGGTCTAAGTTTAATTTATCATCACATGATACAACTACACTAAAGACAGCTCCAACAAGCAATAATCTAAAATATTTTTTCATAATCATTTTTATTTTTAAAATTTAACATCAACTCCGAAAGAAATGTTTCTCGTAGTAGGATAACTATAAAGATTAAACTCACCCGGAATTACGTTTGCACCCTGTGTTTCACCTGAACCAATACCAACCTCAGGATCTCCTTTGAAGTAAGGTGCATACGTCCAAAGATTTGTACCGGCTAAATAAAATCTAATGTTTTGAAGCGAAGTTTTTTCAAGGAACTTTTTAGGAATCGTATACCCTAACTGAACACTTCTTAAACGGATATACGAAGCATCCTGTAAGAAACGATCCGAAGTTTGATTTGCGTTGCTAAAAGGACGAGGTAAAACATTCACATCACCTGGCTCTCTCCAATAATTAAAAGCATCTAAACGTTGGTTCGAGTTTACAGCATTATCACCATCACTTAACATATTTTGTTCCACGATGTTGTACGTGTAATTACCATACTTAAAGTAAAAATTGGCAGATAAATCGATTCCTTTGTATTCGATGTTGGTATTAAAGCTACCATCAAAACGAGCAAAAGGAGATTTTCCTGAAAGGGCCACTTCGTTACCATCAGCAACATTGGTTATGTTACCCTCGGTATCATAATACAAAGCTTCTCCATTAGCCGGATTAACTCCTGCATAACGTGGTAAAAAGAAAGTATTTACCTCTTCACCAATCTCTAAAACTGTATAAAAATTAGAAGCTACAAATAATTGATCAGTCCCATCTAATTTTTTAACTTCGTTGTCATATAGATTCAAATTTCCTTGAACGGTCCACTTTAAGTTTTCATTTCTAATCACATCATAAGCCAACTCAAACTCAAAACCAGTGTTAACCATTTCTCCAAGATTCCCAGTTACAGCATTAGCACCAGTTGAAAAGGACAATTGTTTTCCTAATAATAAATCTGTGGTTGTTCTGCTGTAATAATCCACCAAACCTCTTAATCTACTGTTAAAAGCAGCAAACTCCAAACCGACACCATAATTAAAATTCTGTTCCCAAGATAAATTTGGATCACCAAAGTTACCTGGTCCAGTTGTAGTTTCTCCATTATAAGGCGTAAATGTGAATGTAGTTCTTGAAGTATAACGTCCAATTTGGTCATTCCCCGATGTTCCTGCAGAAGCTCTTAATTTTAACACATCCACTTTACCACCTTTCATAAAGTTCTCTTCTGCTATATTCCAAGCCAAACTTCCTGAATAAAAAGTTCCATACTGAGTATTGTAACCAAAACGAGACGAACCATCACGACGTACAGTTGCTGTAACAATGTATTTTCCGTCATAGTTATAATCTATATTACCTGCTAACGAAAAAAGTGAAAATTGAAACCAATTACCATCTACATTATTTGGTTCATTAGCCACATCCAACAAATTAGGCTTTCCTGGACCCGGTAAAAAACCACCAATACCATTTGCCAAATAAGTTCTGGTGTTATTCTCAATATACTCTGACAAAATCGATACGTCAAAATTATGTTTCTCGTTAAATGTTTTTTGGTAATTTAAACGATTTAAAAAGTTGTAAGTAAAATCAAAAGAACCGTTGTCCGTTCTTGAACCTGTTGGCTCTCCACCATTTACAATCAAATCTAAAGTAGAACCAGCCTCAAGGTAATTCTCACGTCTGAATTGCTCATATACCCCAGAACCTTGTGTTCTGAAAGTTAACCCTTTGGCTAATTTTAACTCAGCAAACATGTTTCCAATAAAACGATTGAAAATTCTTTGTGTACGGTTATACAAAATCTCATCTTTTACAGGATAACCTGCAGAAGTTGGGTTGTAACGAGGTCTACCAAAATCATCAAACAACTGATTACCATCTGCATCAAACAAAAATAATGTTTGGTATGGCAAATAATCATACATTGCTCTGAAAGGGTTTTGCACGTTATTTCTATCTCTAGAGTCAGCTAATTCTACTGTAGAGAAAGACAAACTTGTTCCAACAGTTAACCATTTTTTCGCATCATAATCCACATTTAATCTTCCAGCGATACGTCTGTATTCTTTAATATCACGAATAATACCAGAATCTTCATCATTAGCTAATGACAAGAAATATCTTGTTTTAGTATCACCTCCAGTGATTGAGATTGAATTTGAAGTAACGAATCCATCGTCAAGTAAATCATCTTCCCAATTGTGATCAAGACCTACTAAACGATCCCATTCAGCTTGAGAAGAAACATTACCACCTACTCCAATACCTAATTCTCTTTCATATTGAAGTTTTTGCTCTGCATTCATCATAGTAAAATTATCTTTAATTCTTCTAGTAAAACCTACTCTTGAATTAAAGTTAATAACAGCATCTCTGTCTTTAGAACCACGTTTAGTAGTTATCAAAACAACACCATTACCACCACGAGCACCATAAATAGAGGTGGAAGCGGCATCTTTTAAAACACTGACAGATGCAACATCAGCAGGATTAATACCATTTAAATCACCTTCACTAATCTGAGCACCATCAACAATATACAAAGGCTCATTACCAGCTTGGATAGAACCAATACCACGTACTCTTATAAAAGCCGTTTGCCCTGGTTTACCATTCTGAGCTGTAACTTGTACACCAGATGCCTGACCTTGTAGCATGTTGTCAATACTCACCGAAGGAGCAATTCTTGCTAATTGTTCTGAAGTTACATTTGACACAGCAGAAGTAAGTTGTGCTCTAGTTTTGGTATTAACACCAACAACTACAACCTCTTCTAAATTGGTATCAGACTCCATTGTAACATCAATTTTATTTGATGCACCTACAGTAACTGATTTTGTTTTCATACCTACGTAAGAAAACTCAAGGACATCACCTGATTTTGCTTGAATGGAATATTTTCCATCAAAATCAGTCGAAACCCCATTATTTGTTCCTTTAACCAGAACTGTTGCTCCAGGCAGTGGCAAGCCGCTTTCTGTTACGATACCACTAATGGTTTTCTCTTGAGCGAAAGAAAACTGCATTGAAAACGCTAGTAAAAGCGTAAAAATCCATTTGAACTTTGATCTCATATTAAATTTATTTGAGTTAGTTATTCCGCAAACTTCTTAATAATTTCTTAAATAAACAAATATTACCTCGGAATAATAATGTTTTTCTAATGTTAAAAAAATATTAAGCTTAGTCATTGAAACCAAATACCATTTTTTAAGATGCAAAATTTAACAAAAGGTTGCGTAATTTTTTTAACAATATATTATTTTAAAAAAAGGGTATTTGATTTTTATAAACAAAAAAAGGGTTTAGTAATAACTAAACCCTTTACATAATTATTATAATCTTAATTTTCTAGACTTGACAAAAAAGCAACAATAGAGATTATATCTTTTTCATTTTTAAATGAAACTCTATTTTTTTTAAAAAAGTCATCTAAACTAGACTTCTTGTCTGGGTACATTTTAATCAATGCCTTTTTATTTTTTGGAAAGGCTAAAATATTATTTCCGCTTTTAATGTAAAATTCGTCATCGGCTCTTTCATAGTGTGCTGGGATTAAATCCTCGTACCCACTTTTGGGATACTTTTCACTAACATACTTAACCTTTTCTCTTTTCAATAAGGAAACATTCCCCGCATATAATTCTATTAAAAAACCTTTTACCATTTCTCCTTTAATATCAGTATATTCATAGACACCAAATTTTTGTTTATTCGTTGTAAAAACAACATCATACTTCTTATTTGTTTTGTCTAATACAAAAATTTTATTTTCTTCTTTTTGGTATTCAATATCATCATTTAAAGCATTGTAACGCATCAAGTGTGTTCCTTCTACACCTTCTATAGTAGCCGGTAAAAATTTATCAATTACGTATTGACTACCTTCAACTTTAGAGTTATTTTCAAAAGGTTTCAAATCTATCAAACCGGTTGAATTTGAACTACCATTGGTAGAAATTAAACTTTGGCTCATGTCTTGAGCAAAAAAAGAAAATTGAATAAATAAAAAAATAATCGAGATTTGAGTTTTCATGTAATAAAAATAATTTTAATTTTTTATAATTTTATGCGTCTTAACAGAACCATTAGTTGAAATTACCAGAAAATAAACTCCTAAATCTAATTGCTGCATGTTAATCATTTTTTGTCCAGTAGAAGCCAAATGCGATTCACTCATAATCATTCTACCATTCAAATCATATAAACTTAACTCAAGTTCTTCTGAATTATTGTTATCAAAATTTACAAATAAATAATCTTTAACTGGGTTTGGATAAACAGAGTAATTTAATTTTTCATTAGAAACCAAACTTAATGACTCATCTATACCAGAAACAATTAGGGAATAATTCTGTAAACCTCCTTGAAGATTCCCTTTATGAGAAACGGTAATTGTATATGTCCCTGCAGCATTTGCTACCTGAACTTTTTCAACATTATCAACTGAATTATCACCTAATGTTGCAGGACTTGCATATGCTGTTGCACTTAGTTTCCATGGAAAATATACTTCTTCGTTTTTAGTTATTCTTAAATCTAAATCATTAACTAATACTGGAGTTTGTATATCTACTGTACCAGTGTTAACTATTGGACCCTCCGGATCTGTCCAAGAAATTGTAGCTACTAATTCGTTAACACCATCGCTAATTACATCAAAACTATATGAACTTCCTTGATTTAAAACATTTTCTTCGATAATTGATGTTTCTCCATTACCTTGAATTACTAATGCAGCTGCTCTAACATCCATCAAACCCCATCCAAAAGAGGAATCAGGTCCTGGTTGCAATCCAGCTTCACGAGCAGTATGAATAACTAGCCCTTTTACTGTTGCAGCTCGCATGAAATTATCATTTAACTCATCATAATATTGTTGCAGTAACAACACACCACTCGCAGCACTTGGAGATGACATAGAAGTTCCATCTTTTGTTACAGTAGCTGTATTACTAAAAGAACTTGTCGACAAAACTCCTACACCTTTGGCAACAATGTCTGGTTTTACTCTCCCATCATCTGCAGGTCCATAACTACTAAAATTACTCATAACAACTGAAGCTGGGCTTGTATAATTTGTAACTTGCTCTACTGCTCCAACCGTTAATACATTTTTAGATAAACTAGCAGCAGTTAGCAAATCATAACCACCTTTTCCCGAATAACCAGGAGTTGTACGATCGTTTCCAGCCGATTTTACAATCTGCAAATAGGGTGCGTTAAATGCTATTTGGTCATATATTCTAGAAGTAAAATTATATGCTCCAAACTGCCATGCACTTAAAAATTCAGCATTTGGTCCGTATGAATGATTAGAAACTAATAATCCTTCTGCAGCTTGGCTGGCCAGTTCTGACGTGTCAGAATTCCAATCATTACCCCATGCATTTCCTTGAAAAGCTGCTCCTTTCACATTTATATTGATACCAGCTGCAATAATAGTTCCAGCTACATGTGTTCCATGGTCGCTGTTATCATTATAATTTGTAAAACTTACTCCATCTTTATTGATTGCTCTTCCTTGAAATTCTTGATGAGAAATTCTAATTGCATCACCATCCCAAACTCCGGCAATCATATTTTGTCCATTTATATTTAAACCTAATGAACCGGCTGTATTTATATGATGTGCATTAATAGTTCTGGTAGCTCCTCTATTATCTGTTTGATAATAAATTGGATTTCCATTATTATCTATACCTTGAAGTTCAGACATAGAACCATCCTCCGCTCTAAACTTCAACGGCCAATTTTTTTCTTTTGCTACTTCGTAGGCTAATCTTTTATTTTCTAAATAATCAATCTCTAACTGTTGCGATAGTTCATTCAGAAAATTTAAATCGTAATTCGAAATAATTTTTGCTCTTTTTTCTGTAGTTTGTGCTACTGTAATATAACAGGCAAAAAACAAGAGCACTCCTGTGGATAATAATTTATTGTTCATAACCTTTTTTTTGTAAAAATAATTTATTATTGCTTGATGTTAATACATTTTTAAATGTTTTAACAAATTTTTAAAAATTGTGCCAAATCTAACAATTATATTACAATCTTTAATGTTAAATTTACCTATTATTAAATTTAGTCTGTTTGTTAATTATAAATTATTCCAATTTTAAACTCGAATCCGGCACCGATGAAGCCGGACGTGGATGCCTTGCCGGCCCTGTAACTGCAGCCGCAGTCATATTGCCTGAGAACTTTTCGCTGCCACTACTAAACGACTCCAAACAATTATCCGAAAAAATCAGAGAAAACTTAAGACCTATTATAGAAGAACAAGCTATTTCTTTTAGCTACACACACCTCGAGCCAGCACTTATTGACAAAATCAATAT
Organism: Flavobacterium piscinae; assembly: GCF_004122145.1. Taxonomy (GTDB): domain Bacteria; phylum Bacteroidota; class Bacteroidia; order Flavobacteriales; family Flavobacteriaceae; genus Flavobacterium; species Flavobacterium piscinae. The sequence goes on from NZ_SBKQ01000005.1 coordinate 208,180, forward strand.
ACTTAATGCGTCTATTCAAGCTATGCAAGAAAGTATTTTGAAATTAACTCCTACACCTGAATTTATTATCGTTGACGGAAATCGTTTTAAACCACTCAACAACATTCCCTACAGTTGCATCGTAAAAGGAGACAGTAAATACATGAGCATTGCAGCCGCTTCCGTTTTGGCCAAAACTTACCGAGATGATTACATGAATAAAATTCATGAGGAATTCCCAATGTATAATTGGGAAAAAAATAAAGGCTACCCAACCAAAGAACATAGAGAAGCAATCGCAAAATACGGCATAACAAAATACCACCGACTGAGTTTTCGTTTACTGCCCGAACAATTGAAATTGGATTTTTAGATTGTTAGATTGTTGTATAAAAATATATTTCAAAAATTTTTCTAATTTCTAAAATCTGTGTTCAAAAAAAACGACAAAATAAAAAAAGATGTCATCTATAAAACCTATCACTTTTGATCAATCTTTGTTCTATTTAAAGAATCATTCAAAACAGCAGCTTTTAATTCACACTCAAAAAGATGTTCAAAATGTTTTAAAATTTTTGATTTTACTTCTTCTTCATTTACTTTTTCAATCCCTAACTCCACTTGCAAAGAAGTAACCGCTTTCCCACGAATACCACACGGAATAATATTATCAAAATAACCCAAGTCTGCATTTACATTCAAAGCAAATCCATGCATGGTGACCCATCGCGAAGCCCGAACACCCATGGCACATATTTTTCTCGCAAACGGCGTTCCTACATCTAACCAAACTCCCGTTTCGCCCGGACTGCGTTCAGTTTTTAAACCATATTCAGCTAATGCCAAAATAATGGTTTCTTCGAGCAAACGCAGATACTTATGAATATCTGTAAAAAAATTTTCTAAATCCAAAATCGGATAACCTACGATTTGACCGGGACCGTGATAAGTAATATCTCCGCCTCGGTTAATTTTATGAAAAGTCGCTCCTTTTTCTGCTAATTGATTTTCGTTCAATAGCAAATTACTTAAATCCCCACTTTTGCCTAACGTGTAAACGTGCGGATGCTCAACAAATAAAAAATAATTTGAGGTTGGTAAATTAGCCTCCTCTCGCCTGTTACGAATTTTTAAATCGACAATCTCCTTGAATAAAGTTTCCTGAAAATCCCAAGCCAATTTATAATCCATTAAACCTAAATCATCCTTCCAAACCACTTTATTCATAATCCATATTTAAATTACAAAAATACAATTTTATACCTTAATATATATACCTGTTTTTTTTTGAAGCGAATGGCTTGGGCTTTTTCAGTAATCCATGTTCCCGCCATCCGCTCTATCTTTTGCTTTGCAAAAGGATGCCGCTGCTGTCGGGGCTAAAAATGAATTCATAAAAAATTCCTTTTTCAAAATAAATTCGCTCCTAAAATCAAACTATCTAAAATTCCAATCATTAAAAAATCTAAAATTTACCTATCTTTGCACGCTTAAAAAACGATATTATGCAACTTTCGGAACAAGAAATCATCAGAAGAGAAAAACTCAACGGACTTCGTCAGTTAGGGATCAATCCCTATCCTGCCGATTTATTTCCTGTTAACCATACTTCCAAACAAGTTAAAGAAAACTTTGAAGAAGGAAAAAAGGTGATTATTTCCGGAAGAATCATGAGTATCCGCGATCAAGGAAAAGCTTGTTTTGCTGAATTACAAGACAGCACAGGTCGTATTCAACTGTATGTAAACCGTGATATGCTTTGCCCGGGCGAAGACAAAACCTTATACAACCAAGTTTTTAAAAAGCTAACCGATTTAGGCGATTTTGTAGGTATAGAAGGTGAATTATTTACCACAAAAGTGGGTGCTCAATGCGTTCGTGTTGACCATTTTACTTTTTTGAGCAAAACTTTACGTCCATTACCTTTACCAAAAACAGACGAAGACGGGAAAGTATACGACGCATTTAACGATGCTGAATTACGTTACCGTATGCGATATGTTGATTTAGTGGTAAATCCGCATGTAAAAGAAGTTTTTGTTAAAAGAACAAAACTTTTTAATGCCATGCGAACTTTTTTTAACGACAGAGGTTACTTTGAAGTTGAAACTCCCATCTTGCAATCTATTCCAGGTGGAGCGGCGGCACGTCCGTTTATCACCCACCACAATAGTTTAGATATTCCTTTATACATGCGAATTGCTAATGAATTATACCTAAAAAGGCTTATCGTTGGTGGATTTGACGGGGTTTATGAATTCTCAAAAAACTTCCGCAACGAAGGAATGGACAGAACGCACAACCCGGAATTCACTGCCATGGAAATTTATGTAGCCTACAAAGACTACAATTGGATGATGGAGTTTACAGAAAACTTATTAGAATACTGTGCTTTACAAGTAAACGGAACAACTGATGCAACTTTTGGAGAGTATAACGTGAATTTCAAAGCACCTTATGCCCGTGTAACCATGACCGATGCCATCATTCAATTTACGGGTTTTGATATTTCAGGAAAATCGGAAGATGAAATTAGAAAAGCTGCTTTAGGAATGGGAATACAAGTGGATGATACGATGGGTAAAGGGAAATTAATTGATGAAATTTTTGGAGCAAAATGCGAAGGAAATTTTATACAACCTACTTTTATTACGGATTATCCAAAAGAAATGAGTCCGCTATGCAAAGAACATCGCTCAAACCCTGAACTAACAGAACGATTTGAATTAATGGTTTGCGGCAAAGAAATTGCAAATGCTTATTCAGAATTAAATGATCCAATTGACCAACGCGAACGTTTTGAAGCCCAATTAAAATTAGCAGACCGTGGGGATGATGAAGCGATGTTTATTGATAACGATTTTTTAAGAGCATTAGAATATGGTATGCCTCCAACTTCAGGTTTAGGAATCGGCATGGACCGTTTAATCATGTTTTTAACCAATAACCAGTCCATTCAAGAGGTTTTATTTTTTCCTCAAATGCGTCCAGAAAAAAAACAAGTTGAATTGACAGATGATGAAAAAGTAATCATTGAAATACTAAAAACATCCAACAACATTGGCTTAAGTGAACTAAAAGAAAAAACTGCTTTAAGCGGAAAGAAATGGGATGCTGCGATGAAAGGTTTAGCTAAACACGCTTTAGTTAAAGTAAATGTTGATGGAGAATTAAAAACTGTTGAACTAAAAAGTTAATAAGAACAGAGATCCAATAAAACAAATCCCGACTTTTTATTAGTCGGGATTATTTATTTCTAGTAGTTTTGAGAACCTGCAAGAGCGGAAGCAAATATCGCTCCAAACAAAATTCCAAATAAAATCACTAAACCAATTACTACAGCTAAAACAATCAATTGTGCTTTTGCCCAATTTTTTCGATTTACATTTTCGGTATCGCTAAAAGCATATACAAAAAGCATAATAAATCCTACCAAAGGAATGGCCATGATTAACAAGGTAATGAGCCAGTCTTTTACTGACATTGGTTTTTGATTTGAATTCTCTAATTCATTCATAATTTTAAAGATTTGTATGGTTAATTGTATGCAATATATAAAATTTATATTGTTACTATTTATGCAAATAAAAATTAAATATTAAACCTTTTTCAAATTGTAAAGTCTTAGCAGTATAATCATTAAAATTAAAGAAAATGAAAAAATTAGTATTTGTTGCAGTTATGTTAGTCGGATTTCTAACATTTGCTCAAGAAAAGGCAGAACAAAAAAGAGACAGAAAAGCCCGAATGGAAAATCGCGAAAGTCTTTCGCCTGAACAACAAGCTGAAATTCAAGTTAAAAGGATGACTCTTCAGCTGGATTTAAATTCCAAACAGCAAGGAGAAATTAAAAAAATTGTCTTAGAACAAGCCAAAAAAAGAGAAGCAAAAAAGGCACAATGGAAAGCAAATAAAGAAGCCGGAAAAACAATAAGTAAAGACGAAAAATTTGCTATGAAAAATGAAGCATTAGATGAACAAATTGCCATGAAGGCTGAGATGAAAAAAATTCTTACAGCGGATCAATTTTCAAAATGGGAAGCGAATCATGCAGAAAGAAAAGACAAAATGGAAAGTCGAAGAAACAAAAAAGCAAAAAAAGAAAACGAGCGGAAATAAATTTCAAGATAATATTTTGTTAATTAGCCTTTTTGATTTATATTCGCTTTCTAACAAATTAAATAATTAACTTTATCATGAAAAAAATTGTTTCTATAGTAGTATTAATGTTTGCCTTTTGTTTTTCAGCAAATGCACAGTCAAATATTAAATCAGTGGCTGATGCTAATTCTAAAGAATTGAATGTTAAAGAAATGGCTTACAATGAATTAAGAGAACTTTCCTCAGTTGTTGAATTAACACCTGAATTAAAAAATGATTTTCTCAACATATTAATTATGAGAAATGAGGCTGTTAACAATGCTAAATCTTACGAAGAAAAGTCAGCAATTTACGAGCGATTTGGAAAAAAACTTTTAAGTGGCTTGAGTGAAGAGCAATCAAAAAAGTTGTCAGAAAATAAAGAATTGTATAATAAATTAACCAATTTAAAATACAAAATGCAATAAAAAAATCCCGGTACAAAACCGGGATTTTTTTTATAAATTTCTTGAAACCTTTTCGATTGCTTTAATAGTCAAATCTAAATCGTCGTAAGTTAGAGCATCTGTTATAAACCATGTTTCATAAGCGGAAGGAGCAATGTAAATCCCTTCTTGCAATAATCCGTGGAAGAACTTTTTAAACCTTTCATTATCCCCTCCTTTTGCTGTTTCAAAATCAATAACCGGAGTTTCATTAAAATGAACGGAAATCATTGAACCCACACGATTGATAGTAAAAACAACTTTATTTTGCAGTAAAACCTGACGTATTCCATTTTCTAAATAGGCAGTCTTTTCATCTAATCTTTTAAAAATTTCTGAATCTGTATTAAGTTCCGATAGCATTGCTAAACCGGCCGCCATAGCCAATGGATTTCCGGATAGCGTTCCGGCTTGATAAACCGGCCCTAATGGAGCCAAATAATTCATTATTTCACTTCTTGCTGCAAAAGCTCCCACCGGCAAACCTCCACCAATAACTTTTCCAAAACAAACAATGTCAGCATCAATATTGTACAACTCTTGTGCTCCACCTTTTGCCAGTCTGAATCCAGTCATAACTTCATCAAAGATTAATAAAGTGTCGTTTTCATAGCATAAATCCCTTAATCCTTCTAAAAACCCCTTTTTTGGAGGAATACATCCCATATTACCGGCTACGGGTTCAATTATAATAGCTGCAATTTCATTTTTATTGTTTTCAAATAATTCCCGAACGTTTTCCAAATTATTATATTGAGCCAATAAAGTGTCTTTTGCAGTTCCTTGAGTTACACCCGGACTATTTGGCATACCAAACGTACTGGCTCCGCTTCCCGCTTGAATTAAAAACGAATCGGAATGACCATGATAACAACCGGCAAATTTTATAATTTTATCCCTTTTCGTAAATCCGCGAGCCAGACGAATAGCACTCATACAAGCTTCTGTACCTGAATTAACGAAACGAATTTTATCAATGTTGGGCACCATTGAAACGGCTAATTCTGCAATTTGCGTTTCCAACTCGGTGGGCATTCCAAAAGAAGTTCCCAATTTAGCTCTTTCGGTGATAGCTTGTATGACCGGTTCATGGGCATGACCCAAAATCATCGGACCCCAAGAATTTATATAGTCAATGAGTTTATTTCCATCTTCATCATATAAATAAGCCCCTTTGGCACTTTTTACAAAAATTGGAGTTCCACCAACTCCTTTAAATGCTCTAACAGGAGAGTTAACTCCGCCGGGTATAACTTTTTCAGCTTCCGCAAATAATTTGCTGCTTCTTTGGTATTGCATGGGTAATTTTTTGAATTATTTTAGGTAAATAACCTGACCCACAGAAAGTGAATCTGATTTCATGTTATTGTTGCGTTTTATTTCTTCTATTGAAATATTGAACTTTTTAGAAAGTGAATACAATGTGTCACCTTTGGTTACAACATATTCTTTTTCAGCAGATTTATTTGAAACAACTTTATTTGAAGGAGAAGCTGAACTATCTAACACTTCTTCATCATATTGATATAACTGATAGCGTTCAATTAAACTAATCAATTTATCAGGGTATTTTGTGTCAGTTGCATATCCTGCAGCACGAAGACCTTTTGCCCATGCTTTATAATCATCTTTGTCCAATTTAAAAAGAGATGCATATCTACTTCTGGAAGTCAAAAACAAAGAGTGGTCTCGATAAGAATCGGCTGGGTCATCATATTTTCTAAAACATTCTTGAGCCGCATCGTCGTCATGCCGAACGCTTGGTCCACTCCATTCTTTATGGCATTTTATACCAAAATGATTATTTGCCCTTTTACTCAAAGAACCTTGTCCAACTCCGGATTCCAGAATTCCCTGTGCTAATGTGATACTTGCCGGGATACCATGTTGACGCATATTATCTTTTGCTATATTTTTAAAATCTTCAATGTAATCGAGTACCATTTCTGTTGTTACTTTTACGTTAGAAGTGGCTTCTAAAACTTCGGTAGTTGGTTTTTCAGATTTATGTATTGTTTTTTGATTCGATTTACCGGAGGTATTGGATTTCGCTATTGGTTTCTTTGTAGTTCGGGTTACCGGTGTACTTTTCTTAGTTGTTCGAACAACAGGTTTCGAACTTGAGCAAGATACTATGGCTAACAAACCGAAAATAAATAACATTCTTTTAAACATTGAACTCTATTTTTTGTAATTTTTTGTTTTCTAACTTTGCATTCATCCCTTTAATACCTTGTAATCCACCTGTATGAATGGCTAAAATTTTTGATCCTTTTGGAAAATAATTTTTCTTTATCAAATCGTTTATTCCAAACATCATTTTACCGGTGTAAACGGGATCTAAAGGTATTTTAGTGTCATAATAAAATGAATTTATAAATGCAATCAATTCATTTGATGTTTTAGCATAACCTCCAAAAGTATATGTTTCTATTAAATCCCAATTTTCTTTGGTTACAAATTTACGAATATCATTTTTTAAAAAACCTCCTGATATTGCAGGAAAACCAATTATTTTTTGATGTTTTGAGCTGGTATTTATTAATCCTGAAATCGTTCCGCCTGTTCCTACAGAGCAACAAATATAGTCAAACCTATTGTCTTCTTTTGTTAAAATCTCTTCACAACCTTGAATGGCCAATGTATTTGTCCCTCCTTCCGGAACCATATAAAAGTTTCCAAAAAGTAATTTTAAATTCTTTAAATATTCCTCTGAATCTTTTTTTCTGTAATTTTCTCGTGTTTCAAAGTAGAATTCCATACCGTTTTCATGAGCAAAGGAAAGGGTAGAATTATCAATTACTTTAGAAGAAAGTTCTTCTCCACGAATTACACCAATCGTTTTAAAACCATACTCTTTACCTGCAAAAGCAACTGCGGCAATATGATTTGAAAAAGCTCCACCAAAAGTCAATAAGGTTTTATGCCCTTCTTCTTGTGCTTGAATGAGGTTATATTTGAGTTTTCGATATTTATTTCCGGAAATAAAAGGATGAATCAAATCTTCTCTTTTGATAAAAAGCGAAACTTGATTAGTAAACTCTTTTATTTCTTGATTAAAAACATCAAAAATCATAATGGTACAAAGGTATTGAAATGCTATTAAATAAAAAAAGACAGCTCGATTAGAACTGTCTTCGAATTAGTATAAAGATTATTATTAATTTACTCTAAAAATAGAAACTTTTTTAGTTATTTCCTGATTGTCAGCTGTTACTAATTTTACAATGTAAATGCTTTCACTTAATCCAACAGTAGGAAAAGAATAAAGCTCCTCGGCTCCTAACTTTTCTTTGGTAAAAATCAATTTACCGGTAATATCAAACAATGTAGCTGATTTTAAATCAACTAAATTTGGGTTTTTGATGGAAAGTAATTCATTTTCATTGTTTTGAACAATCATAAATTGTTCGCTTTTAATTGTTTCATTACCTAACGATTCGTCAAGGAAAGTAACTTCAAATCGATCCGCTGTGGTTCCACCAGCTGGTAAAGTAATATCTACAAAACCATTTTTGATGTCATGATAAATATTGGTTTCACTATCAAAAAGAAAAATATTCTCCGCCTCATCAAAATTAATAATTTCGCCAACATAGACTCTGAAAGTAGATTGATTAACTGCTTTTAAAGCAAATGGCACTCTTTTATTTATATCGAAAGGTAAAGTAGAAATAGCAAATTGATTATTCTCGGTTAATGGAAAATATACATCTGTTGGTAAATTTAAACCTTGCATTGGTGCGTCGTAAGCATTATCAAGACCGTCCGTTGCGTTGGGATTGAAAGCTAAAACAACTTCACGTGTAAATTGATTATTTAAAATGGTCTGAATTCTAATTTGAGGTACTTGCAATTTAGAAAACTGTGTATAATCAGTTCCTGTTAAGTTAGGAATAGAAGGCCAATTGGTATCTGATTCTGAATATGTTTCATAATTATTTGCATTTCTTTCAAATTCAGAATTGTTTACCACTCCTTCCTTTATAAAAACACGGTAACGATTTCTCATTACTGCAGTTCCGGAAGCAACATCACCTTTGATAATAAAACCTTGCCCAACAGGAGAAAACATTCTGCGGTAATTTGTACCGGAAGATCCACCAGTAGTATTTGGTGATCCATCTCCATTATAGGTATTCCAAGTTGCACTTGTATAGGTTCCGGGTGAAAAAGCATTAACATTATTTGGAGCATAAACACCGTAACCACCAACATAATCTGTTAATGTATGCGAAGTAGCCGGTTTCTGGTGTTCCCAAAAATAAGCAAGACCATTGATTATTGGTGAGCCTGATGGTGTTACCACCCCTGTTACATAATCAACAGCGTAACCGTTATTTTCTAACAAAAATAAATTTAAATTAATTGCTGAGGGATATGGATTACCTGTTAAAGTACTTTCGGTGTATCCCGTTCCTCCATCAACAGAATTTCCGACTGGAATATTAATTGTACCATCGTTCGGTTTTCCTCTAAAATCATACCGTTGGTTATTTCCTGGATTGTTTTGAAAACCAAGAACCGTAGTATTATCAGTACCACTAACTCCTTTCATAGTAAAACCTTGACCGGCTGCAATAGAAGTTGCTGCGGCAATGTAATTCCAACTTGAATACTGATTGGTTGTGGTTAAAGTATAAATCCAACGGCTTGAGATATTAAGTGCCGTATTTGTAGTAGTACCATTTAAACTAGTTGTGATTGTTTCCCCACCAAATGAAGTTAAACCCGTCGGGCGTTTTAAGAGCGTAATTCCAAAATTAGAATTACCCACAGAAGCAGAAGGTTCTCCAACTGGCGAACACCAATAATTATAACCAAAATTATTTGATGTACCTTCTTGAAATGCAGACAATGTTCCTAATCCGGTATTGGAAGAACCTCCGGTAGTCTTTTGTAGCAATTGACTTTCATTTCGCAAATAAATATTACTCGTACTAGCCAAATTTACATCTTGTGTTACTGTAACGTATTGATCATTAACATAAACAAAACTACCCGGGCTAACATATAGTTGGGCTTGCGATTGCAATGCAAAAGAAACAAATGCTAAAACGACAAAAAACTTTAGTAATCTTCTCATAATTAAAAACTTAAAAAACAAATTTAATTAATTATTTCATTCAATTATAAATTGTAGATATTTTTTTTAAAGAAATTAGAAAATTAAGTAAATCATTGTTTAAAAAAAGTGTCTAAATTATCAAATGTGAGCATTTAAAATTAACATTTAGATATTACTTTTCTTACATTTTTATTATTTTTGTGTATTTCATCGATTTTTCTATACACTTTGTCGATTTTATAATATATTTGTCCAGTCAAAAATTAAGAAAAGAAAATCCTAAAAATTAATAGTCATGAAAAATTATTCTACACTAATTAATAAATCAAAAAAAGAAGTTAGCCTAAACAAACTCTTTTTAAAAATCACATTAGTATTGTTGTGTACAATTCAAATGTCATTAGCTCAAACATTATTGATTGATCCAGCTACCAATGGCGGATTCGAAAGTGGAACTACATTCGCTGCTAATGGTTGGACTGCTACAACAAGCGTATCCACTAGAAATCAATGGGTGTGTAATACCGGAGCAACTTCAGGATTTTCTGGAGTACGATGTGCATATATAACTAATAATACATCAATTACACCTCCACCTCATAGTTATACATTAAATGCAAGTCGCAGAACACATTTGTACCGTGATGTAACTGTACCTTCAGGTGAAACAAATATTGAGTTAAACTTTGACTGGATTGGAAGAGGTCAAACAAATAACGATTTTATGAGAATTTGGTTAACACCAACATCTTACACTCCTACTTATGGGGCATCAGTTACTGCAACAGGATCTGCTCCTACTGGAAGAGTATTATTAGCCGTCTATCAAAACCAATCATCTTGGACTAATGCAACTGTATATTTACCAACTGATTATGCTGGTCAAACTTTTAGATTGATTTTTGAATGGATAAATAATAATAGTAGTGGTACACAACCTCCGGCTGCGATTGATAACATTTCATTGACTTCTGCACCTGTCATTAATAATGATTGTAGCAATGCAATTAATTTAACGGTTAATCCTAATACCATTTGTAGTTCATCAACAATTGGATCTACAATTGGAGCAACACAATCACAATCGGGATGTGCCGGTTCTGCTGATGATGACGTATGGTATAGTTTTGTAGCGACATCTACTATACATACGGTAACAGTGACACCAAACACATTATATGATGCTGTTGTTGAAATATTCTCCGGATCCTGTGGTTCCTTAACAAGTTTAGTGTGTCAAGATGCAACACTAGCATACTCACCGGAAGAAGCTACAGCAAGTGGTTTAACTATTGGAAACACATATTATGTTAGAACTTATAGCTATTATAGTTCAAGTAGTGACCGTGGCAGTTTTACTATTTGTGTAACAACACCTGCTGACCCATGCTCCTCAATAACCAGTATCAGCGGTTGTGGAACCACTACAAGTACAACAATAGCATCAGGTAGTGGTATTTATAGCACTTCCGCTTGTTTCAATTCAACACCGGGTTTAGAGAAAATATTTTCTTACACTCCCACTATGTCAGGAACTTTTGCCATAGAACAAATAAGTTCCTATACAACCATAAATTATCAATACAAGTCATCTGCTACAGGGTGTAGTGGAACAGGCTGGACGTGTATTCAGGATTTAAATGGTAATCAAACAAGTTATACATTTTACATGTCAGCAGGTACAACCTATTACATTATGGTTGACCCTGAAAATAGTATTGGTGGTAGTTTTACATTTCAAATAAATTGTTTAACAGCTCCTTGTACTGCCGGTGAAGGCGTTGGAACTTCTGCTTTGGGTTGCCCTTCGGTTACATCAGGAGGTTTGGGATTAAGCGGTGCCAATCCGGATCCTATACCTTGTGATGCTCCTTCAACTTGTACGACCCTTGAAGCTAACTATTTAAAATTAGGACAAACAACAAATTATACAGTTGAATCGATTGCCTATGCTCCTCCTTATCAATTTGAATGTTTAGCAAACCCTGTGAGTGTTAACATTGATGACGTATGGTCAGAGGAAATTTATTTACCTTTTTCATTCTGCTTTTTTGGCAACACTTATAATTCATGCTTAATTGGATCAAACGGTACATTAACCTTTGATACGTCAAATGCCAGTGGATATGCAGGATGGCAATTCAGCAACAACTTACCTAGTACTGTCGGTGCTTTATTCAACAATACTATTTATGGTGTTTATCATGATATCGATCCAAGTAAAGGTGGAACGGTTGGATGGGAATTAATTTACCTTGACAGCGGATGTAGAGCATTAGTTGCTTCATGGCATGATATACCAATGTTCTCAAACACTTGTAATTCTATTCTTTACACCGGTATGATGGTGTTATATGAAGACTCTAATGTTATTGAAGTCTATATAGAAGAAAAAAATGTATGTCCGTCTTGGAATGGAGGAAATGCTGTTGTAGGTATTCAAAATAGTACCGGTACACAAGCTGTAGTTGCTCCAAATAGAAATTCTTTAGACCCTAACTGGACTGTGACTAATGAAGCATGGCGTTTTGTTCCATCTGGAGCTCCTATCACAACCTTAGAATGGTTTGAAGGATCTGGAACATCAGGACCAATGATTGGAACAACTGACACAATTGAGGTATGTCCTTTAACCTCTACTACTTACACAGCTAGAGTAACTTACGAATTATGTAATGGATCAACCGTTGTTGAAACCGATGAAACTGAAGTTTTAGTGATTGAAGATAAAATTTGGAATGGTACTATCGATTTAGATTGGGATAACGCTAATAACTGGACTCCTGTTGGTGTTCCAAATAGTTCGGATTGTGTTACTATTCCGGTAACCCCTAATAACCCGGAAGTAATTGGAACAGAATATGAAGGTTTAGCAAAAAATTTGAGAGTTTTAAATGGTGCGACGCTTACAATAAAATCTGAAAATGCAATCACAGTAACTGATTGGGTTGAAGTTGAACCAACTGCTCTTTTTGAAATTGAAAATGATGCTAGTCTTGTTCAAATAAACGATGTTTCAAATACAGGGAATATTGAATACAAAAGAAATGCATTTATAAGAAAATTAGATTATGTATACTGGTCTTCACCTGTGTCTCCATTCCACGTAAGTGCGGTTTCGCCGGGAACTTCAGCTTCTTTGAGATTCTTCTGGAATTCAACTATTGCCAATGCAAATGGTGGTCTTGGAACCTGGACAAATGCTAACGAAAATATGATCCCCGGTAAAGGTTATATTGTACGAGGACCAAATTCCTTCGATACAACAATACAACAATTTACCGCAAACTTTGTTGGCGTGCCAAATAATGGAAATATTAGTGTTCCTATTGCTCGTGGTAGTTATACGGGAGCAGATTACCCAGGTACCAACGGAGTAATAATAACAAATATGGATGATAATTTTAACCTTATTGGAAATCCATATCCATCGGCTATCAGATTTACAGACTTTATGGCTGCTAACCCTGATTTAGAAGGCTCAATAAGAGTGTGGACACATGGTACATTACCTAATAATTCAACTCCTAACCCATTCTATGGAAGTTTTGGTTACAATTATACTTCGGCAGATTATATTATACATAACGGTACCGGAACTATTAGTGGTCCTGAAACCTATGACGGATTTATTCCTGCTGGTCAAAGTTTCTTTGTGGCAATGTTAGATGGACCCGCTTTGACTACCAATGCTAATTTTACAAATTCTATGCGAGTTAGAAATTATAACACTCAATTTTATAGAAATTCAACTAATGAAGTTCAATCCGGTCAAGAACAAAGTAGAATTTGGTTGGATATAGTAGCTCAAAGTGGAACTGTTAGTAGAACACTAATTGGTTATATAGAAGGTGCTACTTACGAAAAAGATCGAATGTTTGATGCCTATACAAAGACATCAAATGCAATGATAATATATTCATTAATCGATAGTGAAAAAGCTTGTATTCAAGGAAGACCATTACCGTTTGATTCTAATGATGTGGTTCCTCTTGGTTTCAAAGTTAGCACAGATGGGATTTATACCATTGCAATAGCAGCTGTTGATGGAATTTTTTCTAACAATCAAACCATTTACTTGAGAGATAAAGTTCTAAACTTAGTGCATGATTTGTCAGCAAATCCCTATACTTTCACTGTAAATTCTGGAATCTATAATGATAGATTTGAATTACTGTATCAAGACGAAACACTTGGAATTGACCAAGTAGAAAATTTTGGAATAAAAGTAATTACAAATGAAAACATTGTTATACGATCCGGTAATGAGCAAATAAGTGAAATTGAGGTTTTTGATATGTTAGGAAGAAAAGTTAATCACTATTTTTCTGTCAATGCAAATGAGTTTTCATTAAATGAAAAAAGAAGTAAACAAACTCTCTTATTAAAAATTAAAACCGTAAATGATAATATTTCGATTAAGAAAGTACTGTTTTAAAAATCAAATATAAATTAAAAAAACCGTCTGAAAAATCAGACGGTTTTTTTATATTTAATTTTATGAGAGAATAAATAATAAGTTTACTAAAAACTGTCGGTTTGTATAATCTTTATTATTTTCAATCTTAAAATATTAAGTAAAAACTTATATAGAAAGGTGATTTTAACGATTTTTTTAAACTTTATAACAATTTATTAACAAATGATTATTGTTTTGTTACATTTTAAATTAAAATTTTTATTTTAGTGGAAATTAATTGAAACCTGACAATGATAAAAGAAAATTGGAGATTTTTTTTTCCGCTATTCGTATTTCGATTTATTACTTTCACAACTATACTTTTTTTGAACGGTATTGAGATAAATGCTCAATGTACTGCCTACACAGCTAATATTCATTGTACAACAGCTGCTCCAACAATAATTGGGAATAGCATTACTTGTACTCCTCCAACGAATAATGGCGGTAGAAGAAATTTTTTAGTTACAAATATGATAGCAGGAAATGTTTATAGAGTATCAAATTGCGGCTCAGGTTTTGACACACAATTAACAATCTTTAATGCTGCAGGAACTGCCTCCTTAGCATACAATGATGATGATGGCCCGGGTTGTGCGGGATCAGCCGCTTCTATTGATTTCGTTCCCCCAGCTACTGGCGATTATCGTATGCAATTAAATCGTTTTAATTGCAGTACTACAAATCAATTAAACGGAACAATTACTGTTACTTTAATTGGGGCAGCACCACCGGCACCCTCAAATGATTTATGTTCAAACGCCACTCCACTCCCTTGCGGAACTTCAAATTTAGCCGGAACAACTGTTGGCACAACTAATATTGCTAATGTTTCAGGTTGTTCAATGTCTAATTATGGTGTTTGGTATACTTTTGTCGGAGATGGTCAACAGACTACAATCACTACAAATCCTTCCTTTGATATTAAATTATCGGTTTCAACTGGAACTTGTGGCTCAATGACAAATATTGTTTGTACAGATACAGCCCCAGAAACTGCCACTTTTACTACAGTAAATGGTGTTACCTATTATGTTTATGTTGCTCATTGGTTAGCAGGAAGTACCACAACCGGTACATTTACCATTAGTAGGACTTGTTCACCCGCTCCTACACCTCCAGCTAATGACTTATGTTCCAATGCAACACCTCTTCCTTGCGGAACGACCAATCTTGCAGGCACAACTGTTAACACAACTAATATTGCTAATGTTTCAGGTTGTTCAATGTCTAACTATGGTGTTTGGTATACTTTTGTCGGAGATGGGAATGTAACAACTATAACAACAAATCCTTCTTTTGATATAAAACTTTCAGTAGCCACAGGAACTTGTGGTTCTTTAACTAATATTGCTTGTACTGATGCATTCCCAGAAACAGCCACATTTAGCACAATAAATGGTACCACTTACTACGTTTACATAGCTCATTGGCTTTCAGGAAGTACGACAACAGGAACCTTTACAATCTCTCGAAGTTGTACACCTCCAATTGGTAACGACGACTGTTTAAATGCAGTTAATCTAACTGTTAATCCAACTACTACATGCACTTCTACAACTGCAGGATCAACCTTTGGAGCAAGTCAATCTTTAGCAGGTTGTGTTGGAGGTGCAGATGATGATGTTTGGTTTAGTTTTGTAGCTACTTCAACGATCCATAATGTTACTGTAACACCAGGCTCCTTAAGTGATGCCGTACTACAAGTTTTTAGTGGCTCTTGTGGTACTTTGTCTAGTTTAGATTGTGTTGACGATACTATAACAGGAAACGAATCTTCTGTCATAACTGGCTTAACAGTAGGAAACACTTACTTTGTTAGAGTCTATAGTTATGCTAATGGAAGTGGACAAGGAACTTTTACTATGTGTGTCACTACTCCTCCAAACCCTTGTTTAACTGTAACAAATATTGCTACTTGTGGGTCAACCATAAATCTTACTGTTCCTTCCGGAATCGGAAGCTACCCAAATTCTCCTTGCGGATGGACTACACCGGGTATTGAATCTATCTATACTTTTACTCCTACTCAATCAGGGACTTATACTATTCAACAATTAAATTCTTATACAACAATTGATTACCATTATAAAGCCGTATCCGATGGTTGTAATAATATTGGTTGGAGTTGTGTTGATGATTTGTTTGGAGCTTCCACCAGCTCTTCTTTTTTCCTTTCGGCAGGTATTCAATATTATTTTCTCTTAGATCCTGAAAACAGTGCGGGAGGAAATGTTAGTTTTATAATAAACTGTACCACAAATCCTTGTACCAATGGATCAGGAACAGGCACTTCAGCTCTGGCTTGTCCGTCTGTTCTATCCGGAGGATTAGGTTTAAACGGAGCCGACCCTATTCCGTTAGATTGTAACTCAGTTTCTACATGTGTTGACTTAGAAGCTACTTACCTACAATTAGGGGATACTTCTTCCTATACAGTAGAATCAATAACTTATGCTCCTCCTTATCAATTTGATTGTCTTCAAAATCCGGTAAGCGTTAATATTGACGACATTTGGTCTCCGGTAATTAATATTCCTTTCGATTTCTGTTTCTATGGAAACACCTATAATTCCTGTATAATGGGTTCTAATGGAATGATTTCGTTCGACACCACTAATGCAAGTAGTCCTTCCGGTTATGCTTTTAGTGATAATCTTCCAAGTTTGGTCGGTGCATTATTCCCCAATACAATTTACGGTGTTTACCACGATATAGATCCAAGCGTAGGAGGCACGGTTGGATGGGAGTTAATTACACTAAACACAGGCTGTAGAGCACTTGTAGCTTCTTGGAATGACATCCCAATGTTTTCATCCGTTTGTAATTCTATACTTTATACCGGAATGATTGTTTTATATGAAGACACAAATGTAATTGAAGTGTATATCAAAGAAAAAAACGTATGTGCTACTTGGAATGGAGGAAATGCCATAGTAGGTATACAAGATGAAACCGGAACGCAAGCCGTTGTAGCTCCCGGAAGAAATGGTCTCGATGCTGATTGGACTGTAACTAATGAAGCTTGGCGTTTTGTTCCTTCTGGACCATCGATAACATCAATACAATGGTATGAAGGTTCCGGCACATCAGGTCCTGTTATTGGTAATACTGACGTAATCAATGTTTGTCCAACTGTTACAACTACCTATACTGCACAAGTTACGTATGCCCTTTGCAACGGCTCAACAATTGTTGAAAACGATGAAACGATTGTAACCGTAATTGGAGACAAAACTTGGAACGGGTCAATTGATTCAGATTGGAATAAAAACAATAACTGGACTCCTGTAGGCATTCCTAATAATACCGATTGTGTTTTAATTCCAATTACACCAAACGATCCTATCATCTCAGGAACCAATTACAATGGATTGGCAGGAACATTACGAATTCTGAATAATGCAACCTTAACTGTAAACTCAAACAATAGCATAACCGTCACAGATTGGGTAAATGTACAACCGAATGGAACATTTGACATTCAGGACAATTCCAGCTTAGTTCAAATCAATAATACTGCCAACGTAGGAAATATAATCTACCGAAGGGATACAGATATCCGAAGATTAGATTATGTTTATTGGTCATCGCCAGTTGCAGGATTCAATGTAAGCAATATCCCAGCCCCTATTACTCCCGGTCCTATTTTTACCTGGAACCCTACGTTTGCTAATCCAAACGGAGGTCAAGGTTATTGGATAGGTGCTGCCGGAAGTACCATGCAACCTGCTGTTGGCTATATCATGCGTGGGCCAAATAGTTTTGGAAATACTCCAACAACTCTGAATGGCAGTTTTACAGGAGTCCCAAACAATGGTCAAATCACAACATCCATCTCACGTGGAAGCGACACCAATACTGCCACTCATTATGGTTTAAACGGGACAGAAATTACCAATCTGAGTGATAATTACAACTTGATAGGAAATCCTTACCCTTCCGCAATTAGAGCCAGTCAGTTTCTTTATAATAATAACACCAAAATTGAAGGTAATGTACGATTATGGACACACGGCACTTTACCCGCCGCCATAACCAGTCCGTTTTATGACACCTATGCTTATAATTATACTCCGGGTGATTATTATATCTTTAATTTCACTGGAGCTTCTTGTTGTCCTGCCGCAGGATCCGATTTGTTTATAGGAGCTGGTCAAGGTTTCTTTGTTCAAATGATTGATGGACCTCCGGCTAGTGATTTTGTCTCTTTTGATAATGGTTTGAGAAATCCAAGCTATGATAACAGTTTATTCTACAGAAATGCGTATCAAATTGAAACTGAATCCAATTTAACCAATTTAGAAAGGCACAGAATGTGGTTTGACATTATCAATTCAGATGGATTAAATGACCGAACGTTAATCGGCTATATTGAAAATGCAACCATGGGAAGAGACAGTTTCTTTGATGCAAATACAGCCGTTGCCGGAAATATGATTATTTATTCTCTATTGGACGAAGAAAAACTAACCATTCAAGGAAGAAGCTTACCATTTGATGTAAATGATATTGTTCCAATCGGAGTGTACATTCCATCCGGTGGTCAATACACCATTGCTCTAGCTGCCATTGATGGTTTATTTGAAAACCAAATCATTTATTTAAAAGATAAATTGACAAATATCTTTCACAACATCAAAGAAAATCCTTATTCTTTTTATTCAGAACAAGGAACATTTAACAATCGATTTGAAGTTGTATATCAAAATGAAACGCTAAATAATCCAGATTTTTCTCTAGAAAATATAATAAGAGTTACATCAAATGAAAATCTTATTGTTCATTCCAGTAGCGAATTAATGGAATCTGTTTTGGTTTATAATGTGTTGGGGCAAAAATTAGCCGAATACAAAAACGTTAATGCAAATCAATTAATATTGAGTGATTTACAAAAAAATAATTCCACTTTATTATTGAAAATAAAATTACAAAATACTACAACATCCATCGAAAAAGTAATCTATTAAAGATAATTGATAAAACGCCAAAAAGACCTTTGCTTTACATAGTGAAGGTTTTTTTCGTTTTGATACGCTTCTCTTTCAAAAGAAATATTTCTGTAAGCCAAATTTCTATCTTTATATTGAATGAAGCGGACTAAATATTCTAAACTATACCAAACATAAAAAGGCACAACCAACAATTCAATTTGTTGCCGAATATGAATGCGTTCGTGGTTCAATAACACAACATTTTCTTTGTCCGATTTGTCTTTTAAAAACACAAACGGATACAAAGTGAGTCCTCGAAAACCTTTCGGGGTTAAATATTTAATAACTAATACAAACATTTGTGGCAAAGTTGCTAATTTTGTAGTTATGAATACACCAAATCCTGAAAATAAATTAATCGAAGGCGAAGATTTTTATTATACGCCGGAAGGTTATAAATGTTTTACAGAAAAATACCATTTAAAAAGAGGCTATTGCTGCAAAAGCGGATGCCGACATTGTCCGTATGGTTTTGATAAAAAAACAGGAAGGGTGAAGAAGTAATTAGTGATTAGTAAATAGTTGTGCATAATGTTGAAAAATGAAATGGAGTAAATTAAGAAAAGAGTTGAAAGATAGATTGGCGGATAATTTAAAAGACCGACTTGACTATCATTTGACTACTTATAAAAATTCGACAAGTTATATAGGTAGAGCTTGGATAACTTGGGAAGGAAAAGAGATTTTGAATTTCTCTAACCAAGACACTTGGAATGAATTTCAAAGCTACTCTAATAAATTAGCCGAAACTCATTACATTTCTCACGAAGGAATAAAAACTACTGACAGAACCGAAGGAAAAATTATGGAAAAAGGTGAATTTTCAAAATATGATTTTGCAGATAACGCCTTCCGATTTTTAAACCTGAATGTTCAAGATGCTATTAAAAGTTATAATCCTATTATTAAGGCTCTCGCAGTAGTTGATAAACGAATTGGAAAAAGAACGCTGAGTGAATTGAATAAAGCGGAAAATCATCCAATGATAAAGCAATTGATTGAACTAAGACTTGAATAAAACACATTATAATGGCTTTAATTAGTCAAATCAGATTATCAAACAATCCAAAAATGGAAGCAATACATACGAAAACATTCAAAGAGCAAATTTCAGAAGGAATTCCAACCGAATTACCTTCTCCAAAACCATACGAAATTGAAATAAATCACGCTCCTAAGCGAAAAGAAATTCTTTCAGAGGAAGAAAAAAAATTAGCTCTTCGCAATGCATTACGCTACTTTGAACCGAAACACCATGCTACGCTCCTACCTGAATTCAGAGAAGAATTAGAAAAATACGGACGTATTTACATGTATCGTCTTCGTCCGGACTACCGAATGTATGCTCGACCCATTTCGGAATATCCCGGAAAAAGCGAACAAGCAAAAGCGATTATGCTGATGATTCAAAACAATTTAGACTATGCTGTGGCACAACATCCGCATGAATTAATTACGTATGGAGGAAATGGAGCGGTTTTTCAAAATTGGGCTCAATATCGCTTAACCATGAAATACCTTTCGGAAATGACCGACGAACAAACCTTAGTGATGTATTCCGGTCATCCAATGGGATTATTTCCTTCCCACAAAGATGCTCCGAGGGTTGTGGTTACCAACGGAATGGTAATTCCAAATTATTCCAAACCCGATGATTGGGAAAAAATGAATGCACTTGGTGTTTCACAATACGGTCAAATGACAGCCGGAAGTTATATGTACATTGGTCCGCAAGGAATCGTGCACGGAACAACCATCACGGTATTGAATGGTTTTAGAAAAATTAAAAAAGACCCTGTTGGTTCCTTATTTGTTACCTCCGGTTTAGGTGGAATGAGTGGTGCACAACCCAAAGCAGGAAACATTGCCGGTTGTGTGACCGTTTGTGCTGAAGTGAATCCTAAAATAACACATATTCGTCACTCGCAAGGATGGATTAACGAAGTGATTGAAAATATAGATGAATTGGTGATTCGAGTACGAAAAGCTCAAGCCAATAAAGAGGTCGTTTCCATCGCTTATCTTGGAAATATTGTAGATGTTTGGGAACGATTTGATGCTGAAAATATTCATATCGATTTAGGTTCAGACCAAACTTCGTTGCACAATCCGTGGGCGGGTGGTTATTATCCGGTTGGACTTTCTTTTGAGGAATCGAATGAGTTAATGGCCAATAATCCAGAACTTTTCAAAACAAAAGTGAAAGAAACGTTAGTTCGACATGCTGCGGCTGTGAACAAACACACTGCCAAAGGAACCTATTTCTTTGATTACGGAAATGCCTTTTTATTAGAGGCTTCTCGAGCCGGTGCTGATGTAATGGCGATGGATGGCATTCATTTTAAGTACCCCAGTTATGTGCAAGACATTATGGGTCCGATGTGTTTTGATTATGGATTTGGTCCGTTTAGATGGGTTTGTGCCAGTGGGAAATCGGAAGATTTAGCTAAAACTGATCAAATTGCATGTGATGTTTTGGAGGAAATGGCTAAAACCGCTCCAATAGAAATCCAACAGCAAATGCAAGACAACATCAAATGGATTAAAGAAGCTCAGAAAAATAAATTAGTCGTAGGCTCGCAAGCCCGAATTTTATACGCCGATGCCGAAGGAAGAATGAAAATTGCCGAAGCATTCAACAAAGCCATTGCGAAAAAGGAAATTGGGTATGTCATTTTAGGTCGCGACCACCACGATGTTTCCGGAACCGATTCGCCTTATCGTGAGACGTCTAACATTTATGACGGTTCGAGTTTTACGGCAGATATGGCGATTCACAACGTGATTGGTGATAGTTTCCGTGGAGCCACTTGGGTATCCATCCACAATGGTGGTGGCGTTGGTTGGGGAGAAGTAATTAACGGCGGATTTGGTATGGTTCTTGATGGTACAGAGGATAGCGACAGACGACTAAAATCGATGTTGTTTTGGGATGTCAACAATGGAATCGCTCGCAGAAATTGGGCAAGAAATGAAGGTGCAATTTTTGCGATAAAAAGAGCGATGGAGACGCAACCTTTATTGAAAGTGACCATCCCTAATGTAGTAGATGATGATTTATTATAAATTGTTTCAAGTTTCAGGTTTCAAGTTAACCCTGAGGACTTGAAACCTGAAACGTGAAACCTGAAACAACAAAATACTATGAAAACACTCAAATTCCTACCCTTACTTTTTCTCTTCGTATTTGCTTCATGTAGCTCCGTAAGAGTTTATTCAGATTATGATAAAAGTGTTGATTTTACGCAATACCGAACGTATGCCTATCAAAAAAGCGGTATTGACAAAGTCGAGATTTCCGATTTAGACAAAAAAAGAATCCTGCGTGCCATTGACGAACAAATGACTGCCAAAGGCTTTAGCAAGAGTGAAAATCCTGATTTATTGGTCAATATTTTCACCAAAGAACGTGAACAAGTAGATGTGAACCAATTCAACGCCGGATGGGGATGGGGATGGAACCCTTGGATATGGGGAGGTATGAACACCAATGTTTCTTCCTACGTTGAAGGAACCCTATTTATCGACTTGATTGATAACAGAAAAAAAGAACTGATTTGGCAAGGCGAAGGCATTGGGGTTTTAACCAAAAATATTGATAAAAAAGACGAACGCATCAATGAATTTGTGACGAAGATTTTAGCTCAATATCCACCGAAGAAAAAGTAGGGAGTTGATAGTTTGGAGTTTTTAGTCTCAGTAAAATAGAACCGGAGTAGAGATACTTTGGTTTTTTTGTTATTTTCTTTTGAAATGCAACTCCCCTAGCCCAGATTGCAACGGAAAGCTTTTTTTGAAAAAACAAATTAGTTTTGTTGGCTTTACAAAGCGACCTCGGGAGCTCTTGGAAAGGCTTATAAAACTTTTGTTTTTCAAAAAAACTTGCAGTGGAAAGCTGGATTAGCTTCTTAAAAAGTTGGCAGAGGTCAGTCGCAGTCGCAGTTTTCAGTATGCAGTTATTCAGCTAAAAATAGAAAAGCCAACCTATATTATGAGATCCTTCCTGCGTCAGGATGACAAAATTGTGGGGATACTGAGACTGAAAACTGAGACTATGACTGAGAACTAAAAAGAGATTCCTACGAATGACAAGTTTGCGGTTAATAATTCAACAACTCCTCCATCTTCGCACGAACCTTATCCACATTCGGAATCATCGTAAACTCTAAGGTGCTGTTCAACGGAATCGCGGGCATATTTTCGGATCCGATGACCATTATAGGAGCATCGAGGTGTTTGAAACAATTTTCCTGAATGAGTCCGGCTACACTGCGTGCAAAGGAATTATTGGTGGGTTCTTCGGTGACAACCAAACACTTTTTGGCTTTTTTTACGGATTTGAAAATAGTTGTTTCGTCCAACGGATACAACGTTCGCAAATCGATAATTTCGACTTGATTTTTGATGTCGGAAGAAGCATTTAACGCCCAATGAACGCCCATTCCGTATGTAATAATCGTGATGGTTTCAGCGGTTTCCTGTTCCCAGATTTCCTGAACGATGTTGGCTTTTCCAAACGGCAACATATAATCTTCGCTTGGTTCGTTAACTCGTGCGGCATCCGTGCCTTTGACTTTACTCCAATACAAACCTTTGTGCTCCAAAATCACCACCGGATTGGGGTCGTAATATGCGGCTTTCATTAATCCTTTTAAATCGGCACCGTTACTTGGATACGCGATTTTGATTCCGCGAATGTTAGTCAACACACTTTCTACAGAAGACGAATGATACGGACCTCCACTTCCATACGCACCAATCGGCACACGCAAAATCATACTCACCGGCCATTTTCCGTTGGATAAATAACAGGAACGGCTCACTTCGGTGAACAACTGATTCAAGCCCGGCCAAATATAATCGGCAAATTGTACCTCAACAATTGGTTTTAAACCAACGGCCGACATTCCAACCGTTGAACCCACGATAAACGCTTCTTGAATAGGTGTGTTAAACACACGTTCGTCGCCAAATTTCTGTGCTAAAGTGGCTGCTTCACGGAAAACACCGCCTAATCGTCCGCCGACGTCTTGTCCGTACAACAAACATTCGGAATGTTTTTTCATTAATTCTTCAACCGCAAATAACGCACAATCAACCATCACGACTTTTTCCTCACGGGTTGGATTTCGCTCGCCTACTTCTTCTGTAATTGGAGTTGGTGCAAAATCGTGTGTGAATAAATCTTCCGGTTTTGGATCTTCTGCCAGTTGAGCTTTTTCGAAATCTGCTTTTACATTGGCAACAGCATTCTTTTCTATTTCATCAATTTCAGAATCTGAAAATCCGTTATTTTTCAATTGTTGAATCAAAACCGGATAGGGATCGCGGGATTTTGCTTCTTCTAAATCATCTCGATACCACTCCATCCGAACGCCGGAAGTATGGTGATTCAACAACGGAACTTTAGCGTGAACCAAAAACGGGCGACGCTCTTCACGAATAGTTTTAACTACTTTCTCAAGAGCCGAATAACTTTCGGTGAAGTTTGCTCCGTCTATTGAAATGGCTTCGATTCCGTTAAAACCTTTGGCGTATTCAAAGGCATTTTGAGCACGGGTTTCTGCGGCATTGGCAGAAATATCCCAGCCATTATCTTGTACTAAATATAATATTGGTAATTGTTTTAAAGCTGCCATTTGAAAGGCTTCAGCTATTTCACCTTCGGTTACGGAAGCGTCGCCGAGAGAACAAACGACAATTGGTTTTTGCTCATTGTCCTCTTGAATTCCTGTATTTTCTTTATACCAAAATCCCATCGCCGCTCCAGTCGCAGGAATGGCTTGCATTCCGGTAGCAGAAGATTGATGCGGAATTTTCGGTTTATCGGCATCTTTTAAACTCGGGTGACAATAATAGGTTCGACCTCCTGAAAATGGGTCGTCTTTTTTGGCCATTAATTGCAACATCAAATCATACGGACGCATCCCGATTCCGAGTAACATGGCATCGTCACGGTAATAGGGAAAAGCATAATCTTGTGGCAATAAATGCATCGCCATTGCAATTTGAATGGCTTCGTGACCGCGTGAAGTAGCATGTACGTATTTGGAAACAATTTTGAAATTATCTTCATACAGTTCAGCCATTGACTTGGCGGTTGCCATGGTGGAAAAGGCTTTTTTCAGGATATTTTTGTCTAACATATTTACAATTTGATAATCTATTTCTTTAGGAACACAGATTTAAGAAATTCTAAAAATTTTAAAAATTTCTTTGATTTCTTAAATCTGTGTTCACAAAATTTTTACTTCGCTTCTACAATCCAACCAAATGGATCTTCTTCTTTTTGGAGTTTAATGGCATTCAGTGTATCATTTACCATCACAGAAACGGGATTATTTTCCGGTAATTTAATCGTAAAATCATTGTTTCCGATTTCATCAATCATCGCTATTCCAACAGCTGTTCCGGTTCCGAAGGCCTCTTCTAAAGTTCCGTTTTTGGATGCTTCGATGATTTCAGAAATTTTGATGGGTTTTTCAATGACTTCAAAACCTTTTGAACGCAACAAATCAATTACACTCATTCTCGTAATTCCGGATAAAATAGAACCGCTTAAATCGGGTGTAATAAATTTACCATCAATTTTAAAGAAAATATTCATGGTTCCCACTTCTTGAATGTATTCAAAATCGTGAGCATCCAGCCATAACACTTGATCGTACGATTTCGCTTTGGCATATTCTGTCGGACGAATGGCTGCGGCATAATTTCCGGCTGCTTTGGCTTCTCCTGTTCCGCCATTGACGGCACGCACATATTTTTTCTCGGCGTACAATTTAATTTTTCTACTGAAAAAAGGTCCGGCAGGTGACGCAATCACCATGAATTTATAGCTAGTCGCTGCTCGCATTCCGATAAATGGTTCATCGGCATACATAAACGGACGCAAGTACAACGCACTACCTTCTTTGGTAGGAATCCATTGTTTTTCTAACTCGGTGAATTGTTTCAACGCTTCTACAAATAGTTCTTCCGGAAAAGCAGGCATTCCCATTCGGTTGGCACTGAAATTCAAACGTTTTGCATTTTCATAAGGACGGAATAACAAAGGAGTTCCCTCTTTTCCCAACGTGGCTTTCATTCCTTCAAAAATCGCCTGACCATAGTGCAAAGCCATGGCGGCGGGATGTGTTGGAATGAGCTGTAACGGTTCAATTCGCGGATTTTTCCACTCGCCATCTTGGTAATCGCAAACAAACATGTGATCGGTAAATTTTTTCCCCATCACAATATTATTTAAATCAACTTCTCCGACGGTAGAATGTGCTGCTTTTGTTACTTTAATTGCTGTCATTACTTCTTGCATTGTATTTATGATTTGCTCTCGATTCTATATACTGAAAAGAGAAATTATATTTTTGTATTTGTATTAAATTGCTCTAAATTGTCCCCTACTCGCTTTAAGAATGATCCTCCTAAAAATCCATCCACCACCCGATGATCAAAGGATAAGGATAAAAACATCATGCTTCTGATGGTTATTTCGTCTCCTTTTTCTGTGGTAATGACTTCCGGTCTTTTTTTGATGATTCCTAGTGCTAAAATGGCAACTTCCGGTTGATTGATAATGGGTGTTCCCATTAAACTTCCAAAGGTTCCAACGTTGGAAATAGTGAACGTACTTCCTTGAATATCTTCGGGTTTTAACTTATTATTTCGAGCGTTTTCGGCTAACTGATTTACTTCTTTGGCAATGGAAATGATGTCTTTTTCATTGGCATTTTTCACCACAGACACAATTAAATTTCCGGTTGGTAGAGCGGTTGCCATTCCAATATTGATGTCATTGTGTACAATGATTTTATTTTCATCAACTGAAACATTAATTAGCGGAAAATCTTGAATCGCTTTGGCTACAGCATCAATAAAAATGGGTGTAAATGTTAACTTTTCTCCATATTTTTCTTGAAATTTATCTTTGTTTTCATTTCGCCAATTCACCAAATTCGTTACATCCACTTCCAGATACGAAGTAACATGTGGCGAAGTTTGCTTGGAATAGACCATGTGATCGGCAATCATTTTTCGCATACGATCCATTTCGACAATTCGGTCTTTTCCTTCAACAAAATTAATTTTGGGTTTAGGAAAGTTTGTCGGTTGTCGGTTATCGGTTATCGGTTTTGACTGTAAAGGATATTTTCTGTTTTTTAGATAATTGAACACATCACTTTTTTGAATTCGTCCATCAATTCCTGAACCCGGAATACTTTGTACTTCTTCCAAGGAAAGATTTTCTTTTTGGGCGATACTGATGATTAAAGGACTTAAAAAGTTGTCGGTTAACTGTTGCCTGTTTAAAGTTTCATGTTTCAGGTTTAAAATTTCAAGTTTTGATTTTGAAACAACTTCTTCTTTTAGACCAGAATTATTTTCAACTTCCAGTTTCTGACTACCTGCTTCTGACTTTATTAACGCCAAAACTTTTCCAACTTCCACCACATCATCTTTTTGAAAACGAATTTCTGTAATGGTTCCCGAAACAGGTGATGGTACTTCACTGTCCACTTTATCGGTGGCAACTTCCAGCAAAGTTTCTTCCGCTTCAATATAATCACCAACGTTTTTTGTCCAATTGATGATGGTGGCTTCTGATATGCTTTCGCCCATTTTGGGCATTTTGAATTCTATTATCATGTTTTAGTCTTCAGTTGCAGTCGCAGTCGCAGTTCCAATTATATCTGAAAACTGGGACTGAGACTGTCTACTTATTTTTAAATTCTTCTAATGTTTTATAAAACGCTTCTTGTGTTGGGCGATTTTTAGGTATCTCTCTCAATGGCTTAACCGCTTTCAACGTTTCATAACATTCTGCCGGTAATTGTTGATACAAACCCGTTCCTTTCGTTTTCCAATCAATCATTTCATCAGAAACGTCTTTTATAATTGTGGCCGGATTTCCAACGACCATTTTTCTATTTGGAATTTGCATTCCGGCTTTTATAAATGCTAAAGCTCCGACGATACATTCGTCTCCCACATTCACATCATCCATGATGACGGCATTCATGCCAACCAAACAATTTTTACCGATGTCAGCTCCGTGAATAATGGCTCCGTGACCAATATGAGCTCCTTCTTTCAACACCATCGACTTACCGGGAAACATGTGAATGGTACAATTTTCTTGCACATTGCAACCGTCTTCAATGATGATTTCTCCCCAATCGCCACGAATCGCTGCTCCGGGACCCACATACACGTTTTTCCCAATAATCACATTACCCGTTACCGCTGCTTGCGGATGGATAAAACTGCTTTCGTGTATGACGGGGATGAACCCTTTGAATTCGTAGATCATATTTTTTTTAGATAAAAGAGAATAGAATATAGAAAATAGATATTTTGTTTTGTCTATTCTCTATGTTCTATTTTCTATATTCTTTATTTAAACTTCTTCAACGTTTCTTTCGTAAAATCGGATAAAACCAAACGACCGCTAATGGCGGCTCTTTCGGCTAAAAGATTATCCCAATCATCGGTGCCTCGCCAGAAAATCTTTTTCATTTCGAGCATTGCTTCCGGATTGTAAGTGCAAAGGTGTTCTGCAAATTTTTGTACGGCTTCGTCTAATTCTTCGATGGTTTGAAAAACGGAAGCATACAATCCTTTTTCTCTTGCCCAATTGGCTTCGTAAAATGTATTGGCATCAATGGCGATTTGTGACATCGCAGATACACCCATTTTTCTTTCAATTGCCGGAGAAACTACAAAGGGACCGATGCCTACATTTAATTCGCTTAATTTGATTGAAGCGAATTTCGTGGCCATACAATAATCCGTAGAAGCTGCAATTCCTACTCCGCCACCAACCGTTTTCCCTTGAATTCTCCCGATGATGAATTTTGGACATTTTCGCATGGCATTGATGACATTGGCAAATCCCGAGAAGAATACTTTTCCGGTTTCGGCATCGTTGATGGCAATTAATTCTTTAAAACTGGCTCCGGCACAAAAGGTGCAGTCTCCACCACTTTTGAGGATAATGACTTTTACTTGGTCATTGTTTCCGGCTTCGGTAATGGTATTGGCTAAATCTTTTAAGACATCACTTGGCAAGGAGTTCTGTTCGGGATGAAAAAACTCGATAGTGGCGATGTTATTTTGTATGTTATGTTTTACGTAGGGTTGTGTCATTGCTAATATTTTTTAACCGCGAAGTCCGCAAAAGATTTACGCAAAGTCCGCAAAGTTCATTCTCAATTATAAAATATTAAATTGTTCAAAATGATGATTCAAATGTTTTCGCTCCAATAAATAGGATTCATATTTATTCAAATGGCCGAAAACCATGTTCTTTAATTTAGCTTCCGGATGTTCTTTAAAAAAGGTTTTATACGCTTCTCTGGCTTCGAAAAATTTTGCTTTGGCGGTTTCAAAATCGGGATGAATCAAATCTTCCAATTCTCCTTTTTTCATTGTTGGAAAAGCGGTTCCTTTTGGGAATTTTTCGTAATTGTATAACGAGTTATGTACTTTATCCAAAATCTTTTCAGGCGTTGTAATTTCGAAATCTTGAATTTCTCCTGATAAGATGCGATAACCTTGTTCCAGATGTTCCAACAAATGTTGTGGGGTTAAAATTCCCCAATTTGGTTTGGTTTCCGGTTTAAGTTTTTGAATGCATTCAGCCACTTTTTCATCGGTCATTTCGACAAAAACTTCTTGTTTTTTCTGCACCATAGTTAATATAGTGGCAACAGCAACCAGTTCGTTTTCGGCATCAAAAACTTCCACAAACCATTTTACAATTCCGCTTGGGTGCTCGGCAGAAGCGACATCCCGTTCGATTTTTTGTTTGCATGTTAAACGAACATAAATCGTGTCGTTATGATAAATTGGCCGTAAAAAACGACATTCTTCTAATCCGTAATTGGCAGCAACCGGTCCTTTATTTGGATATACAAATAATCCAGCGGCGGCGGCTAAAATGAAATAACCGTGAGCGGTTCGTTTTTCAAAAATGCTTCCGTCTAACGAAGTGATATCGGTGTGAGCATAAAAATGATCCCAGGTTAAATTGGCAAAATTGATGATATCCGTATCCGTAACGGTTCGCTTATGCGTTTTGAGCGACATTCCGGGTTGAATATCTTCCCAATGGTATTGAAACGGATGTTGTGTAATTTCTTTATAAGCCGAATTTGGTTGATATATTCCCGTAATTTCGGTCAATGTCGTTGGTGAACCTTGAATGGCACAACGTTGCATGTAATGTTTGATACCACGAACACCACCCATTTCTTCTCCTCCACCGGCACGTCCGGGACCACCGTGAATTAATAAAGGAAGTGGTGAACCGTGACCTGTACTTTGTTTTGCATTTTCACGATTTAGAACCAAAATTCTACCGTGGTGAGAAGCGGCATTGACCACATATTCTTTGGCAATTTCATCTGAGTTAGTCACGATAGATGAAACTAATGAACCTTTACCCATTTGAGCTAATTCAATTGCTTCGTCTATATTTTTATAAGGCATAATGGTTGAAACCGGTCCGAAGGCTTCCGTTTCATGCACAGAAAGATTATGGAATGGATTATCTTCCCGTAACACAATCGGACTTACAAAAGCTCCTTTTTCATCGGCTCCAATCAGATTTACTTTCTCCATATTTCCATAAACGATAGAAGCTGTTTTGGACAATTCGTTTACTCTGTTTTTCAACACCTCTGCTTGGGCTTTGCTGACTAAAGCTCCCATGCGAACCTCTTTCAATCGAGGGTCGCCGATGGATACTTTGTCTAATGACTTACCGAGTGCGATTTGAACGTCTTCTATCAACTTTTCCGGTACAATCATTCTGCGAATGGCGGTACATTTTTGTCCGCATTTCACGGTGATTTCACTTCTGGCTTGGTTGATAAACAAATCAAATTCGGGTGTTCCGGGAATGGCATCTTCACCTAAAATAGAAGCATTTAAAGAATCGGCTTCCATGGTAAACGGAACGGATTCTTGAATAATTCTCGGATGAGCTTTAAGCAAACGTCCGGTTGCGGCTGAACCGGTGAAAGTGATGACATCCTGACTTTCTACTGTATCAAATATATTTTTGGCTGTTCCGCTGATGAGTTGTAAGGCTCCTTCAGGTAGAATATTGGATGCGATGATTTCTTTTACGACTGCTTCAGTTAAATAAGCGGTTACCGGAGCAGGCAAAACTACAGCCGGCATTCCAGCCATCCAGTTCACCGCACATTTTTCTAACATTCCCCATATCGGGAAATTGAAGGCATTGATGTGAATCGCCACTCCTTTTTTGGGTACTAATATGTGATGAGCCATAAATCGACCACCTTTGGACAAGTCGATTGGATCGCCTTCTACATGATACGGTTGATTAGGGAATAACTTTCTTAAAGATGCGTTGGCAAATAAATTTCCGAAACCACCTTCGATATCAATCCACGAATCTACTCGTGTTGCTCCGGTGCGGTAACTGATTTCGTAGAATTGTTCTTTGCGTTTGGTTAAATACATCGCCAAACTTTTAATCATATTTCCACGTTCTTGGAAAGTCATTTTGCGGAGTTTTTCTCCACCTTTTGTTCTTCCGTATTGCAAAATGGCAGGAATATCTAAACCTTCTACCGTTGTGGAAGCAATGAATTCTCCTGTAACGGCATCAAAAGAAGGAACTCCTTCGCCGGTTCCGGTGGTCCATTTTCCGAGGACATAATGTTGTGTTTTATTCATAATTTATCTTTTAACCGCAAAGCACGCAAAGAATTTTCGCTGAGTTCGCTAAGTTTTTTTTTAAACTCTTTCTATAATAGCCGCATAGCCTTGACCAACGCCAATGCACATGGTAATCAAGGCATACCGTTTTCCTGTTAGTTGCAATTCTAAAGCGGCGGAATAGGCAATTCTCGCTCCTGTCACACCAAGCGGATGACCGATCGCAATCGAACCTCCGTTTGGATTTAAACGAGGGTCGTTGTCGGTAATTCCCCAAGCTCTGGTGCAAGCTAATACTTGTGCAGCAAAGGCTTCGTTTAGTTCAATTATATCCATATCGGCTAAAGTTAAACCGGCTTTCGCTAATGCTTTATTTGTGGCTTCAACCGGACCTATTCCCATGATTCTAGGTTCTACTCCTACCACAGCGGAACTAACAATTCGAGCTAATGGTTTGAGGTTATATTTTTTTACGGCTTCTTCAGATGCGATGATGGTTGCGGCGGCTCCGTCATTTAATCCGGAGGCGTTTCCTGCAGTCACACTTCCTTCTTTTCTGAAAGCCGGACGAAGTTTTGATAATCCTTCTAAAGTTGTATTAGGTTTGACAAATTCATCTGTAGAAAATACAATCGGGTCGCCTTTTCGTTGCGGAATTTCTACTGCAACAATTTCTTTTGCTAAACGTCCGGATTGTTGAGCTTTTGTTGCTTTCATTTGACTATTGTAGGCAAAAGCATCTTGATCTTCTCTTGAGATGTTGTATTTATCAACTAAGTTTTCTGCGGTTTCTCCCATGGCATCCGTTCCATATTGTTGATGCATTTTCGGATTGATGAAACGCCATCCAAAACTGGAATCGTACATTTTACTATCGGTTCCAAAAGCGGCTGATGGTTTGGAGACCACTAATGGTCCACGCGTCATATTTTCGATTCCTCCAGCTATGAAAATGTGTCCGTCTCCGGATTTGATGGCACGGTTGGCATGAATGATAGCCGATAGTCCGGAACTGCACAAACGGTTAATGGTTTCTCCAGGAACTGTATAAGGTAATCCGGCCAAAAGCAATGACATTCTGGCTACATTTCGGTTATCTTCTCCTGCTTGGTTTGCACAACCCATTATGACGTCGTCATAAGCATCTTTTGGGATATTAGGATTTTTATCTAATACTGATTTGATGACCAAAGCTCCTAAATCATCCGGTCGAACGGCTGATAAGGTTCCTTGATAACTTCCGATGGGAGTACGAACTCCGTCCATGATGTATGCTTCCATATTGATTTATTTGATTGCTGATTTTTGAACTGTTTTAAACTTCAAAAATGCTTCGCCAATTCGAGCAAAGCTCTCGGGTCAAAAATCGTTATTCTTCAGTCGTTAATTATACCCACTCTTTTTCACTTCGAAACACGGTTCCTTTGAAAAGTGCGACTGTTTTTTCTTCTTTTTTTATTTCGATGGTATAAAAACCAAATTTATTTTTTAGAGCATTTTCGGTGGCAATGGCAATAATCTTATCCCCTTCTTTCAAAGCTTCAATATGGTTAATTGAAGTATCGATACTAACGGATTGACGACCGTGTGAATTAGCAGCAAAAGCCAAAGCACTATCGGCCAAGGAATACGTGATTCCACCATGAGCGATGCCAAATCCGTTGGTCATTTCTTTGCGGATGGTCATGGATAAAACGCATTTACCTTCTGAAATTTCCTCTACAGCAATACCGAGCCATTGGCTAAAGGCATCATTCATAAACATTTTATTTACAATTTCAGGAGGATTCATTACTTGTAAAAAGTTAAACTTTCACGATTCATTTTTCTTAAAATCGGACTGCAACGGTAGCGGTCTTCGTGGTATTCATTATAGAGTTCATCTATTTTTTCGACGCACCAACTGATTCCTTTTTCGTCTGCCCAAGCAAGTAATCCTTTTGGGTAATTCACTCCTTTGGTCATGGCATTATCGATGTCTTTTACTGAGGCAATATTTAAAAAGAAAGCTTCAGCCGCTTCGTTGATAAGCATCACTAAAATTCTATCAACGATGTATTGTCCTAATTCATTATCCTCAACTGCTTTTGGTAAATCTTCACTGTAATTATAATAACCTCTTCCTGATTTTCTACCTAAAAACCCGGCTTCTGAAAGTCGTTTTTGCGTGAAAGAAGGTTTGTATCTCGGATCGAAATAAAAAGCGGTAAAAACAGTTTCAGTAACGGTGTAATTAACATCGTTTCCGATAAAATCCATCAATTCAAATGGTCCCATTCGGAAACCGCCGATGGTTTTCATCGCCCAATCGATAGTAGCGAAATCTGCTTTTCCTTCTTCATAAATTCGCAATGCTTCACTGTAAAAAGGACGAGCCACACGGTTGACAATAAATCCGGGTGTATCTTTAGCAATGGCAACGATTTTTTTCCACTCAGTGATGGTTTGAACCGTTTTTTCTAAAACTTCATCGCTGGTTTGAATGGCCGGAATCACCTCAACCAACTGCATTAACGGAGCCGGATTAAAGAAATGAATTCCAATTACTCGTTCCGGTTTTTGACAAGATGCGGCAATGGAAGCAATGGATAATGAAGAGGTATTAGATGCTAAGATGGTTCCCGGAGAGACGTAATTTTCTAATTCGGAAAATAGTTTTCTTTTAATATCTAAATTTTCAACTATAGCTTCGATGACTAAATCGGAATGGGATAATTCAGCAAAAGAAGTTGCATAGGAAATATGATTGATGATTCTGTCTTTTTCAGTTTCATCAATTTTCGCTTTTTCAACTAATTTGGAAAGGGTGATTTCTAGGTTTTTTCCACTTTTTTCCAATGTGGCAAGATTGGTATCATAAATTTTAACATTACAACCGGCAGTGGCCGCTACTTGAGCAATACCGCTACCCATTGTGCCACATCCGATTACAGCTACTTTCAAATTAGTTTCCATTAAATGTTGGTTTTCTTTTTTCAACAAAAGCCGTTACACCTTCTTTGTAATCGTTGGATGAACTGGCTTCAATTTGTAAATCAGATTCTAATGCCAATTGATTTTCTAAATTATTTGTCATGGATTGATTTAGTAATCGTTTGGTTAAACCGATGGCTTTGGTTGGCATTTCTGATAAAGTTTCGGCTAATTTAGTTACTTCTTCTAAAAATGATTCTGCAGCAATTACTTTGTAAACCATTCCTAATTGCTCCGCTTCTAAGGCTGAGACTTTATCTCCCAACATCATTAACGCAGAAGCTTTTTGAAAACCGATTAATCGAGGAAGGAAAAATGTTCCGGCACTATCGGGAATTAATCCGATTTTGCTGAAGGCTTGAATGAAAGATGCATTTTCGGAAGCTAAGACAATGTCACAAGCTAATGCAATATTGGCTCCTGCCCCTGCTGCTACACCATTCACTGCTGCAATAATTGGTTTTTCAATGGTTCTTATTTTTTGTATGATTGGATTATAATGTTCTTCCAAAATTTTTCTGAAACCGGGATTTAAATCTGGGTCGGTAACTTCTTTTAAGTCTTGTCCGGCACAAAAAGCTTTTCCGTTTCCGGTAATCACAATGGCTCGAATGGAATTATCATTTGAGCAATCTGTTAATGTTTTTTGCAAAGACAAAGCCATTTCACGGTTGAAACTATTGAATACGTCGGGTCTGTTCAATGAAATGAAGGCAACTTTGTTGTTTATTTTTAATTCGATGGAATTGGTCATATTATTAATTTAAGATTGAAGATTAACGATTTTTGAAATTAGAACTCTTTCAACTTCTAAAAATCAAAAATCAACATTCTTCAATCGTTAATCTTTTTATTTTAAACATTTAAAATAGTCAAAAGGTTCCAAACAGTCATCGCATTGAAACAATGCTTTGCAAGCTGTTGAACCGAATTGACTCACTAATTTGGTATTCAATGAACCACATTGTGGACATTTTACTACTTTTTTATTACCTAATAATGCTTCTTTGTCTACTGTTTCACTTAAAGGAGCAGCAATACCATATTTTTCAAGGGCTAAACGACCTTTAGGTGTAATCCAATCGGTGGTCCATGCCGGAGAAAGAACTAATTCTACTTTTGCTTCTAATCCTTTTTCACGAAAGGCTTTTTTGATATCATCTCCAATCACATCCATTGCGGGACAACCACTGTAAGTTGGTGTAATTTGAACTTCTACTATTCCATTTTTAATTTCAGCAGAACGAACAACTCCCATTTCCATAATCGACAATACCGGAATTTCCGGATCGGAAACTGCTTCGAGGATTTCGAAAAGTTGTTGGTCAATATGTTGGATTTGTACTGTCATAAATATTTAAGATTGAAGAATAACGATTTTTAATTTTTGAACTAAATTCTGATTTCAAAAATCATAATTCACCAATCGTTAATCATTCTACCATGTCATATTAGGATACGTTCGTTGCATGTATTGTAAGTCGGATAACAAATAACCCATGTGCTCACTGTGGACACCCATTTTCCCGCCTTTTTGAAAATACTCAACTTGTGGAATTTCAAGCGTGGCTTCTTCTAAAATGGAACTTACTTTTTTATAATACTCATCTTTTAACAAGGTTACATCCACACCAATTCCTTGTTGAACCATATCTTTATCTGCATCGGTTTGATGAAATAATTCATCCGTAAAAATCCATAAATCATTGATGGCAGTTTGGATTTTTTGATGACTTTCCTCTGTTCCATCGCCTAATCGTTTAGTCCAATCAGAAGAAAAACGAACGTGATACGAAACTTCTTTGATACTTTTATTGGCAATTGCCTTCAGCATTTCATCCTTGCTATTTTGTAATTCATTTAATAATGCCAAATGAAATACATCAAAGAAAAACTGTCTGGCAATAGAATAAGCAAAATCGGTATTGGGCTGTTCTACTAACAACACATTTTTGTATTCTCTTTCCAAACGTAAAAAGGCAACGGTATCTTCTGTAGCATCACCTCCTTGTAATTTGGCTACATACTGATAATAACTTCGGGTTTGCCCTAATAAATCGAGTGAAATATTGGTCATGGCTATATCGGTTTCTAAACTGGGTCCGTGACCACAAAGTTCACCAAGACGTTGACCCAAAATCAGACAATTGTCGGCAATTCCGAAAATGTATTGAATTAAATTTTTATTCATGTTACATGTGTTTTAATTCGTCCGGAAGTTCATAAAAAGTTGGATGACGATAGGCTTTGTCCATTGCCGGTTCAAAAGTTTCTCCGTTTAATTCCGGATTTGAGGCAGTGATTTGTGAAGAGGGTACAACCCAAATGCTCACGCCTTCCATTCTTCTGGTGTAAACATCACGTGCGTTTTGCAGAGCCATTTGAGCATCTGCGGCATGTAACGAACCACAATGACGGTGCTCTAATCCGTTTTTACTTCTGATAAATACTTCCCAAAGAGGCCAGTTTTTCATATTTATAAAATTTGTAGTCGCAGTCGCAGTTGACAGTCTGAATACTGAAAACTGTGACTGCTACCTATTTATATTGCTTTTTTCAATTCTCTATCTTCTTGTTTTTCAGCATACGCCACGGCTGCATCACGTACCCAGGCTCCTTTTTCCCAAGCTGATTTTCTGGCTTCTAAGCGTTGTTTATTACAAGGTCCGTGTCCTTTAACTACTTGCCAAAACTCATTCCAATCTAAATCACCGAAATCGTAATGTTTGCGTTCTTCGTTCCATTTTAAATTTGGGTCAGGAATGGTTAAGCCTAAAATATTAGCTTGCGGAACCGTTTGATCGACAAATTGTTGACGTAATTCATCATTGGTTTTACGTTTCAATTTCCATTTTACAGATTGCTCCGTATTGGGTGATTCAGCATCTTTTGGCCCAAACATCATTAACGAGGGCCACCACCAACGGTTCAAGGCATCTTGTGCCATTGCTTTTTGTTCCGGTGTTCCATTGCATAAGGTCAATAAAATTTCATAACCCTGACGTTGGTGAAAACTTTCTTCTTTACAAATGCGAACCATTGCTCTTGCATACGGTCCGTAAGAAGTTCCCATTAATGCCACTTGGTTCATGATGGCTGCACCATCAACCAACCAACCTACTGCACCCATATCCGCCCATGTTACCGCCGGATAATTGAAAATACTGGAATATTTTGCTTTTCCGGAATGCAACTGCTCATACATTTCTTCACGAGAAATTCCTAGCGTTTCAGCTG
The DNA here is from genome assembly GCF_004122145.1 of Flavobacterium piscinae. GTDB lineage: Bacteria > Bacteroidota > Bacteroidia > Flavobacteriales > Flavobacteriaceae > Flavobacterium > Flavobacterium piscinae. The sequence continues at coordinate 246,163 of NZ_SBKQ01000005.1, forward strand.
CACTGTACAAATACAATCCGTGACCGCCTTCATCTTGAATTTTAGCCAATAAAGCTACCTTTCTGCGTAAGGAAGGTGCACGCGTAATCCAATTGGCTTCCGGCAACATTCCCACAATTTCAGAATGAGCATGTTGTGAAATTTGACGAATATGCGTTTGACGGTACTTTTCCGGCATCCACTCTTTCGGTTCAATTTTTTCATCCCGATCAATGCGGGCTTGAAATAAATCTTCTAAACTTTTTAATTCTTTTTCAGACATTTTTTTTTAATTTTTTAAGGATTAAATACCAAAATCAATGACTACTTTTTTGGATAACGGAACGGCCTGACAACTCAACACGTAGTTTTTAGCCAGTTCATCTTCTTCTAACGAATAATTTAATTTCATTTCAACATCGCCTTCTACCACTTGACAACGGCATGTACTACAAACACCACCTTTGCAAGCATAAGGCAAATCGGCACCGGCAGCGATGGCCCCGTCTAACAAATTATCAAAATCTTCACCCATCACAAAGTGAAACTCTTTTCCACCATCAATAATCGTTACTTCTGTGCCTTCTGCTTTTTTCTCTAAAATTTGAGAAATACGTTTTTTATCGTCTTCTGACATTCCGGAAGTAAAGAGTTCATAATGAATATTTTCTTTCGGCAAACCGGCTGCTTGCAATTCATCTCGCAATAAAAAAATCATTTCTTCCGGTCCACAAATAAAACAAGCATCTGTAGAGGAAACATCAATAATTTTATCGGTCAGTATATTTATTTTTTCTTTCGTAAATCTGCCGTTGAACAACTCTGCAGAACGATGTTCTTTGGTTAAAAAATGAAAAATTTCAAAACGATTGAAATACACATTTTTCAACTGTTCTATTTCTTCTTTAAAGATAATGGATTTTACACTTCGATTCAAATAAAACAACTTAAACGTTGCGTTTGGTTCTGCGGCTAAATGTGTTTTGATAATGGACAAAATCGGAGTAATTCCGCTACCGGCAGCAAACGCAATATAATTTTTTGTTTTTTGAGGTTCAATTTGGGTGTGAAATGTTCCGTTGGGCGGCATTACTTCCAACACATCACCTTTTTTTAATTTTTCATCCACAAAAGTGGAAAATAAACCACCGTTTATTTTTTTAACAGCCACTTGCCATTTATTTTCAAGCGGACTGGAACATAAGGAATAAGAGCGTCTTACATCTTCGCCATTAATATCTTTTTTTAAGGTTAAATGTTGTCCTTGTTGAAACTGAAATTGCGGTTTCAATTCCTCCGGAACATCAAATGTTATAACAGAACAATCCTTGGTTTCCTTGTAAATGTCTGCAACGGTAAGGTTATAAAAATTTGCCATATTTTATTAAATACAAAAACTAACAATTGTTAGTTTAATAGGCAAATTTACTGATTTTTTTTGAATTACGAAAACGTTTGAAAATTTAACAATTGTTAATTAAATTGTTTTAGTTAGTTTTCCAACCCTTTGAAATATAGCGACGTAAACGATTTTAACAGAGTCTTTTCGTCCAACCCTTTTGATTTGGAATGCCACAAATACATGGTTCGTAAAGAGGAAAGTATGGCATAAACCATTACTTCTTGGTTGGATTTTTTGAGTTGACCATTTTGAATTCCTTCTTGAATAATTTTTCTGAAATTTTGTTCGTAGTCTTCCCGCATTTTGATGAAATACGACAATTGATCATCTGTTAGGTGCATCCAATCGTTATTCAAACACGCTAAAGCATCGGAATTTCGTAACGTGATTTTGATATGCAATTGAATAACTTTTTCAATTTTTTCTAATGTTGAAAGATTTGAGTTAACTATTTCATTCATCACCGAAGTAAATTCTTCTGCAATTTCAATGATAATAAGCACCAAAATTTCTTGTTTGGATTGAATGTGATTATACAGACTTGCTGCCTTAATATCCATGGCTTGAGCAATGTCACGCATGGTGACGGCACTATACCCTTTTTCTTTAAACAAGCGAGCCGATACGGCAACAATCTCAGCTTTTCTGTCGGTAATTTTCATATGATTCAAAGATAAAGAGTTTTTTTGAGTTCGGTAACTTTTGTTACGGAATGGTTTTCAGGAAGTTGTTACTTTTGTTTCAAATTTAAATATCTAAAAAATCTAAAGAATTAAAATAATCTAAAAGATGAGTATTCTTTGGAACACAGATTGAAGAAATTTAAAAAATTTAAAAAATAATTTAACATTAAGCAAGTAAGATTCATTAAGTTAAAAAACTAATTAAAAAAATAAACATGGGATTATTAAGTATGTTAGGAATTGGAGGAAAATCAGAAAGTGTCAAAGAGTTCATGGACAAAGGTGCAGTTATTATTGATGTAAGAACTGTCGGAGAATATAGAGAAGGACACATTAAAGGTTCAAAAAACATTCCGTTGGACACCATTTTTTCAAAAACAGCAGAGATAAAAAAATTAAACAAACCGGTTATCGTTTGTTGTCGTTCCGGAATGCGAAGCGGTCAAGCGGCTTCAATACTGAAAAACAGCGGCGTGGAAGTGATGAATGGTGGCGGTTGGGAAAGTTTGGAGGGTAGATTATAATCAGGTTTTAATTTTTTTGGACAAACCGGTTGATGTCAGAACGGTTTCTCCGTTGTATTCTAATTTCCAACCCATCGTATTAGTCAAAATCAAAATTTTAGACAATTCGCTAATCAATCGATTTTCGGCGTTTGTTTTCAATTTTGATTTTTCCATTTTTTTGGCAATTTCAGCTTTTACTTTTTTATTGATTTTATTGTAATCGGCCGTGCCAAATGGATTAAAGGTACTTTCATCGATACTGTAAAAATGAATATCAGGATTAATTTTCATTTCCGCTTCCGGAATATTTTTAATAGAAATGGTTTTTGTCGTTTCGTTAATGTCATATTTAATCTTACTTAAATCATATGAAACGGTAACATCGGCATTCACTACCATTAACGCTTTCTTTTCAAAAGAAACCATGTCCATGAAGTATTTCTTTTGATCTTTATAAGTCATCACTTGCGAATAATGTCCTTCGGTAACTACTAATTTGGAGACATTTTTAAGTTGTTTTTCAATTAATGTAGAATTATATTCAATGGTTGAAGAAGCGGACGAGCGAGTAAAATATTGGTAAGCAAAAAATATAACAATCCCAATAACAATCAAATAAATTAATTTACCGGACCTGCCAAATGCCTGAATAATTGGCACCAATACATTCTTAATCTGTGTTTCTGTGGATTGATTTCTTCGTGTAGCCATCGACTATAAATTTATACGAAGATAAAAATTTATATCAACTTATTCGATTTGGCTTTTTGAATGGCTTCTAACTTATTGTGCACTTGCAATTTGGTATAAATATTTTCAATATGTTTTCGAACGGTAGAAGGGGAAAGAATCAAATTATCAGCAATTTGGTTGTAATTTAATCCTTTTGAAAGTTGTTCCAACACTTCAATTTCACGCGTGGAAAGTTTGATTTCTTCCTCTTCTGTTTTCGCATCAAAGTCGATGGGATTTCGTAGTAATTTTAAAGTTTTCAAAGCAATAGATGGATTCATCGCCGCACCACCATTCAGTGTTTCGATGATGCCTTGGTACAAATCAGATGGGTTCACTTCTTTCAACAAATAACCATCGGCACCGGCTTTGATGGCATTGAAAATATTTTCATCATTATCAAAAGCAGTCAACATAATCACTTTAATATGCGGATATTTTTGTTTGACGATTGCGGTGGCTTCAATTCCGTTTAACACCGGCATTTCGATGTCCATTAAAAGAACATCCAAATTGTGATTTTCATCCAATTTTGTTAACAATTCCGCTCCGTTTAAGGCCGAAAATTTGATTTGAATAGCCTCAAAAAAAGACAACTTTTCCTTTATAGCTTTGATGAGAAAACTATTATCATCGATGATGGCGAGCTTGATGTTCATTTTTTTACAAATTAGTTTTACTGAAAAGATGTAAAAATTCCAATTTCAATTGAATGGCGGTTAATTGCTGCTGCGTGTTTTCTTCCAATGCTGCCAAATTGTTAATGGAATCATTCATTTTGTCTTTTTTATTTTTTTCTGAAATCAATTGGTCTTGCATACAAAAAACACGGTAAAGATGTTCTTTGGCATTTACACTGTTTTTCCGTTTGAAATATAAAATCAAAAACAAGTTAATGAATATAAATACGATTAAAAGGGAATGATTCATGATAATTAAAATTTTTGACAACATTCAAATGTAGTGAAAAGCAAAACTGAAATCCATACGGCAATTGCCTTATTCTAACCAATTTCTTTAACTATCGTGACTATCGTTCCGTTTCCTTTTTCAGTATTAATTTTTAAGTTGGCTTTTAGCTCTAACGCTCTCTTTTTCATATTATTCAAGCCATTTCCCAGTTCAATTTCAGTTTCTGAAAAGCCTATTCCGTTATCACTAATGGAGAAAATCATCTTGTTCTCTTCTTGATGCAATAGAATTTTAATTTGCGTTGCGTTGGCGTATTTTATTGCATTATTAACCGCTTCCTGAATAATTCGATAAATATTCATTCCTTCTAGAGAGGAAAACTCATGTGAGGCGTTCACATTTTTTTCAATTGAGAAATCAAACGAAATTCCCTGAGTGGCCAATTTGGCTTGATCAATAAAATTAGTAATTCTGATTTGCAAATCTTCCACAGAAATTGCACTTTTATTCATGGCCCAAATGGTATCACGCAATTCGGTAATGGTGTTTTTAGTAAACCCACTAATGTCATCAAATTTGGAAACCAATTTCTCTTTCGCAATATCAAAGTACTTTAAATTATCAATCGAAGAAATGATGAAGGTAAGTTGCGAACCAATATTATCATGCAAATCCCTGGAAATTTGCAATCGTTGTTCTTGTAATTTATTTTGGGTTTCAATTTTAACAAGAGCTTCTTTAAGTTCGGCTTCTTTGATTAACTGACTATTTTTAATTTTTTGTTGGTTATATAAAAGATAACCCAATAATCCCAAAACAAAAGCAAAACCTAAGGAACCGAAAATCATTGTATTTTTCTTTTTTAATTTCAATTCTTTTTCGGCTAAATCGGCTCTGTTTTGTGCAATTTCTGTGTCTTTTTTGGCGGTTTGGTATTTTGTTTCCAGCTCTTGAAGTTGTTTTACATTGGATAACTTCTGGATGCTATCGTGAAAAACCCCTTTCTTTTTATAAAATTCACTAGCCATTTTATAATCATTTTTGGCTTCATACAACAAGGCATAGTAATTTAAAGTATTCTCTATATCAAAAGCAGATTTCGACTTTTTGGCATAATAAAAGGCACTGTCAAAACATTTTTTAGCTGCAACATAGTTTTCTTTGTAAAGATGCACATCGCCAATGTTATTATAAGAAGAAGCTAAACCGGCAAAATTTTGAATGGAATACTCGGTCTTTAATGCTTTGTTAAAGTAAATAAAAGCGGAGTCTGTTTGTTCTAAATAATAGTAAACTCCCCCTACATTATTTAATGATTCTGCCATTCCTCTTTTGTCATTAAGTTGAATTTCGAAATCAAGTGATTTTTTAAAATAGGATAATGCTTGCTCTAAATTATTTTCTTCCACATACACAATCGCCAGATTGTTGTAAGCTTCCGAAAGTCCCTTTTTATGATTAATTTTTTGATACGCCTCTATTGCTTTTTGATGATAGGATTTGGCTTTCTCAACCACTCCAAGTGATTTATAAACCAAACCTAAATTATTATTGATTATGGCTTGATTTAAAAAATCCTTTTTTGCATCATAAATTTTTAACGCTGTTAAAAATGATTTCAAGGATGCTTCATATAATCCCATATTCCGCTGACAAGCTCCAATATTATTTTGAGAAGAAGCGACTATTAATGCGTCTTTTGTTAAGGATAATGCCTTTTTAGAATATTCAATTGCTTTTGGATAATCACCAATCACACGCGTTACAATCCCTTTATTGTTGTAGGTATAAGCCAATGAAAGTTGCAAATTTTTAGATTTGGCTATTTTCTCCGCTTTTTCTAATAATTGAATTGCTTCTCGTGAATTAGAAGGATAAATTTTTAATGCTTTTACATTTAAATCATCAATCGATTTATCCTCTTTTACTTGTGCAAAAGTGTAAATTGTAAAAAAAAGTAATACGTACAAAATTCTAAATTGGGTCATCATACGGCTATTTTAGTAATGTATTCAAATTTAATTGTTTTAGGCTAAAGTTCATAAAAAATTAGCCATACAAACTTCATTTCTATTTCAATACTACAATTAAATTGAGTAGTAAAACTAAAAATACCATAAAATAAAGAAGTAGCACGATGCGTAATGATTTGATTGTTTTCATTTTTTTTAATGTTGGGATAGAACAAATTTCGGTCAAAGAAGTTTGCAGAACAATACGGCATTTGCCGTAAAAAAAACTTCCCAACCGAAGTAGCTATTCGATTGGGAAGTATAAAACCACCATTTTTTTTAATTTATCTCAACGTTGAAAGAACCTTCCGTAATTTGTTTAACTGAATTGTCATTTGGGTTCTTTGCTGAATAAGTAAACGTTCCTTTTACACGTGTATCTGTTACTTCACTAAAGCTAATTGTTCCTCTAGGCGAATCATCATCATAAGGAGCTGACCAAGTTTGAGAGTCTAAAGGATTTGAAACATTTGCCTCAATGTATGAAGCTACTCTAAAAACCGAACTGGATCCTCCAAATTCATAAGTTCCTACACCATCAAATCCATTAATTGTAAATGAAAATCCTTTTTGAGATGTACTAGTACCTAACATTGATAGGGTAGTATTGCCTCCGGCAGAAACAAGTGTAGCGGAAGTTGTAATTTCTAAAGTTGTTACAGTTGTTCCATCAACTTTTGCAGTAATAGTTCCTGCTGCCGCATTTCCACCACCACCGCCATCATCATCACTACAAGATGTTAAAAAAAGTGCTGATGTTACTAAAAAGCACGCACAGATAAATTTAATTGTTTTCATAATTGTTAAAATTTAAATTGGTTATTGTATGGGACAAAGTTGTGCCAAAAACCAATGGCCATCAATAAGGCAAATGCCGTATTTATTTATGTGAACATAATTTATGAACAACACCCTTAATTCATACCAAAAAACTAGCATTTCATCACAAAAATTAAATATTGTTGAGAAAAAAAAATAACTTGTAAAAATTTTTTTTATGTTAACAATTAGAAAAATTCATTTACTTCTATTACTCATCCCGTTTTCAGCCTTTTCAATAACTGAAAATAAAAAAACGACTGAAAATGATTCAGTTAAATTTTATTATGAAATTGGATTAAAATTTTTTGATGAAAATAAAGACTCTTCTCTATATTATGCTGAAAAGGCCATTCGTTTCGGGATAAACAAAAATGCATCAAATACGTTAGCCGCTTCTTATCAATTAAAAGGGAGATGTCTGTTTTATAAAAGCAAATTCGATCAGTCAATTAAATTCCATAATAAGTCCTTGTCTATTAACTTAAAAAATAATGACAAAGAAGCTTTGGCTGCGAATTATTTTTACTTATCACAATCTTATAATCTAAAAAATGATTTTACTAAAGTTTTAACAAACTTAAATAACGCCAGAAAGTATTATGAACTTTTAAATGACAGTATTGGAATTGCCAGAATTTATAACAATTATGCCATACTTTACTACAAACAAAATAATAAAAAACTCGAAAAAGAAAATTTAGAAAAAGCTATTGAGATACTAATTAAATTAAAATCAGAAAAAGCAAAAAGGCTGTTAGATGTAATTTATTTTAATAATGCAATCAGTTTAAGAGAAGAAAAAAAATATGATGAAGCTCTTAAAATATTTTTAAAACAATATGACAAACATAAAATATACAATAAAACAGATTTACCTCTTGTTTCAAGAGCCTTAGGAATGACATATCTTGGATTGAAAGACTACGATTTGGCTGAAAAATATATTCAAGAATCTTTAAATTTATATTTAAAGAGAAAAAACATTTCTGGTTATGCCGATTGTTATCGCGAATTAGGTGAAATATACTACTTAACCAATCGAAAAGAAAAAGCAATTGAAGTTACTGAGTTGGCTTTAAAAAGTTCATTAGAAATTGGAGAATTAGAATCTGTAAAACTATGTTATGAAAAATTACATCTTTATCATAAAGAAATTCATGAATACAAGAAAGCTTATGAAAATTTAATACTTTTTAAAAAATATAGCGATTCTATTTTTAATGAAAAAATTAATGATGATCTAACTCAACAAAAAATAAACTTTGAGTTAACAAAAAATGATTTGGTAAATAAAAACAAAAGGAAGTTATACGAGCAAGAATCAAAAAATAAATTAAAAACGCAAAAAACCATACTTATATTCACAATAATCGCTGCTTTTTTATTTTTGATTATTTCTTTCATTAGTTTTCAACAATTTAAAAAATCAAAAAATCAAAACCAAATCATAATTAATCAAAAGAAAAAAATTGAGCATTCATTGAATGAAAAAGAGGTACTTTTAAAAGAGGTTTATCATAGAGTAAAAAATAATCTTCAAATAATCAGTAGTTTACTTGAAATTCAAATTAATCAAAACGACAACACAGGTTTTACAAAATCCGCCAAAGAAATTCAAAATAAAATACAAGTTATCAGCTTATTACATCAAAACCTATACGAATCTGACAATTTGAATTATATCAATTTTGAAAAATACATAGAGGAGTTAATTCAATATTTCTCAAAAATTTACTTACTACAAAATGATAATATAAAATTTCATTTTAATTGTGAAAACATTAATTTAAGAATTAGTCAAGCAATCCCCTTAGGTTTAATAATTAATGAACTTGTATCAAATGCGTTTAAGCACTCTTTTAATACAAAAAACAAAGGAAATATCTGGATTTCTTTAAAATTAATTGAAAAGTTCAATGTACTAACCCTAGAAAATGACGGAGAATTAATCCCGGATAATTTTAAGCTTGAAGAGCAAAACACTTTGGGATTAAAATTAGTTCGTATATTAAGTGAACAACTAAATGGAAGTTTTAGTTTTCAAACCGTAAAAAACAAAAATATTTTTATCATTAAATTTAATTCCTAATGCAAAAAATTTTAATTGTAGAAGATGAGTTAATCATTGCCGAAAACACTAAAATTATTTTATCAAAAAATAACTATGAAGTTATTGGAATTGCTAAAAATTATAATCAGGTTTTTGATATAATAGTCCAAAAAAAACCTGAATTAATATTATTAGATATCCATTTAAATGACAAAAAAAACGGAATTGATGTAGCAAATGAATTGAATAAAAATTTTAAAATTCCTTTTATTTATACAACCTCCTACTCTGACACAAATACTTTGGACGAAGCTAAAATAACATCACCTTTAAATTACTTGGTAAAACCTTTTACCGAAGAACAATTAATCTCTATCATAAAAATATCAACTTTTAATTTAATAAAAAATATTGAAGTAAAAGATTCTATCGAGGTTACAAAATCAAATTTCAAAAACGAAGAATTCATCTTTGTAAAAGAAAAACTGGATTTGATAAAAATTAAAATTTCTGATATTAAGTGGATTCGTTCTGATGGAAATTATCTTGAAGTTTATTGTAATGAAAAATTTAAACTAATAAGAGCAACTATTTCTTCCTTTTATGAAAGTTTACCCGAAAACTTTATCAGAATTCATAATTCCTATATAATAAACATGAATTTCTTAGAAGTAATTCAATCTTCTTATGTTATCATAAACAACAACAAAATTCCGATTTCTAAAAACTATAAAGCAGATTTTTTGAAAAAAATCAATGTTTTGTAATAGGGCATTTATCCCAAAAAATTCATCAACCATCACATAGTTTTTTTTTCACAATAGGTTAGAAATATTTTTGATTCAGAAACTTTAATCAAACCTACTATGAAAAAAATCTTTTACTTTTTATTTTTTGTGTGTTTTAGTGGAATTAATTTTGCACAAAACATACAAATTCAAGTTGGAAATGCACCAAATGTTTTTGCTAGTGCCGGAAGATTACCAATTGAAATTACTTATGGTTATAATTATTCACAAACCATATATCATGCCGGTGAAATTAATCAAACAGGATATATCAACAGAATTGAATGGCATACCGCACCATCATCAAGTCTAGGTTCGGCCAATAATTCCGTTGTATATATTGGAACAACATCTAAGAATGGATTTGATTCCACCACAGATTGGATTCCTGTTTCGCAACTCACTCAAGTTTATGCTGGTCCATATACAAGTAGTACAAATACTTGGGGAGGAATTAATTTACAAACTCCTTTTTACTATAATGGAGTGGATAATTTAGTTATTGCATTTGACGATAATCATAGTTCTTGGCAACCAAGCAATAGCTTTTTAGTAGAGGGAAGACCGGAAAACAGAGGTATTCACAGAAGATCTGACTCTTTTAATACAGACCCGAACTCACCCGGAACTGCAAACGCTCTTTATTCTTATATTCCCAATACACGTTTATTTTTTTCTACCAATAATAGTTGCTCTAATGCTATTCCTTTATCTCCAACTTTAGCATTTTACGACTTACCGTTAATTGGACAAAGTAATTTAGGAATATCAAACTCAGGCGAGCTTCCAAATCCAACCTGTGGAAATTATCAGGGCGGAGATTTATGGTACACAGTTACAGTTCCATCGAATGGAAACCTAAATATTGAAACAAAAGGAAACACAGGTGACACAGCATTACAAGTATATTCCGGTTCTTGTGGGTCATTATCCCTTGTTGGATGTGACGACAATTCCGGAGATGGAGATTTTTCTTTAGTGAGTATAAACAACCCTGCTTTAGCAAATCAAACGTTGTACATAAGAGTATGGGAACCCGGAAATGATGCAACCATAAATTTTGATATAGCCGCATGGAGTTCTTTACTGCCAACATTTCCTTCAACATCCTTAAATTTTGATGGTAATAATGATTATATATCCGGTCCAAATTTGCCTTTAGCAAATACCTCTTTTAGCATAGAATTTTGGGCAAAAAGAAGTTCCACAAATACAGATGATTTTGTTTTTTTTCAAGGGAGTCCAAATAATAATATAGGAATGCATGTTGGTTTTAGACCAAATAACAAATTCACGTTTGACTTTTGGAATAATGGTGTAGATTCTAATGCTACTATTAATGATACGAATTGGCATCATTATGCTGTTACTTATAATGCCTCTTCAAATTTACAATCAATTTATATTGATGGTGTATTAGATAATACTAGAACCGCTACAACTGATTTCAATGGTTCAGGTGCAATAAATATAGGAAGAGTAAGTACATTTGGTTATTATCATGGAAATATAGACGATTTAAGAGTTTGGAATTATGAATTAACTCAAACAGATATTACAAACAGAAGAACTTGTGAATTAAACGGTAATGAAGCTGGATTATTAGTATATTATCAATTTAATCAAGGTAACGGTGGAGTAAATAATACTTCGCAAACCGGTTTATTTGATGCAGTTTCTTCAACAAATAATGCAACATTTAATTCGTTTATGTTAAATGGAACTACTTCAAACTTTGTTGTTGATTCACAAGTTGTTACAGATAATTTCACATCTTTAGAACCTACCGTTAATCCTCAAATTATTTATAACATAGGAGATACGGCAACTCCTTTAACTGCCATAGGTTCCGGCTTATTGTGGTATTCTTCCGAAAATGGAGGAACGGGAACTGCAACTGCACCTACTCCAAATACTTCTACAGCAGGAACCTTTAATTTTTATGTTTCTTCTACTTCTGGTAATTGTGAAAGTAAAAGAATACTTATTCAAGTATTAGTAGGCAACTTTACTCCCGGAAGTAGTTTAAATTTTGATGGTTCAAATGATTATATCATAGGTCCAAATTTACCTTTAGCAAATAATTCTTTTAGTATTGAATTTTGGGCAAAAAGAGAAACTACAAATGCAGATCATTTTATTCTTTTTCAAGGTAGTGAAAATAATAATAATGGTATGCATGTTGGTTTTAGAAGTACTAATAAATTTACTTTTGACTTCTGGAGTAATGGTGTAAATTCTAATGCTACTATTTCGGATTCTAACTGGCATCATTACGCTGCTACATATAATGCAACAACTAATTTGCAATCTATTTATATTGACGGAGTTTTGGATAATACCAGAACTGCAACTTCAGATTTTTTAGGATCTGGTTTAATTAATTTAGGTAGAGTAAGTACTTTTGGATACTTTGATGGAAATCTTGATGATTTAAGAATTTGGAATTATCAATTAACTGCTACAGAGATTTCAACGAGATATAATTGTGAATTAAATGGAAATGAAAATGGATTAATAGCCTATTATAAATTTAATCAAGGGACGAATGGAATTAATAACAATTCTACATCTAATCTTTTTGATTCTGTAACTAACACTGAAAATGGTAGTTTAACAAACTTTGCACTTAGTGGCACAACTTCAAACTGGGTTTCAGATTTTGGAGTAGCAACCGGAACTACTTGTTCGGAACCAACTCCAACACCAACAGTATCTAATCAAACTTTTTGTTCCGGAGCCACAGTTGCTAATCTTGTTGCTACCGGCACTGGAACATTCAATTGGTATAATGTATCAACCGGAGGTACTGCTTTGCCAAATACTCATTTATTACTATCAGCAACCTATTATGTATCTCAAACAATAAATGGAAATGAAAGTGCTAGAGTAAGTTTTCAAGTAACCATAAATGAAACACCTACTCCTCCAACGGCATCGGCTCAAGCGTTTTGTAGCAATGCCAATCCAACTGTAGCTGATTTAGTAGCTTCGGGAACAAATCTTTCTTGGTATGCATCAGCAACGGGTGGTTCGGCTTTGGCATCTTCAACAGCCCTTACTTCCGGAACTTATTTTGTTTCACAAACAGTTAACGGTTGTGAAAGTACCAGAACTTCAGTTGCAGTGACGGTGACTTCAGTTACTGCTCCAACAGCATCGGCTCAAGCGTTTTGTAGCAATGCCAATCCAACTATAGCTGATTTAGTAGCAACCGGAACAAATATTTCTTGGTATGCATCAGCAACGGGTGGTTCAGCTTTGGCATCTTCAACAGCACTCGCTTCCGGAACTTATTTTGTATCGCAAACAGTTAATGGTTGTGAAAGTAACAGAACTTCGGTTGCTGTCACGGTAACTTCTGTCTCGGATCCAACAGCATCGGCTCAAGCGTTTTGTAGTAATACCAATCCAACTATAGCTGATTTAGTAGCATCGGGAACAAATCTTTCTTGGTATGCAACTGCAACGGGTGGTTCGGCTTTGACTTCTTCAACAGCCCTTACTTCCGGAACTTATTTTGTTTCACAAACAGTTAACGGTTGTGAAAGTACCAGAACTTCAGTTGCAGTGACGGTGACTTCAGTTACTGCTCCAACAGCATCGGCTCAAGCGT
>NZ_SBKQ01000059.1 GCF_004122145.1 Flavobacterium piscinae
GAGTTGGCACAAAATGGGGCAGCTCCTGCTTCTCCCGGATTTGGTGTGGGGTTGACTGTTACCGTTACACTGGCCGTACTGTTTGCACAAGGTGGTGTGCCGATAAGGGTATACGTATACACCCCTGCTGCATCTTGACTCGGGTCAAATACTCCCGTGCCACTCGCTAATGCCGGTGACCACGTTCCGCCCGTTTCAGGGCTATTGCCCAATTGTGTGAATAAAT
>NZ_SBKQ01000060.1 GCF_004122145.1 Flavobacterium piscinae
CGGCTTTTTATTTGGATAATTATTATGTCTATGCTATGCCAACCTCCGGACAGGATTTTGTATCTTTGTATTTACCGGACGTTCTTGCTTATAATGATTACTATCCTTTTGGCATGCTAATCCCAAATCGATTTGATAGCATAGAAGATTACCGGTATGGGTTTAATGGTAAGGAAAAAGATGATGAGGTAAAAGGGGAAGGTTTACAATTAGATTACGGAT
>NZ_SBKQ01000061.1 GCF_004122145.1 Flavobacterium piscinae
TATCTTTGATAAGTGACAAAAAAGCAAAAAATGAACATTTTTTTATTTTTTTTGTTCGCTACGTTCTAATAAATAAGGCTACTTATGACGATTTAGATTACTATCCTTTTGGCATGCTAATCCCAAATCGATTTGATAGCATAGAAGATTACCGGTATGGGTTTAATGGTAAGGAAAAAGATGATGAGGTAAAAGGGGAAGGTTTACAATTAGATTACGGAT
>NZ_SBKQ01000062.1 GCF_004122145.1 Flavobacterium piscinae
CAGGCGTATTTGACCCGGCACAAGACACCGCAGGCGTGTATACCTATACAGTAAGCGGCACAGCACCTTGTACCCCACAAAGCACCACAGTTACAGTCACAATTAACCCCATCCCCAATGCGGGAACTGATAACAGTATTGTTTTATGTGAAACAAGTCCGGCAGTAGATTTATTCACACAATTGGGCAATAGCCCTGAAACGGGCGGAACGTGGTCAC
>NZ_SBKQ01000006.1 GCF_004122145.1 Flavobacterium piscinae
ACCTTAATGGAATGCTACATTCAACTCAACCCATCTCTTTGCGAACCGCCGAGTACGTGACCCGTACGCTCGGTGGTGTGAGAGGCTCTTCCTGTCAGTTTCTGGCAGGGCAGTCTACTCGATTAGCGGGTCGTAATTTTGTACTATTTACAATTTCCATTATACTTTGATGATTTAAAAATTAGGCCATAATTATCACAATCTGATAAATACTCCAAGGCTTCTGATTTATCGGTGCTGTTCAAGTAATATTCTTCTATGATTTTTAGTCCTATGTAGTAACCTAAATCTGCCGGTCTATTTTCGTCTGTGGAACCACCATATACCCAATCTGAATAATCTGTTATGCCATTCTTAAAATCCGAAATAAAGGACTTCCATAAACTACATTCATTTTTATTTCCGTAAGAGTGTAGCACAGGATTATTGTCAAGCATTAAAAGATTGCATGTAACGAATTCTGCAAACCCTTCCTTGATTATAGTTGATGGCAGATCTTTGGTGTATTTGTTTTTTTGATAGGTGTGCACTGCTTCGTGAATTATTAAAGGGGTAATGTCTCCTGTTTTGCTTACGACACTTTTAAGCCAAGGAGATAATTCATCAAAGATTGATGTTGAGTCTGCTGTTATCATTTCTGTTCCGACTAGAATTGTGTTTTTTGACACCGTGCCTCCAGTTCTAAGACAACCAAAAGCAAAACATATCTTTGGAGGTGAAAAGCCTGGTAAAATTTCTGCTAATTTTGACAAATATTTATTTATCTCTTCTACTTGAGAATCAATTTTATTACTATTATCCTTTATGGATGAAAAATAAAGTGGATACCGCTGAATAACGTTGACAACTTCCTCTGCAGTGAACTTTCGAAGTTTTATAAATTTTTTATTTGCTTGTGTAGCCTTGTTGAAATATTCTGTTTGAAAAATAAGAACACTATCAGCTTTTGTACGTGCTGTTTCAAGTAAATTGTACGCATTCCAAAAGTTTCTTATATCAACCGTGCTGATTTCTGACTGAGAAAACAATTTACTGCTCGTTAAAATGAAGCAAAACAAGGTGGTAATTATTTGTTTCATTGTTTTATTTATTATGCCCGCTAACTAGTAAATATACGCAAGTTTATATAACTTTTATCAAATATAAAATAAACCATCCAAAGTAAATCATTCCCTTTAAAAAATTATGTTTTACTGTAAAACAAAAAAACCGCCTAAAAGCGGTTTTAATGTCGTATTTATTTTAGTACAGTGCCGGGTAATCTTTTGGGTTCACTTCATGCATCATGGCGTATACTTTTTCGTAGATGTCTTCGGCGGAGGGTTTACTAAAGTAATCGCCATCCGTTCCATACGCCGGACGATGCGGTTGAGCCGCTAAGGTTTGTGGTTTACTGTCTAAATAATCATAGCCATTTTGTACATCAAGCACGTGTTGCAAAATAAAGGCAGAAGCTCCACCAGGCACGTCTTCATCTACCACCAAAAGGCGGTTGGTACGGGCTAAACTTTTCTTAATGTCATGGTTGATGTCAAAAGGTAAAAGGGATTGTATATCAATGATTTCACAATCAATACCTACTTCTAATAATTCTTTTGCAGCTTGTTCTACCAAACGCAAGGTTGAACCATACGAAACAATGGTAATATCAGTTCCTTTTTTGATGGTTTCCACCACGCCAATAGGGGTTTTAAACGCTCCTAAATTGGTTGGCATTTTTTCTTTTAAACGATACCCGTTCAAACATTCAACCAGTAGAGCCGGTTCGTCGGTTTCCAATAAAGTGTTATAAAATCCGGCAGCTTTGGTCATGTTTCGTGGAACCAATACGTGAATACCACGCACGGCATTGATGATCATTCCCATTGGAGAACCGGAATGCCAAACACCTTCTAATCGGTGGCCACGTGTACGAATAATCAACGGTGCTTTCTGACGGCCTTTGGTGCGGTATTGAAGTGTAGCCAAATCATCACTCATGATTTGAATAGCGTATAGCAAATAATCTAAATATTGAATTTCGGCAATAGGGCGAAGGCCACGCATCGCCATCCCGATTCCTTGTCCTAAAATAGTGGCTTCACGAATACCGGCATCGGCTACACGTAACTCGCCGTATTTTTCTTGCATGCCTTCTAAACCTTGGTTTACATCGCCAATGTTTCCTGAATCTTCTCCAAAAACAAGTACTTCAGGGTGTTTACTGAAAATGGCATCAAAATTATCCCGAAGCACTAAACGTGCATCTACTTCTTCGGCGTTGTTATCATAAGTTGGAACAACTTCTTTGACAGATGTGACTTGATGAGCTGATTCAGAAAATAAATGTGAACTAAATTTCGGTTGAATATTCGTCAAGTAGTTTTTAATCCACGTTGCCAATTGCGGTTGACCTTTTTCACCCACAATCATCCGAAGCACTTTTCGAGCAATGGTAATAATGTCTTTGCGAATCGGTTCTTTGATTTCTTTTAAATCGTTGGCATATTTTTGAATAAAAACGCGGTTAACACTGGTAGAGGCAATGCTTTCTAATAAAGCAACCAACTCGTTTTGCTCTTTTTTAAATGGCTCTAGAAACGCAGTCCAGGCGGCTTTTTTGCCTTCTAACACTTCTTTTTTGGTTACATTGTCAATTTCCTCAATTTCTTCAGCCGTAGCAATGTTATTGGCAATCATCCACAAACGCATTTGAGCCAAACAATCAAATTCGGCTTCCCATGCTAAACGTTCGGCATTTTTGTAGCGTTCATGACTTCCTGATGTGGAGTGACCTTGCGGTTGCGTAAGTTCGTTTACGTGAATCAACACGGGAACATGTTCTTCCCGGGCTATTTGTGCTGCCCGTTGGTAAGTGCCCACCAAAGCGGCATAATTCCAACCCAACACGTTCATGATTTCGAACCCTTTGTTGTCTTCATCACGTTGAAATCCTTTCAGAATTTCAGAGATATTTTCTTTGGTAGTCTGATGACGAGCATGCACGGAAATACCGTATTCATCATCCCACACACTCATGACCATGGGCACTTGTAAAACTCCGGCAGCGTTGATGGTTTCAAAAAACAGCCCTTCAGAGGTGCTCGCATTACCTATGGTTCCCCAAGCAATTTCGTTTCCGTTTTCGGAGAATTTATTTTTTTTCGATAAAACCGAAACATTTCTGTAAATTTTAGAAGCTTGTGCCAAACCTAACAAACGCGGCATTTGTCCGGCGGTAGGAGAGATGTCGGCACTGGAGTTTTTTTGTTTGGTTAAGTCGTTCCAGTTTCCGTTTTCATCTAGAGAATGAGTTGCAAAATGTCCTCCCATTTGGCGACCGGCACTCATTGGATCGTGTTCCAAATCGGTATGACCATATAATCCGGCAAAAAACTGTTGAATTGTTAATTGACCAATGGCCATCATGAACGTTTGATCGCGGTAATAACCTGAACGGAAATCACCATTTTGAAACGCTTTGGCCATGGCCAATTGCGGCACTTCTTTTCCGTCACCAAAAATACCGAATTTTGCTTTTCCGGTGAGTACTTCACGTCGGCCTAGAAGCGAACATTCTCTGCTGGTAATGGCAATTTTATAGTCGTTTAAAACTTCTGTTCGGAAATCCTCAAACGTCATGGCTTGTTTGGTTTCTGGTGCTGTCATAAATCAATAAAAATTCTTGTATCGAACAAATTTAAGTAAAAAGTTCGAAAAACAATACAAACAGCATAAAAATAATTTTATGGTATTGATAAAAAACATCTAATTTATTTGTTTTAAATTATGTTTTTTATTGTAAAAAAGCTATATTTATGAATAAAATGTAATTTATTAAAGATGTAATGATGGATTAAAACCATTTTCGAGTAAATAAACTTACCAACACATTCGGACTTAAAGTGACCATAAATCGGATGCGTTCACCGTAATTGCTTTTTCCGACTTCCCAACCGTTGGAAGAGTAAACGGGGAAGTAAAGTTCAAAATAGTCGGTCACCAGATTGAGTCGAATACCACTGTCGTACACAAACTTGGCTGATTCATTTTCATTTTTCAATGCACCAAGGTCGCCGTAGACTTCCACCCAATTCCAAATATTTACACTCGAATTAAACGTGGTTATCCATTGGTTGGCAAAAGGAGTGTCTAACTTTGCTTTAAATGCTCCTTCCGCCACTATGTATTGTTGACTAAATAGACCGGTGGTTTCAGAACGGCCATACAAGCCATAATCAAATAAGTAATCGGTGGGTCGGTCAAGAGCAAAACTAAAGAAGTCTGAATTGGTTTTACGGTATAAAAATGAACCCGCGAAAAAGCGAAGGTTTACTTGTCGATTACTTTCAAATAATTTTCGATATTCCAATTCAACGGCTGCTTTTCCAAAGGAATTGGCGAGTTGAAGATCGGTTTTGAATGCAAAATGGTTTTTTACTTCGGTTTTTACATTAAAATACCTCGCATTGAAAATAGAGTAATTTTCATTTCTTCCTTCTAAAGAAACAAAAGGCGATTCTTCCCGTTCCACAATCACTTGTCGAATCATCAGTGATTCTTTTCGATTGTCACGGTAGTTATCCGGCCGTTTGAAGAACTGTATCATCGGATTAAAACGAATATAGCCGGCATTCTGAGCATAATCGAAGAATTGTCCGGAAAATTGATAGCGAATCAGGTAAATATCACTGTCTCTACGAAACTGATTTCCAATCAAACGAAAGTTTCCAATCATTTTCTGAGTCAAAGTTGAGTAAGCAGGATTGACATCAAAAATAATAGGTTTATCTAAAAATGTTTTATTGTGAAATCGCATTCCCGGCATCAAACCGTTATACAAGTTATATTCTAAAGTTGGCACATATAAAATTTGATTGTGATAGGGGTCTTCTAAGTCTTTGAGAAAATTAAATTTTATCGGACGGTCATTGAATGAATAATTTTTGAGTGATTTCCAGTTGTTTCTCAAGTTGTATTCCGGTACTTCATTTTCATAATTCAATACAATTCGATCGGCATCTTTTCGACTTATCGTGATGGTGGAGTCGGTTTTAATGTTTTCCAGCCAATCTTTGAATACGATTTCACCATTTTTCAAACCAAAAATCGGTATAGGAACCACGACACCGGTTTTATTACGAACGGTAAAGGCAATGCTGTCATTTGTTTTAGAAACCTCGGTAAATTTATAGTCGATGATGTCTCTGGAATTAATAATGGTCTCAAAAAACCAATCAATGTTGTTGGGACAGTTTTGCCTTAATATTTTTTCGAAATCTTTTGATGAGGTTTGTTGGCGTTGATTCAGTTGAATAAACGATTGAATACTTTTGGTGGCCAAGTTATTTCCGCAATAGTCATCCAGGTATTTTAAGCTCAAGCCGGCACGGTATTTTCCGGCAATTTGTTCGTTGAATTTGAGTAACGTGTTTTTAGGATTTCCGATGGGTTGGTCGAGGTTTTTTCTGGCCATCAGCATATAATAATAGCTGTATTGCTTATTAAAATCCAAAGCGAATAAATTAAACCCTTTTAATATTTTGAGTTTGGAAATATTACCCATCATTTTCATATCGGGATAATGTTCATCGATGTATTTCATCATGATATGTACTTGGATGGCATCGTAGATCCAATTGTCCTCACGAGCGTTTAATTTTAAATTGCTCTTTAAATACTCATAAACATAGGTTTTTAAAAATTTTATTTCATATAAAAAGTTATCGGGATATGGACTGATGAAAGCGGGAAGTTGATTCAAACCATAAAACGGATTTCGTTCATAATCAGCCTGTGAAACAAGGATAGTTGAATTAGTAGTTGAACCAATGATTTCATCCGTAAATTTGACAACTCTATCAATGATTACTGCTTTTTGAATATCGTCAAGGCGATTGTCTTTTAAATTCGTATAAACGTCGGCAATGGCATTTTTATACCGATTAAAGGTGATTTGTTGTTCGGTGTAAATAGAAAAGTCCATTCTGTTTTTTCCTTCCAACGTATAAATTGTATGCTTACCTTGGTTTTCGATGGATACCATATTCAAATCTGTAAAAAGCCTTTGGTTTTGTGGAGTTTTAAAGGTGATGTGATAATCTGCAGGGGCATTGGTAATGTCATCCACATTGTAATTGCTATTGAGACAAAAAGCATTGTTTTCAAATCGTGCCGGGGTTAAAAACCAGTCTTTGAGATGAAAACCACCTTCACTTGTGTAACCATATTTGGTGAATTTATCACTAGGGATTTTGACTCGATAGGTTAGGTTAAATTTTATTTTTTGGTTGGGAGCCAATTTTTCTTGTAATGAAACTTCAATCAAATCCGGATGTCTTTCGGGACGACACCAATCTAAAAAAGTTTTATTTTCATCAATGATGGTGATGGCAGAGGTGCTTCCTCTTTCATAAGATTTTGCCAAGTGAAAACTTCGAACAAATTCATCAGAAAACCGTTTTGCCAGCGGTGTGTTTTTTGCTGAAAATGCATTGTTCCAATCATTCAAAATAATTTTACTCAAACTGTCTGTTCCGGTATTGTGAAAAACAATTTCTTGTAAAACGGTCAGCCCTTTTTGTTCGGGAAGCAATTCCACATAAATCGAATTTGTATTTTGGGCAAAAGAACATTTTCCGCTCAATAATACTGCGAATAAAAAGATAATTTTAACAAAGGAATGCAATGGCAATTTTTTAGGTTGAAAGATATTAAATTATTTACATCAAAATGTTATTAAAATGTTTAAATTGTTAAAAAAGCCATCTGTAAAGCCTAAAATCAGTAAATTTGCTAAAACTAAAATTACCATGACAAAAAGAGTACTTCTTTGGGTCGTCTTTTTATTGCCTTTTTGCTTTAATGCACAAGTGGTTATTAATGAAGTTGATGCCGATACCCCCGGACTGGATGTTCTTGAAATAGTAGAACTAAAATCTGAAACTCCCTATTTTTCGCTTGACGGTTACATCTTAGTTTTTTTTAATGGTAGTACCGGTGGAACAGGAACGTTAAGTTATACATCGATTGATTTAAGTGGTTTAGTTACTGATGGAAACGGAATTGTATTATTAGGAAACTCTCAAGTTAATCCTGCTCCTTCAAGGCTCTTCCCCCAAAATACAGTGCAAAACGGACCGGATGCCATTGCCATTTACCAAGATGTAATTGATTCATTTCCGATTGATACTCCCGCCACGACTAATAATTTAGTGGATGCGATAATTTATGGAAATAGTGCCACGCAAGCTACTGCTTTGCAAACCGCTTTAAATGTTTTTGTTCAAACCAACGAAAATGTAAACAGTTTAGCAGCATCTCAATCAATTCAACGCAAAAATGACGGGACGTATGAAGTGAAAACCCCCACACCACGAGCAAATAATGACGGAACCGGAATTATATACAATGGAATAGAAGTAATTACTTCAACCACTTTATTGAATGAAGGTGAAAGTGTGACCATTTCATTTGAAACGGATACACCCGTAGCAGAAACAGTTAATTTTACATTGAATTTAAACAACGGAACATTTTCAACAGATGATTATTCGGGTACAATTTCCATTACGATTCCGATTGGAACTTCTTCAGCTTCCACAATAATTGAAATTTTGAATGATGGCCTTAACGATGGAGACGAAGAAATGTCAATTGTTGTTGAGACTTTGCCGGAAGGCTATATCACCTTAAATAATAATGTAAAAGTTCGTGTTTTAGACGTAAATTTTGAAGTAGCAGAATGGGGAACACCTCTGACACCCACCTACGGAAATGTTTCTAGTACAGCACCGGCAGGCTATTATGCGTCTTTAGAAGGCCTTTCGGGCAATGCTTTGAAGCAGGCAATTCAAGACATCATTGCCAATCCGGAAGTTGTGCGTGCCCATTCGTATGGCGATGTAGTTGAAATTTTAAACAACGCCGATCAAAACCCGGCCAATAATAACCAAGTTTGGTTGATGTATGTGGAGCGTCCGCAAACAAAAATTGATTACCAAACCGGAGCAAGTATTGTAGGTTTTTGGAATCGAGAACATATTTTTCCGCAATCACGTGGTGGTTTTTCGGGAGGCACTTCCTCGTTTCCGGATGGAATAGACATTTGGTTGCCTACCAATGCTAATGATATTTTGGCAGGACATTCGGATGCTCATCACATTCGTTCCGAAGATGGTCAGGAAAACAGTTCCAGAGGTAATCGCGATTATGGAAGTGATTATAATGGTCCCACAGGAAATACAGGAACTTGGAAAGGTGATGTAGCCCGTTCTTTATTTTATATGGCTGTTCGTTACAATGGTTTGACTTTAGTGAATGGAAATCCTCCGGATACAATTGTGGGACAAATGGGCGACTTAGCTTCGTTGTTAGAATGGAATGAAACGGATCCTTCGGATGATTTTGAAATGAATCGAAATAATTACATCTACACCTGGCAATTGAATCGAAATCCGTTTATTGATTATCCGGAATTAGCCAATTATGTTTTTGGCGATAATTTTGGTGACCAATGGTTTGCTCCGCTAAGTGTAGGGGAAAATAATTTTAGCCAGGTGAAAGTATATCCCATTCCGGCAAGCGATGAAATCACGATTAGTGGTCTTGAAAACGCAGCTGATGTAACGATTTTTTCTTTAGAAGGCGTTCAAGTTTATCAAACTAAAATGAATGGGTTTACACAATTAAAATTGAATTTAGCTTCGGGAATGTATTTGATGAATATTGAATCGGATAGTCAAAAATGGACTAAGAAAATTATCATTAAATAAATACGTATCTTACTTACAGAATCACTTTAGAAAAGAAAAACCGCAAATTTCGTTTTGATTTTGCGGTTTTTTTTATGTTTAAAAGTTTGGACTTAAATTGTATTTTTTATAGAAGGCATCGAGCACTTCAACAACTTCATCTTCAGTATCCACTACTTTTATTAAATTCATATCTTCCGGACTGGCATTTTTCTGTTTGTCAATCATAACGTTTTGAATCCAATCTAATAGGCCGGACCAAAATTCAGTTCCAACCAAAATAATCGGGAATTTTCCAATTTTTTTCGTTTGAATTAAGGTTACGGCTTCAAACAATTCATCCAGCGTTCCAAATCCACCAGGCATCACCACAAATCCTTGTGAATATTTGACAAACATAACTTTGCGAACAAAGAAATAATCAAAATTTAGGTTTTTATCTTTATCAATATACGGATTGAAGTGTTGCTCAAATGGCAATTCAATATTCAATCCTACCGAAGTTCCTTCACCTCGATGTGCTCCTTTGTTTCCGGCTTCCATAATACCTGGACCACCACCGGTAATCACACCATATCCGGCTTTACTGATTTTGTAAGCAATGCGTTCAGCCAATTGGTAATATTTATCTTCCGGTTTTGTTCTTGCCGAACCAAAAATAGAAACACAAGGCCCAATTCTGGCCATACTTTCATATCCGTTTACAAACTCGGACATGATTTTAAAAATTGCCCAAGAGTCATTGGTTCGTATCTCATTCCACGTTTTTTGCTTGAATTTTTCTTGTATTCTGTGGTCTTCGTTTTCGTACTGGTCTGCAGCCATTTTTCTTTTCTTTTAAAATTAAACAAACATGCTAAAATAATTCTTTTTTTAAGAATTGAGCCGTTAAACTCTTTTTGTTTTTCACAACTTCTTCCGGTGTTCCTTTGCAAACAATTTCGCCACCGCCTTTTCCGCCTTCTAAACCAATATCAATAATATGGTCGGCCAGTTTAATAACATCCATGTTGTGTTCTATGACCAAAACGGTGTTTCCTTTGTCAACCAATTTGGTAATCACTTCCATCAGCACCCGAATATCTTCAAAATGCAAGCCGGTAGTGGGCTCATCTAAGATGTAAAACGTATTTCCGGTATCTTTTTTGGACAATTCGGTAGCCAATTTAATCCGTTGGGCTTCGCCGCCTGAAAGGGTAGTACTTTGTTGTCCTAACGTAATATAACCCAAACCAACATCTTGAATTGTCTTCACTTTTCGATAAATTTTTGGAATGTTTTCAAAAAACTCAACCGCTTCATCTACCGTCATGTTCAACACATCCGAAATGGATTTTCCTTTGTAGCGAATTTCTAGGGTTTCCCTATTAAAACGTTTACCCATGCAAGTTTCACATTCCACATATACATCCGGTAAAAAACTCATTTCGATGGTGCGAACTCCTGAACCTTCACACGTTTCACATCGTCCACCTGCCACATTAAAACTAAAACGTCCGGCTTTATAGCCACGAATCATGGCTTCCGGTGTTTGCGTAAACAGACTTCTGATTTCAGAAAAAACATCCGTATAAGTGGCCGGATTGCTTCGAGGTGTTCGACCAATCGGACTTTGGTCGATGTCGATTACTTTATCAATGTGTTCTAATCCTTCAATCTTTTTGAATGGTTGTGGTTTTTTTACTGCATTAAAAAAATGTTCGTTTAGAATAGGGTAGAGGGTTTCATTAATTAGTGTCGATTTTCCACTTCCCGAAACTCCGGTCACGCAAATGAGTTTTCCCAAAGGAAATTCTGCTGTAACATTTTTTAAATTATTGCCGGTTGCTCCAGTTAATTTGAGCACTTTTCCGTTTCCTAACCGACGTTTTTTGGGGACTTCAATTTTCATTTTTCCACTCATGTATTGAGCGGTAGTTGTCGTTTCAGAAAGCAATTGTTGTGGTGTTCCTTCACTGATGATTCTACCGCCAAAACGTCCGGCTTTTGGGCCAATATCAATCACCCAATCGGCACGTTCAATCATGTCTTTATCGTGTTCAACCACCAAAACGGAATTACCAATATCTCGCAAATTTTCTAACGAATTAATCAATCGTTCATTGTCTCTTTGATGCAAACCAATGCTCGGTTCATCCAAAATATATAAAACACCTACCAGTTGCGAACCAATTTGTGTAGCCAATCGAATCCGTTGGGCTTCACCACCCGAAAGCGATTTGGAACTGCGATTTAATGACAAATAATTCAACCCTACATCCAACAAAAATTGCAATCGGGCTTTAATTTCTTTCGTAATTTCAACTGCAATGGCTTTTTGTTTATTCGATAAATTTTCATCTAATTTCAAAAACCATTCATACAATTCCGAAATATCCATTTGTGATAAATCGGCAATATTTTTTTCATGAATTTTGAAATACAACGCTTCTTTTTTCAAACGTGAACCTTCACATTCCGGACAATCAATTTCATCCATAAATTCTTTAGCCCAACGTTTAATAGACGTGGAACTGCTCTCGTCAAATTGATTTTTGATGAAATTGGAAATCCCTTCAAACTCAATCTTATATTCTTTAGTAATTCCCAATGTCTTGGATTCCACTGAAAATTTTTCTTTCCCTCCATTCAAAATCATTTCCATAGCTTCATCTGAAATGGATTCAACCGCATCGGTCAATTTGAAACCATATTTTTCACCAATCGTTTCCAATTGTTTGAAAATCCAATTCGATTTGAATTCACCCAACGGAGCAAAACCACCTTGTTTGATGCTTAATTTTGGATTAGGAATAATTTTTTTCAAATTAATTTGATTGATGGTTCCCAAACCATTACAACTTTCGCAAGCCCCTTTGGGCGAATTGAATGAAAAATTATTCGGTTCCGGATTCGGATAGGAAATTCCTGAAGTTGGACACATTAACGTTCTGCTGAAATAACGCACTTCTTTACTTTCATGTTCAATCACCATCATCACATCATCTCCATGATGCATAGCGGTTTTGATGCTTTCTGTCAGACGTTTGTCGGTTTCTTCATCGTTTTCGATTTGCATGCGGTCAATTACAATTTCAATGTCGTGGGTTTTATAGCGATCGACTTTCATACCACTAATCAAATCCTGAATTTCACCATCCACACGCACTTTTACAAAGCCTTGTTTCCCAATTTGCTGAAATAACTCAGCATAATGACCTTTCCGGGAACGAACAATTGGAGCTAAAATATTAATACGTTTTCCTTTAAAATTTTCAATGATAAGACTTTTGATTTGTTCATCGGAATAGGAAACCATTTTTTCGCCGGTGTTATAACTATAAGCTTCACCGGCTCTGGCAAATAATAAACGTAGAAAATCGTAAATTTCGGTAATGGTACCAACTGTAGAACGGGGACTTTTGCTGGTTGTTTTTTGTTCAATGGCAATGACAGGCGAAAGTCCGTCAATTTTATCCACATCCGGACGTTCCAATCCACCTAAAAATTGTCGGGCATAGGCTGAAAAAGTTTCGATGTATCGTCGTTGTCCTTCGGCATAAATGGTATCAAAAGCCAAGGAAGATTTACCCGAGCCTGAAAGTCCGGTAATGACTACCAATTTTTCTCTTGGAATAGATACGTCAATGTTCTTGAGGTTGTGAGCCCGAGCACCAATTATTTCAATCGTTTCGTCTGAATGTTGCATGATTTTTTCGCAAAACGCAAAGTTACAATTTTAACAGCAAGATTTATACAGACAGATAAGAAGAATTTGTTAAACAATTTCTATTTTTGAAAAAATTAAACGTCAAACTTAAAATATGAAAATACTAGGAATCGGTTCCAGAATTAAACACGCCGAATACGGTTTAGGAGTAGTAACCAATGTAACTTCCAAACATTATTGGGTAACTTTTATCGAAAATGGATTAGAAACCATCGATGTGGATAGTGAATTTGAAGTCATTGAAGCATTAGAAGACGAGGTAGATTCGGTTAGTTTTTATGAAGTAGAAAAAACACTGAAAAATTTATTGCAAAAATGGTCGGATGTGTCACAAATTGTACCGATAGCTGATAAATGGAAAGGTGGAAAATTGATTCTAGAACCCGGAACAGCCACGCAAAATAAAGAAGTGCCAATCGATACATTTTTCCATAAAATTATTATGGTTCGTGACCGTTTAAGAGTTATGGAGCAAAAAATCAATGCCAGTAATTTAGATGAAGCTGAAAAGATTGATTTGCAACAATACATCACTCGAATTTATGGAAGTTTAACCACATTTAATGTGTTGTTCAAGAGTACGAATGATTATTTTGTGGGAGAGAAAACAAAATAGTCTCAGTTTTCAGTCTCAGTTTTCAGTCTCAGTAAACAGTCCCAGTAAACAGTCGCAGTTGACAGTATATGCTGCTAACTGTGACTGTAAACTGTAAACTGCGACTGAGACTGAAAACTCCACTGAAAACTGCGACTGCGACTGTAAACTGTGACTGCGACTGTAAACTGCGACTGCAACTGTAAACTGCGACTGAAAACTACCTAATCCTTTTCCTATTCGCTATATATTCTTCAATGGCTTTTTTGGTAGTATACCAATTCCTGCCTTCTTTGTGGGCATCAATTTTTCCTTGGCGAGCCAATAAACTGATATATTCTTGGCTGTAAGGCAATTCATTGGGTTCACTAACAATATTGGAAATTTCCTGAAAATCATAATCATTATCCGGTAAAGAACTGATGTAAATATTCAATGTTCTTTCCAAAGCCTGACTCATCAACAACATCAATTTTTGATAATTGCCCGAATTGGCTTGGTTGAGGGCTTCGTAATATTTTTTTCGGTCATTTTTTAAAATAATTGCCGGAGGAAATCCTTTTCGCATTAACAATAAATTCATGGCTAAACGAACGGTTCTACCATTTCCATCAAAAAAAGGATGAATCCAAACGAGTTTATGATGGAAAACTGTTGCCAATTCTATATCATTTAGTTCCAACGGATTGGTATTTACAAAATTTATCAATTCATCTAGTAAATCTGAAACTTTGTTGGCGTTCGGCGGAACAAAATTGGCTCCTGTAATTCGAACACCACCATTTCTGATACGTCCGGCAAATTCATCCTCAATCATTCGTAAAACTAATTCATGCAACGATAAAATATCGATACTTCGTAAAGTATACTTTTCATTCACTATCGAATACAAATAGTCAATTGCTTTTTCATGGTTTTTGGCTTCAAAATGTTCCCTTAATGATTTTCCTTTTACAGTAATTCCTTCTTGTAAAACCATTTGCGTTTCACGTAACGTCAACGTGTTTCCTTCAATACTGTTGGAATTATACGTCCATTCAATGGTTAATGATTCTTTGATTTTTCGCAAAGCAATAGCAGGAAGCGGTCTGCTTTGATTTAAAACAGCTAGCTTATCATACAATCTTTCAAATGTCGATTGAAATTCGGGTCGATAGGATGTATCAATTTTCCACATAACCCCACAAAGATACTAGTATCGTTTGAATAAAAAAATAATTCTATCCGATAGTAAGAAATTATTCAATAATCATATTTTTTAATCGAACACGATATGCTTCTAATATTGCTGTTTTTGATAACAATCCAATCACTTGATTATTTTTTAAAACAGGAAGAAAATCTTCTTGTGATCGATCAAATTTGTCCATGATGGAATCCGCTGTTTCATCATAGTTGACTTGTTCTTTTGGGGGACGCATAATATCTTGTAGTGGAGTAAATTTAACTTTATAATTGTTGAATAAATAAGGTCTGATTTCTTCAAAATTTACCATGCCAATTAATTCATTTTTATCATTTACAACCGGAAAAACGGATTGATTATAATTTGAAAGTTTTTGTATTAACTCTTCCAATGAATTGGATAATTTCAAAGTTTGAATATTGGTTTGAATGAGATTATAAGGTGTTATGCCCGAAAGAATATTCCGATCGCGATCATCGGTAAACACATCGCCTTTGGCAGCTAGATTTTTTATATCAAACGAATAGGGTTCATACCGTTTGGAAATAGCAAAACTGATGGAAGATACCACCATTAAAGGCACCATTAAACTATACCCACTTGTAATTTCGGCAATAAGGAAAATGGCTGTGAGTGGTGCATGGAACAATCCGCTGAGTATTCCTGCCATTCCCACCATCGTAAAATTAATGACAGGAAGTTTAAAACCAACTTGATTGAAAAAAGTGGCTACAACGAATCCCAAATAAGAACCCACAAATAGAGAGGGAGCAAAGTTACCACCGTTTCCACCACTTCCAATGGTAATACTCGTGGCATAAACTTTAATAAACATTGTGGCTCCGACAAAGAGGAGTAAAATCCAAATATTATCTTTAAAGTTTTGGAGTACGGTATTTTCTAAAATTTGTTGCGGATTTGTATTGGCAAGCATTTTTATACTTTCATATCCTTCACCAAATAACGTTGGGAAAAAGAAAATGAGAATGGCTAAAATAAAGGCTCCGTATAATGCTTTTCGAATGGGTTTTAGACGTGATTTTTCAAAATGATGTTCAATATTTCGGAAAGTTCGTGCATAATTTATGGAAACAAAACCCGATACTACTCCTAACAGTATATAAAAAGGCAAGTTATGATAATCAAAATTCAATTGTTTACTGAAGGTAAATAGAATTTCATCTTTCAATAAAATTGCCGAAACAATTGCACCGGTTGCCGAGGAAATCATAATCGGAATAAAAGCCGTGATACTCACATCCATCAAAACCACTTCAATGGCAAATAATACACCGGCAATGGGTGCATTAAAAGCAGCAGCAATTCCGGCAGCCACTCCACATGCTAGAAGAAGTGTTCTGTCTTTATAACTGAGCCGATAATTTTGAGCAAAATTACTTCCAAAGGCAGCACCTGTGATGGTGATAGGCGATTCTAAACCGGCGGAACCACCCATACCTACTGTTAGAGAACTGGTAATAATTTGAGCATACATTTGTTTTTTCGGCATGATGCCTGATTTTTTTGCAACAGCATACATGATTTGAGAAGTGCCTTTTTCGATGAAACCATCCAATGCTTTTTTTACCACAAAAGCAGTAAGTACAATTCCAATAATTGGTAGTGTACTGTTACTGTAGGGTAAATGCAAAATAGAATCCATGTATTGGGCAAAAACATACACCCAGTGAGCAAATGTTTTTAAGACAATTACGGCCAAAGCAGAGGAAACTCCTACCAAAAAACAGGCTAAATAAATAAATTGTCTAGGAGATAAAAAAGATTTTAAATAAAAAATAAATCCTTCTAGTCTTCTGAAGTTCTTTCTAAAAAAGTTTTTAAAAGGAGTTTTTCTATTAACCGGCATCAATCAAGAATATTGAACAAAAATAGCAATAAAAGATTACTTTAAAATATTTCGAAGTGCTTCTTTTTTACTTAATGGTTTCAGGTTTGTATTTTCAACATAGTTTATTACAGCATTTGGATTAAATCTTCCATAATCTCTCAGTGCCCAACCAATCGCTTTTTGAATAAAAAACTCTTTTGAATTTTTATGTTTTTCACATTCTGATTTCAACAATTCAAAATCAGTATTTTTTTTATAATTCAATTGAAATAGTATGGCACTACGATTGAGCCACCTATTTTCAGAATTTGAAAATCGCTCAATAACTTCCAATGTTTGTTCCGGAAATTGCAATAAATAATTCCCCAATAGGTATTTTGCTAATAAATCAACACTATCCCACCAAGAATGGGTTGTGAGCCATTTTTCAATTAATATACCGTCTTCTTTTTTGTAGTTTTTCTTAATTTCTTGAATTAAAATTTCCATGCCACAATACTGAAAATCGCGATCTTTTTTAGTAAAAAGTGACCAACTAATTCCTCTAAAATCTGATTGAATTTCAGGTTTATGCTTTTTCCATAGTTGTTTTAAAATAATTCTTCTTTGTTCTGTTTTGATGCCTAAAAACGGGAAGTTGTCTTTCATATAAGCTTCCATTTTAATGGCATTTTCAGCATTGCGATGTGCCAACAATTCTTTTTCAAGTGCTTGAATAAAATTCATTTTTTTTATTTAAAATCCAATTGCTTTATCATCACCTCTTTTGTCGGCTCCACCTTCATATTTTCCATTGGGAAGAACGAGAATGGCATCTACTTTTCCCAAAACGGGGGTGGTTTTTTCATTGATGATGTACTTTTTCTTTTTTAACGATTCCAATAAATCAGTTGTAAAACAATTGGGTTCAAAAATTACTTCATCGGGCAACCATTGGTGATGAAAACGAGGAGTGTTCACCGCTTCTTGCATACTCATGTTAAACTCTACCACATTTAAAAACGTTTGTAAAACGGAAGTAATGATGGTTGAACCGCCCGGAGTTCCGACAACCATAAACAGTTTTCCTTCTTTTTCAATAAGGGTAGGCGTCATCGAACTCAACATTCTTTTTTGAGGAGCAATGCTATTCGCCTTGGAACCGGTTAATCCAAACATGTTTGGTTCGCCGGGTTTAGATGAGAAATCATCCATTTCATTATTCAAAAAGAAGCCTAATTCATCACAATACAATTTAGAACCATACGCATCATTAATCGTTGTGGTGGCAGAAACGGCATTGCCAAATTGATCTATAATTGAATAATGAGTAGTTTCCATACTTTCGGAAAATTGAATATTTCCTTTTGAAACATCACTAGATTTGGTAGCTTCATCAAATGAAAAAGTTGACATTCTATCTTTTAAATATTCATCATCCAAAAGTTCTTTACTTGGAATTTTTACAAAATCCGGATCGCCCAAAAAATGATTTCTATCAGCGTATGCTCTTCGTTCTGCTTCTACCAAAAGTTGAATGTACTTTTCAGAATTATGTTGAAAGGTGTTTACATCATACGGTTCAATCATTTTTAAAATTTGACCTAATGTGATTCCACCACTGCTTGGTGGAGCCATTGATATAAGTTTATAATTTTTGTATGTGAAAGTGATTGGTTTTCGCCAAATGGCTTCATATTTTTCTAAATCTTCAAGTGTAATGATTCCACCTTTGGATTGAATATAATGGACTAAAGTTTTAGCTGTTTCGCCTTTATAAAATTCATCTCGACCGTTTTGGGCAATCTGTTCTAATGTATTGGCTAAAGCCAAATATTTTATAGTATCTTTTTCGTTAAAAACATTGGAAAACAGTGTTTTATATCCATTTGCTTTAACAATTGCTTCACGGTGTTTAAATAATCTTTCTTCTTGTTTTTGAGTAACCACAACACCTTTTCGAGCCAACTCAATTACCGGTTTTAATATAGTTTCTATAGGTAGCGTCCCAAATTTTTCATGCACGGCAAAAACACCGGCAATGGTTCCGGGAACACCCACACTTTTGCCTGATTCGGTACTCAACCCTTTGATTACATTTCCGTTTTCATCCAAAAACATATCAGAAGTAGCTGCAATCGGAGCTTTTTCCCGATAATCCAAACTGCCTATTTCACCATCATTTTTACGATACACCATAAATCCACCACCACCAATATTTCCGGCATATGGATAGGCAACGGCCAAAGCTAATTCGGTGGCTATCATCGCGTCAAAGGCATTTCCTCCTTGTTTCATGATTTCTACTCCAATTTGAGAAGCTTCTTCTCTTGCAGAGACTACCATCGCTTTTTCGGTCACTAATCCGGTTGGAATTGTGGTTTGTTCGGATTTGCATCCTAATAAAATTAATACAAGAAGTAATGAAATAATTCTCATAAAGTGGCAAGTTTTTCTTGGCAATGGATTTGTAATTCTTTAAAAAAAGCGGTGAATTCTTCTTCAAATTCGGAATAAAACTCCTTTAATTCATTTATTGAAAGATGCATATCAACTCGGTTTTTGGTACGATGATCCATTTGAAATAAAATCATCGATAAACCTTCAATTGAGGCATAACTTACCAACCAATTTCGGGCAATCATATAGGGCATCATTCCTTTGGTTCTCTCGGTTAAAATGTCATAATGACTTCTCAAATTTTCATAAAAAGAAATAGCCACTTTCTCTAATGGTTGATTGGAATACTTACTCCAATTTTTTGCTAAAAAATGGTCGTAAAAAATATCGATAATTACACCTGAATAATGACCGTATTTTTCATGCAATCGGTGTTTGCTCTTTCGAAAGATAGGGTGTGCATCCGTAAATGTATCAATAGCTCTATGCAAAATGATTCCTTTTTGAACCTCCGGAGGATAATTCAAATAATCGTTACCACGAATGCCATCGGCCATAAAATTGCCGATTTGAAGCAGTTCGTTATCGCCGGAAAGATAGATGTGAGCTAAAAAATTCATTTGCCTAAAGTAACAATTAATTCTTAAAAAATTGAATTTTAAATCACATTTACACCACTTCAATTCTTTATCTTTGCCTTGTTTTCAATTAAAAAGTATAATTTATGACATTAATTAAATCAATTTCAGGAATCAGAGGAACCATTGGTGGAAAAGTAGGCGATAATTTAACTCCGGTGGATGCGGTAAAATTTGCTTCGGCGTACGGCACATTTTTAAAAGCGGGAGGCGGGAAGATGGAACCGGGAAGAAAGCTGAAAGTGGTGATTGGAAGAGATGCCCGAATTTCCGGTCCGATGATTCATAATTTAGTAGTAAATACATTGATTGGATTAGGCATTGATGTCATTGATTTAGGTCTTTCAACTACACCAACTGTTGAAATTGCTGTTCCCTTGGAAAAAGCAGATGGTGGAATTATTTTAACTGCTTCACACAATCCGAAACAATGGAATGCCTTAAAATTATTGAATGCAAAAGGTGAATTTTTAAGTGGTGCCGAGGGTGCAGTGATTTTAGAAATTGCAGAAGCAGAAGCCTTTGATTTTTCAGATGTGGATAGTTTAGGTGAAGTTATTGTTAATGATGCTTACATGGATATTCACATTGATGAAGTGTTGAATTTACCTTTAGTGGATGCCGAAGCAGTAGCGAAGCGAAAATTTAAAGTAGTGGTCGATGGTGTGAATTCTTCAGGCGGAGTTATCATTCCAAATTTATTGGAACAAATGGGCGTGGAAGTCGTGAAATTGTATTGCGAACCAAACGGTCATTTTCCACACAATCCGGAACCCTTGAAAGAACATTTAGGTGATATTTGTGAGCTAGTGGTGAAGGAAAAAGCCGATTTTGGAATTGTGGTTGACCCGGATGTTGATCGATTGGCTTTTATTTCCAACGATGGTGAAATGTTTGGAGAAGAATATACCTTAGTGGCTGTGGCTGATTATGTGTTGAGTAAAACTCCGGGAAATACCGTTTCTAACATGTCTTCGTCAAGAGCATTACGTGATATTACCGAAAAACATAACGGAAAATACCAAGCTAGTGCAGTAGGTGAAGTGAATGTGGTAGAATTGATGAAAGCAACCAACGCCATTATCGGTGGCGAAGGAAATGGCGGAATCATCTATCCGGAGTCGCATTATGGACGTGATAGTTTGGTAGGAGTGGCTTTATTTTTAACACATTTAGCGAGTTTGGATGTTACGGTAGCGGAACTTCGGGCTTCTTATCCGCAGTATTATATGAGTAAAAACAAAATTGAATTGACTCCGGAGATTGATGTGGATGCCATTTTGGTGGCGATGACCGCTAAATATGCACATGAACAAATTTCTACCATTGATGGGGTAAAAATTGATTTTGCGACTGAATGGGTGCATTTGAGAAAGTCAAATACAGAGCCAATTATCAGAATTTATACCGAAGCTCCAACGCAAGCAGCAGCGGATGCACTGGCTTTGCGTATTATTGATGAAATTAAAGCGGTAATTTCTAAGTAAAATGAAAAAATTCATTCGGATTTCTTTTTTATTGGTTTCGATGGCGACTTTTTCACAGAAGTTCACAAAAGAAGAACGCGACTTTATTTTGGCAGCTGATACCACCCAAATGTTTAAAGTCATACAAATTACAGAACCGAATGAATTGAAAATTTTGAAAGCAGTTTCATCGGATATTCATCCAAAAGATAAATTGCTTCCGATTGTTGCGAAACGCATGTTTTTGGCCATGCGAGATCCCGAAAATCCGGGAATTGGTATTGCTGCTCCGCAAGTGGGTATTAATCGGAATTTATTTTGGGTGCAACGTTTTGATAAACCGGGAGAACCCTTTGAGTTTTATATTAATCCAAAAATTATTTGGCGTTCAGAATTACTTCGAAAAGGAATGGAAGGCTGTTTATCTATTCCCGAAGACCGAGGCGACGTGTATCGCAATTATACGATTAAAGTCACTTATTTTGATTTAAAAGGAAATTTCAAAGAAGAAATTGTAGAGGGTTTTACAGCCGTTATTTTTCAACATGAAGAAGATCATTTAAACGGAATCTTATTTACCGATAGAATTATTGAACAAGCGGGTTGGAATGTTCAATCCATTAATAATGATGCGAATTTGTTTTTGCGAAAAAAACTAAAACGCAATTAATTTTCAAACTTAAAAAAGAAAAATACCACGGCAGCCCATTCCTTTTTGATGCCTTTTGCATAGCCAATGGTAGAATAGCTATTGTTTTGAACCGTTCCGTCGTCTTTGATGTAACCTAAAGTAGAATAGTTGTTATTTTGAACCGTTCCGTTTTCTTTTACATAACCAACGGAGGAATAATTATTGTTTTGAATGGTTCCGTCGTTTTTGATGTAACCGATTGTGGAATAATTACTGTTCTGAATCGTTCCGTTTTCTTTGATGTAACCAACCGTTCTGTAATTGCTGTCTTGAATAGTTCCGTCGTTTTTAATGTATCCAGTTGTGCCGTAATTGTTGTTTTGAATGGTTTGACCGATAGAAATCAAAGATGAAAAAAGAAGAAAAAGGATTATGAATTTTTTCATGATTTTAATTTTTTTCTAAAACGTCTTTCAATGAAACTTTATAAATTCTACTCAAACCGTTTTGGTATTTCTGAATTTCTGATTCAAATTCTTCAATAGTTTTGAAGGACTTTGTTGCGGGAAGGCTTCTTTTACTTGTAAAATATAACGTTTGGGTTGAAGCATCATAAAACGGACAATAGTCCATACTTTCTGAATTGAATTCTTTTAAATTGAATGATTTTTTCCAATTACCTTCATTATCTTTAAAACTAATATATAAATCACCACTTCCCAAACCATCTGACGAGCCGTAAATTGTATAAATTAAAAAGGTCTCATCAGGTGAAATATATGCATTGAATTCGAAGCCTATGCTATTAATAGTTTCCTCTAAACGAACCGGAATTTTATAATTTTCACCATTCCAAACACTCATAAAAATATCATCTTTTCCCATGGATTTATCAGAATCAGAGGTGTAATAAAGGTTCTTATTGTTTGCTACGGTAGGATAAAATTCATCGGCAGTTGTGTTTATCGGACTTCCAACATTGATAGGAGAAGACCATTCACTTTTAGTGTTTTTTCGTTCGACATACCAAATATCAAAATCTTTTGGTTCTCCGCTTTCTGTCAAAGGTCGATTGGAAGCAAAATATAGTTTCAATCCATCAGTTGATAAAAAAGGTTCTAAATCTTTGTATTTTCCGGTAAACGAAACCAATTCCGGTTTGCTCCATTGTTCTTTTACTTTTTTTATATATGCAATAGCTGATAATTTTTCATTCGGACTCACTATTGAAAAGTAAGCTTCGTTTTGATTGGAAGAAATTGTAAAATCTCTTACGTGATGATAGTTCGAAAAGAATTCAAAAGCCGGTTCAACGTTGCTCTTTATTTGAGAAATAGCAATTGAAGAAATCAATAATAAAGGAAGTAGGTTTTTTGTCATCTTTTAAAAGTTTAAAACGCACTAATCAAATGTACTCTAATAATGGAATAAAAAATCTGATTTTTAAATAATTTAACAATCGAAGATCAATTGTTTTAAAGAGAGAAATTACCAAAAAAACGTATATTTGTCCAAATTATTTTTAGCATGACTACAACGGAAGAAACCACTCAACTGGAATTATATTTTCAACAATTTCGTGAAAATATAATCGGGATTGATCAGGAATTTGTTTCGCCTTTTGGCAAGCAAAAAATGGTATATACCGATTGGACTGCCAGCGGAAGATTGTATCGTCCGATTGAAGAAAAATTGATGAATGAATTCGGTCCGTATGTAGCAAACACCCACACTGAAACTACGATTTCCGGAACAGCAATGACGATGGCGTATCATCAAGCCAGAAACATCATCAAAAAGCATGTGAACGCCAATGAAAATGATGTCTTGATTACGGATGGAACCGGAATGACCGGCGTAGTCAATAAGTTTCAACGTATATTAGGATTACGAGTTTCAGAGAATTTAAAAGAATATACCAACATTCCAACCGAGATTAAACCAATTGTTTTTATTTCACACATGGAACATCATTCCAATCAAACCTCTTGGTTGGAAACAATTGCCGATGTAGTTGTTATTCCTGCTGATGCTGAAGGACTTTTTTGTTTGAATGAATTTAAAAAGCTAGTTGAAAAATATAGCGATAGAAGTTTTAAAATTGCTTCCATCACTTCGTGTTCTAATGTTACCGGAATTAAAACACCTTATCACGAAGTAGCCAAAATTATGCACCAAAACAATGGGGTTTGTTTCGTTGATTTTGCCTGTTCCGGACCTTATGTTGAAATTGATATGCATCCCGATAATGAAAGTTATTTAGATGCAATTTTCTTCTCACCACATAAATTTTTAGGTGGTCCAGGAACATCGGGAGTGTTGGTTTTTAATAAAAACTTATATAAAAATAATGTACCGGATTGTCCCGGAGGCGGCACTGTTTCGTGGACAAATCCTTGGGGTGGACATAAGTATATCGATAATATAGAAGATCGAGAAGATGGTGGCACACCTGGTTTTTTGCAAGTTATTAAAACCGCTTTAGCCATTCAGTTAAAGGAAAAAATGGGGGTTCAGAATATTTTAGACAGAGAACACGAATTGGTGGATTATGTTTTTGAACAATTGGAATCGGTTGAGAATTTAACCATTTTAGCCAATCAACACAAAAATCGATTAGGTGTCATTTCATTTTATATCAAAGATTTACATTTTAATTTAGGGGTAAAAATTTTGAATGATAAATTTGGCATTCAAACCCGAGGCGGTTGCAGTTGTGCCGGAACATACGGCCATTATTTATTACATGTGGATGAAGAAACTTCGAATGATTTAGTTTGTCAAATTACTTCAGGCGATTTAATCAAAAAACCGGGATGGATTCGAATGTCGATTCACCCAACCACCACAACGGAAGAAATAAAATTTGTGTGTGAAAGTATCAAACAATTAGCAGCAAATCATACAACTTGGGCTGATGAGTATGTATACGATGGAAAATCAAACAATTTCCGTCATAAAAACGATTTGGTTTTAGAAAAAGAAATGGTGAAGGGTTGGTTTTTGTAGTTTATTTTACATACTTAAACCGCTTGTGCGTCCACAAATAATATTCCGGAGCTTCTAAAATAAGGGCTTCCAATTTTTTCATAAATAAGTCGGTAATTTCATAATTGGGAACACTTGTAGGATTTTCAGATAGAATTTCCAATTCGGCTTCATAAAAACCTCTTTTTACTTTTCGAATTCGCATGAAAACAATATTCATATCAAATCGTTTCGAAAGCATTTCCGCTCCCGTTTGTAGTGGTGTTGAAACACCAAAAAAATTGCCCCAATGAAACGCTTTGGATACTTTAGGTGATTGGTCGCTGGCAAAACCATAAATGCCTAAATGTCCTTTTTTAAAGTTTTCCTCGATAGTAGGAATTGTCTCTTTGGTTGTAATTAAAGTAGCACCGAATTTAGAACGAATATCACGCACCAATTTGTCAAAATAACTATTGGCAATTTTCTTGTAAATGGCAAAACCCTGAAAACTAAAACTTTTATTCATCGAAATCGACCATTCATAGCTGGCATAATGTCCGGTCATTAAAGCAATACTTTTTCCTTTTTTTTCTAAATCTTTTATCACCTCTATGTTTTTGGTAATAAAGCGTTTATTCATTTCTTTATCTGAAATGGTTAGTGTTTTAATCATTTCTAAAAACAAATCACACAAATGATGATAGGACTTTTTTTCTATCTCCAACCGTTCTTTTGCAGTAAGATGCGGTAATGCAATTAATAAATTTTTTCGTACCGTTTTTTTTCGATAGCCTGCTACATGGTACATAATCACGAAAAAAAAGTCGGAGAGCAAATACAATACTCGAAAAGGTAACATGGAAATCATCCAAAGAAGGGGATAAATCAAAATAAAAGCGATGAATTGCATGCCAAAAAATTTTTACAAATATACAGTAATTTCCAATTTTATAAATCAAGCTTTAACAATTGGTAAAGAAACAATCCTTAATTTTACATTTTTAAAATAATAGTATGAGTATCGCTTTAATTGTAATTATCGTAGCCAATGCATTAGTAAGTTTTAAAGCATTTGACGATCAGTTTTTTTTCCGAAAGTATGAGTTTCACATAGGTAGCATTCGTGCGGGAGAACACCTTCGAATGATTACATCTGCTTTTTTGCATGTGGATATTGCCCATCTGGCATTTAACATGTTAACTTTATATTTTTTTGCTCCGGTAGTTATAAGTTTTTTAGGTACGCCTTCATTTTTAATGATTTATTTGGGAAGCTTATTGTGTGGCAACTTATTAACCTTACAATTTCACAAAGATGAATACCATTACAGAGCGGTTGGTGCATCGGGAGCTGTTACCGGAATTTTGTATTCAGCTATTTTATTACAACCGGATATGAATTTGTATATGTTTTTTATTCCCATACCCATTCCGGCTTATATTTTTGGAATAGTTTATTTATTGTATTCTATTTATGGAATGAAATCCAGAACCGATAATATTGGGCACACTGCTCACTTTGGTGGTGCCATTGGAGGTTATTTGATAACGCTTTCCAAAGAACCTCAAATGTTGACAGAAAATACGTTAATGGTTATTCTTTTGGCAATTCCGATTATTATTCTTTTTGTCTTGGCTAAAATGGGAAAGATTTAAAACGAATTACTTTTGGCATACAAATTGAAATAGACCAATGCAATAAATCAAAACAATATGAAAAAGTCAATGATTATCTTACTCACGTTAGTCGCAACGTCAATGAATGCACAAGAAAATAAACTCGTTCCGCAAATTTCTGTTTCCGGAGAAGGAAAGGTAAAAGTTACTCCGGACCAAGTTGTCATCAATCTAGGTGTCCAAAACACCGGTAAAGATGCTGCGGAAGTTAAAAAAATGAATGATGAAACGGTGGATAAAGTGGTGAAATACATCAAAAAATTTGGTATTCCAACTTCCGATTTTCAAACCACAAATGTAAGTCTGTACAAATCGTATGATTATGAAAAAAAGAAACATAATTTTCAGGCATCGCAATCCATTACGATTACTTTAAAAGATATCAAAAAATATGATGAATTAATGATGGGATTGGTTGATACGGGAATTAATAACATCACTGGTGTTGAATTTAAATCTTCCAAAATAGAAGAACACAAAGTAACTGCCAGAAAACAAGCCGTTTTGGATGCAAAGAAAAAAGCGGAAGATTTTGCAACAGCTTTGAATCAAAAAGTAGGTAAAGCGATTTTGATTACGGATAATTCGCAACCAATGTATCAGCCACCAATGTATAGAAATGTAATGATGAAAGCAGAAGCAATGGATGCTATTCCTGAAACACTTGCCATTGGAGAAATCGAAATAATAACCAATGTGAATGTTAGTTTTTTGTTAGAATAAAATGACAAAACATAAATATTAAACCACGAACTCAATTGAATTCGTGGTTTTTTTATACAAATTATTCTGAAATCTGTTTTTTCAAATGTTCACTATCCCACGCATGGTCAGAAGCTGAAAAATTGATGTGTAAATCATTTTTAAGCAATTGTTCCTGCATTTCAATTTCATCTTTTACGGTGGCTAAGTAAGCCATTTTATCGTGGCGTTTGGCAGCAAGTTTACGAATGGCTGCCTCATCATATTTAATAAATCGCTGCCCTTGACGTGTGGCAGAATATTTTCGATGTCCCAATTGTGTCAAAGCATCCACACCTAAATGGACCGCAGTATACAATGTCTCCCGATAAATTTTAGTTACACCATGATCAATTAATTCGTAGGCATCCACGCGGTTTCTGGCTCGGGTTAAAATATTTAAATGTGGAAAGTGTTTCCGTAAACTTTCAACTACACTTAAATTGACTTCCGGGTTGTCAATGGCGGCAATGAATATTTTTGCCTCTTCAGCACCGGCTGCTTTTAATAATTCTAAACGCGTGGCATCACCGTAATATACTTTAAAACCCATTTTACGAAGTAAATCTACCCGATCTGAATCGTGGTCCAAAATGGTTGCATTTACACCGTTAGCTCGCAACAAACGACCAATCGTACTGCCAAAATGACCAAAACCTGCAATAATAACCTCGTTTTGTTCATCTATTTCATCGTGTTTTCTCACTTCTTTTTCTTTTACTCCAAAATAAGGGTCAATCCATTTTTCATTTATTAAAAGTAAAAAGGGTGTGGATAACATGCTCAAAGCAATAATGGCCAT
Organism: Flavobacterium piscinae; assembly: GCF_004122145.1. GTDB lineage: Bacteria > Bacteroidota > Bacteroidia > Flavobacteriales > Flavobacteriaceae > Flavobacterium > Flavobacterium piscinae. The sequence goes on from NZ_SBKQ01000006.1 coordinate 27,376, forward strand.
CATTTGATTGGCTAATATATTGGGTAAAATATTCAATTGCATGGAGAAACTCAGAATCACAAATCCAAATTCACCGGCTTGACTTAATCCAAAGGAGAATAGAAAATTTTGGTCGCTACTTTTTTTATACACTTTTCCTATGCCGAACAGCACTAAAAATTTCACTGCAGTTAGGATGGCACCAAATACTAATATAAAAGTTGGATTATCAATAATTAATTTAAAATTGATGGAAGCTCCCACACCAATAAAAAATAAACCTAAAAGTAATCCTTTAAAAGGGGCAATATCACCTTCTAATTCGTGTCTGAATTCAGAATTTGCCAATACTACACCGGCTAAAAATGCTCCAAGTGCCGGACTCAATCCGACTAATTGCATTAAATACGAAACGGCTACCACTAATAATAGGGCAGAGGCGGTAAACAATTCCTGCAAACGGGTTTTGGCTACCATTCTGAGAACCGGAATGATAATTAATCTTCCACTAAAATATACGGCAACGATGGTGAAAATAACAATCAGGGTTTGTATCCAAGCATCAAAATCTGCAATCAAAGAAGTGTGCAAATTATCAGTTTCTACATGGCTTCCGGATACCATTAACGGAATGATTGCCAAAATCGGAATCACAGCAATATCTTGAAAAAGTAATACGGCAAAAGAGGATCTTCCCATCGAGGTTTGCGAAAGCCCTTTTTCTTTTAAGGTTTGTAAAACAATGGCTGTGGAGGAAAGTGAAAGTGCCAATGCAATTACCACAGTAGTTTGCCAAGACCAATCTAAAAACAATTGACAAAGTATAAATATGGTAAACGCACTTCCAATCAATTGCATCGAACCCATCCCGAGTATAAATTTCCGCATCTTCCAGAACTTATAAGGATCTAATTCTAAACCGATTAAAAATAGCATCATGACCACACCGAACTCGGCAAAGTGCATAATATCTTGACCTTCTGCACCAATAAATCCTAACACAAACGGACCTATAAAAATTCCGGCAAACAGATAGCCTAAGATGGAACTTAGTCCTAATTTTTTTGCAATCGGAACACACACAATGGCCGACGTTAAATAGATGATGGCTTGTACAAAAAATCCGTTATCCATTTGTTTTTAGTTTAGTAAACCATTCATTGATATAGAAATGTTTATTTAATTCTTCAAAATTCAACTCGTTTTTGGTCAGGAAAAGTAGTAATTCAGCATAGTTTTTGGCATGATTAACGGTTTCGTTTTCATCCATTTTATGTGTTCCATGCACTACAAAAGGTGGCAAATAATTCATTTTGCACACTTTTGCGGTTTGATTAAAAGGCTCTAATAATTCAGGAATGGTAAAACGATCCTTTCCGGTTGCACAATAATTTTCTTTGGCTCCACCGGTGGTGATCATTTGAAAAATCGATTTTCCTTTTAATACATTTCCGTTTTTTCCATAGGCCCAATCGTATTCTAAAACCATATCAATCCATTGTTTTAAGAGTGGTGGACAACTATACCAATACATCGGATGGTGCCAAATGATAATATCGTGTTTTTCTAGCAAAGCTTGTTCTTTTTTTACATCGATGTCAAATTCAGGATATTCTTCATACAAATCATGAAATGTAATGTGATTTGAAATGGGAATATGACGAACAAGCTCCTGATTGACAAAAGATTTTTCAAACAAGGGATGAGCAAATAGAATTAAAATTTTGTTTTGTGCCATGCCTTAAAACTACAGCTTTTTTTTCAAAAAAAGAAGTTAATTTGAAGCAAATGAAAAACTAAATTCCTAAATAATTTGATGGGGTAATTTGAAGCAATTCAGCTTTAATTTGATCTGAAACACTTAACGTATGAATAAAGGCATGAATTGTTTTTTGATTCATCACTTCATTGGTTCTAGTCAGACCTTTCAATGCTTCATACGGATTGGGATAACCTTCTCTACGTAAGATGGTTTGAATGGCTTCGGCTACCACAGCCCAGTTTCGTTCTAAATCCTCTTCCAGTTTTGACGGATTCAATAACAATTTATCTAAACCTTTCAATGTAGCTTCAAAACCAATTAATGTATGACCGATTGGTACACCAATATTTCGTAAAACCGTACTATCCGTTAAATCGCGTTGTAATCTTGAAAGTGGTAATTTGGCAGAAAGATGTTCAAAAATTGCATTTGCGATGCCTAAATTTCCCTCCGAATTTTCGAAATCAATTGGGTTAACTTTATGTGGCATAGCCGATGAACCAATTTCTCCGGCTTTGATTTTTTGCTTGAAATAATCCATTGAAACATATGTCCAAATATCTCTATCTAAATCGATTAAAATGGTATTTATCCGCTTTAAACAATCAAAATAAGCCGCCATATGATCGTAATGTTCAATTTGTGTGGTTGGGAAGGAATGATGCAGGCCTAATATTTCTTCCACAAATTGAGTTCCGAATTTTTTCCAATCCAATTGAGGATAAGCGACATGATGAGCATTGTAATTTCCGGTTGCACCGCCAAATTTTGCCGCAAACGGAATGTTGAATAACTGACGCATTTGTTCTTCTAAACGTTCCACAAACACACCAAATTCTTTTCCTAATCGAGTAGGAGAGGCCGGTTGACCGTGAGTGCGTGCAAGCATGGGGATATCTTTCCATTCCTGACTTAACTCTTTTAATTTTGAAATAACATTGACTAATAGTGGTACATATACTTTTTCAAAACTTTCTTTTACAGAAAGCGGAATAGCGGTATTATTGATGTCCTGCGATGTTAAACCAAAGTGAATGAACTCTTTATAACTATCTAAACCTAATGAATCAAATCCGTTTTTAATGAAATATTCAACAGCTTTTACATCGTGATTGGTTGTTTTTTCAATTTCTTTGATGGATAGGGCATCTTCAGTTGAAAAATTACGGTATAAATCCCTCAACTTTTCAAAAACACTTGCATCAACCGATTCCAATTGCGGTATCGGAAGTTGACAAAGAGCTATAAAATACTCAATTTCAACTAAAACTCTATACTTTATAAGAGCTTCTTCAGAAAAGTAAGCTGATAAGGAAACCGTTTTGTTACGGTATCGACCGTCAATTGGAGAAATGGCATTTAATTCGTTTAGAGCAATCATGTGTTGTGTTGTTGAGTTAATCTGAAAATTATCGGAAATTTTTAGAATTGCAAATATAGAGTTTAATGCAAAAAGGTAAAAGAAAATTCGACCGATAAAAGTTATTTCAATAGCAATAACCTTTCTTTCAGCATTATCATTCCCTCAGAACCTGAAAGTGGAATAATTTCTAATGGATTGGCTAATTGAACCACGCTTGCCGGTTTGGGGTCGATATAAAAAACGGGGGTCGCCGGTTTTGTGTAATGCATAATGCCAGCGGCCGGATAGACTTGTAATGATGTTCCGATAACAATAAAAATGTCGGCTTGTTCTGCTATTTCAATGGCTTCTTCTATGGCTGGTACATCTTCACCAAACCAAACAATATGGGGTCGCAATTGAAATCCGTTTGGGTCCTTGTGTTCGATTGTTAAATCACCATTCCAATCTAATAGGTAGTTTTCATTTTTTGTGCTTCTAACTTTAAGTAATTCGCCATGCAAATGTAAAACGTTTGTACTTCCTGCTTTTTCGTGTAAATTATCGACGTTTTGAGTGATAATATGTACATCAAAATGTTTTTCTAATTCAGCTAAAATAGAATGTCCATGATTGGGTTGTACTTCATGTAATTGCTTTCTTCTTTTGTTATAAAAATCTAAAACTAGTTCTGGATTTTTATTCCATCCCAAAGGTGATGCCACCTCCATAATGTCATGACCTTCCCAAAGACCGTCTGCATCACGAAAGGTTTTGATACCACTTTCGGCACTAATTCCGGCTCCGCTTAAAACGACTAATTTTTTCATCTGTAAAAAGAAACCCTCTCTATTTGAAAGGGCTTAAATGATTTATTTTTAAACTTTTCCTAAGGTATACAATTGTTCTAAAGTAGGGCTAGCACTGCCTCCTGAAGGCTCAAGTGTAATTCCGAAAGCTTCAGCTTCTACGACATTGTCAACTGCAAAAATCCGTTTGTTATCTCCTTTAAAGTCATCCAAAAGCCCTATACTCAAAGGAGTTAGCGGATTTAGTTTTAATGCCCAAACTTGATACACATAACCTTCCGGTGGTTCAGGTAATCCTGCACCATCAATGAAAACCGTTTGTGTTTCCTGATTCCAATATACTTTGGCATATGATGTAGGCGAAACTTCTTGACCGGCTAATGGAACAATTGTATTTTTCGGGTCTCTAACCAATGCCAAAGCTTCTTCGTTTGATTTATTTTTCAATTCTAAATCTACAACCGCTTCTTGTAATTTGCTTTTTTCTTTTTCTATCGAAACAATAGCCTCTTTTTTACCTTCTAGTTGTTGGTATAAATATCCTCCACCGACAAGGAAAACTATTGCTGCTGCCCATCCAAGGTACTGACTGAGGCCGGATTTTGGTTTTTCCTTCGGTTTCAATTCAACAACTTTGGTAGTATCTCCAAAAATTTGTTGTTTGATAGCTTCGTAATTTTTGCCTGACAAACGTGGAGCAACACTACCCGAAAGATAAACTATCGCGTTTTCAATCTCTACAATTTCCGCCTGTATCTCGGTATGTTGATTGGCCATTTTTACAACTTCCTCATTTTCGGAGTCGTTTAATTTTCCATAAACATACAATTCCAGAATCCCTGATTCTATATATTCTTGTGTACTCATGATACTTGTAATAAGTTTCTTAATTCGTTAATACAGTTTCTGTTTTGTGTTTTAACGGTACCTAACGGAATTTCGAGCTCGTCTGATGCTTCTTGTTGGGTAAAGCCTTTGAAGAATAATAAGTCGATAATCTTAATGCATTTAGGTTTTAATTTTTTAACAAATTCTTGAATTCCAATGGAATCAATTTTATTGTTCAGTCGCGTGTTATCATCAAGTAGATGTACGAAATTTTCAGCCGATAGGTTTTTTTGACTATTGTTAAAACCTTTGGAACGCAATCGATCTATAGAACTGTTTCTGGCAATATTAACAATCCAAGTATAGAACCTTCCTTTTTCCTCGCTGTAGGAATCTATGTTTTTCCAGATTTTTACAAATACGTCTTGCAAAACATCTTCCGCTTCTTCATGATCTTTGATGAGGTTACTAATTACACCAAAAAGACTTTTGGAATACATATCATACAAAAGTGTGAATGCTCTATCGTCTTTTTTGTAAATTAGTGGCAATAATTCTTCTTGTGTCATACCTTATTTTTTGATGTAGCCAAGATAACAACTTACGAATTAAAAACCAATTTTGTATGAGTGAAAAGTTAAAAACGACTGAATACCTAACATATTTAGAGGGATTTTTGACGGAAAACAGAAAAGCTAAGTTTTTGGAAATTTTGCAAGCTAGAACCAACCATTTTACGGTAGCCATCGAAGATGTTTATCAAATGCATAATACCAGTGCGGTCATGCGTAGTTGTGATGTTTTTGGATTACAGGAATTGCATGTAGTGGAACAAAAGTATGGTAAGAAAATCGATTCACAAATTGCTATGGGGGCTCAAAAATGGGTAGATGTATTTCAATATCCATCCAATCAGTCATGTTTAAAAGCACTAAAAGCAAAAGGTTATCAGATAGTGGCAACTACACCGCATTTTGATTCTTGTTTATTGGAAGATTTTGATATTTCCAAAAAATCTGCTTTGTTTTTTGGAACGGAACGCGACGGATTATCAGAAGAAGTAATGTCTCAAGCCGATTGTTTTCTTAAAATTCCAATGGTGGGATTTACAGAAAGTTTAAATATTTCAGTTGCAGCAGCTATTATTTTGCAAAATTTGACCAATCGACTTAGAAATTCGGATATGTGTTGGAAATTAACTGAAGAGGAGATTTTTTTTAAGCGAATTGATTGGGCTAGAAAATCGATTAAAGATATTAATAGGATAGAGGAGAGATATCTTAATAAGGAAAGTTTTTAGCTTTCAATTTTCATATTGTCCGTTATTGGATGAATAAAATAGAAAATAAATAAGAGTTAACTACTTTCTTTTCAATATTTTATATTCTTCATAACAATCATTAATGGCATCTAAAACCTGTAAATCATTTGCAGTTTTTATAAAAGATTCGGAATAATTACAGCGTTCAAGAATTTCAGGAATTTCTTTTTTATCAACGCCTAGCATAATTGCAATGGTTTCACGATCATATTTAGATTCCAAAAGATTTCTAACGGTATCGTCTTTTTTCATTTCTTTTAATTTCCGTAATTCTCGGGGTTTATTACCAAAGAAATTATAAAGCATATCAGTTGGATTGAAAATCGATCCCAATACTCGATTAAAGGCATTTGGTGAATATTGTCCGGCTTCGTAACCATAATTTAAACCGGAAATCCCGTAACGTTGATTGGTGTTTACAGGAATAAGTTTTGCATCTACTTGAAGATAGCCGGTTAAATTATAAGGAGTTAAAACTACTTCTTCCAAAGCTATAGCTTTTTCGGTCAATTTAATTTGGGTGTTTTTTGACTTTAACCAATCGTTGGTAACCCGAACGCGAATGGATTGAAAACCGATTAATGAAATATGTAGTGTATCATTTGTTTGTGCACTGATTTCAAAAATTCCTTTTTCATCAGTAATGGTTCCTTTAACGGAATTTAGATTAATGATATTAACATTGGCTAGAGGTTTTGAGTCACTGTCGTTCAAAATAGTAGCGGTCACTTTTTCAGTGCGTTCCGATTCTTGAGCGGAAAGTTGATAAGTGAAGAATAATAAAAAAACTACAAAATATTTCATATCATGATTTAACGGTTTAAAAGTACTAAATCACAAGAATATATTTTGTAGTTTCTTTATAATTATAAGAAAATTAACAAATACGATTAACTTCTTCTGGGTCTTCTGCTTTTTGCGGCTTCAAAAGAACGGCTTGCGGGTCTGTCACCTTCTGACCTTCTTGGTCTTTCAGAAGAACCTCCTTCTCTACGTGGTCTGAATCCACCTTCTTTTCGGTCGCTTCTTGAAACTCCTCCACCTTCTTTTCTTGGTCCAAATCCTCCGCTGCGTGAACCTGAGTTTCTTTCACCTCTAAATCCACCACCGCCACTAGTACCTCTTCCGTTATGGTCACGTCGTCCGCCACCATCGTTTTTAGAAATTTCAACGTTGATTCTTCGACCTTCAATTTCCATTCCGTTTAAAATCCCCATTACTTTATCGGTGTGTTCTTCGTCTGTGTTAAAGAATGAAAAACCTTCTTTTACATCTACTTTATATACATCTTCACGACCTAAATCCAGTGTGTCACGCAAGAAATCTTTTAATTGCATCCAATCAAAATTATCTCTTGAACCAATGTTTACAAAGAAACGAGTGGCTCCACTGGTGTTTTCTCTAGGTGCTCTCTCGTCACGTCGTTCCAAACCTGCATTTTGAGCTGATAAATCTCTGTTTTTCTTGTAGTAACTAATAAAACGGTTAAATTCTACTGAAACCATTTTCTTAATTAATTCTTCTTTCGACAACCCATCTAAAACTTCATTAATCGCCGGTAAGTAGTTATCAATTTCATGATCTACTTCGGTATCTTTAATTTTAGTAGCTAAGTGTAATAATTGAATTTCACAAATTTCGATACCGGAAGGAATTGATTTTTCTTGGAATTTTTGTTTGATGATGCGTTCGATGGATGAAATTTTACGCAATTCACTTTTAGTTACAATTACGATGGAAGTTCCTAATTTTCCGGCACGACCTGTACGACCTGAACGGTGATTGTAGGTTTCAATTTCATCCGGTAATTGATAATTGACTACGTGTGTAATGTTATCAACGTCAATTCCTCGAGCCGCTACATCGGTTGCTACCAACATTTGTATTTGGCGACTACGGAATGATTTCATTACACTGTCTCGTTGTGCTTGCGATAAATCGCCATGCAAAGCTGCTGCGTTATATCCGTCTTCAATTAATTTTTCGGCAACGGCTTGTGTATCACGTTTGGTTCTGCAAAAAACAACCGAAAAAATATCCGGATTGGCATCGGCTAAACGTTTTAAAGCTTCGTAACGATCACGTGCGTTCACTAAATAAAATTCGTGCGAAACGGTGGCAGAACCTGAATTTTTTGTACCCACCGTAATTTCAACCGGTTCATGCATGAATTTTTTGGCAATACGGGAAACCTCTGCCGGCATGGTTGCAGAAAACAACCAAGTGTTTTTTTCGTCTGGTGTTGTAGATAGAATGCTTACAATGTCTTCATAAAATCCCATGTTCAACATTTCATCTGCTTCATCAAGAATGCAATAATTAATTTGTGAAATATTTACATACCCACGATTAATCATATCTTGCATTCTACCCGGAGTGGCTACAATAATTTGAGCACCACGTTTTACTTCTCTGGCTTGTTCAGAAATACTGGCACCACCATAAACGGCTACTACATTTATTCCTTTTTCATATTTAGAATAAAGTTTTAATTCGTTGGTAATTTGCAAACAAAGTTCACGCGTTGGCGATAAAATTAATGCTTGTGTATTGCGGTTATCGGCATCTATTTTTTGAATGAGCGGGAAACCAAATGCCGCTGTTTTTCCTGTTCCTGTTTGAGCTAAGGCAACTAAGTCTGTTTCACTTTCTAATAAAACCGGAATCGCTTTCTCTTGCACTTCTGATGGATTTTCAAATCCGAGGTCTTTAATCGCGAGCAGAAGCGATTCGTTAAGACCTAATTGTTCAAATTTATTCATATAGTATTTTAAATTGGGTGCAAAGGTAGGTTTTAAAAACGATATAAACTAATTAGTTAAGCTATTGATTTTTAATTAGATAAATTATTGTAGTTGGTAGTAATGAAGGTGAATTATTGCAAAGTGAGTTAAAAAATTTTCAAAATCGTTTCGTTTTAATTATAGTTTATTCAGAAAATGAACTAGTTTTTCTACTGCTAATCCGCGATGACTAATTTTTGATTTTTCGCCGATTGACATTTCTGCAAAGGTTTTATCATAGCCGTTTGGAATAAAAATTGGATCATAACCAAAACCTTCAGAACCTCTTTTTTCGTTGATAATTTCACCTTTGATGATGCCTTCAAATACGTGTTGATATCCATTCAAATTCAGACAAATAACGGTTTTAAATTGAGCCTTTTTGTTTTCTTTATTAGCTAAATTACTAAGCAGTTTATTCATATTATCATCAGCATTCTTCTGTTGACCAGCATACCGTGCGGAATAAACTCCCGGTTCTCCGTTCAAAGCTTCCACTTCCAAACCGGTGTCGTCTGCAAAACAGGTATAACCATATTTTTCAGTAACGTAATTGGCTTTTAGAATGGCATTCCCTTCTATTGTGGATGCTGTTTCGGGTATATCTTCCAAGCAACCAATGTCTTCCAAACTTAAAATTTTAATTTCTTTGGGAAGTAATAACTGAATTTCTTTGATTTTATTTGGATTGTTCGAAGCGAAAACGAATTGCATAGAATATTTTTCAACAAAAGTAAAGATTTTTTTCAGGTTGAAAGGATTTGCTTAAATTTGGTAAAATTATCGAATGAAACGAGAACAAACCCGGAAAGAAGAAATTGTAAATGCCATTTCGCATGGAGTTGGCATTTTGTTTTGCCTCATTGCAATGCCTTTTTTGTTAATCGATTCGTTTAATGAAAATCAATTATCCATTTTCATTTCTGTTTTGGCCTTTGGTGTGGGGATGTTGTTGGTTTATTCGTTTTCCACCTTTTTTCATGCTGTAAAAAACCCCAAAGTGAAAGACATTTTGCAAATTGGAGATCATATCAGCATCTATTTTTTAATAGCGGGAACTTATACACCGCTCATGGTTCGCTATTTACCAAGCAAAACTGCCACTGTTTTTTTAGGAGTTATGTGGTCTATTGTTGCTATTGGAATAATCTTTAAAATTTTCTTAACTAAGAAATTCAAATTTGTCTCCGTTTTGCTTTATCTAGCCTTGGGTTGGATGATTGTTTTTGTGATAGAACCATTGATTCAAACCATGCCATTTTCTGTTTTTCTGTGGATTTTAATAGGTGGATTGAGTTATACATTTGGGGTTTATTTTTATGTAAAAGACCATAAATTTTACTACCATTCAATTTGGCATTTCTTTGTACTTTTTGGAACAATTGCTCACTTTGTTTCGGTTTATTTGAGTGTTTGATCTTCTTCAACGATAGTTAAAAAATAGCTCAAAATAAATTTTTTGTATATAATTGTGTTGGTTTACAGTGAAGGTAGTTGAGTTTTTTTGTTAAAATTTGAATTCAAAAAAACCAAACGAATTTATTTTTCGTAGATAATTTACCAATAAAAAATTCCTACATGAAACACAATTACGAAGCCCCGTCGTTTAGCGTTTTTTATGCTTTTCCTTTTTTCTTTTTATTCAGTTTCTTTCCATTACAGGCACAGTTTGTCATTAATGAAAATTCTTCTATTGATGAAATTTCATTACATCCTTATGCCCAAATTGCTGATTTAGAACAAAAAACGCTTACCATTGAAGAGATTTTTGTTGACAAGCAATTGGTTTTCCAAAACTTGCCGCATGAAAATACCGATTTAGGTTTTACTAACAATCATTTTTGGATAAAGTTTGACATTCACAACCAAACCGATAGCGAAAAAACATATTTTTTAGAGGCTTGTCGACCTATTGTTGATCTGGCTGAATTTTACACTATTGATAAAAACGGAATTGTTTCAAAACAAGTAAGTGGTGATGCAATTCCTTTCATGGAAAGAAGCTTGAAAAACCGTAAGATATTGTTTAAAATCATTCTACAACCCAAATCGAATTACTCTTATTATTTGCATTTAAAAAGTGATGGCGAAGTTATCAACGCGGGTATCATGCTTCGAACAATGGATAATTTAATGCAAACATTATCTTTTGAACAAGTAATTTTTGGAATTTTTTATGGAATTCTGCTCATTGCAGCGATTATTTACATGTTCTTCTTTTTCGCAATGAAAGAACGCAGTTTCTTATATTACAGTTTGTATGTAGTGTTTATTGGTATGTTGCAGTTTTCACTTGATGGCTATTTTTACCAATTATTTACACCCAATTCCGGTTGGCTTTGTTTGAATGCGGTAATTCTGTCGGCTTGTATAGCCAATTTTTTCTTAGGAAGGTATGCTCAAGTTTTTCTTCAAATAAAAAAGTACAGTACATTTATTAATAAGGCATTTTACATTATTTTTATTCTAGATTTTATTCTGTTGCTTTCTCTGTTTATACATCCAAAAGCGTTGCAGTTTTCTTATCCTTTAGCCAATGCACTAGGTCTTATTTTACTTATTTTAATTATTTCCTCTGTTGTCGTAATTTATAGCAAAACCAAGAAAATTGACAAGTATTTTGTGATTGGTGTAGCCTTTTTAATTGCCGGTTTAGTAGTGTTTATTCTGAAAAATTTTGGTGTGCTTCCGGTTACTTTTATGACCGAAAACGGTTCAAAATTAGGAACCGGAATGGAGGTGATTTTTCTTTCCCTTTCCATGGCAAATTTTATTCGTCAGTTGCGTGATGAACGAGAAGAATTGCAAATTGTTGCCCTTCAAAAATCGGAAGAAATGAACGAAATGAAATCCTATTTTCTTTCCAATATCAGCCATGAACTTCGAACACCTTTGAACGCAATTCTAAATTTATCGAAAGAAATTTCAAAGGAATCAAGAGATGAATCAATACAAAAAAACAGTTTGTTAATTAAAGATTCCTCTTATAGTCTTCTAAGTTCTGTGAATGATATCCTCGATTTTTCGAAAATAGAAAAAGGAGAATTAAAATTAGATTATGAAGAATTTAGTCCAAAACCACTGCTGGAACACATTGCCAAAAACATGGCGTATCGAGCAAAAAATCAAGGACTTGGTTTTAATGTAGATATTTCTTCCGATTTACCGGAAATGATTTTAGGGGATAAAATGCGTTTGACTCAAATGATTAATAATGTGCTCAGTAATGCATTAAAATTCACCACACATGGTTTTGTTACGTTTAAAGTGGAAGGCAAGCAGAAAAAAGGAAATCTTGTTGAACTGGTCATCGCAATTGCTGATACCGGTGTTGGCATTCCAAAGGAAAAGATGAATTCGATTTTTGAATCGTTTACCCAAGAAAGTATCAACAACAAACGAAAATTCGGAGGATTAGGATTAGGACTTTACATAGTCAAAACATTGGCGAATTTACACAATGGAAAAGTTGATCTTCAAAGCATTTTGGATCAAGGAACGGTATGTAAAATATCTCTAGAATATCAAACGGTTGTTGTAGCGAAGAAAGAATTACCTGTTGTAGAAACTGTTGAATATGATTTAAAAGGAAAAAACATATTGGTTGTGGAAGATAATGCCATGAATCAAATGGTCATCAAAATGATTACCAAAAAATGGTTAAACACCCATGTTGTTTTTGCCAATAATGGTCAGGAAGGTATTACTGCCTTGCAAGAAAATCATTTTGATTTGATCCTAATGGATTTGCAAATGCCTGTGATGGACGGTTATGAAGCGACAATTGCCATTAGAAATGGTGAAGCCGGAGATCAAAAAAAGAACATTCCAATTATCGCATTAACTGCCGATGTAATGGAAACAACCAAAGAACGTGTCATGGAAATCGGTATGAACAAATACATGTCAAAGCCCGTCGATAAAGAATTGTTATATAAAAATGTAGCTGAGTTGGTAAAGGAGTAATTTTATTTACTTTCGATACGCTTTTTTATTTTTGGCATTAAAATCTTTGCGTTTTTGTTGAAAGCATCCAGTATTCCTTTTTTGTTTTTTATGACAAGGACTTGCTGCATGGCAATTTTGTTTTTAAAATCTGCACTTTGCAAATAGGTGAGGTATTCGTCGTTTTTAATTCTTTCTTGGTGATTTAAATAGAACCAATTGTGATTATCTTTCCAATCTTTAAGATTTTCGTGAACATCTTCTTTTAAATACTCGTTTATGACGAGTAATAAATCATCCATTTGATTATAAAACATGAGCAAGTCAGCAGTTAATGAATCTTTTAATTGGGTTTCGTTTTCCACATAATTTTCTAACATTTTAAAACCCTTGTTTTTGATGGTAAATGGATTGTGCATTCCAACTAGGTTAGCACAAACTTCGCAGGAAGAATAATCATCATTCGTCATTTTTCCGGATAGAATTTTTTGATAAACACTATCTAAAAATGTGAAATTTCTTTTCATTTGATAAATTGTTAGTGTGTCACTGGACATATCCTCACTAATTATTTTAAAGATGGAAAGTTGTAAATTTCGCTGTTTTCGCTTTTCGTTGGAATTATTAATATTTACAGCGATCAAAATTCCGATAACCACTAGAATAATTTCGCCTACGGCATATTTTAAATAATTTAAAAATTTGCCTTCTTTAAGCTGGTTAAATCGAATGTTTCTGAAAAATTTAATCATATTATCTATTTTAATCGAACATACACATGTTTAATGCCTTTTTTATCCGATTCACGCTCATGAATTTCCAACAAATGTGTAAGCGATTTCATTAACGGAGTAAGCTTAGAAAAGCCAAAATTACGAGGGTCAAATTCAGGTTTTTTCTTCACAATCAAATTACCGACATCGCCCAAAAATGCCCAACCGTCATCGTCTGCAATATCTTCAATGCTTGATTCGATAATGTCAATCGTATCCACATCAATTTTGGTCATAATTTTTTCATCTTTCTTTTTATCGGTAGAAGTGGCAGTTGTTTTCTTCTTTTTAGCTCCTTCTAATACTTCAATAAAGATAAATCGGTCGCAAGCACTTATAAATGGTTTTGGTGTTTTTTGTTCTCCGATACCAATCACTTTCATGCCGGATTCCCGCAATCGAATCGCCAGTCTTGTAAAATCGCTATCGCTGGAAACAATACAAAACCCATCTAATTTTCCGGAATAAAGCAAATCCATTGCATCAATAATCAAAGCCGAATCCGAGGAGTTTTTTCCGGTTGTATAACCATATTGTTGAATTGGTGTAATGGCATTTTCAAGCAAAACACCCTTCCATCCATTGGCATTCGGACGTGTCCAATCACCATAAATTCGTTTGGTGGTGGGTGTGCCGTATTTTGCAATTTCTTCCATCATTCCTTTAATATTGCTAAACGGAACATTATCGGCATCAATCAGAACGGCTAACTTTAAATCGTTGTCATCGTGTTTACTCATAAAAATCAAATTAGTAATCAAATATACTCATATTAGCACATTCTTATGGCACTTTTTTAAATTATATAATTGTTGGCAATAATTCATAATCATTCCATTAAAAATATTATGAAAGTAGATTTGAAATCCTTACTTTTGCCACGTTTTTTAACACACAAAAAGTCATGGTAAAAGATTTATTCGAAAGAATTCAAAACAATAAAGGACCATTAGGAAAATGGGCTTCACAAGCAGAAGGATATTATGTTTTTCCAAAATTAGAAGGAGAACTTGGGCCACGTATGCAATTTCACGGAAAACAAATTCTAAATTGGAGTATCAATGATTATTTAGGTTTAGCCAATCACCCTGAAGTACGTAAGGCAGATACTGAAGCAGCGATTCAATACGGAGCAGCCTATCCGATGGGAGCCAGAATGATGAGTGGTCATACCAATGTGCATGAGCAATTAGAAAATGAATTGGCTGCCTTTGTCATGAAAGAATCAGCGTATTTGCTGAATTTTGGTTACCAAGGAATTATGTCAACCATTGATGCGTTGGTTACCAAAAACGATATAATTGTATATGATGTAGATGCACATGCTTGTATTATTGACGGGGTTCGTTTGCACATGGGAAAACGTTTTACCTATCGTCACAATGATTTGGAAAGTATGGAAAAAAACCTTCAACGTGCTACTAAAATGGCAGAAGAAACAGGAGGTGGAATTCTTTTTATAACCGAAGGAGTTTTTGGAATGCGTGGTCAACAAGGAAAACTAAAAGAAATTGTGGCCATGAAAGAAAAATATAATTTCCGTTTGTTGGTAGATGATGCTCACGGTTTTGGAACACTTGGAAAAACAGGTGCCGGAGCAGGCGAAGAGCAAGGTTGTCAAGACGGTATTGATATTTATTTTTCAACTTTTGCCAAATCCATGGCCAGCATTGGTGCTTTTATTGCCGCGGATAAGGATATTATCGATTATTTGAAATACAATTTGCGTTCACAAATGTTTGCCAAATCGTTGCCGATGATTCAAACCGTTGGTGCTTTAAAACGTTTGGAATTGTTGCGAAACCATCCTGAATTGAAAGATAAATTATGGGAAAACGTAAATGCTCTTCAAAATGGTTTAAAAGAGCGTGGCTTTAATATTGGTGACACAAATACTTGTGTAACTCCGGTTTACTTAGAAGGTTCTATACCGGAAGCGATGGTGATGGTGAATGATTTACGCGAAAATTATGGAATTTTCCTTTCCATTGTGGTTTATCCTGTGATTCCTAAAGGAATTATTTTATTGCGAATGATACCTACAGCTTCTCACACTTTGGAGGACATTAATGAAACACTTGCTGCATTTGAAGCCATTCGCGAAAAGCTAGTGAGCGGAACCTATAAAAAAATTGCAGATGCTACTACGGTAGATGTTTCTTAAAATAAAGCGGAAAGCTTATCAAAACAGAAACCACTCTTTTAATGGAGTGGTTTTTTTATAAATCAATTCGATAGGTTCTCCTTCGTCGGTCTACCACCGAATTAAAATTTTTCCATAAATTGTGAATCGCATTATTTTCTTCTAATTCAGGAGTTCGATTGCATTGGGTAATGCCTTTTTCTTTAAAAACGCGATAATATTCTCTAAAAATAAGGGCAGTTACGCCTTTGTTTTGGTATTCAGGATCAATACCAATGAGGTAAAACAACACTTCTTTACTGTGTTTTTTCGCTTGTAATAAGTGATAAAATCCAAACGGAAAGAGTCGCCCGTTTGCTTTTTGTAACGCTTCTGAAAAGCCAGGCATAACGATGCTAAAAGCGACCATTTTATCATTTTTATCCATTACAAATAAAATGTATTCCGGATTTACAAAAGGAATGTATTTCTTTTTAAAATAAGCTTTTTGTCTTTCGGAAACGGCGACAAAAGAAGCCAATTTTTCATAGCATGTGTTAAATAAATCAAACATTTTATCTACATACGGAATAATGTCTTTTGTCTGTGTAAAGGTTAAAATCTTTAATTCATAGCGTTTTTGAATTAATTCGCTTGCTTTTGTAAACGTATCAGGATTAACATTTGAAAACGAAAAAATACTTTCAAAATATTCTTTTTCTCTCACATAACCCAATTGTTCTAAATGGTCTTTGTAATAGGGAAAATTATACCAAGTAATCATTGATCCCAATCGGTCAAATCCTTCCGTTAATACACCAACTTTGTCTAAATTTGAAAAGCCCATAGGACCTTCAACATATTCTAAGTTGTTTTTTCGTCCGAGTTCGTATACTTTTTCCAAAAGAGCTTTGGTAACTTCAATGTCATCAATCACATCCCACCAACCAAATCGCACTTTTCTTTTTTGTTGATTATTGACTTCTTCCCAATTAATAATGGCAGCTATTCGACCAACAATTTTATTTTCTTTGTAAGCCAAATAAAAATAGGCTTCTGCATTATCAAAGGCCGGATTTTCATCTTTATTAAATGTTTCCAATTCATCCGAAATTAATGGTGGTACCCAATACGGATGATTTTTGTATAACGAAAATGGGAATTTAACGTAATCGGTCAGTAGCTTTTTTGAATTTGCTTCAATAATCTTTATCATTCTATTCTCCTCCTTCTACTTCGTCAATTCGTTTTTTCTTTTCTTTTTTATCTTTTTTCTTTTTGTCTACTCTTTTTCCACCATCTTCGTCTGATTCAATTTTTACAGGTTTGTATTTTTTATCAAAACGCCATGAAACGCCAACTCCTCCATATAAAATATCGGGAGTATCTTTAAAATTTTTACTGATGGAAGCATCAATTTGCAAATTATTTTGAAGTAAATAGGCTGCACCAATTCTAAAAATACTATCTGAATAATAGTCGCCTTTAATGCCTTGATTTTCAATAAAACCGGACCATTTTTGATTAAATCCTCTTGTTAAAGTCAATATATAACCCAATGATTTATAGTCTGTTGTGAATTTGTCATAAAAAATATTGGTAACCAAAACCCAACGTGTACCAAAGTGATTTTGTGCAATGACCATTATTTTCGGACTCATACTTGGTTCATCAGGAAAGGCATAATCTTCGTTTGCAAAACCAAAATTCATTCCAACATAAACACCTACTGCCGGAATAAACTGTTTCCATTTAAATTTGTGATTGGCTTTCCAACTGTATAGGTTTGGTTTATCTTCACCTTTTTTAAATGGGTCATAAATCAGGTATTTTGCTCCAAAGGTTGTTGCTCTAAATCCACTTCGAGTGGTTTCCACTAAAGGAGAAAAGTATTTATCATATTGGTATTTAAAATTCCCAATTACTTCCAATTGTTCAAAAAGAAAACCATAACGAAGGTCTAAATCAACACCAAAACCATTAGAATTGTAGCGAGAAAGATTATGGTCTTCGCGAATTCCATAAATACCACTTTCCATTTGAAAAACATTTTTTCCAACCGAAAAAGCCGCCATTGAGAGTCCGGGACGGTTAGAATTAATCATATCCGTATGCTGAGCCAATAAACTTGAAAAGCTAAAGACAAAAGCGATGTGAAGTAAACTATTCATTTTTTTCATGGTAGTAATGAGGTTGAATTACTGATTAGAAACCAAAAATAAGACTTTTTATTATTTATTTAAGAATGTTAATTTATTTTTGACCTCCGTAATTATTATTTTTACCAAAAATATTACCTTATGCAAACAGCTTCTGTACCTGGATTTGTGAGAACTATTTTAATTATTGTAGGAGTTTATTATGCTTTCAAAATTTTAGCCCGTATTTTGATGCCTATTTTATTGCGTAAAATGGTTCAAAAAGCAGAACAGAATTTTAAACAACATACTAATTATCAGAATCAAGCCGACAATCATTCAACTACTCAGAATTCATCCTCTACATTTGAAAAGCCTAAAGCCAAAAAACAAGTGGGGGAATACATTGATTATGAAGAAGTGGATTAGTTTGTTTACTTTCGTTTAAATTTACATTGATTTATTAAAAACACAGAATGAAATATTTTCAGAAATTTCTTCCGCATCTTTTAGCCTTTTTCGGTTTTGTGATGCTATCGTTGGTCTATTTCTATCCGGTTTTACAAGGAAAACAAATTTCGCAGTCCGATATTGTGCAATATACCGGAATGGCCAAAGAACAAAACGATTTCAGACAACAAACAGGCGATGAACCCTTTTGGACAAACGCCGCTTTCGGCGGAATGCCCACCTATCAATTGGGAGCAAAATACCCGCATAATTATGTAAAATCTGTGGATGGTTTTTTGCGTTTCCTTCCTCGGCCTGCCGATTATTTGTTTTTATATTTCCTTGGTTTTTACATTCTTTTGTGTGTTTTAAAAGTTGATCCGCTCAAAGCTTTTTTTGGAGCATTAGCGTTTGGATTTTCCACTTATCTAATCATTATTTTAGGAGTGGGACATAATGCCAAAGCTCATGCCATTGCTTACATGCCAATGGTTGTTGCGGGCGTTTTACTTGTTTTTCAAAAACGATTCATTGTAGGAGGATTACTCACCATGATAGCCGCAGCTTTAGAAATTCAAGCGAATCACTTTCAAATGACTTATTATTTACTACTGTTGTTGATTGTGATTTCTTTTTATTACACTTATAAGTTAATTAAAAGAAAAGAGTTCAAAAACATTGGAATTGCTTTTGGTGTTTTTGTAATTGCCGGACTTTTTGCCTTAGGAGCAAATGCAACGAATTTATTGGCTACAGCGGAATATACAGAATTTAGTACTAGAGGTAAAAATGAATTAACTATTGGTTTGGAAGGTGAAAAATTAGAAAATAAGTCGGGAATGACTTATGAATACATCACCGAATACAGTTATGGAATTGCCGAAAGTTTTAACTTAATTGCTCCACGCTTATTTGGAGGAGGAAATGCTGAAAAACTTGGTGCCAATAGTGCGTTATACGAAATGTTTATAGGCTTAGGGGCTCCTGAAAATGATGCTCTAGAATATGCTTCTCAAGCACCAACCTATTGGGGAGATCAACCTATTGTTGCTGCTCCGGCTTATATCGGAGCGATTGTTTTTTTCCTTTTTGTGTTGGCCATGTTCACAGAGAAACGCAAATTAAAATATGCTTTTTTAACGGGTGCGGTTTTTTCTTTAGTCCTTTCTTGGGGAAAAAATTTCCCGATTTTAACCGACTTTTTTATTGATTATTTTCCATTGTATAACAAATTTAGAGCGGTTTCATCCATACAAGTTATCTTAGAATTATGTATGCCGGTTTTGGCTGTTTTGGGATTGTATTCGTTCTTCAAATTAGAAAAAGATGAACAATGGAAAGCACTTTGGAAATCTTCGGCAATTGCGATTGGAATTTTTGTGTTGTTATTTGTTTTCAAAGGAATGTTTAACTTTTCATCTGAAAGTGATGCCTATTACAAACAAGTTTATGGAGAGATTGGAGAACCTTTTGTAAATGCATTAATTGAGGATAGACAGGCTATGTATACTTCCGATTTACTACGCTCGATGGGATTGATTGTAGCTGTTTTTGCTCTTTTTTGGTTGTTTATTAAAGAGAAAGTATCACAAATTATCGCTATTATTTTAATTGGTTCGTTGATGGTATTGGATTTATATGTAATTGCTAAAAATTATGTGAATGCGGATGATTTTGTCAATACCAGACAAGTCGATCAACCTTTTCAGCCTACCGAAGCCGATTTGCAAATTTTGGCTGATAAAGATCCAAATTTCCGTGTTTTTGAGCCAAGCCAAGGGATGGCGGGAGCAAGAACTTCTTATTTTCATAAAGCGATTGGTGGTTACAGTGCTGTTAAACCGCAACGCATTCAACAATTATACGATTATCAAATTGCCAAGAATAACATTCAAGTATTGAATATGTTGAATGTAAAATATGTCATTCAAACCACTGAAGAAGGTCAGGCAATTCCACTTCAAAATCCAAATGCCAATGGCAATGCTTGGTTTGTAAGTAAAGTAAAAACTGTTCAAAATGCTGACGAAGAAATGAAAGCCTTGGATAGTATAGATTCTAAAAATGAAGCGGTTGTTGATAAAGAATTTATGAAAAAAGTGAGTGCTCAATCGTTTGTAAAAGATAGTTTAGCAACCATCACCTTAGAAGATTACAAACCGAATTATCTCAAATATACTTCTCAAAATGCAAATAAAGGTTTGGCTGTTTTTTCGGAAATTTATTATCCAAAAGGTTGGAAAATTACTATTGATGGGAAAGAGGTAGAACAAATTAGAGCCAATTATGTATTAAGAGCAATAGAAATCCCTGCAGGAAAACATACGATTGATTTCAAATTTGAACCGGAAGTGGTGAGAACCGGAAGCTCCATTGCATTGTTTAGTTCTATTGGAATGTTGTTACTTTTGGCCGGTGGAATTTATTTTGAAATAAAGAAAAAAGAATAAATGATAGATTTTCATATAATTAATGTAGTATGAAAAAACCTGAAATAAATAAAGAAAAAATTGAAGAAAGAGAAGCTAAAAGAATTGCTGAAATTAAAAAGCTTTCTTATGCTCAACGACTTGAAAAGTTCTTAAAGTTAATGGAAATTTCTTATGCCTTAAAGAATGCACCTAAAGTTTATCCAAATAAAAAATGATTGAAGAAATAATAAATATTTGGAAAGTTTTTGAAGTAAATAATGTAAAATACATTACGATTGGAGGTTTTGCAGTAAATATTTATGGTTATTCAAGAAATACTGGTGATTTGGATATTTTGATTGAAGATTCATTAGAAAATAGAAAAAATTTAAGAAAAGCTTTCATTGAAATTGGAATTGGAGATTTTGAATCAATAGAAACTATGCAATTTATTCCAGGATGGACAGATTTCACTTTATTTTTTGGTTTGCGTTTAGATGTTATGACTTCAATCAAAGGCTTAGAAAATGTACCTTTTGAAGAATTGTTAGAAAAGGCAACTAAAGTTATAATGGGAAATGTTGCTGTAAATTTTATTGATTACGATAACCTAATTATCGCAAAAAAAGCAACGAATCGATTAAAGGATCAATTAGATTTAGATGAATTAAATAAAATCAATAATCCGAATAAAGAGTAACATTTTTTACTTTTCAGGAAACTATACAAAAAACTTTAACCAAGAATAAACTGAAACCAGAAGCACAAAAAATTCTAATCATTACCTACTATTGGCCTCCAGCCGGTGGTCCCGGTGTGCAACGTTGGTTAAAATTCGTGAAATATTTACCTGATTATGGTTTTGAACCACATGTTTATATTCCTGAAAATCCAACGTATCCCATTGTAGATGAAAAGTTAATGAATGAAGTTTCTGAAAAGGCAATTATCATCAAACAAAAAATAAAAGAACCGTATCGTTGGGCTTCGTTTCTTTCTAAAAATAACACCAAAAAAATCAGTTCCGGAATTATTCCTAGTAAGAAAAGACAATCACTGATTGAAAAAATAATGCTTTGGGTTCGTGGGAATTTATTTATTCCTGATGCCCGTGTTTTATGGGTGAAACCTTCAGTTGTTTTTTTGAAAGATTATATAGCGAAGCACCACATTGAAACTATCATTACCACTGGTCCACCACATAGTTTGCATTTAATTGGCTTGCAATTGAAAAAACAATGCAACATCAAATGGATTGCAGACTTTCGTGATCCGTGGACAACCATTGGGTATCACAAAGAATTGATGCTGAATGAAAATTCTGAAAGAAAACACAAAGAATTGGAAAAATCTGTTCTCCATTCAGCTGATAAAATTATGGTAACCAGTCCGACAACAAAAAGTGAGTTTTCCAACTTAACCACAAAACCAATTGAAGTAATCACAAATGGTTATGACATTGAAAAAGTGAATAAATCCGAATTAGACAAGAAATTTTCCATTGCTCACATCGGTTCGTTTTTATCCAATAGAAATCCGAGAATTTTGTGGAAAGCTTTAAAAGAATTAGTCAAAGAAAACAACGAATTTGCAGCTGATTTTCAATTAAAACTGATTGGAAAAGTAAGTCAGGATGTTTTGGAAACGATAGATGAATTCAAGTTAGGTAAATTTGTCAATAATTTAGGGTATGTTTCACATGACGAAGCTGTCTCACACCAAAGGATTTCACAAGTTTTGCTGTTAATTGAAATTGATGCAGAAGAAACCCGTTGCATTATTCCCGGAAAATTGTTTGAATACATGGTTTCCGAACGTCCGATTATTGCCATTGGTCCGAAAGCGTCTGATTTTGAAGGAATTTTAAAAGAAACCAACACAGGTCAGTTTTTTACTTATCAAGAGAAAGAAAAACTGAAGGATACAATTTTGACATATTATCAACTTTATAAACAAAACAATTTAAAAGTTTATCCTGTTGGTTTACAATATTATAGCCGAAAAAGTCTAACCGAAAAATTAGTAAAAGCTTGTCTTACTGATCACTAATCACTATTCAATAAAGTATGGGCATCGTACTCAATCAATCCATCAAAAACACCATCATTACCTTTATCGGTTTTGCTATTGGTGCCACGAATGCATTGTTTATGTACACGCATTTTTTAGGAGAAGATTATTACGGATTGACGGCTTTTTTACTTTCTTCTGCTAATATTATGATGCCATTAATGGCTTTTGGCATTCAAAATACATTGGTAAAATTTTATTCAGAGCATGAATCAGAAGAAGAGAAATCACGATTTCTAAATTTAGTTTTAGTATTGCCTTTCGTGATAATCATTCCTATTTTCTTGATTTTGTTTCTGTTTTATGGTGAAGCAGCGACTTTATTGTCACAAAAAAATTCAATTATTCAGGATTATGTTTGGATGATTCCCGTGATTGGATTGTTCATGGGATATTTTGAGATTTTTTATGCTTGGGTAAAAGTACATTTGAAATCTGTTTTTGGAAATTTTGTGAAAGAAGTATTGCTACGCGTATTCATCAGTATTTTTCTTTTTGCTGTTTATTTTGATTGGATAACCAACGTACAATTTGTATATTGTTTGGTGTTTATTTATTTCACAATGATGTTTTTAATGGCATTGGTGGCCTTTAAAGTGAGAAAACCGCAATTTCATTTAAAGTTTCCGAAGGAAAAAAAAGAGGTTTTTGTTTATTCAACATTTATCATTTTTTCCTCCAGTATCGCAGTGCTTTTGTTGGATATTGATAAGTTTATGATTGGACAATATATTCCAATCAGTGAAGCGGCTTATTATTCGGTAGCCATTTTTATTGCATTAACTATCTCTGTGCCGATGAGGGCCATGCATCAAATTACACATCCGATTACAACTGATTTGATGGCAAAGAAAAAGCACGAAGAATTGAACGATTTGTATAAAAAAACGGCCATAACTTTACAAGTCATAGGCGGATTTATTATGTTGGGAATTTTAACAAATATCCACCAAATTTATGCATTATTACCCGAAAAATATAGCGGTGGAGTAGCAGTAGTGTTTTTAATTTCTTTTTCAAAATTCTTTGATTTAATGTTGGGAAATAATAATTCCATCATTTTTAATTCAAAATACTACCGAACTGTGTTACTGTTAGGTTTGTGTTTGGTGTTTTTAACCGTGAGTTTAAACATGTATTTTATTCCCAATTATGGCATCGAAGGAGCTGCCATTGCTACTTTAATTTCCATTGGGTTATACAGTTTAGCCAAATTTTTATTTGTTGTTTTTAAAATGAATTTGTTTCCATTTTCAAAAAAGACAATTATTTCATTAGGTATAATTGCCTTCACTTTTGTTGCTTTTTATTTTTGGAATTTTACTTTCCACCCGATTTTGAATATTGTTTTAAAATCCATCTTAATCAGCCTATTTTATTGGTTTTTAAATTATAAATTATTGATTTCTACAGATATTAATGGAATGTTGGACAAGGTTTTTAAAATAATAAAAAGATAAATTGAATTGTATCTTTGTTAAAAGTGAATTTCTTTCTAGTAAAGAATTGCGTTAGGGATAGTAGCGAAAAGCCAGTTCACCGCGGTGAAAACGCCCAAATGAATTTAGAAATTAGAATTTAGAAATTTGAAAAAGAAAGAAAGCGAAAAGACGATCAATCTTAACAAAAAGAGAAAGCCCTGCTACTTGGGGATTTTCGCAGGACTTTCATCAACCAAACTTAACCAAACTTCTTAATCTAACTAACCAAACTCAATTTATTTACTTATTTTTTTTCATTTACCAACGCTTTTGTTCCATCTGCTTTATAGTAGTAGTAACTATTGTCGTTGTAGGTGTAACCGCTGTGGTAGTTATCTGAATTTCCATAGTAGGTGGAATAAGCATATCCATAATTTCCTCTTGTAAAATTCACTTGACCAATCGTGCGGATTATCATTCCTCTGTTGTTATATACAATTTGCATGCCACCAATTTGTGAAAGGGCAAAACGGTTGTATCTCATAAAAACTGATCCGATTCGGCTTACACGATTTCTACTGTCGTAGTTGATAAAAGTATTACCAACTCTTCGAACTCTTCCAAAACTATCGTGCTCAATTCGAACTCCGTAATTTATCGCTACGGTGGTATTTCCGCGTGTTCCTCCTCTGCGGTAATAGATTCCACCTTGACTGTCTTGTGGTCGCGTGTTGAAATCGAAATCACCGTTTAAGAATACAAAGAACTCGATACCTCGCTCCATGAATACAATTGGTTCTGCGTCCATGTAATTTGAGTGAGCAACATTTCTGTCAAAATCAGAAAAAGTAATTTTTTCTGTTGCTAAAGCCAAACTTCCAACCAGTAAGTTTACGGCTACTAAGAGGGTAATTTTTTTCATGACACATTCGATTTAAACATTTTATCTGAACTCGTTTCAGATTCTTGTTTAGGTAATTTCAATTGCCGTGCCAGAAATGATTTTTAAGTTGTGAATGAGTTGTTAATGATTTTTAAGTGATTGGTTTATAATGTCTTAATGGATGGGAGATAGAAGAGATTGAGAACACAGATATCTAAAATTTTATAAATTAGAAAAATTAAACAGAAAACCGATAACGGATAACCTACAACGGAGAAGAAGCGAATGGCTCGGGCATTATCAGCCAACCATTTTCCCGCTCTCCGTTGCAATCTCGCCAAAAGGCTAGGATTTACACTACAATCGGGGCTAAAAAGGAAACAAATCGTCTACTTGTAAACAAAACTGAAAATAAAAAATTTATCACGAAAAGCACAGAATTCACAGAATAACCTGAAACCTGAAACCCGTAAGCTACTTCAACTTCTCCTTCAAATACTTCCCCGTAATCGATTTTTTTTCTTTCACAACTTCTTCCGGAGTGCCAAACGCCATTAATTGTCCACCGTTTTCGCCTCCTTCCGGACCAATGTCGATGATGTAATCGGCACATTTAATTAAGTCCAAATTATGCTCAATCACGATAATGGAATGGCCTTTTTCGATTAAAGCATCAAACGAAGCCAATAATTTTTTGATGTCGTGAAAGTGTAAGCCGGTGGTTGGTTCGTCAAATACAAAAAGGGCTTTGTCTTTGGTGGTTCCTTTCACTAAAAACGAAGCGAGTTTAATCCGTTGAGCTTCACCACCCGAAAGAGTAGAAGAGGATTGACCTAATTGCACATAACCCAAACCAACATCTTGAAGCGGTTTTAATTTCTGAATGATTTTGGCTTGTTTGTGTCCATCGAAAAATGCAACGGCATCATCGATGGTCATTGTCAATATGTTATCGATATTTTTTCCTTCAAATTGTACTTCAAGGATTTCTTTTTTGAAACGTTTTCCACCACAGGTTTCACATTCCAAATGCACATCGGCCATAAATTGCATTTCGATGGTTACTTCGCCATCGCCTTTGCAGGTTTCACAACGACCGCCATCTACATTAAACGAAAAATGTTTGGGTAAATAGCCTCGAATTTTCGAAAGTTTTTGTTTTGTAAACAAATCCCGAATATCATCATACGCTTTAATATACGTTACCGGATTCGATCGTGAACTTCTCCCAATCGGGTTTTGATCTATGTATTCTATGTGTTTGATGTGCGAAAAATTACCTCGTAATTCGGTGAATTGTCCGGCTTTATCGCTTACACCTTCTAATTTTTTTTGTAAAGCGGGAAACAATATTTTTTTGACCAACGTACTTTTTCCACTACCGGAAACACCGGTAATGACAGTTAAACAATCCAACGGAAAGTTAACATCTATGTTTTTTAAATTGTTTTCACGAGCTCCAATAATTTCAATATGATTTTTGAATTTCCGTCTTTTTTTTGGAACTTCAATTTCTAATTCGCCGTTTAAGTATTTTGCTGTGAGTGAATTTGCATTTAGAATTTTGCTAAAATCTCCTTCAGCAACTAAATGACCACCGTGCGTTCCGGCTTCTGGTCCGATGTCAATAATACGATCGGCAGCTTTCATAATGTCTTCGTCATGTTCAACCACAATTACAGTATTGCCGAGATTTCTGAGGTTTTTCAACACTTCAATTAACCGTTCGGTATCTTTTGGATGTAATCCGATGCTTGGTTCGTCTAAAATATACATCGAACCTACCAAACTACTTCCTAACGAAGTAGCCAAATTGATGCGTTGTGATTCGCCACCGGAAAGAGAAGCAGAATTTCGGTTTAACGTTAAATAATTCAAACCCACTTCATCCAAAAATTTCAATCGGTTATTAATTTCAATCAACAATCGTTTCGCAACTTTTTGATCGTATTCTGAAAGTTCCAATTGTTGAAAAAAAACAATTAAGTTTTTTATCGGTAAATCAACCAATTCCGAGACGGTTTTGTTGCCTATTTTAATATTATTGGTTTCTGTTCGTAATCGTTTTCCTTTACAAGTCGGACATTTTGTTTTTCCTCGATAACGCGAAAGCATTACACGGTTTTGGATTTTATAATTTTTCTCTTCTAATTCTTTGAAGAAATCGTGTAATCCGGTAAAGTATTTATTTCCATTCCAAATCAACTGTTTTTGTTCTTCGCTTAATTGAAAATAGGGTTTATGAATTGGAAACTCAAACTTGTAAGCATTGTTGACCAATTGATCGCGGTACCAACTCATACTTTCTCCACGCCATGGAAAAATAGTGTTTTCATAAACGGATAAAGCTGTATTTGGAATTACTAAATCTTCATCAATACCAATCACATTTCCGTAACCTTCGCAAGTCGGACAAGCTCCGTACGGATTGTTAAAACTAAACAAATGAACGTTTGGTTCTAAAAAAGTGAGACCGTCTAATTGAAAATTGGTACTGAATTCAAGTCTTTTCTGCGAAGCTACTTCCTGCACAAAACATTCACCTTTTCCTTCATAAAAAGCGGATTGAACAGCATCAGCTAAGCGATTTAAAAACTCTTCATCGTCTTTCACCACAATTCGGTCGATGATTAACAGAATATCTTTATTGTCTAACGAATGTTGTTCTAATTCATCCAAACGAATCATTTCATGATCAACCAAAATCCGAATAAAACCTTGTTGGAGTAACACTTTCAATTTGTCTTCCAATGCTCTGCCTTCTTCCAAATGAATAGGAGCAAGGAGAAGCCATTTGCTATCAGGTTCAAAGGAAGAAATGGTTTTCACTACATCCGAAACACTTTGTTTTTTTACTTCCTGACCGGAAATTGGTGAAAATGTTTTTCCAATACGAGCAAAAAGTAATTTTAAATAATCATATATTTCGGTGGATGTTCCAACGGTAGAACGAGCGTTGGTTGTATTTACTTTTTGTTCAATCGCAATTGCAGGAGCAATCCCTTTAATGTATTCCACTTTAGGTTTGTCTAATCTTCCTAAGAACTGTCGTGCATACGAAGATAAACTTTCTACATAACGGCGTTGGCCCTCAGCATACAACGTGTCAAATGCCAAACTCGATTTCCCGGAACCTGAAAGTCCTGTAATTACTACCAGTTTATTCCGAGGAATAGCCACATCAATGTTTTTAAGATTGTGCAGTTGAGCTCCTTTGATTAAGATATTTTTCTTAGGTTCGAGTAAAGCAAATTCTTCTGGTGTCATAGCAAAATGGAAAGAATTGCAAAGATAGTGATTTGAAAGTTCAATTAAAAGGTTGACAATTTCTATTTTTTATATAAAATCAGCGTGTTTTATTATGGTTTTCCGTAATTATTGCATTTAGAATGTTAAAATTTCAATTAAAATTTGTTAGTTCAAATAAAATTGTGTTACATTTGGCTATTAATTAATCTTTATTTAACAATTGCTTATAGGAAAAAAAATACTTTTTTAGAAAAATTCAGTTCAAAACACGAAATTAAAAAGGTATTACTATGGCTACTGTTAATCAACTTCCAGACGCATTATTGGTTAAGAATTACATTGCTGGTGATGAACAATCGTTGGCTATTCTGATAGAAAGACATCAATCTAAAATTTACGGATTTATTTATTCTAAAATTGCAGATCGTGACATAACTGATGATGTTTTTCAAGATACTTTCATTAAAGTAATTAAAACGCTAAAATCAAATTCCTACAATGAAGAAGGTAAGTTTTTACCTTGGGTCATGCGAATTGCTCACAATTTAGTGGTCGATCATTTTCGTAGAACAAAAAAAATGCCTATGCAACGCGAAACAGAAGAATATTCTATCTTTTCGTACATGAGTGACAATTCGATGAATGTGGAAGGGCAAATGATTACTGAGCAAGTGGAAAATGATTTACATCGTTTATTAGATGAATTGCCGGCAGATCAAAAAGAAGTATTGGTGATGCGAATGTATCAAGACATGAGTTTTAAAGAAATCGCTGATTCAACCGGTGTAAGTATCAATACGGCTTTAGGTAGAATGCGATATGCTTTGATGAATTTGCGAAAAGTAATTGAAAAAAATCAAATAATTTTAACCAATTAAACAATATTTGGAAAAGTCTTTCGTTGTAGATAAAAACAAACATAATTATCTATGGCAAAACTTTACACTAGTAAAAAATTAGCGGCTCCAAAGATGTTACCAAAAAAAGAAACGATTCGTTTTTTGCTCGACTACTCCAAGGCACTGAGCATTGTTAAAGTTGGAAACATAACTTTTGAAAATATCGCTAATTAAAAGGAACATCCCGATTAAAGTCGGGATGTTTTTTTTTGGAATTCCTTCAAAACCGACTTCCGTCCAATCGTTCTCGTAATCACATCTTTCTCCAAGTCCCAACCACGAGCAGGCGAATATTCGCGACCATACCAAATAATTTGAAGATGCAAATCGTTCCATAATTCTTTTGGAAAAATCGCTTTTGCATCTTTTTCGGTTTGTACCACGTTTTTCCCATTCGATAAATTCCAACGATACATCAACCGATGAATGTGCGTATCCACCGGAAATGCAGGAACTCCAAATGCTTGGCTCATCACCACACTTGCCGTTTTATGTCCCACTGCCGGAAGAGATTCCAACGCTTCAAAACTTTGTGGGACTTGACCGTTGTATTTTTCAATCAAAATTTCAGACAAACCATAAATTCCCTTTGATTTCATGGGTGAAAGTCCACACGGGCGTATAATTTCTTTAATTTCTTCTACACTCATTTTTACCATATCATATGGATTATCGGCTTTAGCAAATAATAGGGGTGTAATCTGATTTACACGCACGTCAGTGCATTGAGCTGAAAGCAATACGGCAATGAGTAGAGTATAGGGGTCTTTATGGTCTAATGGTATAGGAATCGAAGGATATAATTCATTTAACGTATTTATAACAAATGTTGCACGTTCTTTCTTTGTCATTTTTGGTAATTTTGAGTTGTAAAAATAACTTTAATTGTACAACTTAGCAACTGGTTAAACAGTAACTCAATTCTTCAAACTATGACAACATTACAAAAAGGCGATAAAGCACCTGATTTTTCTGCAAAAGACCAAGATGGAAACCTTCACACTTTGGCTGACTATAAAGGAAAAAAATTAGTAGTATTCTTTTATCCCAAAGCGAATACCCCGGGTTGCACCGCTGAAGCTTGTAATCTGCGAGATAATTTTGACCGTTTTCAAGCCGGAAATTATGCTCTTTTGGGTGTAAGTGCTGATAATGCAAAAGCTCAAGTAAATTTTAAAAATAAATTTGATTTTCCTTTTCCGCTTTTGGCTGATGAAGATAAATCAGTCATTCAAGCCTTTGGAGTTTGGGGACCAAAGAAATTCATGGGGAAAGAATACGACGGAATTCACCGCACCACCTTTATCATTGATGAAAACGGAATCATAGAAGACGTGATTAAAGAAGTAAAAACAAAAGCTCATGCGGAACAAATTTTAGGATAAAAAAACAGCCACTTTATTATGGCTGTTTTTTTTTAATTGGTATGTTTCTCTATAATTTTCTTTGGGTCGTAACCAAAAAGATTATTTTTCTTAATTATTTCTGCAACACCTTTAGGTAACATTTCTTCCCAACCATCAGTACCTTTGGCAATCATTCGCAAAACGTGACGTGAATATATTTCTAAGTTATTTTGATTGGCAATTTCTATATCGACCACTTTTCCATTGAATTTAAAGAACTTGTACAATTCTTTCATTCTTGGATGTACTTTTAAGTTTTCAGAATTGGTAATTTCACCATTTTCTTCTTTCATCGGATAAAGGAAGACTTTTAAATCACGGTAGAATAATTTTCCAAACGCTTCCAAAATTCCACCACTTAAGTGGCGATAGTATTTTTCGTCAAAAATATCTACTAAATTATTTACGCCCATGGCCAATCCCATTCTGGCTTTGGTGTAATTAGAGAAATATTCAACCACGCGATAATATTCTTGGAAGTTAGAAATCATAACATATTGTCCAAGCGAACAAAGTAATTCTGCTCTATCCATAAAATCACGTTCGTCAATTTCACCTTCTGAACGCAAGTTGGAAAGTGTAATTTCAAAAATTACCAACGTATTATCAGCTTCCACTTTGTTTTCCCCTAAAAACATCTCCAAGGATTTCTCATACATGTCCATGTTCACTCGAGTAACCGGGCGAAAACTACCTCGAAGAGCTAGAATATTTTTCTTGTATAAAATAGATGCAGGAAGGATATTATTTCCATCCGGACCAAACATCACCGCATCGGTCATCCCATTTTTAACCAATTGTAAACTCATTAATCGGTTGTCTACATTGGCAAATCGGGGACCCGAAAAATTAATCGTATCTATTTCCAATTGATCTTTATCCAGGTGATCATACAAATAACGCAATAATTTTTTTGGATCGTTGTATTTATAAAAAGCACCATAAATTAAATTTACACCAAGAATTCCGAGTGTTTCTTGCTGTAAACGGGCATCATTTTCTTTAAATCGAATGTGAAGAATAATTTCATTATAGTCTTCATCGGGTTCAATTTGGTATTTAATTCCAACCCAACCGTGTCCTTTAAATTGCTTTGCAAAATCAATCGTAGCAACGGTATTGGCATAACTAAAAAACATTTTGTTTGGATGTTTTACACGATCTAAGCGTTTTTCAATTAAATCCACTTCGTGCGTAAGCATTTTTTTCAAACGGCTTTCAGTTACATACCGGCCATCTTTTTCAACACCATAAATGGCATCACTAAAGTCTTTGTCGTAGGCAGACATAGCTTTTGCAATCGTTCCGGAAGAACCGCCCGACCTAAAAAAGTGTCGTACCGTTTCCTGACCAGCACCAATTTCAGCAAAAGTTCCGTAAATATTTTCGTTAAGATTGATTCTAAGAGCTTTGTCTTTAATTGAAGGGATTTGTTCAATTGCTCTGTCTCCCTTGAGTTTTATTTCCATTGCTATTCTTTCCATTTTCATTGGTAATGCAATGCAAAGTTAACAAATATCATACCGTAATAAAAGATAAATAGTTCTATTTTTGTGAAAATTTAACGTCTTGAAAGTATATTTTTTAGGAACAGGAACTTCTCAGGGTATTCCGGTCATCGGGAGTAATCATTCTGTTTGCAAAAGTAAGGATGCAAAAGACAAACGATTACGTGTTTCGGTTTGGATTTATGATGAAAATTATTCTTTTGTGATTGATTGCGGTCCCGATTTTAGACAACAAATGCTTACAAGTGGATGTACAAAATTAGATGCGATACTTTTCACCCATGAACACGCTGATCATACAGCAGGATTAGACGATATTCGCCCTTTTTTTTTCAAACAAGGCGATATTCCGATTTATGCTCACAAGCGTGTGATTGATAACTTAAAAAAGCGATTTGATTATATATTTGAAATTGAAAATAAATATCCAGGAGCTCCTTCAGTAGCAATTAATGAAGTGATTTCCAATCAAAATTTTGTTTTGGGGAACAAAACAATTATACCTGTTGAAGTGATGCATGGAAATCTTCAAGTTTTCGGTTATCGCATTGATAATTTTGCTTATTTAACAGATGTGAAAACAATTGAAGCCGGTGAACTGGAGAAGCTAAAGAATTTAGATGTGCTAGTGGTGAACGCCTTACGAGAAGAACCACACAGTACACATTTTAATTTGGAAGAAGCATTAAATTTCATAGCTTTGGTCAAACCAAAAAAAAGTTATTTGACACACATCAGTCATTTGATGGGTTTTCATGAGGAAGCACAACAAAAATTACCAAAAAACGTTTATTTAGCCTACGATAATTTAGAAATTTCAATTTAATAAAATGAAAAAATCATTATTTCTTTACTTGTTTATTGTTACATTTTTGATGACGATTTTTACTTATATGTATTACAGTAAAAAAGTTAAATTTGAAACAGAGCGATTCGAAAATTTAAAAACAAAAATGAATGACACCATTCAAGCTTTAAATAACAAATTGTTTGATGCCAATTATTTTACGTTGCGAAATAACGATCAAGCCCAAAACTATTTAGAAGATTATTCCATAGAAAAATTAATTCCGAAAATCGAAGCCAACTTAATGGAATTAAACGATAATCCGGAAGGAAATCCAATGGTTGAATTTGGTAAAATAGATGATAAAAAATTTATTATTAACAAAATTGAAGTGCTTAATCACCGTTGGATTATTGCAGATTTCAGTAATGGTGATTTATGGGGTGAAGTATTATTACAGTATTTTATAGAGGAAGATGAATCGTTGAATTTTAAAATAATTCAGTCAACTTTATATCCAAAACAGTAAACTTTTGTATATTTAATTCCTTTTTTTTTGATATGAGAAATTGTTTGCTTTTGTTGGTTTTAGTAATCTGTTTATTTTCCTGTAAAAAGTTGGATCAGGAAGCCGATCCTGAGTTTATTCAAAAGCAAACGCTTGTGGATACCGTCACCACTGCTGATAAAGATGAAAACGGTTGTTTGGATGGAGCCGGTTATTTTTGGTCATCACTGAACAAAGAATGTATTAAAATCTATGAATCAGCCATTACATTATATCCGCAAAACAATCAAAATAATGAGGACGAAACCAAAAATGCTTACATTGTATTTTCGGAAAATGGTGGAAATGAAGTTGAAGTTTTTTTACCCAATCAAGTAAAATCTATTATACTTATTCGCTCGGCAGAAGGACAACCTTGGCAATTTGACGAATGGCAGCTTGTTCCATGGAAAGGTTTTATTCTCAAAAAAGAAGACAAAATTTTATTTTCCGGTGATGGCAGCATAGGACCAAAAGTCACCGGAAGTGATAAGATTGAAGATTAATTTTACTTATTTTCTTCTAACCAATTTCTAAAATCATAAAAGTTTTGCGGGGCAACACCATGTCCAACAGGATATTCTTTGTACGTAAAGTTTATGCCAAATCGTTCTAGTGCCGGACCGATTTTTCTGGCCCAATCCACCGGAATAACCTGATCAACTGTTCCGTGTGAAGCAAAAATAGTCAAGCTTGAAAAGTCATTTTGTTCAAAATTCTCTTTTGCCATTTCAACATTCAAATAACCACTCATGGCAACTACTTTGGATATTTTTTCAGGATAAGAAAGGGCGATGGCATAGCTTAAAATTGCACCTTGACTGAATCCAATCAACGTTACTTTTTTTGAGTCTATGGGATATTTAGCCGTTAATTCATCAATAAAATTCACAATCAAATCTCTCGATTGTTTGGCTTGGTTAATGTCAGAGAATTTATTTTCATCGGCATCAAAATTGATGGCATACCACGCATAGCTTCCATACATTAATGGATAAGGAGCTTGAGCGGAAACTATAAAATACTCCTCCGGAAGTTCAGAAGCAAACGAAAACAAATCTTCTTCATTGCTACCATAACCATGTAACAATAGCAAAAGTGGGTTTTTGTCCAATATAATTTTTGGTTTGCGAATTAAATAGTGTAATGACATACTTATAGGCTTTTAAATAAATTTTGATAAAAATCGCCTACTAATGGCACTTTTTTTTCTTCTCCGTTCAAGGCTCCTAAAAAGCCGTAAATCCAAAGAATAAAAAAGAAAACATAAAAAGCTGACGAAATCATCCAACTATCAAAGTAGCCTATTGGATAGCCTAACAGAAAGAATGTCAAAAAGATTCCCAATGCTTGTCTGATATGAAAACTGGCAAAAGCACTTTTGTTTTCATTGTTCATGAAGATGGCAATTACTGCACCGATGATGGTTAAATAAGCCACTATTGCTGCGTTTTTATTTTGCTCCATTTTCTAAAACTAATTTTCCGTTGTTATAAATTCCATATACTTTTCCTTTCATTTTTTCACCTAAAAATGCAGAGTTTTTCGATTTGGAGAGTATATTATCCTTTCCAAAAATCCATTCAGCATTTGGATTAAAAAACGTTAAATCGGCAGCTGCACCTTCTTTAATTGTTGAATTTTCAAGGCCAAAAGTTGTTTTTCCATTTGTTAGTTTGTCGATTATAACAGTTAATGGAAGTACATTCAATAACGCTCCAAAAGCACTTTCTAAACCAATGGTTCCGTTTTTAGCCAAATCAAATTCCATTTTCTTGTGCTCAATATCCATCGGATTGTGGTCGGAGGTTATCATATCAATTGTTCCGTCCAAAACACCTTGTATTAGTGCTTTTCTGTTTTTTTCATCACGTAATGGCGGACTCACTTTCATTCGTGTATCAAAACCTTCTAACTTTTCATCTGTCAATACTAAATGATGTACGGCAACACTACACGAAACGTGTAACCCTTTCGCTTTTGCGTCTTTAATTAATTCTACTGATTTGGCTGAGGAAATTGTTGGGATGTGTAATTTTCCACCGGTATATTCCAATAAAAACAAGTTGCGTGCTACGATAAGTTCTTCTGCTAAAGTTGGGATACCTTTCAGCCCTAAACGAGTTGAAACAATTCCTTCATGCACTACACCATTTCCTTTTATTTTTTCATCTTGTGAAAAAGCAATTACCATACCATCAAAATCTTGTACATATTGTAGACCGATTTTCAATAAATTGGCATTGGTACAGTTTTTTCCATAATCGCCAAAAGCAATTGCACCGGCATTTTTCATGTCAAACAATTCGGCTAAATCATTTCCTTCCGACCCTTTGGTTAACGCTCCAATTGGAAATAAGTTAACCGCATTATTGCTTGCTTTTTCTTTTACAAATCGAACTTGCGACTGATTATCGATCACCGGAAAACTATTGGGTTGCAAAGCAATCGCTGTAAAACCGCTTTTTGCCGCTACAGTTAATCCATTGGCAATGGTCTCACGGTCTTCAAAACCGGGTTCACCGAGCGATACGGAACTATCAAACCATCCCTTTGATAGATGAAGATTTTCTAAACTAATTTCTTCATAATCTTTTTCTGAAGGTAAGTTTACACCCATTTT
This sequence comes from Flavobacterium piscinae, assembly GCF_004122145.1. GTDB lineage: Bacteria > Bacteroidota > Bacteroidia > Flavobacteriales > Flavobacteriaceae > Flavobacterium > Flavobacterium piscinae. The sequence goes on from NZ_SBKQ01000006.1 coordinate 63,432, forward strand.
TTCAATGGTTTTACCTTCAATTTTCAAGTCAATTTTTTGGTTGTGATGCTCACCGTTTGGGTCGATGATGGTTGCATTTCGGATGATTATTTTCATTTTACCAATTTTTGAATGAGTAGTTCCAGTACCACAAATAATAACGCAAGGATTACAAACCATTTCCAAATTGAATTATCGGTTCGGTTAGTTTGTAATGCATCAAAAACAGTTTCAATTGAATTACTGTTTTCGTAAGAATCTACTAAATTTGAATTATCCAAACGCAAATCACTTTCGGTACGTGGATAATTAAAACTTATCTTTTTTAGGATAGTATTATCTTTTACAGCCGAATAATTGCCTGCCAAAGTAGGACTTTCAGCAAAGGTCATTTTTACTTTATTATTCAATATTTGTTGCTGCGGAATGAATTTTTCACCCTTTTCATCTGCTGAAATTACTGAAATAATTTCATCTTTTGATAATAATTGGTCTACAGTAATAGTCGAATTTGTCCCAACAGATAACGCAATGATTCCGGACTTAGCACTTTGAAAAGCCATATTATAAAAGGTAGGGACAATCAAAGGGGAATTTTTAAAATTAGAATTATCTTTATTAATAGGTGCCGAAAAAACATAAAACGAACCTAAAGCATTAGAAACGGAAGTTAAAAACGGACGTTGATCTTCAAAGGTCAAAATAGAAGGGTAGGGACTTTTAAGCTCGAAGCTATTGTTGGTTGATGGATATTGAAAGTTATCTGTTTTTTTCTCAAAAACTCCGTTATACAAGGGATGTGCAAACGCAATAGAGGTGATTTTCTTTTCCTTTTTTTGGTAATCATTTATTGAAAAGGAACCAAAATTAATGAGAAATGAATTGATGTTTTCTACCTTGTTCTCTTCGGATGGAATGAAAATGACATTTCCACCTTTTTCATAAAAAGCTTTCAAGGTGGTTTGAAGAGCTTGCGGAATATCATTTATTTCATTGATAATAATGGCATCTTGTTTTTCCAATACATTATAATCCAATGCTTTTAGTTCAATTGATGAAAAAATAAATTCCTTTTCTGAATATATTTTAGATAAAAATTGATTCTTATCCGCTTCACCGATGGCTATTACTTTTGCTTTCTCAGGTTTAGAAATGCTAAAATAATATTCATTATCATAGTACAATCCCGGTTCATCAATGGAAACATAACCATTGAAATCAGCCTTAGGAATGGTGAAAAACAACTCTTTTTCTACTTGGTCAAGTTTTACTTGTGTTTTGGCAATCAGTTGTTTTTGATTGTAAACCGCTACCGGAATTTCTTGTTCAAATGTTCCAAATGATTTTAGTTTCACACCAATTTCATAAAAATTATCTAACGTTTGAAGGAGAAAAACACTATCAATCGCTACATTATTTTTTTGCTCCGATTTGGGTATAATGAATATTGGATTAATCGTTTCATCAATCGGTTTCAATTGGTTTGCAGGTAAATTTACAGCATCAGTGATTACCACAACATCTTTATTAAAAGGTGTTTTTCTGGATTTAATTTTTGTGATTTGTTGGTCTAACTGAAACGAATTGGCACTATATTTCAAATTCATCAATTCTTTTTGAATCGATTTAATGTCGGTATTCCAATAGACATCATCATTGGTAAGAAGGGAAAAGGTAGTATTTTCGGGAGTATTCTCCAATACTTCCTGAACGGCTCTTTTCAATAATTCACCCTGTTTCCCTTTGGCTTGCATACTGAATGAATTGTCTAAAACTACATATAATTCATTCGTACTACCTTTACTGTCTTTGGCTTTAAAAAAAGGTTGAGCAAAGGCAATTATCATAGCAGCGAGCAGGAGTAAACGTGTAGCTAACAATAACCATTTTTTGAGTTGGGAGCTTTTTCGGGTTTGAATGGAGAGTTCTTTTAAAAACTTTACGTTGGTAAAATATTCCTTTTTAAAACGACGAAGCTGGAATAAATGCACCAAAATTGGAATGACCAATAAAAAAAGAAAATACAGAATTTCAGGATGTTTAAACTGCATTAATTGAAAGTTTGTCAAAGATAGCTTTTATATTTTAATAGCACAAATCAAAAAGTGTTAAGCAAAAGCGAAAGCTTTGAGTAGAAAGACTGTTATTTTTTCTTCCTTTTTTCAGCTCTTTTACGTTCCACGCCACGGTTTCTGGATTCGGTTTTTCTCGGCGTTCTTTTTCCCGGACCACCCAAATTAACTTTTTTGTTTTTATCTTTTTTCTCATGAAATGCTTCGCCACCTTCTTTTTTGGGACGTTTCAAAAGCATTTTCATTTTCTTCTTTTCCTTTTCAAATTCCAATAACTTCTCTTCGATTACAATGGTAGGAAGTGGCAAAAGTTCAATTTCCTTTTCCATCAAAATTTCAGCTTCTATTTGGATTTCTTCTTCTCTTGGACTAATGAAACTAACGGCAACGCCGGTTTTATCGGCACGACCGGTTCGTCCAATTCGGTGAATATATTGTTCCGGAACCTCAGAAAATTCCATATTTATAACATGGGTGATGTCGGAAATATCTAAACCACGAGCCATTACATCAGTCGTTACAATTCCACGAATTTCTCCGGCTTGAAACGAAGCCATTGTGTTCAAACGATAATTTTGCGATTTGTTGGAATGAATCAGACCAAACTGCTCCGGAAATTCTTCTTCCAAAGCATTAAAAACCAAATCAGCGGTTTTTTTATTGTTGATAAAAATCAGCAATCGCGACATACTTTCATCGGAGTGCAATAATTCTTTGAGTAAATTTAGTTTCGTTAGAAAATTTGGTACTTTATATCCTATTTGCGTAATTTTTTCTAACGGTGTTCCGGATGCAGCTAAGGAAACTTCCACCGGAAAATCAAAATACTCCTCCAACATTTCATCTACTTCATCTGTCATCGTCGCCGAAAAAAGAATGTTTTGTCTTTTAGCTTTCAACATTGATAGGATAGACGTGACTTGAAAACGAAAACCTAAATTCAACATTTCATCAAATTCATCAATCACTAATTTCTGAATTTCATCAAATCGAACCACATTATCCAAAGCCAAGTCCATGACGCGTCCCGGAGTTCCTACCAAAATATCTACCCCCTGATAAACCGCTGTTTTTTGGGTGTTGATATTCACGCCACCATAAACACCAAGTGTTCTAACAGACATGTATTGCGTTAATTTTACAACTTCTTCAGCCACTTGAACAACCAATTCACGTGTGGGGACTAAAATTAAAACACGCGGTGTATGTGTATTTTGAAACTTCCAATGTTTTAAAATTGGTAATAAATAGGCAAATGTTTTTCCGGTTCCGGTTTGAGCAATTCCCATCATATCACGACCGGATAAAATCACCGGCATCGATTTAATTTGAATAGGAGTAGGGTGTGAGAAACCTAATTCATCAATGGCTTTTTGTAACGATTTAGGTAAATCAAAATCCAGAAAAGTAGACATAGAGAAGATTATTTTTGCAAAGGTACGGAATTTTAAATCAATGCGTAAAGCCGCTTAAAACCCTTCAAAAACACCTAAACCAAAAAGTGCAAAATCATATTTTACCGGATCATTTTTATCCAAATTTTGCAAGTTGGAATCTAACTCAAAAAGTGCTTTGGCGTCGTTTTGCTTTCGCGTAAGCAAGCCTAATTTTCGAGCCACATTGCCGGAATGAACATCAAGCGGACAAGAAAGTTGTGAAGGCGAAATGGATTTCCAAATTCCTAAATCAACCCCGGCGTTATCATTTCGAACCATCCAACGCAAAAACATATTGATGCGTTTGGCGGCCGAATTATTCATGGGGTCTGAAACGTGTTTTTGTGTACGATAGTCATGTTCAATTTCAAAAAAAACGGATTTGAAATTGGAAATATTTTGTTGTAAGGTGCTGTTTTGTATATACTTACTAAAAACACATTCCAAACCATTGTGATTTTGATAAATATTTTTTAAAGCTTTGATAAAGAAAATACAATCCGTTCCGTTGAAAGTGCGGTGAACAAAGTCGTTTAAATTTTCCAAGTCATTACTATTATGATTCATCACAAAATCATAAGGCGAATTTCCTAACTTAGTCATTAATTTTTGACTATTATTGATAATCATTTTACGATTTCCCCATGAAATGGTGGCAGTTAAAAATCCGGCAATTTCGATATCTTCTTTTAAAGTGTAAAGATGCGGAATTTGAATAGGATCACTTTCTATAAATCTTGGATGATTGTAAAGCAGCACTTTTTCATCCAGAAATTCTTTTAATTCCAAATGATTCATTAAACAGTTGCATTTGGAAGTGAAGCGTTATCAATCCAACCTGAGTTTTGATCAAACAAACCATCTTTCATCACTAGTTTACGGTCGGCCATATTGGCTAAAGTTTCATTGTGGGTTACAATTACAAACGTTTGACCGAATTCATCTCTTAATTTAAAAAACAATTCATGTAAATTTTCTGCAGAAGTTGTATCTAAATTTCCCGAAGGTTCATCGGCAAAAATCACCGCCGGTTTATTGATCAATGCTCTTGCAACCGCTACACGTTGTTGTTCTCCACCGGATAGTTCGCCCGGCTTATGGTCCATTCGATGTGATAAACCAAGGTAGTTGAGTAGTTTTATGGCTTCCTCTTCGGCTTCAAGCTTTGTTTTTCCTGCTATAAAAGCTGGTATACAAACATTTTCTAAGGCTGTAAACTCAGGTAATAACTGGTGAAATTGGAATATAAACCCAAGTTTTAAATTTCTAAACTTAGACAATTGTTTGTCATTCATATTTAAAACATTTTCGCCGTCTATCGTTAATTCGGTACCGTTATCATTTGATGGTTTTTCTAATGTTCCCAAAATTTGAAGCAAAGTCGTTTTTCCGGCACCAGATGCACCAACAATTGCGATGATTTCTCCTTGTTTAATTGAAATATTAACACCTTTTAAAACATGAAGTTGATCAAAATATTTATGAATTCCTTTTGCTTGTATCATGAAAAACAATTTTTTACAAAGTAACAAAGATTTTGATGAATGTGAAACCATATCAGTTCTATTTATCGTAGTATAAATAATAAAATTTCGTTAAAGAGGTATTTTTGTTTAATATTATAGTATATTTGTTAAACAAAAAATGATATGAAAAAACTTGTAATATTATTAGTAGCCTTTTCAACCTTTTCTTGTCAATCACAAGAAAAGAAGAGTGCTTTTTTAGAAAATAAACAACCAATTAAAATGAATGTAGCAAACGGATTAGAATTAGCCACTTTTGCCGGTGGATGCTTTTGGTGTACAGAAGCAGTTTTTTTAGAAATTGAAGGTGTAAAAAAAGTCGTGTCGGGTTACATTGGAGGCACAACTAAAAATCCAACTTACAGAGAAATTGGAACAGGAATGACCGGTCACGCGGAAGCCATTCAAATTACTTTTGATCCAAAGATAGTTTCCTTTGGTGAATTGTTGGAAATTTTCTTTGCTACTCACGATCCAACCACTTTAAACCGACAAGGAAATGATGTGGGTACACAATATCGTAGCGAAGTATTTTATTACAATGATAATCAAAAGGAATTAACGGAAGAATACATTAAGTTGATGACAGAAGAAAAGACATTTAAAAATCCAATTGTGACTAGAATTTCTGCAGCTTCGGTTTTTTATGAAGCGGAAGATTATCACCAAAATTATTATAATTTAAATCGAACTCAATCGTATTGTAGTTATGTGATAACACCCAAAATTGAAAAATTGAAAAAGAATTTTAAAGATAAACTAAAGAATTAATTGCCTAAAAGTTTTAACACGGAACAGCTTTAAAAAAAGCATTGATGTAAATTAAAAAAAAGACGCTATGAACAATCAAATTGAAAAAGAATTATTTGAACTTTTGGGAGATGAACATCAGATGACATCTACTGAAACCCCTTTGCGACCGGACGCATTTGATAAGTCTGATGAAGAAAAAATGGCCACGATAGAAAAACATTTTCATATCATTATGGAAGAAATGGGATTGGATATGACCGATGACAGTTTGCGTGGTACACCACATCGCGTTGCTAAAATGTTCATCCAAGAGATTTTTAGTGGTTTAAATCCGGCTAATAAACCCAAAATTTCTGTTTTTGAAAACAGTTATCACTATGACAAAATGTTGGTAGAAGCGAATATTAGTTTCAATTCTACTTGCGAACATCATTTTTTACCAATTATTGGAAAAGCACATATTGGTTATGTTTCTAACGGAAAGGTGATTGGTTTATCCAAGTTAAATCGAATTGTTGACTACTATGCTCGAAGACCGCAAGTACAGGAACGCATGATTATGCAAATTTTTAATGAATTGAAAACGGTTTTAAATACAGAAGACGTTATTGTGGTTGTTGAAGCGGAACATTTATGTGTGTCAAGTCGTGGAATTAAAGACAGTTCAAGCTACACATCAACAATCCAATACGGCGGAATCTTTAATGAAAAGGAAAACAGAAATGATTTTTTTAATTTATTGAATAAAGAAAAATAATTTGGCATTACTTTTGTCGTTAGGATGTAGAATGTAAAAAATTTTTCAATGACAAAAGAAGTTGCTGTTCAATCCGTTAAAGATACAAAATCAAGAGATTTAGTTTTGAGTCTTATTTTTGATGGTATTGGTATGTTGTCTTATTTGGTTCCATTTTTAGGAACAATTTCAGATGTTATTTGGGCACCTATTGCCGGACTAATTTTGATGCGAATGTATAAAGGAACAATTGGTACAGTAGGAGGATTTATCGTTTTCATAGAGGAACTACTTCCCGGAATTGATTTTATTCCCACCTTTACAATAACTTGGATTTATACTTACTTGATAAAAAAGAAGTAGAAATATTAAAAATTAAAAAAACTGCAATTTAATCGTTGCAGTTTTTTATTTTCCTTTGGAACTCTTTTCAAACCAATTGAGGATAAATCCTAACTTCATGCTGCGAAGCATTTTCTTTTCAAATGCCCAAAAAAAGGCAAATTGTCCGAAAAGAAATCCAAATAAAACCAATAAAACCTGATAGATAGGGAATATAACAATCAAACGAATTGGAAAATACAACCATCCTAAATTTTCACTCGTAAGTCCAATATAATTTGTAAAAGGTTTCGATAAATAAGCTGATACAGAACCCGTAATGGCAAAGACAATAAAAATTATAACGAGTTGAAAGTTAGAAGTAACTCCCCAACGGGCTTTTAGTTTTTTCATAGATTGACTGAAGAATTCAAAATAATGGGGATTTAGACCTTTTCTTTTTGGGACTGTTTGACAATTTTTACAATCAACAAAAGTAAAGCTAACAATTCAAAAAACATTCCGGATATTAGAAATAAATTAGCATTAGAATAGTGCATGATTTTGAACAATGATCCTAAAATCACTAAAACTATTCCAACTAAAAAAGAAATAATGATATAGAAAAATTTTTTAAACATAAACGTTGATTATATTCTGGCCGCAAAACCGCCCAATTGTTGTTTATAGGTTTGTTGAAAATAGACTAAATAATTAAAAAGCATGTAATTTACTTCGTAACCGTAATCAATTCCGCGTTGGTAGTCAATTTGCATTTGATATAAATTAGGGTCAAATCGCATGGGTTGCAAAACACGATTGTTAAATTCTGTAACCCAAAATTGGTTGCGAGATTCCAGATAACTTTGCGAATAATAGTTTCTTGGCATGGCTCTGCTGGTTAACCAAATATTAAAACCAGGTTCAATGATGATAATTTCATACTCGAGTTCATCATTTGCAATCCGTACTGTATCTGAAGTTGTTGAAGCAGTTTCGTTTTTAGCAGAAAGCACAGATGATTTATTACCTGAACAGGCATAAATAATAGTACAAAGTAATACTATGAATACTATATTTTTCATACCATAAAAGTACAAAAAAAGGTTGATTATTAAATTGAATAATCTACATTTAACAAAAAAACCACTCCGAATGAAGTGGTTTTAAAAATGTAGTTTACTAATTTTATTTACCAAATAATTTTCCAAACAATCCACCGAGACCTCCTTTTTTAGTGGCGGCTGCCATCGCGTCTTGCATGTCTACTTTTCCATCATTATTTTGGTCTAAACCAAATTGACCACCGTACTTACTCACCATATCCATCAAGTTGGAATTCCCTGAGCCACCCGAAATTGCATTCACTAAATCGGAAACTTCAAAACCTTTTACATTGGGATCTTTAGCTTTTCCAACCAATGAACCAAGAATTTGCGGAATCATATTTGCTGCAACTCCATTCGCTGCCTGACTATCTAGCCCGACTTTTTGACCTAAATTACCGGAAACTTGTTCAATAAGTTGTTTTACAACCGGGTTTGAAGCAGATCCGGCATTATTGCCCTGAAAAAGACCCGCTAATTGTTCCAAATTACCATCGGAGGCCATTTTTTGTAATCCTGAAAGTAGTGAACTTTCGGTTTCTTTCATGACGTTATCGTTCAATTCATTGGGAACGGCATTATTTTTAACCACGGCATCATTTCCGAATTGTTGCACTAATTGCGTTAATTGTTCTAACATAGTATTGGCTTTTAAAGTTATTGTTACGAAGTTAAATAATATTCTACTAATTTAACGAAAACAACAATTATTTTTCTGTTTTTAATAAACTGATAATTTGTTCAGCCAATTCTGTTCCAATTCGATCTTGTGCTTCTAAAGTTGCGGCTCCAATATGTGGTGTCAACGAAATGTTTGGATGCATTAATAATTTGATTTCAGGTGTTGGTTCATTCTCAAAAACATCTAAACCGGCAAACAATACTTTTCCTTCGTCTAACGCTTCCACTAAAGCAACTTCATCAATCACACCGCCACGTGCGGCATTTATAATTCCAACATTGTCTTTCATTATATTTAATTCATCGCGACCAATTACGTAGCCATCTTGTGCCGGTACATGTAAAGTTACAAAGTCAGAATGTTTTAATAAATCTTCCATCGGTTCAGTAACAATGTCGACATTTATGAATTGACCGTTATAAAAATCTACACGAATTACAGCTTCGCCAACATATTTATCAGAAGCAATTACTTTCATTCCTAAACCAAGAGCCATTTTGGCAACCGCTTGACCAATTCGACCAAAACCGATAATTCCAAGCGTTTTTCCACGTAATTCGATACCATTAGCATAGGCCTTTTTTAAACCTTCAAAATTAGTATCGCCTTCCAAAGGCATATTTCTGTTAGCATCATATAAAAAACGAACTCCTGAAAACAAATGTGCAAAAACCAATTCGGCTACCGATTCTGAGGAAGATGCCGGCGTATTTATAACGTGAATTCCTTTTTCACGAGCATAAGCCACGTCGATGTTATCCATTCCCACACCACCTCGACCGATGATTTTTAAATTGGGACAATTATCGATGATATCTTTTCTAACTTTGGTAGCACTTCGAACTAAAATCACACTAACCTGATTGGTGTTAATAAAATTGGCTACTTGTTCTTGGGCTACTTTGGTGGTAATGACTTCAAATCCGCCTTTTTCTAAGGCTTTGATTCCGCTTGGAGAAATTCCATCGTTGGCTAGTACTTTCATTTTTTTTTAGGTTCTAAGGTTCTGAGGTTCTAGGGCACTAGGGCACAAAGTTGCTGAGAACTTATGTTTATAATTTTATTTTTTTCTAGTCTCTATTTTCTAACTTCTTGCTTCCAATTCTTTCATCACATTAACCAATACCTGTACACTTTCCAATGGCATGGCATTGTACATCGAAGCTCTGTAACCGCCAACCGAACGATGACCGGGTAATCCGGAAATTCCGGCATCTTTCCAAAGTTTATCAAAAGTAGGAGCAAGGGCTTCATCATTCAATAAAAAAGTAGCATTCATATTACTTCTGAATTCTGCAACTGCTGTCCCTTTAAACAATGGATTTCGATCGATTTCAGTATATAATAAATTCGCTTTCGCTTCATTTACTTTTTCAATGGCGGCAATTCCTCCTAAATTTTTCAACCATTGTAAGGTTAAAAGTGAGGCATAAACCGGAAAAACGGCCGGTGTGTTATACATACTTTCTTTTTCAATATGTTGTACGTAATCTAACATATTTGGAATAGTTCGACCTGATTTTCCTAAAATTTCCTCTTTTACAACTACTAAAGTTGTTCCGGCTGGTCCCATATTTTTTTGAGCTCCGGCATAAATTAAGTCAAATTTTGAAAAATCTAAACTACGTGAGAAAATATCGGAACTCATATCACAAACCATAGGAATTTCAAGATTCGGAAATTCTTTCATTTGAGTTCCAAAAATGGTGTTATTAGATGTACAGTGAAAATAATCAGCATCCGATGGAACGGTATATCCTGTTGGAATATGGTTATAATTTTCAGCTTTTGAAGAAGCAACAACCACCGTTTCACCAAAATGTTTGGCTTCCTTGATGGCAGAATTTGCCCATGTTCCGGTGTCGAGATAAGCTGCTTTTCCGTTCACTTTCATTAAGTTATAAGGAACCATCAAAAATTCTAAACTTGCTCCGCCATGCAAAAATAAAGCATGAAAACCTTTTCCTTGTAAACCTAAAAGTTCCAAAGCTAAAGCTCTTGCTTCATCCATTACAGCAACAAAATCTTTGCTACGATGCGAAATTTCTAATATCGATAATCCGGAATCATTAAAATTTAAAATGGCTTGAGCCGATTTTTCAAATACTTCTTGAGGTAAAATGCAAGGACCTGCACTATAGTTATGTTTTTTCATTATGGAAAGTAGATTTCAAAAAATTGATTTGCAAATTTCTGAAATTCACATCAAAAACACCGCTAGTAAAGTGTAGTTTTTATTATTGGTTATTAACAAAAACGTTGTAGTTAAAAAGAAATCTAAATCGAAATTAAAAATTCCAATGTATCTACATTATCAGCATAATCCCAAAGTTGTGGTTTTTGTGTTTGTCCGAATGCAATACTATTTTCGATTAAATCATTGGAGACAATGCATTGAATTTGATCTTTATTATTTTCTAAACGAACTTTCAATTCCGATAACGATTCATAAAATTCATAAAAAACAGAAGAAATGGGAGAGGAGTAGCTCGAATCTTCTTTTAAAGTCAGAAATCCATTATCCAATAATTTAAAATTACTCATCAAAAAAACAGCTTTGTTGTAATCGTAATTATTGGCATATTTCTCATAATGAATCACTTCTTGGTATTCAAAAATAGCTTGAAAAAAAGCATCAAAACGATATCCTTTTGGGACAAACAGTTTGGAAACATTTCGACATCCTAAACCAAAATAGCGGAAGATATCTTCGCCTAAATTGACCAAATCTTCATGCGTTTCAACTCCATTCAATATAGCCACAGAATTTCTGTTTTTCCGAATAATGGAAGGTTTATCTTTAAAATAATATTCAAAATACCGGGCCGTATTGTTACTTCCGGTAGCGATAACGGCATCAAAACCTTCTAATTTATCTTCTGTAAACGAAATAAAGTCGTTTAAGTCTTCTTCAACACTTGTTAAATAATTGGCTAGAAATTTAATCAAATGTTGGTCGTTCGAAGAAGTCTTTACCAACACTTTATGTCCGGAAATCAACACACATAAAAAATCGTGAAAGCCCACTAGTGGGATGTTTCCGGCTAAAATCAATCCCACTCTTTTGGGTTGCACGTTGGAAAAATCATAGTTGGACAACCATTTGGTTAAATTTTCTTCCGTTAAAGCTTCTGCCCACGATTGAACGGCAAAATAGACTTGTTCTTTCGTAAACCAACCATTATGTGATTGCGATAAAGCTAATAATTCCTCAAAAGAAGTATAAAAACGATCATTCAAAAGTACAGTCTCTTGCGGTTGATTTTTGTTTAAGGAAAATTGAGCTAAAAATTTTCCCAATTCCACAAAAGCGGTAAATTTTGATTTTTGTAACATTTGATACTTGTTTATAAGTAGTTAAGATTGTAATTTTGCACAAAAATAAGCAATTGATTTTTGGCAACAGCCAATAGTTGAAAGTTTAAAATGATTTTAAATATCTCCTTTAAACTTTTAAACACTTAAACTTTTAAACATTAAAAAATGGCAATCATTATAACTGACGAATGTATTAACTGCGGGGCTTGCGAACCCGAGTGTCCGAATACGGCAATTTATGAAGGAGCCGACGATTGGCGATACAAAGACGGAACAAAACTTCGAGGTAAGGTGATTTTACCCGATGGAACTGAAGTTGATTCAGAAGCCGCACAAACACCAATTTCTGATGATATTTATTATATTGTACCCGGAAAATGTACTGAGTGTAAAGGATTTCATGAAGAACCACAATGTGCTGCCGTTTGTCCGGTAGATTGTTGCGTACCGGATGATAATCATGTGGAAAGCGAAGAGACACTTTTGAATAGGCAGGCTTTTTTACATAACGAATAAAAATTAATCCCTTTTGGGATTTTTTTATGAAGAATTTATTCTTACAGATTTTTATTTTTTCAATGATAACGCCGTTATTGGCACAGACAATTAACGGAAAAATTGTTGATGAAAATAATTCACCTCTCTATGGTGTATCAGTTTATTTTGATGGTACAACTATCGGAACCACAACAGATAATGATGGTTTATTTGAATTAAAACTACAATCTGTACCGAATGCAACTTTAGTGATTAGTTATATTGGTTATGAATCGATTTATTTGAATACTGTTCAATCGCCAATTGAAATAAAGCTAAAACCTAGTTCCATTGTTTTAAAAGAGGTAATTTTAGAACCCATCCCATTTTCCAGAAAAGAAATGTTGGCTGTTTTTAGAGAACAGTTTCTGGGAAGAACCAAAGGTGGAAAAAATTGTGTGATTTTAAATGAAAATGCCATTCAGTTTTCGTATGAATCAAAAAATTTCAAATTAGCTGCTTTTTCAGATGAAAAAATAACCATTAGAAATAATTATTTAGGTTATAACATCGAAGTTGATTTAGTGGATTTTTATGTTTTGTATAACAAACGAACCCTTTCTAATGACTATTTGCGTGGAAGTTATTTTGCGGTCACTTCTTTTTTTAGAGAAATCGAAGAAATTAACAAATCATATGATAAAAATAGAGTTGCTTCTTATTTAGGCTCTTTCAAACACTTTTTTAAAAATTTGATCGAAAATAAATGGGGAAAGAAAGAATTCATTCTTTTTGATGGAAATTTTGCTACCGATGCCAATTTGCATTTTGAAATTTCAGATGTCAATAACATGAAGTTGATTAAAGTGAAACCAAAGGCAATCACAACAAATATAGAAACAAAATCTAAGTTTTTCAGAAGTTTTAATGTGTTGTATAACAATAAAGAACAATCCAAAATCATCTTTAAAACTTCCGAATTCTATGTTGATGCATTTGGAAATCACACCCATATTGATCAAATAGATTTTTCAGGTGAAATTTCAAAAAAGCGATTTGGAGACATGTTACCTTTGGATTTTGAACCTTGATTCTTATGGTTTAAGTTTAATAAAAAAATGTTCTAAACCTGTTAGCTCTAATTTTTTAATCTTTCAATATTATAAACTATATTTGCACCCGTTTAAAAACGATTACCCTTTAACCCATTACCTAAAAGATGAAAGCAGGAATTGTAGGATTACCTAATGTTGGAAAATCAACCCTTTTTAATTGTTTGTCAAATGCAAAAGCCCAGAGTGCCAACTTTCCGTTTTGCACGATTGAACCCAATATTGGTGTGGTAAACGTTCCTGATCCGCGAATTGCTCGATTGGAGGAATTGGTCAAACCGGAACGTGTTCAAATGGCAACAGTTGATATTGTGGACATTGCCGGATTGGTAAAAGGAGCCAGCAAAGGCGAAGGTTTAGGAAATCAGTTTTTAGGCAATATCAGAGAATGTAATGCCATTATTCACGTCTTGCGATGTTTCGACAATGATAATATTGTGCATGTGGATGGAAATGTAAACCCAATTCGCGACAAAGAAACGATCGATATCGAATTGCAATTAAAAGATTTAGAAACCGTTGAAAAAAGGTTAGAAAAAGTAAATCGTGCTGCCAAAACCGGCAACAAAGAGGCCCAAGTGGAACAAGCCTTATTGAATCGAATTAAAGACGCTTTGTTGCAAGCCAAATCGGCTCGTACAGTTATTCCTCAAAACCAAGATGAAGAAGAATTGTTTGAAAGTTTTCAACTTATTACAGCTAAACCTGTTTTGTATGTATGTAATGTAGACGAAGCTTCAGCCGTAAACGGAAATAAATATGTAGACCAAGTTCGCGAATTAGTAAAAGATGAACAAGCCGAAGTCATCGTACTTTCAGTAGGAGCAGAGGCGGATATTACCGAATTAGAAAGCTATGAAGAACGCCAAATGTTTTTGCAGGATATGGGCTTAACCGAGCCGGGTTCTGCCGTTTTAATTCGTGCCGCTTATAAATTATTAAACTTGCAAACGTATTTCACTGCCGGTGTAAAAGAAGTGCGTGCTTGGACCATCAACATTGGTGATACCGCACCAAAAGCAGCGGGAGTTATTCATACCGATTTTGAAAAAGGCTTCATTCGTGCAGAAGTAATTGCGTTTGAAGATTATTCCAATTACGGTTCAGAAGCCAAGGTAAAAGAAGCCGGAAAACTTCGTGTAGAAGGAAAAGAATATATAGTAAAAGATGGCGATGTAATGCATTTCCGTTTTAATGTATAATAATAAAAAATAAACAATCAAACGAATAGCCTGTAAAGAATTTTACAGGTTTTTTTGTTTTTATTAATTTTTTTTTTTCATTAATTTATATCCCCTAAATTTATGTTGCAACTATGGAATTTCAACAACTACTTTATGATGGTATAAAACAGAGCCAAGAACTGATTACTTCAAATGCTTTTGATCCTATTAAAACAAATTTGGTTTTAGCTTTTGGGCAAAGAACTTTATTAGAAAAAATAACGCCCTATTCAAGTATTAGAAAATTATACCCAACTGCTGAAATTATCATTTGTTCTTCATCGGGTCAAATTTCGAATCAATGTACTGTAGCCGACGAAGTAGTTATTACTGCAATTAACTTTGAGAAAACTCTCATCAAAACCGTTAGTGTTGATATATTTTCAAATGACAGCATTGTTCAATTAGGAGAAAATATTAAAAATACGTTACTGCAAGACAATTTAAAATCTATTTTGATATTGTCTGAAGGAACTTATATTAACGGAACAGAACTTATCAACGAATTAATACAACAAACTGAATCTAAAATTCCTATATATGGGGGTTTAGCCGGAGATGAATTTAGTTTTGAAAAAACTATTGTTGGATTAAATGCTGATGCAACATCGGGTAAAATAGTCGTAGTAGGATTTTATGGTGAGCACATTCATTTTGGGTATAGTACCAGAGGAGGTTGGAGTGATTTTGGACCACAACGTGAAGTGACTGTTTCTGACAAAAATGTTTTATACAAGATCGGAGATCGGTATGCACTAGATTTATATAAAGAATATTTAGGGAAATATGCAGATGAACTTCCCGGTTCCTCTTTATATTTTCCACTATCGATGAAGGAAACAGAAAATTCACCTTCTGTTGTCAGAACAATTTTATCTATTGATGAGGAAAAAAAATCCATGACATTTGCAGGAAATATACCTGAGGGTTCATATGTTAGATTATTAAAAGGAAATATTGATAAACTCATTGATGCTTCCTCTTCTGCTGCACATGATATTCAAAAAAAGACAAACCAAGAAAATCAACTGGTATTACTTATTAGTTGTGTAGGAAGAAGAATTGTATTAGGAGATAGGGTGGAAGAAGAGCTCGAAGTGGTTAGAGAAGTTTTTGGAAACAATTCCTTGCTTTGTGGTTTTTATTCTTATGGGGAGATTTCCCCTTTAATGAATGATTTAGCTTGTGAATTACATAATCAAACGATGACCATTACGACAATTTTTGAAGAATAATGAGGCTAACAAATTTACACAGGCATCTTAATAGACAAATAGAAAAATATTTGTCTGAAAATGAAATACATAATAATCCGAAACTTTCAGCTTTTATTGAGGTAATAAATCAAACGTATTTAAATTATGATAAAGAAGTAGAACTTTCAGAACAATCAGCTCGATTAAATGATAAAGAATATTCTGAAATAAATAAAAAACTAAAAGAAGAACTAAAGAAAAAGGAACTTTTTCAAGCAAAAATCATTGAAGCTATCAAACAACTCAATGAGGATGATAATGAACTTGACGAACAAGTTGGATTATTAGATTTAATTAAAATTCTGAATCGAGAAATTGAAATAAAAAAAGAGTACCAATTAAAATTAAACCTGGCAAAAGAGATAGCAGAAAAAGCAAATGATGCTAAGTCTGAGTTTTTATCAATCATGAGTCATGAAATACGAACTCCTCTTAACGCAATTATTGGTTTGGTCTATATCATGGAAAAAGAAAACTCTTTAGAAAGTTTTCATGAAAATATTGAAGTTTTAAAACACTCTGCACAAAATTTATTTCTGTTGATAAATGATATTCTGGATTTTAATAAAATCGAAGCCGGAAAAGTTGATATCGAAAAAATACCATTTGATTTTAAAGAACTTATCAATCAAATTGCAAAGTCACTCCAAGTTAAAGCAGCAGAAAATTTAAATACAATTCAAATAAATTTTGATCCTGATTTTCAACCTAATTTAATTAGTGATCCTTTACGAATTAATCAAATTATCACCAATTTAGTTTCTAATGCAATTAAGTTTACGAAAGAAGGAACTATTACTATAACGGTTAATCAAATCTCACTAATTAATGACATTTCCACTTTTAAAGTGGAAGTAAAAGATACCGGTATCGGTATTGATAAAGAAAATTTTCAGCATATATTTCAGAAATTTTCTCAAGCCGAGACAAAAACTTACAGACAATTTGGAGGAACAGGATTAGGTTTAGTGATAACTAAAAAGTTACTTAACTTATTAGATTCTGATATTCAATTTGAAAGTGAAATCGGTGTTGGAACAAAATTCTATTTTACAATTAGTCTTCCCGTAAACAAACACTTTGATACAGTTGTTACGGATGATTTGCAAGAAGACTATAAAGAACAAAATTTGCAAGGAATGCGGGTCTTATTAGTGGAAGATAATTTGATTAACATTAAAATCGCTCAAAAAATAATGGGACAATGGAATGTAGAAGTTGACTTAGCAGAAAATGGACTTGTTGGCGTGGAAAAATACAAAACAAATTACTACGATTTGGTGTTAATGGATTTATCAATGCCGGTAATGGATGGTTATGAAGCCACTTCAATCATTAGAAGAGATGATAAATTAATTCCAATTATAGCATTAACAGCTTCTGCCTCTTTTGGATATTTGGATAGAGCTTTACAAATTGGTATAAACGAATATATTATCAAACCTTTTAATCCAAAAGAATTAAACATGAAGTTAAAAAAATATTACCATCCTATTTTATAGTTTTTTTCTTCGGTTGTCAATATGTTTCTTAATAACTTTAAATCATATTACTTTTAAAATTTTGCTTTAACCGTTATATTAGCAGAAAATCCATAATTCCGCTATGTCAGAGCAAAATCAATATACTGAAGACAATATCCGTTCCCTCGATTGGAAAGAACACATCCGAATGCGACCCGGTATGTATATCGGAAAATTGGGAGATGGTTCGTCTCCCGATGATGGTATCTATATTTTGTTGAAAGAAACGTTAGATAACTGTATCGACGAATACGTGATGGGAGCAGGAAAAACGATCGAAGTAACCATTAAAGACAAGTTAGTAACCGTGCGAGATTACGGTCGTGGTATACCGTTAGGAAAAGTAGTGGATGTTGTTTCAAAAATGAATACCGGAGGTAAATACGATTCCAAAGCCTTCAAAAAATCAGTTGGTTTGAATGGGGTTGGAACAAAAGCCGTAAATGCATTGTCTAATTATTTTCGAGTAGAATCGGTTCGTGACAATCAACAAAAAGCGGCTGAATTTTCTGCCGGAAATTTAACGTTGGAAGAAGATATTCAGGAAACAACTAAACGTCGTGGTACCAAAGTTGCTTTTATTGCGGATGAAACGATTTTTAAAAATTACAAATACCGTAATGAGTATATTATCAAAATGCTCAAAAATTATTGTTACCTCAATACGGGATTAACAATTTATTACAATGGCGAAAAATTTTATTCTGAAAACGGTTTAAAAGATTTATTAGAAGAAAATATTACCGAAGAAGATATGATTTATCCAATCATTCATCTTTCGGGTGACGATATTGAAATTGCCCTGACTCACAGTAAATCACAATACTCTGAGGAATACCATTCGTTCGTAAACGGACAAAATACCACACAAGGAGGAACGCATTTGAATGCATTTCGTGAGTCGATTGTAAAAACCGTACGTGAGTTTTATAAAAAAGATTTTGATCCTTCAGATATCAGAAAATCAATTGTTTCAGCTATTGCAGTGAAAGTAGAAGAACCGGTTTTTGAAAGCCAAACCAAAACCAAATTAGGCTCAACTGATATCGGTCCGAGTGGGCCAACCGTACGAACGTTTATCAACGATTTTGTTTCCAAAAAACTCGATAACTTTTTACACAAAAATCCGGAAGTAGCTGATGCATTGTTACGTAAAATTCTTCAAGCAGAAAGAGAACGTAAAGAGCTTTCCGGTATACGAAAATTAGCCAAAGACCGAGCCAAGAAAGCGAGTTTACATAACAAAAAGTTACGCGATTGCCGAGTACATTTAACCGATGCCAAAAATCCTAGAAGTTTAGAAAGTACGCTTTTTATCACCGAGGGAGATTCGGCTTCGGGTTCGATTACAAAATCACGTGATGTAAATACACAAGCCGTGTTTAGTTTACGTGGAAAGCCATTGAATTCGTATGGAATGACTAAAAAAATCGTTTACGAAAACGAAGAATTCAATTTATTGCAAGCCGCTTTAGATATTGAAGAATCAATGGAAGATTTACGTTACAACAACATCGTAATCGCTACGGATGCCGATGTGGACGGTATGCACATTCGCTTGTTGTTGATTACGTTTTTCTTGCAGTTTTTCCCTGAATTGATTAAAGACGGACATTTGTATATTTTGCAAACACCGTTGTTCCGTGTACGAAATAAAAAGGAAACCATTTATTGTTATTCCGAACAAGAACGAGTAGATGCTATTGAAAAATTAAAACCAAAACCGGAAATCACTCGATTCAAAGGATTGGGAGAAATTTCACCCGACGAATTCAAGAATTTTATTGGCGAAAGCATTCGATTGGACCCGGTAATGTTGGATAAAGCCACGTCCATCGAAACCTTGTTGGAATTTTATATGGGTAAAAATACGCCGGATAGACAAGAGTTTATTATTAATAATTTGAAGGTGGAGTTGGATACGATTGAAAAAAATTAGGTCTAAAAATAAAATGAATAAAGTTCATCATCAATGATAAACGAAGACGAAGAAAACATCATCCCTGACGATGAAAACGACGAACTAAACGAGTTAAGCCATGGACAAGGTTTCGACGATGTTCGTATGTCCGGTGGAAAGCATTTTTACGAAAACGATGAAAACCCCGAAGACACCATCACCAAAGTAACCGGAATGTACAAGGATTGGTTTCTCGATTATGCATCCTATGTCATTTTGGAGCGTGCTGTTCCGGCTATTGAAGACGGATTCAAACCCGTACAACGCAGAATTATGCATTCAATGAAAGAACTCGATGACGGTCGTTACAATAAAGTAGCGAACATCGTCGGGCACACGATGCAATATCATCCGCACGGCGATGCCAGTATTGGTGATGCAATGGTGCAAATCGGTCAGAAAGATTTGCTCATCGATATGCAAGGAAACTGGGGAAATATATTAACCGGTGACAGTGCCGCTGCTTCCCGTTACATCGAAGCCCGAATTTCTAAATTGGGTCACGATATTTTATATTCTCCAAAAATCACGGAATGGGGAATGTCGTATGACGGTCGTCGTGCGGAACCCATTAATCTTCCTGTGAAATTCCCACTATTGTTAGCTCAAGGTGCGGAAGGAATTGCCGTTGGGCTTTCCACAAAAGTATTACCACACAATTTCAATGAGTTAATTGATTGTTCGATTAAGGTTTTGAAAAACAAACCGTTTACTTTATTTCCTGATTTTCCAACGGCCGGAATCGCTGATGTTTCCAACTACAACGATGGAATGCGAGGCGGACGTGTGCGTGTGCGTGCAAAAATTTCGCAATTGGACAAACAAACGTTGGTGATTACGCAAATTCCGTTTTCAACCTATACAGGAACGCTGATTGACAGTATCTTGAAAGCCAACGAAAAAGGAAAAATTAAGGTCAAAAAAATAGAAGACAATACCGCTGCCGAAGTTGAAATTTTAATTCATCTTCCGCCGGGCGTTTCTCCGGATAAAACGATTGATGCGTTGTATGCTTTCACGGCTTGTGAAACTTCGGTAGCTCCGCTGGGATGTGTGATTGAAAACCATAAACCATTGTTTATCGGGGTTTCGGATATGTTGAAAATTTCAACCCATCGAACAGTTGATTTGCTAAAACGAGAGTTGGAAATTCAATTGGATGAATTGGAAAACAAATGGCATTTTTCAACCTTGGAAAAAATCTTCATTCGGGAAGAAATGTACATTGATTTTAAATTGTACAGCGATAGAGAATCATTATATACTTATATGTATGATCGTTTTGAACCATTTAAAAAGCAATTGGTTAGAGAGATTAATGATGACGACTTACAAAAGTTGACTCAAATTCCAATGATTCGTATCACGCGATTTGATTCTGATAAAGCGGATGATGCCATTGCAAAGTTGGAAGCCGAAATGGAACAAGTGAAACATCATTTGGATCATATTATTGATTTTGCGATTGATTTCTTCTTAAAATTAAAAGACAAATACGGAAAAGGCAGAGAGCGTCAAACGGAATTACGAAGTTTTGATACCATCGAAGCGACCAAAGTGGTTTTGCGAAATACTAAATTATACGTCAACCGAGAAGAAGGTTTTATGGGAACCGGCCTCAAAAAAGACGAATATGTGGCCGATTGTTCCGATATTGATGATGTAATTGTTTTTCTCCGTGACGGAAAAATGATGGTGACAAAAGTGGATGACAAAAAATTCATCGGTAAAGACATTATTCACATTGCCATTTTTGATAAGAACGACAAGCGAACCATCTATAATATGATTTATCGCGATGGAAAAAATGGTTCTACGTTTATCAAACGATTCAATGTTTCCGGTGTAACGAGAGATAAATTTTATGACTTAACGCAGGAAAAAGCAGGTTCAATGGTTTCCTATTTTTCGGCAAATCCGAATGGAGAAGCAGAAGTGGTAACCGTTCTACTACGTCAAGTGGGAAGTATCAAAAAGTTGAAATGGGATGTTGATTTTGCGGATATTGCGATAAAAGGAAGAGCATCCCGCGGAAATACAGTTACCAAATACCCAATAAAAAAAATCGAGTTAAAAGAGAAAGGAATATCTACTTTACGACCACGAAAAATTTGGTTTGATGATACCGTTCAACGTCTGAATGTAGATGGAAGAGGGGAGTTGTTGGGTGAATTTCGTCCGAATGACCGGATTTTAATCATCAATCAAACCGGAAAATTAAAAACGATCATTCCTGAATTAACCACACATTTTGATGAAGACATGGTGGTCTTGGAAAAATGGCATCCAAAGAAACCTATTTCAGCCATTTATTATGATGGAGAAAAAGATCGCTATTTTGTAAAACGATTTCTGGTAGAAAATGAAAATAAAGAGGAAACCTTTATAACCGAACATGAAAAATCGCAATTAGAAATTGTTTCCACCGATTGGCGTCCCGTAGCAGAAGTTATTTTTGCTAAAGTAAAAGGAAATCAAAAAGAAAACCAAACCGTTGATATCGAGCAGTTTATTGCTGTAAAAGGAATAAAAGCTCTTGGAAATCAATTAACAACGGATAAAATCAAACAAATCAATCTGTTAGAACCTTTACCCTTTGAAGAACCGGAAGAAGAAGCACCGGAGGAAATGGAAGTTTCGGGCGAAGACAATGTTTCTGATGATATTCAAACGGAATTGGATGATGATGGACAGATAACGTTGAGTTTGGAGTAAATTTTAACCGCAAAGTTCGCAAAGGGGATGTGAAATCCTCTTTGCGAACTTTTTTAAAACTTAGCGAGCTTTGCGGTTTCTTAGTTAATTCCTTTCAAAAACTCAATCAGTTTTAATTCTTTTCTAATTTGTTTGATTAAAAAATAGCCAAACACAAAGAAAAAACCATAACCACTCACTAAACAATATAGATAAAATCCGTTACTGAAATTCGCTTTAAAAGTCGGTAAAAGCATTGTAAAACCAACAAAATAGCTAATGTAAATAATTGGTGTTAGAATCAGATGAATCTTTTTACGGCCTTCATAAAATGTTTTTATTTTTTGAGAATAGTCAGTCAATGATAAATCCGGTTTTATGCTTTTTAATTTTACAGAACTGTTAATTTCCAAAACAATTCTAACAATCAACATGACAATCATTATACACAAACCAATGGTGAGTGAATTGAATTGATGTGAATTTGTCCAAAAAAAGTAAAACAATAAAATGAAAACGGTTACCGAAATAATTCCGATGGTCCAATAATGATTGCGTTTTAAGGTTTTGGTTTGCTCTTGTGCTTTAGCAATTAAATCTGATGCATTTTGCTTTGGTTTGGTATCCGATTGTAAATTCCAAATTTCTTGTATAGTATTAAATTCTGTCATTTTTGTACACATTGGGTTAAACTTTTTTTAATGCGATGAATTCGTACTCGAAGCGTTTCTTCGGTCAAACCCACCACTTGAGCAATTTCGTTGTATTCCATTCCTTCCAAAACCATCAGAATAATCATTTTTCCCATTTCATCCAGTTTTTGAATACAAGCATACATTTTGCTTACTTTTTCTTCGATTTCATGAGAATAATTTTCGTTTGCTACGTTTGGAAATTGCTCTGAACGAATTTCTTTTTTAGTTGATTTCTTTCGTAAATAAATCAAACAGGTATTTACAGTTATTCTGAAAATCCACGTACCAATAGTAGATTCATTTCTAAACGAATCCAAATGCTCCCAAACTTTAATAAAAACTTCTTGGGATGCATCGGCAGCCAAATCAGCATCACCATTGAAATATCCTTTGCATAATCGCAAAACTTTGGGATAATGTGTTTGAAATAATTCGTTAAATAGGGCTTGCTTTTCCAAATTAATTCAAATTATCTATTATGTTATTACGAAACCATTCCGGTTGGTCATACATCACAAAGTGAGCAGCGTTTTCGGCATAATAAATCTTTACAGAAGGTAATTTTTCGAATTGTGCTTGGTACGTTTTTTCAACCGTTGTTTTATCCGGAAAAGTAGCAGCCAAGATGACAACCGGAATTTTTATTTTGGCAATTTCTTCTCTTAAATCTAAATTGAGCATATCAATATAACCATTCACATACGTTTTTCGATCAGCTTTGTTCATCATTTCTAAAATAGTTGGATGCTTTTCTTTGTTTTTGCACATGAACTGAACTTGTTGAGCATTCATTCCTTTAAAAGCAGCATCATCCATTTGTAACATCATTTTACTTTGCGGATTATCGTACGGAATTTTTTCACAATTATAATTTGGAATCATCAAAGCGGCAGAGCAGGGAAGGGCATCAACGGCAATCACTTTTTTAAATAAATCAGATTCAGTAGCGGCCAACCAATAACTCAACGTACCACCCAAACTATGTCCAATTAAAGTAGGTTTATTGATTTTGTTTGACTTAGTGTAAGCAATAATTTCTTCTTTGATTGTGGAAAACCAAGGTGTTTTGATCGGAGCCACATCGCCAAATCCGGCAAAAGTAAAAATGTGGCATTCGTGGGTTTTGGAAAGTTCGGAAACCGTTTCATTCCATAATTCGCCGGTGCAACCAAATCCCGGAAATAAATAAACAGGCTCTCCTTTTCCTTTAACAAATACGTCAAATGATTTTTGAGCATAAAGGGAAGTTACAATTGAACTTACCAGTGATAAAATAAAAAATGTAACAGTTTTCATGGTTCGTGATTATTAAAATTTTCCTTTTGATTCATCACGATGAAAATTGTTACATCTTTTTTTAATTTTTTTATGATTACCCGTTTTTCTTTCGCATTTTCATATTAATAAATTCCACTGCCAGTGAAAACGCAATAGCAAAATAAAGGTAACCTTTGGGTACTGCACCTACATGCTGACCTGCCAATGTTGCGTTAGACAAGTGCATGCTTTCGGTTATCAACATAAATCCAATTAAAATTAAGAAAGCCAATCCTAGGATTTGAATGGAAGGATTTGCGTTGACGAAATACCCAACCGGAACTGCAAAAAGCATCATTACTCCAACGGAAATCACTACTGCTGTAACCATGATATACAAGGCTCCTTCAATTCCATTGGTCATTCCAACGGCTGTTAAAATACTATCCACCGAGAAAATTAAATCAATCAATAGGATTTGAAAAATTACATTTCCAAACGATTTGGCGGCAGATGTTTTTAAGTCTTTTTCTTCTTCTCCTTTATGATCTACTTTTTCGTGAATTTCTTTGGTACTTTTATAAATTAGAAACAATCCTCCTAAAAACAAAACCATTGCTTGTCCGGTAAAGCTACCGCTGAACCAACCCCAATCAATAGTGAACCAAGGAGCTTTCATGGCAATTAAGATGGTAATACCGAAAAGCAAGGCAATCCGCATGAACATAGCTAAAAACAAACCAATTCGAGTGGCTTTTTTTCTCTTTTCCTGAGGAAGTTTACCGGTAACAATGGAGATAAAAATGATATTGTCAATTCCTAGTACAATTTCAAGAAAAGTTAAAGTCAAAAGGGCAATCCACGCATCGGGATTAGCAAATACTTCCATAAAAGTTAGTTTGATTAATGATAATTATACGTAATTAATTCACTTTTGTTACAATGCCTTTTTGTTTGGTGGATTCACCAACAAAAGAATATTCAAAAGTATAGTTTTTATCCTTAGTGGTTAAGATTTTCATATGAATCGCCTTTTTTTCTTTCCTATTTTTAGGATGAAGTTTTTGTAAAACCAATTCACAATCGTTGATCCAACGAACAGATGAAGTATCTGTTTTTCCGCGGAAAGTTTCTATTTGTAACGTATCATTTCGTTCAAAAACGGATATTTCTTTTTTTCCATCAATTTCAAGTTCAAATTGAAATTTCCCGGTTTTAAAATCGGAGCAATTGCGTTCTTGTTGATAGCAGGAAATGAATAGTAAACTTAGAATGGGGAGAATTTTTTTCATTGCCATTTTTTTAATTCATCATCAGTGAAATTCTTAATGCTTTTTTCTTGAGAAAATTTATCTGCATTATAAATGTTCGATTTATTTTTAGGAATGGATAAACTTTGCCATTCCGTTTTCTTTATCATCTTGGCATAAAAAACAATTTGACCTATGTGATAAGGATAATGAGCTAATTGTCTATTAATAGCTTCTAAAACGGTGTGGCCCTCGTTTCGAATGTAGATAATTTCGTCCAATTGGTGAGGTTGTAAATTATTTAAAGCTTCAAATAAACAGTGCCATCCTTTTTCCCAATGAGCTAAAAGTTCCGTTTTTGTTTTGAGTATTTCTTCGAATTCAGCATCACGATTTCGCCATTCTTTTTCGCCGTCGGTGGTTAAAAAGTCTGTCCATCGCGAAAGCATATTTCCTACCAAGTGGTTAACTATAACCGCAATAGAATTTGTGTCTTCATTTACCGAAATAAAAAGTTGCTCCGGTTCCAATTGCTCAAAAGCCTTTTCTCCCAACGTTTTATAGTAGAGAAATTGTTTTTTGACACTTTCAAGGTAATTAGTTTTCATTTCCATCAAATAAACTTTTCATGATAATTTTTATTCCTTTAAACATAAATGATACTGCAGTAATACAGATAAAAATACCAACTCCTAAAACCAGATAATGCCAATTGGTATGTTTATTCATAAAAGCATTATGAATGAGAATTGGTCCTAAAAACATCAGTGGTATTGCTCCAATGCTATATTTTAATCCTTTGAAGAGGAGTTCTTTATTGTTCATTTTTCTACTATTTTTTACTGTTTACTGAGACTGCTCACTGCGACTGATAACTCTCTACCGCTTTCCGCACACTACCAAATTTCTCCAATAAAACGCCTGCTTCTTCATAGCTCACCGGAATTTCACTCATAATCATACGAATGCCTCGATCTACTAATTTGTTGTTGCTCAATTGCATGTCCACCATTTTGTTGCCTTTTACTTTTCCGAGTTGAATCATCGTAGCCGTTGAAATCATATTCAAAACTAACTTTTGAGCAGTGCCGGCTTTCATGCGTGAACTTCCGGTGACAAATTCCGGTCCAACCACCACTTCAATTGGAAATTGAGAGACTTTTGAAAGCGGACTTCCCTCGTTGCAAGTAATACATCCTGTCGGAATGTTATGCTGATTGCACTTTTCCAAACCACCAATGACATAAGGCGTCGTTCCGGAAGCAGCAATGCCAATGACAAAATCATTTTGATTAATGTTGAATTCCAATAAATCTTTCCAAGCTTGTTCCATATCATCCTCGGCAAATTCAACTGCTTTTCGGATGGCTTTGTCGCCACCGGCAATAATTCCCACGACCAAATCAAAAGAAACTCCAAACGTTGGTGGGCATTCCGAAGCATCTACAACACCTAATCTACCAGAAGTTCCGGCTCCAATGTAAAAAAGTCTTCCGCCATTTTTTAATTGACTGACTACTTTTTCAACTGTTTTTTCAATTTTTGGCAATGCTTTTTCAACTGCTAAAGGAACCGTTTTGTCTTCATTATTGATGTTTTGTAATAATTCGGAAACCGACATCTTTTCAAGATGTTTGTAGTTAGAGGATTGTTCCGTGGTTTTGGTAAAAGACATGGTTTTAATTTTCACTCAAAGATAAGTGAAATTAAGATTCTCGCAAAGTCGCAAAGACGCAAAAAAAAGTTAATAAATACATTTGAATTTTGTCATTGCAATTGACTTTTGCTATTGAATTTGATTTTTGTCATTGCAATTGAATTTTGCAATTCTAATGCGAATGTCCCATTTCAATTACATATGCCAATAAAAATCCAAGAATGATAGCCGTAATTTTTGCCAAATTGAATTTATGACCCTCATTACTTTCAAAAATAATGGTCGAAGAAATATGGAATAAAATACCTACCACAATAGCTGAAATTTCTTTAGCATAGTGTTGAGCAAAATGCAATTGTTCCGCTAACAAAGTTCCAAGAGGAGTCATTAACGCAAATGAAAACATAAAAGCAAAAACCATCCATTTATTCATTTTGGCATTCACAAAAAACAGCGTTAAAATAATCGCAATAGGGAAGTGGTGCACCGCAATTCCATAAGCTAAATTGGTGTTTTCATGAATAGGAAAACCTTCTAACAAGGCATGAATACACAAACTAATGAATAAAAGCCACGGAATTTGATGCACTTCATTATTTTCGTCAGTATGCACATGAACGTGACCGTGTTCGGCACCTTTAGAGAAAAATTCTAAAATGATTTGGAATAAAATTCCAATCATAATAAAAACACCAACCGGAAGTATTGAGTGCACATGTTCTCCCTCATGCACATGATGTGAATCTTCAAATAACTCAGGTAACAAATGCAAAACCGTCAGCGAAAGCAAAAAAGCTCCACTAAACGCCAATAATAATTTGATGTTTTTTTTCTTCTGCGGTTTTAAAAATAAGGCGATTAAAAAACCTAAAATGACAGCTGCAAAAGTGATGATATACTGCATTATTTGAAAATCAAAATTAAACGTTCAGATTGTGATTTGTAGAATTTTCGGAGTTTGTAATCCCCAAAAACATCCAATAAAAAAATTCCGGCTTCTTCCATCATTTTTTCAAAATCCGATAAACGAAGAGCTTGTACTTTTTCAGTAAAATGAAAATTCTCACCTTTATCCGAAAATGAAATTTCTTTGTAAATGTGATTGTCTTTTTCGTATCGTTTGATATGAAAATCGATGCCATCCACTGTTTTCGTTTCTTCGGGAATCAGATTTTCCAATATAAAATCTACATTCATAAAATCAATCACCGCAAAACCATATTCAGATAAGCTGTCGCGAATGGCTTTTAAAGTGGTTAAATTATCGGCGTCATCTTCAAAATAACCAAAACTGGTGAACAAATTAAAAATAGCATCAAACTTTTCATCAAATTTAATTCGCATATCATGAACCACAAAATGCAATTTTTCATTCGAAAATTTTGAAGCTTCATTAATACTGTTTTCAGACAAATCAGCTCCCGTAACTTCATAACCCAATTGATTCAAATAAATGGAATGACGACCTTTACCACAGGCTAAGTCTAAAATTTTGGCATCTTCCGGTAAATTTAAATAGTGGGTTAAATTATCCATAAAAAGCTGAGCTTCTGCATAATCTCTGTCTTTGTAAAGAATATGATAATAAGGCGTGTCAAACCAAGCGGCATACCATTTATCCAATTTGGAAGATGGATTTTCTATTTTAGGATGTTTTGAATCTGACATTAATTGGTTAGATGCTTTAAGAACGTGCAAATTTAGTGTATTTTTGCCAAGTTTTACAGTTTTATACAATCATGGAGAAGAATTTTAAGATGGTAGCCAAGACCTTTTTTGGTTTTGAAGATATTTTAGCCAAAGAAGTGCAACAATTAGGGGGACAAGATGTGCAAAAGGGAACGCGTGTGGTAACTTTTTTCGGTGACAAAGGTTTTATGTATAAAGCTAATTTGTCGTTGCGGACGGCTCTTAAAATTCTAAAACCTATTAAAGGGTTTAAAGTCTTTAATGAAAGGAGTTTATATGATGGTATTTCAAGTATTGATTGGAGTTTTTTCATGAATGAAAAACAGACTTTTGTTGTGGATGTTACTTTATATTCTGAAGTATTCAACAACTCTCAATTTGTAGCTTTAAAATCCAAAGATGCGATTGTAGATCAATTTCGTGAGAAAACCGGTGTTCGCCCGAGTATTGATAAAGATTTTCCGGATTTACGTATTCATATTCATTTAGACCGCGATCAATGTACAGTTTCATTGGATACTTCCGGTGATTCGTTGCACCACAGAGGGTACCGTTCGGCTACGAATATCGCTCCGATTAACGAAGTTTTAGCAGCCGGAATGTTGATTCTTTCGGGTTGGAATGGCACTTCTCACTTTTTAGATCCAATGTGTGGAAGCGGAACTATTTTGGCTGAAGCAGCGATGATTGCTTGTAATATTCCCGCCAATATAAACCGAAAAGAGTTCGCTTTTGAAAAATGGAACGATTGGGACAATGATTTATTCGACCAAATAATCGATAGTTTGATGAAAAAAACCAGAGAATTTCATTATACGATTAAAGGTTACGACAAAGCTCCAAGTGCCGTTAGAAAAGCCCAAGATAACATTCAGAATGCCAATTTAGACGATTATGTAACCATAGAACAAAAAGACTTTTTTGATTCGGAAAAGCAAACCGAAGGTCCGTTACACATGGTTTTTAATCCGCCCTACGGTGAGCGTTTGGATATTGATATGGAACGTTTTTATAGAGAAATTGGCGATACGTTCAAGCAAAGTTATCCCAACACGCAAGCTTGGTTTATCACGGCTAATTTAGAAGCGTTGAAATTTGTGGGATTAAAACCATCTCGAAAAATCAAATTATTCAACGGAAAATTGGAAGCGAGATTGTTGAAGTATGATATTTATGAAGGCAGTAAACGAACGAAGTTTCAGAATAGGGAAGAGGAGTAATTGATGGCGACAACAACTTACGAATTAAGAAAGAAACCGAAATTATTATTTACTTTAAGTGATAGTGATTTTCATTTGATTGATGAAGATAATTCTGCAAATAATGGTGAATTTAAATACAATTCAATTATTTCGGTTGATTTAGTTAAGGGCAGAACCAATTGGATTGTTTCAATTTTTAGTTTAGTAATTGATTTTATTTTAGATTTAGGAAGTTTTAGTAATTATAAAGAAAAAGACAAATTAATCTTTCAATTGACAAGTTCTAAAATTGAAATTTTGCTTTTTAAAGTAAATAAAAAAGAACTTGAAACTTTAGTTAATAGTTTAAAAAAAAAATCGGCATAAAAAAACTCCCTTTTTCAAGAGAGTTTTTGTTTTTATTCCTGCATCGTGTGATACACATTCATCACATCATCATCTTCTTCAATTTTTTCTAACAGTTTTTCTACATCCGCCATTTGCTCTGGTGTGACTTCTTTGGTGATTTGCGGAATTCGTTCAAAACCGGACGATAAAATCTCGATGTTTCTGTTTTCCAATTCTTTTTGAATGGCACCAAAACTTTCAAAGGGGGCATACATTAGAATTCCGTCTTCGTCGGCAAAAATTTCTTCTACACCAAAATCAATCATTTCTAATTCCAATTCTTCCACATCTTGACCTTCTGCAGGAATTCTGAAATTACAGGTGTGGTCAAACATAAATTCAACCGAACCTTGTGTGCCTAACGTTCCGTTACATTTGTTAAAATAACTTCGAATATTTGCAACCGTTCTATTGTTGTTGTCAGTGGCTGTTTCAATCAGAATAGCGATGCCATGCGGAGCATAACCTTCAAACAAAACCTCTTTAAAATTGGCTGTATCTTTATCAGATGCTTTTTTTATGGCTCGTTCAACATTGTCTTTCGGCATATTGGCAGCCTTGGCATTCTGAATAACGGCACGCAAACGAGAGTTGGTTTCCGGATTCGGACCCCCTTCTTTTACAGCCATTACAATGTCTTTTCCTATTCTGGTAAACGTTTTGGCCATGGCTGACCAACGTTTCATTTTACGTGCTTTTCTAAATTCAAACGCTCTTCCCATTTCTATTTATTTCAAAATTCTGTATTCGTTATTCAAAGTTCAAAATTGTGGTGCAAAAATAGTATTTATACTAAAATTTCAAAAACTTTTACTTCTTATAAAAAGGCATTTTAACCACTTTCGCTTTTACTTTATTGTTTCTGATTTGGATGTAAATTTCAGAATCAACTCCAGCAAATTCAGTCTTTACATAACCCATTCCAATTCCTTTTCCAACCGTTGGTGCCATTGTTCCTGAAGTTACGATTCCGATATTGTTTCCATCTGCATCCATAATTTCATAGTCGTGACGAGGAATTCCTCTTTCCAACAATTCAAAACCTACTAATTTCCGTGAAACGCCTTCTTCTTTTTGTTTTTTTAAGTTTTCTGAATTTACAAAATCTTTGGTGAATTTGGTAATCCAACCTAAACCGGCTTCTAAGGGTGAAGTGGTATCGTTGATGTCGTTTCCATACAAACAAAAGCCCATTTCCAATCGTAGCGTGTCTCTAGCCGCTAAACCGATTGGTTTGATACCAAAGGAAGCACCGGCTTCAAATACTTTATGCCAAATTTGTTCAACTTCGGAATTTTTACAATAAATTTCAAATCCACCTGAACCGGTATAACCCGTTGCAGAAATAATGACATGTTCGATTCCGGCAAAATCAGCTACTTCAAAATGGTAATATTTTATTTCGGACAAATTGATAGAAGTCAATGATTGCATGGCTTCCACTGCTTTCGGACCTTGAATGGCCAATAGGGAATAGTCCTCAGAAAGATTTTTCATTTCCACTCCTAAGTCATTGTGAGATGAAATCCAATTCCAATCCTTTTCAATATTGGAAGCGTTAACCACTAATAAATATTGCTCTTCTTTTATTTTATATACAATTAAATCATCCACTATACCATCTTGATTATTAGGTAGACACGAATATTGAGCTCTACCAATAGTTAAAGTGGAAGCATCGTTAGAAGTAACTTTTTGAATCAAAGCCAACGCATTCGGACCGGATAACAAAAATTCTCCCATATGCGATACATCAAAAACACCTACGGCATTTCGCACGGTTTCGTGTTCAACGGTGACTCCTTCATATTGAACCGGCATATTGTATCCGGCAAACGGAACCATTTTAGCTCCTAAACTTTCGTGAATGTGCGTTAATGCTGTGTTTTTCATTTGTATGTTGTGTAAAATTTGAAGTGGCTAATTTATTAAAAATAATACGATTTTTAATTCAAATAGAATGAATAAATTATTTAATCTTTAAAAATTTATTCAATAAGTCACCATTCTTCTATAAATTGAATTTCAATTAAAAAAATATTTCTAATCACAATCCAAAAAGCTATATTTACTTTTTAATATAATTTAGATTTCGATTAATTTGATTGCATGAAGCCAGCAGAAAATACATTACCACAACAACCTGATAAAGAAATAATTGAACCCCAACTCAATTTGCTTTTAACCACCGATGAAGATGATGATAGACCCGTTTATATTGCCGGAAATTTTAACAATTGGGTTACGCAGGATAAACATTTTCAGATGGAAAAGGTCGGAAAAGGACTTTATCATTTTAAATTTCCTGTCGATTTCAATTATCCTGACGAATTGCTTTATAAATTTACCCGAGGCGATTGGAGTGAAGTAGAAATTGACAAATATGGAAACCGAACCGAAAATCGTTCCTGCAAACAACACAGTGGTGTTCGAAAGGAACATGTGGCAAAATGGCGACACAATTGGCTACCGTTTAAACCCAATTTTTTGCCCAAAGTGCATTTAGTTTCCGAAGAATTTGAAATACCACAACTCAATAAAAAACGTAAGGTTTGGGCGTTGTTACCATATGATTATGAGACTTCTACTGAACATTATCCGGTGATGTATTTGCAAGATGCACAAAATTTATTCAATGAAAAAGCGAAATTCGGCAATTGGGAAATTGATAAAAAATTAGCCGTAATGGCCGAATACAAAATCGGAAAAATTATTGTTATTGCTGTAGAACACGCTGATAATGAACGTATTTTAGAATATAATGTGGGTAATACGGTTCTTGGAACCGGTCAAGGTAAAAAGTACATTCGATTTTTAACCGATACATTAAAACCTTTTATTGACGAAAATTTCAGAACAAAACCGGAACGTGAATATACCGGAATTGGCGGAAGTTCTATGGGCGGATTGGTTAGTATTTTTAGTGGGATAATGTATCCCGAAGTATTTGGAAAGCTAATGATTTTTTCGCCATCACTTTGGGTCGTTCCAAAAATAAAATTGTCTTTTTTGGATATGGAAGAACCACAAGACACTCGAATTTACTTGTATGCCGGAGGAGATGAAAGTGCGACGATGATTGATCATGTTAAGAATTTTAAAAAACGATTACTCAAAAAGGATGCCTTAAACGATAAAATGAAAATCCGTTTGAGTATCAATGAGCAAGGAAAACACAACGAAATCTACTGGAGTGATGAATTCCCAAAAGCTATCGAATGGCTCTATTTTAGTACCAAAGAAGAATAAAAACTATGAAAATTAATTATCTACAAAAAGTCACTTCAACAGAAAATGTAATACTTGTTCCTGTTTTAGAAACAGATGAAACGGTTCAATTTTTGTCTATTGCTGTTTCAAATGAAGTTTTTTCAGGAAAAAAGGATTCCACCTACGTTATCGAAAAAGTAGGTGTGATTTACCTTTTCGTTGGTTTGGGAAAATCACCTGATTTTTCAAGCCTGAAAAAGATTTTTAGAAGAGTAGCACATCAAAAAGAAAACTTTTTTAAAGGTGAAACGTCACTTATTATTCCCGATTTTTTCACTGATAATTCTATAACGGCGGCAATCAATGGTTTGGTTTTAGGTACTTATCGATTAGGTCATTATAAAAAAGAGAAGGAGAAACATCCACTTTTAAATGAAGAATGTATTTTAAACATCATTGCAACGGATAACAAAGAAAATGCTGTAGAACGGGGTTTAAAAATTGCTAATGCTCAATTAGAAACCTATCATTTAGTGGATTTACCGCCTAATAAAATTACTCCCAAACAGTTGGCCGATTGGGCCATTGAAGCGGGAAAGAAATTCGGGTTTTCAGTAGAAGTTTTCGGTCAGCAAAAGTCAAAAGAAATCGGTTTGGATGCCTTTATTTCTGTTGGAAAAGGTAGTGCCAATGAATCGCAGTTTATCGTGATGGATTATTATCCTAAAAATGCAAAAAAACACATTGGTTTGGTTGGAAAAGGAATCACATTTGATACCGGTGGATTGAATATTAAAACAGCCGGAATGGTGCACATGAAATGCGATATGGCAGGTGGTGCAGCAGTTTTAGGAGCCATGCAACTGATTGCTGATTTACAATTACCTTATCGTGTAACGGCAATAGTACCTGCTTGTGAAAATTCGGTGGATGCCAATTCTTTTTTACCGAGTGATGTAATTGGAAGTTACAG
Organism: Flavobacterium piscinae; assembly: GCF_004122145.1. GTDB lineage: Bacteria > Bacteroidota > Bacteroidia > Flavobacteriales > Flavobacteriaceae > Flavobacterium > Flavobacterium piscinae. The sequence goes on from NZ_SBKQ01000006.1 coordinate 97,926, forward strand.
TGGTCATTCCATCGAAATCATTGATACCGATGCCGAAGGACGATTGATTTTGGCCGATGGTTTATCTTATTTAATTAAGAATTATAATCCGGAAACGGTTATTGATTTAGCCACCTTAACCGGAAGTAGCGTGGCCACTTTTGGCAATGAATGTGGAGCTTTGTTTACAAACAATGAACAACTGTCCAAGTATTTGCAAGAAGCAGGCGATGGAATTGGGGAACGTTTATGGCCCTTACCATTATGGGATGCCTACAAATCGGATATAGAAAGTGAAATAGCCGATGTGAAAAATTTCTCAGGAAAACCGGTTGCCGGAGCGATTTCTGCTGCCAAATTTTTAGAGTATTTTACTGAAAATCATACCGCTTGGGCTCATCTTGACATTGCCGGTGTCACTTTCGTAGATGATGAATTCGCCAAGACCAAACATGCCACTGCATTTGGAGTGCATTTACTTATTAATTTTATAGAAAACCTATAGTTTATGGAAGATACTACCAAAACTTTTATTTGCATTTCCAATTATTTTAAAGGAAATGATTTTTTAATCAACATGAAGAAATTAGGAAACAAAGTTTTTCTGATTACTTCCGAAAAACTGCGAAACAAGCCTTGGGCTTTTGATTCGATTGATGAAATTTTTTACATGCCCGGTCAAGATATCGATTGGGATTTGGATATGCTTTTGCAAGGTGTTGCGGGATTAATGCGAAAAGAAAAAATTGATGCGATTGTAGCCTTAGATGATTTTGATGTTGAAAAAGCCACCTTTTTGCGTGAAAATTTGCGAGTGGACGGAATGGGGCAAACTACCGGAAGGTATTTCCGAGATAAGCTGGCCATGCGTGTGAAAGCTCAAGCGGAAGGTGTTCCGGTTCCTGCTTTTAGTGCATTGTTTAATGACGAATACATCAATCATTTTGCGGATACGGTTTCGCCACCGTGGGTATTAAAACCCCGTTCAGAAGCTTCGGCATCCGGAATCATGAAAGTACATTCGAAAGACGAATTATGGCAAAAAATACATGAATTAGGCGATAATCGCATAAAATATTTGGTAGAACAATTCAAATCGGGAGCAGTTTATCATTGTGACGGATTGAATTTTAACAACAAAGTATTATTCAGCATCACATCGCAATATTTGGCTACACCCATGGAGATTTCGCAAGGTGGCGGAATTTTTAGAAGTGCCAATATTCCGTATAATTCTGCGGATGACAAAGCGATTAAGAAAGTGAATGAACAAGTAATGAAAGCCTTTGGCATGAAACATGGAGCCACGCACACCGAATTTATCAAATGCAATGAAGACGGAAAAATTTACTTTTTAGAAACGTCTTCAAGAGTAGGAGGAGCCCATTTGGCTGAAATGGTGGAAGCCGCTTCCGATATCAATTTATGGGGTGAATGGGCCAAAATTGAAGATGCGTTGGTGCGAGGAAAAGAATACAAAGTTCCTTCACAAAAGAAACAATTTGCCGGAATTGTGTTGACCTTATCCAAATTTGAACATCCGGATTTGAGTGGTTTTAATGATAACGAAGTTTGTTTCCGAGTTCCATTAGAATACCATGCCGGTTTGATTGTGAAATCCGAAAAACATGAACGTGTTCGTGAATTGTTAGACGACTATGCGGAGCGATTGGTAAAAGATTTTGCGACTGTGGCTCAACAAGAGAAGGTAAAGAAGTTGCATTAAATTCATAATATTATAATTTTATATTTACCATATAAGTCATATAAGTTTTAAAACAGTAAAAACTTATATGACTTATATGTTTAAAAAATAATTTAATTTGAGAAAATATAGTTCCAACAACTTCCATAAACACACTTTTTGCCTATGGAAAGAGGTTTCACAAACAGATTTTGAATTACAGCAACCACAATTTAAAAGTAAATCGGGTAGTGAATATTTTTTTACTGAGGCAGGTGTTTACCGCATCTCCAACCATTGGGGAAGAGCTGCTAATTGTCGTTGGCGATTGTTACCATTAACTCATTATAAAAACCAACACATCAAAATAGGTTTTGCCCGTTGGACCGATTTTTACCCTAATGACGAAACCGCCAACTTATTCTTTATTCAAGTGGATTTTGAACAGAAAACCATTGATTTTTTTCACAAAGACATGCCGTTTTATGATGGAAAAGCCTTTTTACGAAATGCCTCCGAAACTGCTAAAACGATTAAAATTATCAAACAAATTTTAAATGAAGAAGATTGGGCAAAGTATTTGGAGTATGAGGATTTGGAGAGTTTGAGAAGAGGAGTTATTGAAAAATTTATAAATTCGAACCTAAGTTTAAATGAAATTAAAAGAGAATATAATTAGTATTTAAACATTAAGAATTTAAGTTGTTTTAAGAATTTCAATAAGGCTTAAAAATACTTAATGAATCAATCTTAAATTCTTAATGTTTAAAAGATTGAATGTTTTATCTCTCAAACATCCCAACCGTACCACCAACCCAATCTTTATCTTTGTTGAATTTCACACCAATCATTTCACCACGGCTTAGTCGGACTAAATTGGTTACTAAAGTAGGTGAGGGGGCGTCTTTTTTCCAAACGGCTATTAAGCGGACTTCGGCTTTTACTTTGCCATCCGGAGACTGAATGATGGGAAGATAGTTTACTTTTTTCTGCAAAATGTATAAGTCTTTTTCTGTAACGGCTTCAATGTCTTCTTTTTTCACGTGGAAAATGACACCACTTCCTGAGAAAGAAAACAACGGTTTGAGCACATAGTTTTCCAAATCGGTTGGAATTTCTTTTAAATCGCTCAATAAAGTGGTTTCAATAAAATACTCACCTTTCAAATAAGGTAAAATGAATTTACTGATGCGGAAAAACCAGTTGGGATGTCCGGCCCATTCCACGTCTAAATCGGCAGAAAAATCAAAGTTGAGTTGCAAGTCGGTTCGCAAATCCAATTCGTCAAAAATGACACGGTTATAGATTCGTTTTACTTCAATTTCAATTCCTTTATCATTCGTGTAAAACAGCTTTTTTCCTTTCTGAATTAATTCTGTTACACAAACTACCGGAATTCCAATATCTCGTTTACAGTAATAAAAATCGATTTTAGTGTTTTGCTTTTCAGGTTCAATTTCTAACAGAATTACATTTTCTTTCGGATGATTATTACAAATTACTTCTTCGATTAATTTTAAATACGATTCGTTATCCAAACCATTTAAAAAAGGAGTCAATTGATTCAGAAAAGGGTAGAAGTCAACAAATTTTTGTGACAGATGATTTTGAAAATTAAATAACGAAGGAAATCCTTGTACTTCAATTAATTTCGGAATAATTTTTCCGTCTTCTTCACAAATTCCAAAATCGATGGCTAAAAATGTGGTGTGATTGTCTTCGTTTGGTACTTTCCTATTTAACTCTAAGGCTTTGTTAGTTAATTCTTTAAATCCATCTTGTTGAATAAAATCAATCACATGATTGTAACCTTCCAATAACTGTTCTTTTAATTCATTTGTGATGAAAAAAGGCGTTTCTCCAATCCGAAAAGTTGGTTTGTAATCAAAATCTGCCGCGATTGAATCTATTAACTGATTGTATTTTTCGGTAGAGAACTCTTTGTTAAACTGATTTCGAAAAGCTGTATTCATTGTAAATCATTTTTTAAAAAAAAGACACAAAAGAAAATCCTAGTGTGCCTTTGTGTTGGAATTTAAAATTTATAAAACTTAGTTAGAGAGTATTTTTTTATGTTTTAGTAAGTCGTTAATGGCTATTCGGAGAAAATTAGGAATGATCGTTTCGTTGGTCAAGTAAATTTTATCTTCTTCCACTAAATATTCTAACATTTTCAGGAATTTAACTCGTCCTTTCATGGCGATGATTTTTTCTCTGAAAGCTCTGTTTCGCATGTGAGCTAAAAAACTGATTGGGTCAGCTTCAGGATGAAATTGGAGCCCCACTATTTCATTTGAAAATCGAATACCCATAATCGCTCTTTCGTATTGAACGTGGTCTCTTATTTTCTCCAATGCAATAATTTCAGCACCTAACTTTTTGAATCGCTTGACATGAGGTTGCACCACTTGATAATCACGACTATCAATTGAGTAGAAAGGGTTGTTTAAACCTTCAAACAATGGATCAATTAAACCATCATTGACTTTGTGAGTGGTCATCACACCAAACGAAGTATCTTTTCGTTTGTTAATTTCGGCTAATCCAAAGTGTTTACAAGCCATTTGAAAGGAATGACAGATGAACAATACATGTTTTTTCATTTCATTTTCTTGATTCCAATTCCAAATAGAGTCGATTAAATTATAATAGTTTACATCCCATTTACCGTCGCCTTCTAAGGGGTTTCCTGGTCCGCCGGTAGAAATATAAATATCAAATTTGTGAACATCAGGTATTTCATTTTTAGTACGAATATCAAAAATTTGAAAGGATACCATTTGATTGAATCGGTTAATAATATCGATGATACAACGCATTCCTTGATTAGGTTCGCCATTATACATATCTAAAACCGCTATTTTAATTTGTGTATTCATTTGGTAACTATTTTATAAGGCAAAGATAACGTATTTGATTTAGTTGGCTGATAGGGTTTTATAGTTGTTTATTCAATAGAAATTAACAATTTTGAATAGCACACGGATTTTTCGGACTAAATGGAATTTGTTGTCCTAACATTTTTCTTGCTTTGCAAGAGACTGCTTCGCTATCGCTCGTGTCCTATTTCGACTTCGTCATCTTTCGGAATGACAAAAATGTTTCTAACTTCTACCTTCTAAATTCCTTTCGTAAACTCACTCGTAATAAAATCGACTACTTTTGTTAAATCTTTAGTTTCTTCAAAAATAGCTAATTGTTTTGCGGCACCGGTTCCTTCACGAAGGATGGTGTGCACATAATTAATTTCATCACGACTTCCCAATTCATCCACCACATCGTCAATAAATTCCAATAATTCGAGAATTAGTTCTTTCGTTGGAACTTCTTTTTGCAATCCAAAATCAATCATATTTCCTTGTACACCGTAACGTGCGGCACGAAATTTATTTTCTTTTATCAACGCCAATCGATACACATTAAAACTGGTGTTTGCGGTATTCAATTTGTAAAGTTTTGCTACGATGGCTTGAATAATGGCGACGATACAAATCGTTTCATCCACCGTTAAACTCATATCGCAAATGCGGAATTCAATCGTATTGTAAAATGGATGCAAACGCAAATCCCACCAAATTTTCTTCGGATTATCAATGCAATTCGTTTTGACTAAAGTTTCTAAGAAATTATCATACGATTGCACCGAATCAAAATATTCCGGCAAACCGGTTCGGGGAAATTTGTCAAATACTTTAGTTCTAAACGATTTGTAGCCCGTATTTCTTCCTTCCCAAAAAGGAGAATTGGTTGAAAGTGAAAAAATATGCGGTAAAAAATAACACGCTTGATTGATTAATTGCAAACCTACTTCACGGCTTTCTATTCCCACATGGCAATGCATTCCAAAAATCAAATTGGAACGAGCTGCATCTTGCAATTCATTTACAATCATGTGATAACGAGGATCATCTGTAATCGGTTGGTCTTGCCATTTAGAGAACGGATGCGTTCCGGCAGCACCGACAACTAAACCTTGTTTGGCGGCTAATTCCACAATTTTTTTTCGCAGAAAAGTGATTTCTTCACGGGCTTCTTTTACACTTTTACAAATATTGGTGCCTACTTCCACAACAGATTGGTGCATTTCGGCTTTTACTTGTTCCTTAAGAATGATTTTGGCCCCATCTACAATTTTAGACATGTGCGAACGCAAGTCTCTTGTTTCCGGATCAATAATCAAGTATTCTTCTTCTACACCGAGTGTAAAAACGGGTAATTCTTTTTTTGTAATCATTCTGTTATTCAATTATTTAATTGAAAATATTAAAATCGTTTAGCCTCGTTAACGGAACCTTTCATGAATGTACCCCAGGTAAGATTCATTTGTCCATCTTTGTGTTTCTTTGCATATTCAATCGCCATTTTGGCTGCTTCTTCCACCACCCATTCAAAGTTTTCTTTGCCGACAGAGGTCAATTCAGCATCCGGTGCAGGATTTCCAAAATCGATTGCATAGGGAATTCCATCCCGAACTGCAAATTCAACAGTATTAAAATCATAGCCTAATCCTTTACATAGCCGTAATGTATACTCTTTGACTGTGGCTAACAATTTTTTATCTGCCGGCGGACCATCTACTACATAACGCAAATGGTGCGGATTTCGGGGTTCATAAGGCATAATTCTTACCGCTTTTCCGCCTAGACAATACACTCGAAAATACTGGTCAAAAACAATTTCTTCTTGCAAAAGCATTACCAATTGTCCGGTTTCACGGTGAATATCCCAAAACTCGTCACGGTTTTCTAATCGATACACGTTTTTCCATCCGCCGCCTGCATAAGGTTTCATATAAGCGGGGAATTTAACATAGTCAAAAATGGTTTCCCAATCCATCGGATAGGCTAAATTTCTAAACGATTTACTGGTGGTATCGGTTGGATGTTCGGCAGAAGGTAAAATTACTGTATTTGGTAAAGGAACGCCTAAAACATCAGCTAAACAGTTATTGAAAAACTTATCATCGGCACTCCACCAAAATGGATTGTTAATAACAGCTGTACCGGTTAAAGCCGCATTTTTTAAATAAGCTCTATAAAATGGTACATCCTGAGAAATTCTGTCAATTATTACAGCATATTCTGTGGCCTTATTTTGTACAACTTTATCAATTGAAACGGCTTCGGCAATAATTCCTTTTTCGTTTTTTGAATTCACACGATCAATAAATGCTTGGGGGAAGGTGTCTTCCATTCCAAATAAAATTCCAATTTTTTTCATAGTAAATTATGTTATATTGTTTAAAAAAATTTAATTCTCGATAAATAGTGCGGAAACATTTCTTTCCAAACCGGCCAATCGTGTTCCCTGTCCTGACGAACATCCAACCAATGTGGTATATCACGATGGGCGAGGACTCGACTCAGTTTTAAATTGGCATCAAAACAGATATCCCAATTGGATGTGCCGAGTACGATATCCATATTCCACAATTCTCGATCATTCAAACCGTGTAAATAATCTTCCGGGCTATTATAAAAAACATTATCATCATGATAACCATCCATAAAGCTTTTGATGTTAAAAGCTCCACCCATAGAAAACATGTGGCTCACGTAACCGGGATGCCGGAACGCAAAATTGGCCGCATGATAACCACCAAAGCTACAGCCGGCTACGGCCACTTTTCCGGAATAAGTATTATTTTTAACTCGTTCTACAATTTCATGACAAATCATCTTATCATACCAAACATGGTTTTGAATTCGATGCGTTGGGTGGATTTTCTTGTTGTAAAAACTATCTTTGTCGATACTGTCCGGACAAAAAATTTGAATTAGACCTTGTTCAATATACCAACTCGCTGAGGCGATGAGTCCTTGATCTCTATTTTCATGGAAACTTCCCATTGACGTAGGGAATAAAATTATAGGATATCCGGCATGACCAAAAACCAACATTTGAATTTCTCTGCCCAAGTTAGGGGAGTGCCATTTGAAATATTCTTCTCTCATAACATTCGTTTTAACAATAATAATGAAAAAATATCAGAATTAATGACAAAAGGGAGAGTTTTGATTATTTTTATGATTTAGTCTTTAACAATCTGAAAAGGGTGAAAAAAGCTTAAAAAACTGATTGATTTTTGATGTTTGATTTAAGTATTTGCAATAAAAAATACATTCCATTATTTTGAAATTTATAGGAATATATTTTAAATGTATTTAATTGTTTAGAAAATCTGATTCAATTGGCAAAAAAATAATGAAAAATATTATTTATGTTAAGCACAAAAAATAGATTAAGATGCTTGTTGGGTATCAAACAATAAGATATTGCTTTTTAATCGTTCAATTAACATATTCATCATTCGTTTATTCAGGTTGGATGAATTTTTGATATAATCTTCATATTCAGAAAGTGTGAATAATCCTATCACAATTCCTTTCAATGAGTTTCTGAATTTGATATCTTTTTGAATAGAATTCTCAATGAACTGTAACTTCTTTTCGGTTGAATAAGTATAAAAATCATTTTTATGTTTAGAAATATAATTTTTAAATACATCTACAAACAAATCATTTTGAAGTTTGAGAATAGGGCGGATGGTTAGGTTTTGAAATTTTTCTTCGGCAGAGGATTGTTCAGTAACTACTCCCAGAGCTTCACCACGGTTTTCGATAATATAACGATCTCTTGTTGTCATGATTTTTATTTTAAAGTTATAAAAAAACCTCTGTCGTGAAACAGAGGTTGATTTTTAGTTATTAAGAATCGATTGTTAATTATTTCACTTTGAAAGTTACTCTTCTTACCAATTTTCTAGCACCGGCAGAGTCTTTATCAACTGAGGTATCTTCTCCTTGTGAAATAACATTTAATCGTTCCGGAGCAATTCCAGCTTTGATTAAAATTTCTTTAACATTAGAAGCTCTGTCATTGGCTAACTTATTATTATAAGGTGTATTTCCAATTTCATCAGCAAAACCAATAATATCAACTGAAGCTTCCGGATTGTTTAACAAATACGTACGGATGAAATCAATTCCTTCTGTTGAAACATTAGTTGGTTGTTTTTTGTTAAAGTCAAAATAAGTCGCTACATATCCATCATTAATGAATTTTTTCATCATTTCTGTAGAGTTAGCGTCATTATTGTAAGTTTGATTTGTAACATAAGTGTTATTCAAATATTTCTCTAACTCATCAGGGACACCATTTTGATTAATGTCAACCATTCTTCCTTTTGTATCTACGGCAACACCTGCAATTGAATTTGGTTCTACATCTAAATAATCAGGCACACCATCTTGATCACTATCACTCATATCGTTTTCAATTTGACCAACTCGTTTTTCAAGAGCATCTATTTCTTCTTGTTGTTTGTTTGTAATGGTAGCCCAATCTCCGTGTACTTTGTGTGAACCAAAAGAATAAGATATACCTAAAGAAGTAGTATACATACTACCTGCTAGGTTATTGCTGTCATCAGAATAAGCACCATCCCAATTGAAATGTTGTCTAACGTTAGAAATTAAAGTGAAATCTGCTGTTACAGCTAAATTTTTAGTGATTCTAAATTCAGGTGTAAACCCAACCATTATACCGCCATTCCATTCACTAACACCTTCATTGACACCCATTTGAGGCGTCATTTGAGCTACTTGAATACCACCATGTAGTAACATGCCGAATCTACCTAAACTTTCTTGTATATCAAATAAACGAGCTGCATTAACAACCCCTTGAACTCCGATTCTTATTTGACGCATTTCAAAATCTAAACTTTCATCACTTAAATTTTTAAGATTGTCGTAAGCACCATCAAATTTTAATCCAAATTTTGGACTAAACATGTATCGTACACCAATATTAAAATGATTAAGTGTAAAGCTTCCTAAAACTTTGTCAGCATTACTGGCAAAATAACCAGTAGAGTAAGGTTTTATTCCTTTACCTTGACCAAGGTTTAGCTCAATAGACCATTTGTTATACTCATCAACTTTTGAAACTTCTGTTGAATCTTGTGCAAAAGATGTTACACATGCAAAGATTGACAGGGAAAAAATAAGTAGGTTTTTTTTCATTTTGGTGTTTATTTTATTGAAAAATCAAATTTTATACGCCGGCAAAGATAGTTAAAAGTTTATAAACTCAACCTTTTTGTTAAAAAAAAACCAAAAATAATCTCTTAGTTTAAAAGTAGTTAGCGATGAAATACAGTTCTAATAGCTATATAACAAGGTAAAAATGATTGAGTTAAATTACGAAAAGCTTTTAGGTTAATTTGTGTTTAAATTTAGATGAACATTTGATTTAAGCTTAATTTTGTTTTAAATTTAATTCAATATTTATGAGATTTCATACACGAAAATGGGTTAAACCCGAAGATTTGAACCCAAACGGAACCTTATTTGGTGGTAGGTTATTGGCTTGGATTGACGAAGAAGTTGCTTTGTACTCCATTATTCAACTTGAAAATGCAAAAATTGTTACCAAACACATGTCTGAAATAAATTTTAAAAGTTCAGCAAAACCCGGAGATATTGTTGAAATTGGCATCGATGTAGTCAAGTTTGGTAAAACCTCTTTAACGCTAACTTGCGAAGTCCGGAATATTATGACAAGAGAAACTATTATTTCTGTGGATACCATCACAATGGTCAACTTAAGTGAAGAAGGAAAGCCACTTCCACACGGCAAAACACAAATTGAATACGTGAAAGATAGACTTGAAAAATAAAACCTTAAGTCAAGTATTTTTTCTCAACATAGAAGGTTCCGAAAGGAATTATAGAAGCTAAACCAATTATTGCTAATAATTTAAAACTCCAATTCAAAGTAAACTTCAATAGGAGAGCCAAAACAACATAGAGGATAAACAATATTCCATGTGCCATTCCTATAGTTTTTACATAAATTTCCTGATCAAACATATATTTCATGGGCATCGCAAAAAACAATAGAACTAAAAGTGAAATACCTTCTAAAAGAGCAATCTTTTTAAAAAAACCTATCATTTTATAACATTTGATAAATTGCAAATCCGTATACTACAAATCGTAAAAGGCGAAGTAATGCAAACATCAGGAAGTTTTTAAAATTAAATTTTATCATTCCAGCGGCCATTGCAGCCATTGCAAATGGAAGTGGTAATAACGCTCCTACAGCTATCAATAAGCCTCCCCATTTTCGCATGTTAATAATGTGTTTACTCATTTTAGTAAACATGAAGTTATTTACAGAGGGTATAATTAGCATTGCTTTTCCCAACAAATACGAAACGACTCCACCTAAATAGGATAAAATCGCTAATAATGATAAATAAAGTAGAGGATAATCTGTGTTTTTTGTCCAAGCAATAAATATATCAGGTGGAATTAATCCCAAAATTGACTCAGAAGCAAAAAATACAGAGAAAATCGTTAAATCACTGTATTGTTCAGTTAACATTATTAATGCCTCGTTAATGTTAATTACATAATAATGAACATAAAATAATGCCCCAACAATCAAAGCTGTTGGTAAAAAGGCACTTTTTAATCCATCAAAAATGAATTTGTAAAAACCTGTATAGGTATAATACATGTGGAGTTGTCTCCATTTATTTTTTTTAATTTTTTCGCGTTGCATAATTAATGTGTATCAGCTTCTGTGATATTTACCTCTGATTTGTTGGTATTAAAATATAAAAAGAGAAATCCTAAAGTTCCACCAAGTAATGATGCAAATAAAATTCCCATTTTTGCTTGTTGAATTAATTCTTGGTTTTTAAAAGCTAAATTAGCAATGAAAAGAGACATTGTAAACCCGATTGATGCCAAAAGACCAACTCCAATTAAATGTTTGTATGTCATTCCTAATGGTAATTTCGCTAATTTTAGTTTGATGAATAGCGATGTAAAACCAACAATTCCTATAAATTTACCAACTAATAAACCAAATATAACTCCTAAAGCAACTAAACTTGTGCCTGAATTGGTAGAATCAGATGAAATTGTAACACCTGCATTTGCTAGAGCAAAAATCGGCATTACAACAAAAGTCACAAAGGGATGCATACCATGTTCGAGCCGTTGAAGGGGAGTCATAGCTTGTTTGGAAAGTGTACGCATATCCTCTAAAATATGCAATTGTTCCGGAGTAACGGTTGGTACACCATTCGGGTCTGCTTGTTTAAATTTATTGAGATAATCTTTCATTTTTTCAATAAAGACAAATTCGTCAACTTTAACATTGGCCGGAATTGTAAAAGCAGCTAAAACTCCGGCAATCGTTGCATGAACTCCTGATAACAAAAACGCCATCCAAAGTCCACCAACACCAAGTATACCATAATAAAATGTATTTCTAACCCCAAGTAAATTCGACACAATTAAGAGTAATAAAAATAAACTTCCAACAATTAAACTAGTCAATGAAATATCTGAAGTGTAAAAAAGTGCAATAACCAATACTGCACCCAAGTCATCTGCAATTGCTAGTACCGTTAAAAATACTTTTAATGATGTAGGAACTCTTTTCCCGAGTAAAAATAAAACGCCTAAAGCAAATGCAATATCTGTTGCCATAGGAATTCCCCAACCACTATGAGCTTCTCCGGAAGGATTAAACATCAAATATATCAAGGCAGGAAAAAGCATACCGCCAAATCCCGCAACAATAGGGAGGATAGCTTTTTTAGGGTTGGATAATTCTCCTCCGATAATTTCTCTTTTTAATTCTAATCCTACAACAAAGAAAAACACTGCCATCAAACCGTCATTAATCCAATGATGAAGAGTTTTGTCTAACATAAACTTGTTGTCGATTCCGAAACTAATTTTATGTTCCCAAATGTGGTGATAGGTATCTTTCCATGGCGAATTTGCTAAAATTAAAGCTACCACTGCAGATATAAAGAGGACAATTCCACCGGTAGTTGATTTCCCGATAAATCGATTCACCGGATCTATGACCCATTTATCTATCGGAGTAATTTTTATTTTATACTTCATTTTAATTTTAAGGCTTTCTCAAAGGGGTTGTAAAATTAAGAATATTCATTGAATATGAAACTTCGGATGATATTTTTTACTCAATTTTGTGTATAATTTAACCTTTAGTAAATTAACAAAATCAATTTTTAAAAATTAATTAACTTAAAAAATAAAATATGGGACTTTATCTGCTTATTTTTGTAAAAATTGATTTTTTAAAATTTTTATATGTCAAAAAAGGATATATTGCTTGAAATTGAAGAGAAGAAAAAGCTCTACAACTATCAACTGGGTGATATTGACCTGATTTTTGATAAAATTGAAAATGCTCCACACAATTACCATTTGCTCTATCAACTGCCAACCGGTGGAGGTAAAACGGTTATATTTTCTGAGATTACCCGTCGTTATTTAGAAAAGTATGATAAAAAAGTAGTGGTTTTAACGCATCGGATTGAATTATGTAAACAAACCTCAAAAATGTTGAAAGGTTTTGATGTGAAAAATAAAATCATCAACAGCATTGTGAAAGAATTACCCGACCAAGACGAGTATTCGTGTTTTGTTGCCATGGTTGAAACATTGAAAAATCGTTTGAATGATGAAAAATTGCATATAGACAATGTTGGTTTATTGATTATAGATGAAGCACATTTTAATTCATTCAGAAAACTATTTCACGCATTTAAAAATACATTTTTTCTTGGTGTGACTGCCACTCCTTTAAGTTCCAACATTAAATTACCGATGAATGAAAATTATCACGAATTGATTGTTGGAAACAGCATTGGTTCATTGATAGACAAAGGATATTTAGCCAAAGCTACCACCTACAGTTATGATGTTGGTTTGACTTCCTTAAAAATCGGAATCAATGGCGATTATACCGTAAAATCATCTGACGAACTGTATACCAATATGGCCATGCAGGAAAAATTAATTCATGCTTACACGGCACATTCGCTAGGAAAAAAAACCTTAATTTTTAATAACGGTATCATTACTTCTTTAGCCGTTTTAGATGTTTTTAGGGAAGCCGGTTTTAAAAACATCAAGCATTTGGACAATACTAACAATAATGAGGAACGAAAAGACATTTTAAAATGGTTTAAAGAAACCCCGGATGCAATTTTAACTTCAGTTGGAATTCTAACCACAGGATTTGACGAACCGACTGTTGAATCAATTATTTTAAATCGGGCAACCAAATCACTGACGCTTTATTTTCAAATGATTGGTCGTGGATCGAGGAAGCTTCCTAATAAAGATGAATTTACAATTATTGATTTAGGAAACAATGCCGCCAGATTTGGTCTGTGGACCGATAAAATAGATTGGCAACATATTTTTAAATACCCCGAACAATACATCCACAATTTAAAAGGTGATTTGGAAATTGAAATGAATTTCTTTTACAAAATGCCTCCGGAGCTTCGAGCCAAGTTTAGCAAAACAGCTAACATAGAATTTGATATTGAGTCAGAATACCGCATGGCATTAGCTAATAATTGGCGTCCCAAAGTTGTGATTGAAAAATCCATTGATCATCATGCGTTAATGTGTGTTGAAAATTCAGAAACGCTGTTAGAGGCAAAACAATTGGCTAAAGAACTAGCGGATGATATTGAAAGTAGAGTTCGACATTTTACCAATTGTTTAAGCAGTTCAACAAAAAATTATCGCGATTGGTTAATTGATGATTATAAAACTCGACTTTTATTAGCTATTGGTAAAAAATTCAGAGAAAAATTGTTTTTAAGTGAGTAATTCCTACATTTACACTTGTTAAAATACCTTCCTTTTTAATTCATAGCTTAATTTCTTTTACCGTTAATCGATAATATAAGTTACTCATCCAGAACACTATGCAGTTCGTCGATGAAATGAGTGTTTTCAACTGATTTCAGAGGATTTATTTTGTGCTGTTTAGATTTAATTCTACTTTTGAATTGTCTTTTAACCGTGTAAAGTTTTATTAATTCTATGTTAATATCGTTTTATAAAGTTAAAATACTTTTTTGAAGTCGTCCCCAAAAGCCGGCGTTCCAAAAAATACCACAAACCACCCTAAGATTGTTAAAATGCACCAAATTGTCTGGTTCTGCATAGGCAGATTCATCGACGAACGGAATTTTATTATCTAATAAGTTATGAGCAAAAAGCACGATGTAATGTTAATTTTAGAAGGAACGTATCCTTTCAATGGCGGTGGAGTTTCTACTTGGGCACATATGCTTTGTAATGAAGTGAAAAACTCAAATTTTACACTTTATTCAATCAATGCTGAATTTGAGTCTAAATCCAAATATAAATTAAGTGAGAACGTAAAAAATGTTATCCAAGTTCCTCTTTGGTCACCAATGGAGCCTCAGGAAATGATTGATTACGGTAAAAAGTATTATAAAATTATCTCCCAAAAAGAGAAAAACGATTTAGATAAAATCAATCAGGTTTTTATTCCAATCTTTCAAGATTTACTCAGACACATCTTTTCTAACAACAGAGATGTCAGGGCTTTTGATGAAACAATTCAAAAAATGTGGCGTTTTTTTCAAAAGCACGATTATAAAAAAACAATGAAAAGTGAACCGGTTTGGAAAACTTTTTGTTACATGGTTTCTGATTTGAATTCTGAACAAGAAAACGAAAAGGTATCTTTGTATGATTTAACATCCGGTATGCGATGGATTTACCGTTTTTTGATTCCACTTTCTGTAGAAGTGCCAAGAGTTGATGTTTCACACTTAACTTTATCCGGTTTTCCTGTTATCCCGGCTTTAGTTTTAAAGTATAAATATGGCACTCCGATGATTGTTACCGAACATGGCGTTTTTATCCGTGAACGTTTATTAGCAATCAACTCTTCAGAATATTCATATTTTCTTAAAAAAATGTTGATTAAGTTTTCTGAATGTGTGACAGAATTAGTTTATTACAAAGCAGATAAAATTCTTTCTGTAAATAAATTCAATATTAAATGGGAGAAAATGTACGGAGCAGATCCTGAAAAAATTGAAATTATTTATAACGGTATCGATCACAATGTATTTAAACCGACTGCAAAACCGGAACATTTGAAACATATTCCAACCGTTGTGGCAGCGGCTCGTATTTTTGATTTGAAAGATATTGTCACCATGATAAAATCTTGTGCAGTAGCAAAACGTCAAATACCTAATATTCAGTATTTAGTTTATGGCGATAATAATGCTGTTCCTGAATATACTGCTGAATGTGAACGATTAATTGATGAATTAGGTGTAAGAGATAATTTCAAATTAGCCGGTTATCACGACAAACCAAGTGAATTGTTTTGTGAAGGTGATATTTCGATTTTAACTTCAATCTCAGAAGGTTTCCCCTATACAGTATTGGAATCTATGAGTTGCGGAATTCCTGTTGTTGCCACTGATGTGGGTGGAGTAACGGAAGCCTTAGACGAATCTTGCGGTTACATTTGTAAACCAAAAGATGCCGAAGATATTGGGAATAGAGTAGTGGAGCTTCTTAATAATAAAGAATTAAGAGAGCAAATGGGTATAAATGCCAGAAAAAAAGTGATTGATAATTTTACAATTGGTAAATTTATCAACGCATACGAGGAAGTATACGAAAAAGTTGTTACTCGTGAAGTTAAAGAAGTACAAATGCCAATTTTAATCCAATCTTTAGATGAAATAGAAACAGTAAAAGCCTCATAAACCCCTCCCAAATTTACAATTAAACCCAAACCTAACCAAAAAATAGAATGTATGTGTTCTACTAATGCAAAATGGAAAAGCATAGTGAAAATATAAAAGTATTAATTGAGAATGTAAAAGATAAAATAGGTAAACCGGTAAGCAGCAGAGTTGTTGCCGCTACCATTGAGTCTTTTGGTATTAGAGATATAGATACAGAAGCTGATTATGGTGTTTCAGACATTCAAGATTTAGCAAATTACGTCTACCGTCAACTCACAACTTCTTTAGAGCATAAAGAAAGTTTGAACGCCAAACAGAAAGAGTACATTGCTACCAATCCAGAAACTATTCAGCTTTCTGATTACATGGCGGTTAAAGCCAAAATTTTTGCTCATTATTATCCATTGGGTATTTTTCACCTTCTTCCTGTTTTTCTTCAAATTGCTGCCATTGTTGTTTTTGGTTATTCATTGTGGACACATGTTCATTTTAACCATCTTCAATCAACAGCCGTTGTTTTGGGAGTAATCATTGGTATCGTTTCTACCGGTGGATTTGTGCAGGTTATTGGACGTCAAGCTACTTTTTATTGGAATTACCTTGATTATTCCATGACCAAAAAAACGGTTGACTACCTTTTAAAATTAGGTATTAAAACACTTTTTATTGTTTTTGCAGTTATACTGTTTATCAATTCATTTTTCCATCTTTATCCTTTTAAAGTTTTATTTATTGTTTTTGCGTATGCCTTTTTGATTGGTGTACTCTTGCTCGTATTGGCTCCTTTACATACTATCCGCCAACGATGGATGATTACTGTTGCAGTCGTTTTAGGTACAGTAATTACGGTTGTATTGAACAAATATTCTGAACTATTAATTTATTATACGCATTGGTTTGGAATTAGTGCGGCTATCATTGTAGCCAAAACATATTTGTATTTTTTCTTCAGAGGTTTTTTAAAAAAACATCCACCAAGAGCCGATTTAAATATTAAAACATCAGTATTTATTTACCAGAATCATCGTTATTTTTTATATGGAATAGGTGTGTATCTTTTCATTTTTATTGATAGAATCTTAGCTTGGTCTACGAGTTCATCCGGACAACTTCCGTTTATCGTTTATTTTGAAAAAGATTATGAGTTGGGAATGGATATGGCAATTCTAGTATTTTTGTTATTGTCCGGTGTATTGGAGTTTAGTATTGCTTCCTTTACCCGATTTTTGGACATCACTCAAAAATTAGTACAATTTGAAAATTCTAAACTTTTTAATAAAGAGTTACACAAATTATATTGGCAAAATATTCTAATTCTATTTATAACAGCAGCGGTTATTTTTGTAATTATTCATCAATTGATGTTTGCTTCTTGGGGTTACAAAGGTCAGTTTCATGAAGAATTAGAGATTTTGAGTGTGAAAGTGACTCTATATGGAGGAATAGGGTATTTCTTTTTAGCATGGGGAATGCTTAATACGCTATATTTGTTCACTTTAGGTCAAACAGAACAACCTTTGAAAGGAATTATTTATGCTATCGTAATTAATATAACAATTGGCTTTATTCTTAGTCGCTTTGTGAGTTTTGAATACAGTGTGGTTGGAATGTTAGCCGGAGCATTATTTTTTATGTTCTATACCCTAAAGCATATTTTCGGTTTTTTCAAAAAACTTGATTATCATTATTATGCGTCGTTTTAATTTATTTTTTTGGTTATTGCCTTCGTTATTAACAATTCCTGTTTTCAGCAACCCTGAAAGCAAGAGTACTGTTTTGGTTTGTTACGGCAAATTAGATCCTGCAAAAATCAAAGGGTATAACTACGTGATTTTGGAAGAAAAAAATTTTAAAAAAGAAGAAGTTCAGCAAATTAAAAAGAATAATAAAAACGTATTGGCCTACATTAGTTTGGGTGAAGTAAACAGTAATGCAATTCATTATAAACTATTAAAAAACAGAACGTTAGGAAAAAATAACAATTGGGATAGTTATTACTTAAATTTAAAAGACAAATCCACTTCTGTGGTGCTTATGTCATTAATCAAAAAAGTATTAGACAAAGGCTTTGATGGATTGTTTTTGGATAATATTGATAATTTTTCGTCATTCGGACCACAAGCCAAACAACAAAAAGAATTAATTGCCTTAATTAAAAAAATAAAAACAGAGTATCCAAACCATGTATTGGTACAAAATTCAGGATTAGAATTAATTCCGGAAACCAAAAATTTCATAGAATCCGTTTTGTTTGAATCTATTGCAACCGATTACTCTTTCCAAGGAAACTCCTATAAACTTCGTGAAACGAATGATTTTAATGAACGGATAAAGCAAATTAAAGAAATTAATACAAAATATAAGATACCGGTATTGCTTATTGAATATGCAGATACCAAGCAACTTTATGATCAAATAGTTAATCGTTTAGCGTCGACCAAATTCGACTATTTTATTGGAAAAATAGATTTACAATCTGTTCCCAATTTCACCAAATAAATCATGATACTTTCCAGCTCCATATTTGTAGGTTTTCTAAGACTCGTTTTCTTACTTTTATTTTTGTATTACTGCAATAATAAGGTAGTAAAACGTGAAGACAGCCATAGTTTATTGCAATTTATTGTAAATGAATGGTTTAAATATGGCAGTTTATCGTTAATTGTTGTTTTTGTTCTTATACAAATAAGTGTTTACAGTTTAATTAATTATTTACTGGTAATGCTGTTATTAATTTTGATTGATGTTGTTGGTATCAAAAATTTTAAAAACCCAATTCGTTATTTCAAAGATGTATCTAAAATTCGGTTTTTTGAATTTATAAAAGACAATGAAAATAAAAAACCGCTTAAAGAACTTATCCGTTTAGAAAGACCTAAAAAATTAACAGATGACCGTATATTTATTTTTTATGCTACCTTATTTCTAATTGTGGCGGCTTTTGTAGGACGATACTATTTTTATATATATGATATCTATTTGCTTTCTGATTTATGGGTAACCGAATTAAATAAAGTGATACTTTTTGACGAAAACATTTGGTTTAACGGCACAGTTTCTGTTGAAGGAGAATTGGCAATGAGCAATTTATTTTCAAAGCTAGTAGATGTTAGTCCCGAAGTTGGTTTACAAAGTCTAGCAATTTTAGAAGCAATTTTATTAAGTTTAATTATTTTTTGGGCCATGCGTAAAATAGCATTTTCCAAAATTTTGGCTCCAATGATTGCTTTTCTTGCGTTTGTATTTCTCTATACATTTTCGCCTATTGAAATTCATTATTTGTTGCAAAACGAGCCCGTTTTGATGGGATTGACTTTGGCTATTCCAACGATGATTTACACGTTACGACCGGATATCATTAAATTTAAAAAAGTAAATTATTTTGTCAGCTTTGTGATATGTTTTTTTGCCATTGGGTTAATAGATTTATTTACTTTATTAATTCTATTACCGCCATTTTATATACTAGCTTTATTAGTTGTCAATAAAAATTACTTGTCATTTAAATTGATTGCAATTGCGGCCTATGTAGTGGGAACTTCAGCTGTTTTACTGACTTATTACTTCATGTGTACGTATTATCAAAATGATTTTTTAATTTTCCTTCAATCGAGTTTAATTTCAGTTACTTCGTTCACGTACATGCCCAATTTGATTATTCCTTTTGATGAATTGCTAACATATTATCAATACGGGTCATTATTCAGTATCCTTATTTTACCGTTCTTAATTTGGCACAAAAAAGAAGCATGGAAACCTTCTTTGGTATTTATGTTATATTTCAATTTATTGGTTACTCTTAGTTTTCTTAAAATAGAATGGATTGATTCCGATTTACTTCGATTGGCATTATCGGTATTTATTCCAATCTGCTATGGTATCACAGTGGCTATAATTTTACGCTTATTGTATCCGCTTTATAAAAAATTACATCAGTTCCGTTTAGCCATAACATTAACCATTACCTCAATAGTTTTTGCAGGAATAGTATATACTCAAATTGAACCGCTAAGTAATATTAAAGCTTCTGACAAAACACCTCGGATGGTTTTAGATGCATATGATAAAATATTACATGAATATTTTCCGCATAGTTATGCTGTTGTGAACGATAATGTTACACAAACATTGAGTTTAAACAAACACTTTTTTGTTAATTACGAAGATTTTTTATTCAATTACTTAGAAAGTGATTCAATCTACCACCATAATAGAAAGAAACCTAAATTTTTTATTGAAAATCCACAATATGTAATACCAAAAAGTATTTTGGTTTTTGTTTACCATGATAATACTGAAACAGAAAATTATTTTGCAGAACAAGATCAATTAGAACCATTATTAAAAGAACATATCCACACATTAGAAAAAAGAGGCAGAAAAGTATCTTTATTTTACGAGAGTCCATATGTAAATGTGTATGAAATTGTCAACGAACCCAAATCAAGTAAGATTGATGACCTAATTTATTAAGTATGAAAACCCGTGCAACCCAAAATCGAATAATCATTTACTGCCTGATGGCGGTAATATTGATTTTTTCAAGCTGTGCCGACATTGACGCAATAATGAATCCGAATAACATAGATTTATTTTCAAAAGACAAAGACGGTAAAAACGGTTTATTAAAACACTATTCAGACAACGATTTAAACCTTCCTCCATTGGTTGAATATATTGTTGATTTTGAAAATCCAATGAGTGTAAAATATAGTAATCACCTCAAAAAACTGTGTAATTATACCAAGATACCTTATAAAAACATTAATATTAAAGCATGGAATGCGAACCTTGAAATTGCCTCTTCCACACGTGTTTTATGTGTTTTGGAAACAAAAAAATTAAATGTGGAATCAGTAGCTAAAATTTTAAAATTCGTATCAGATGGTGGAACACTTTATCTTCCGTTTGCTTGCGATGATAAACGTTTTGGCTTTATGGTCGGAATGAAAACTAACTCAGAGTATGCAACAGATATTACTTCTTTTGGTTTAAAATTCAAAGAAAACTTTATTCCAACTTTAGCCGGTATTTCAACCAGAAAAGCGATTACTCATTTCGGAATGAGTGGCGAAAACTTTGACTATGCTAAAATTAAAGTTTACGCAACCTCTATAAATAATGAATTTTTTCCAACCATTTTAGAAAATAAAATAGGAAAGGGTAGGGTCATTAACCTAAATTCAACCTTTGAGTTTGAAAAAATGGATCGCGGAATTTTATTTTCCGGAATGATGATAGGCTTAGAAGGAATTCCCTATCCAATTGCGAATACCAGCACTATTTTTTTGGATGATTTTCCTTCTCCATTATATGATACAAAAATGGAACCGATTAAATCAGAAATGAATTTATCTATATCTGATTTTGTGAAAAATGTTTGGTGGAAAGACATGAAAGATTTGGCAAAAAAATACCAAATAAGTTACACAGCCGTTCCTGCATTTGATTATAACGCTAAAACAGATCCTCCTTTTCTGTTTAACCAATGGGATGCAAAAAAAATGTCTAATAACGGTAGGGTAGAACCTATTAGTAGTTGGCTGATGCGTGACTGTATGAAAAACGGTCACGAATTGGGTTTTCACGGTTATAATCACGTTTCATTAGTTAAAAGAGATTGGAAAAAACCCGAATTTATTGTTACAGCTTTAGAAGGAGTTCATAAAAAATGGAAAGTAAGTAACTTTGGAGACATGCCAATTTCTTATGTACCGCCCTCTAATTATATTGATCAAATGGGATTAAAAAAACTAAAAGAGGGTCTTCCGTCAATTAGTTTTATGTGTAGTTTATATTTAGGTGAAACCTATGAAGGTGGAAACCGCGAATTTGATTTTGACCCATATCATCACGACATGTTCGATTATCCCAGAATATCCAGTGGATTTGAAATTGATGAGAGTTCAAAATATAATATTCAATCGATGTATTTGTATACCGGAATTTGGAATCACTTTGTGCATCCGGATGATGTGTATCAAATTCCGAGTCCGTTTAACAAAAGTGCGGGTGAATTTGAATTGCGAAATGCAAAAGGATTGGGTTGGAGAAAAACAAAAGGAAAACCAGGCGGATTGCTTTCTGAATTTGATAAATATTTAAAAGAATTTACCACTGCTTTTCCCCAATCTCGATTTTTAAATGCCGGCGAAGGGGGCTTTATTGCTTTGGATTGGAGAGCATCAAAATTTAATCACAAAACATATGACGGTAAATATATTGTGGAAGCATTGAATACCGAAAATTCCATGTCAAACAGCCAATATTGGTTTCTATACGGAACAACAGAAAATGCTGAAAATATTGAACTTCAGTTGAAGTCAATTGCTGTTATTTATTCCAAAACAAAATACTTAGATGGTTATTTATATTCGGCCTATACAAATGAACCTTCATTCCGTATCAAAGATTATCGGGAATACAGAGACAAAGAGTTGGATTTTATTTTCAGTAAAGTAAAAAATGATTATTACAGTTATGTAGCTAAAGTACGTGAGTTTGAACAAGGCGAAGATGTTTCTGAGGTATATGAAGAGCAAATCAGACTGGAAAAGGCTGCATTAAAACAAAGAATGCTTTCGGAATCGTCAATTGATTATCCAACTTGGAATAAATATGCTGAATACATGTCGTGGGAAAATAAATCCGAAGAGGTTTGGATTATGCTTGAAAAGCATTGTGCAAAATATCCAACTAAAGAAAACGTCATGTATTCTCAAGAATTAGATAAATTGATTGGCTATCCAAACGACCTAGCCATGGAAAAATGGATTAATGCTCAATTGTTAGTAAATCCTAGAGATAAGGACTTATTAAACAGTTATGTTGCAAATTTTAACACGCCTGAAAACAAAGAAAAAATAAAAAAAGCATTAATAGCTCTTTTGAGTGTTGACACTGGAAAAGAAAGTATGTTTAATTACATTCAACATTTACTTTGGTATGAACCGCAAAGTGCATTGGTTGAACTTGAAAAAATTGAACCTTCAAACGATTACCGTGAGATGGCAACCAACATTACTTGGCTCTATGCCAATGAAAAGAATTATCAAAAAGCATATGACTGGTCATTTTATAGCAATGAAATTGATATTGCAAACAAAATGGAATGGCTTTTTCAACTTAAGCAATACGATAATTTAATTAATGAATATAAAACGCATATAGAAAAAAATCCTGACGATTATAAAACAAAAGCTTTAATGGCGAACTATTATCATGAAATGGGAAAATTTAAAGAAGCTTGGATTTTAGCCAGTGAACTTCCTGTATCGAAAGAAAAAGAATCGCTCAGAAAATCATTAAACGCAGATGTTGTGTATCAAGAAGATTTTGTACAACAAGATTTGTTAGCCAATTATCCTGAACTGTTTTTTGATAATGTAAAAATGGCTGTTACCAAAACCAATCGTTTAAAATATGGTAATTTTATACAATCAGAAAATGAAATTCAGACCAATAGAGATAGAATGGCTTCGTTAATAACCAAACATTCTTATAATTTTTATGATAAGAAGAAGAATCTTCACCGAATTGCCGGTACTTACTCTGAATTTTTTCCTTTGATTCGTTCTACGGTGGATACTATTATCACGGATTTAAGATTTCAAAATAGAGAAGAAAATGAAGAATTGATTATATCCGATGACAATAAATTTACACGTGTTTATGGGATTGAATATCAATATAAAAATCCGTTTTCATTCGACAAATACCAATATTGGTCAAGAGTAAGATTAGAAATGGATAATTATCAACAAACCTATTTTCAATTTGGTGCCGGTATCAGCAAATCATTTAACAAAAACTTTAGTTCAGCTCAAGTAAATGTTTTTCCTGTGCAAACTGCACCGGGACATGCCAAAGAAATTTATCATGTTCATACTGTATTATACCAAAGTGTATATATTATGAAAAAAATTAATGCCACTTTGGGTGTTGAATCAAACTATTATACAAAAAGTAAAACCAATACCGATTTCATCACTGATAATAACATTGATGTCTCAGCTACACTCAGAATTGGTTGGGATAACGGTGAAGAGAAAAAATCAAAATTTGTGCCTTTCTTAGAATCTTCCATCCAAAAGGGTTCAGCAGATTTAAGTGATGGTTATCCTTATTGGATGTTAGAAAAACGTTTATTTGGAGGTGCCGGACTTAGTTATAGTTATGGTTTAGAAGCGAATGATTTTAACACTAAAGTAGAAGCCGCCTATTTTTTTGATGATTATGCCGAAGTATTCCAACGCTTTTCCGGTAGTGTATCTTATCGATTATTTAATTACACTGCTTTGGTGGCCGGTTTTGAAATTTTCAATCAAGATAAATTCTATTCCAATACGGTACAATTTGGACTAAAACATAGCTTTAGAGAGAAGAAGAGCCGTAAGAAATAAAAAAAATGATGAAGTACATAGCTTTGTACTTCATCATCTTTAATCTATATTAAATTTGTTTTAGTGTCTCACAATAAATCTTCTGGAATCATTGGTTTCTCCATTTTCAAACTGAATAAAATATACTCCGTTTGTTAATGTTTGCGTATCAAAACTTACTTTGTTACCGTTTTTAGAAGATTGTAATTTCATTTGTTGACCCAATGAATTGTAAATTTCAAAATTATAGTCAGTAGCAGCATCCATTTCTACAATTAATTCATTATTGGCAGGAACAGGATGTAAAATTACTTTTAAGCGATTGTTATCAGCAATACCAAGTGTTTCGGTAATTTCAACTTTATGGTTCAAGCGGTTGTACCCGGTTGACGATTCCCAAACATTATTATTAGCAAAACGAATAGCATATTCAGGTCTGTTGGCCAATGATTCATAAGCATCAGGAAGATGTAAATACATGTCATAATTACCCGGTATAATGCCATCCGGTAAAGTCAAATTTTCAGAAATTGTTACTTCATCATGCCAAAGTCTGGGATCTGAATCCAAGAGTATCGAAAAAACGTCATCAGTTGCAAGATTTTTTAAAACAATATAAGCATATCGTTCGTTAAATGGAGCAGCATAACCAACATTTTCAATATTAATTGTAACAGATAATTGATTCTCCAATGATACGCTTTGCGGTAAAATCGAACTGGTTAATACAAAACGATACCCCAGATTTTTTTGAATGTCTTGATAACAATCACCGGTTTGCCAACCATTAATCACACTTGGATGATAATCTAAATTAAGATAAGACCAATGAAATTTAGCCATTTCAAATTGAGCAGTAGTACAATTAGTTCTGGATTCAAAAACGGCACAAGTTTCTCCACCCATAGGTAAAAATTGAGTTTCTTGATCCAAATAAGGATACTCTGTATTAACATTAGAATATGTTCCCACATCGGTATTACTAGACAAGAAACAATCGTTATGATGTCCTATCCTTGCTAAACTTGAATTTGTATAAGCTTGACTCGGTGGAAGGGGAGCAGTTGTATTATACATTTGCTGTTTCATTTTTGGATAACGAATTTGTACAGCTCGAGTATTTGGTAAAGCATTTAAAATCGCATCAGTAATATTTTTGCGGTGAGCATAATTGGTAGGTGTTAAGTTAGTTTCATTATAACCCCAACCGCCAAATTCAGCTTGGTCTGTATAATACCATTCGCCCCAAGCTCCGATGAATCCGGCTTGCATCACGGCAATCACATCGGCATTAGCGATCAAAATTGGTTTTATTTGATTTATATGTTCTAACATTCTGGTTTTTGTAGCGTCTAAAACTACATCATCTCCATAATCATCTGAATATGCAAAACGAATAACGCTTTTTAAACCGGCATTACGAATTCGGTTAAAATCCGTTTGCATGTTGTTCAAATAAGATTGGGGAATAGCAGAATTAACAAAATCATTCAAATAAAAATAACGAAATACTAATGTAATATTCTGATTTGTACGATAATTGGTTAAAGAGGATTGGTTTAAAAGATTATAACCACTTGTAGATGAAGATTGAGTATCACTATACTTATAAAATCCACGTTCAGGATTTGGAAAGTTTGCACTTGATTCAGTATACGTTACTGTAGTTGTCTGTGCACCTCCGTAAATAAACAGAAGAGCACCTAGAAAGGTAAATACTTTTCTCATAGTAGTAGGTTAGTTTTGTGCTAAATTTGGGTTAGCGGATTAAACGATTTTAGTTTTACTAGCATAATACGATGTTGTGGCTCATTGTATTATGGATTCAAATATAGATTAAATGTATTTTTTTACCGATGAAATACGTTAAAAAAATGCACTAAAAATCGATGAAATACATTTTATTGAATTAAATGTAAGAATACGCCTTATTATTAACAGTTTTTTATGTAAGTTTTGATTCACATTTTTAATCAATTCACCAGAAATATGAGCTTCTAGTTATCAATGTTTTAGGAAAATGATTACGATGTTATTTTAATTTCTACCTTATTTTGATCTGTATTTTTTTTTGTGATCAAATCATGAATCTTTTTTCTACAATGATTTGTAATTTTTATTTAATTATTTAAGTCATTTTTTACTTTTAAAGTTTTATTTTAGAGTCACATTTTTTAGGATTATTTTACCTTAAATGAAATCATAATTATTTTACTAATTAGAACTATAATTTATATTATGTAAAATAGTATTTTTGTGAAATAGCACTAATACCCTCTATTACAAACATATAAAAATATAAATAATACAGCAGATCATGTTAAAGCAATCCCAATACCATTTATATACATTAATATAACCTATCGTTTTTTAATCCAAAAAAGATACAGAAAATGTTTTGAAAAATTTCTGAATAATAAAACTTTCAACAAATAAATCAATGGAAATATCAAAATTTTAAAAACGAAATTATGCGGTATGTAAACATTACATCTAAATAAAAACCAATAAGTAAAAATAATATTAAAAATACAACTTGTAAAAGTTAATCAACGTTTGAATCCAGTCATATAAATTATGTAACTTTATGGTCTTAATACTATTGGTATGAAAAACTCAATTGCTGAACGAATAGCAGATTTTTTGAAGAATTTCCCGCCTTTTTTCAGTCTTATATATACTGAATTAGTTGCTATCTCAAATGAAATTCAGGTGATTCATGTTGAAAAAAATCATGTATTATTTAAAATTGGAGACAAAACTCACCCATTTTTTTATATCGTAAAAGAAGGTGCAATCGGACTTTCCGTTACTTCCGATGCCGAAGAAACATTAATAGATAAATGTGATGAAGGTGATATCCTTGGACTCCGTCCCTTTTTTGCCAAAGACAATTATTTAATGACTGCCAAAGCCCGTGAAGAAAGCCTTTTGTACGCAATTCCAATCGAAGTATTCAAACCGTATGTTAGTCAAAATGCAGAAGTATTAAATTTTTTATTAGAGAGTTTTGCTTCTAACACTCGAAACCCTTACGATAAAGAAAACAAAGGGAAATTAATTTCTGAAAATGTAATTTATACCGAACAAAGTTCAGAAATACAATATTTTCAACCTATTTCTTATACAAAAACACCAATTACAGCATCCGGAAAAGATATTGTGAAATTTGTGGCTCAAACCATGTCGCAAAGCAAAATTGGTAGCGTAATTATTCAAGAGAATAATCTTCCGGTTGGAATTGTGACTGACAAAGATTTACGTTCAAAAATAGCCACTGGCCTCTTTCCTATTGATATTCCCGTCAATCAAATTATGTCGGCTCCTGTAATAACTGTTCCCGAAAACATTTCGATTGCAGAAACGCAAATGATGATGCTTAAGCACAATGTCGGCCACCTTTGCGTCACAGTTGATGGAACGAATAAATCCAAAATCATGGGAATTATTTCTGAACACGATGTAGTCGTTGCTCAAGCCAACAATCCCGGTGTTCTCCTCAAACAGACTAAACGAGCCACGCGTTCCAAGGAATTAAAAGCGGTTCGCGAAAAACTAAACGATCTGATTCAAAATTCATTAGATAAGAATATTCCAATTCAACATATTTCATCTCTTGTGGGCGAAATCAATATTGCCATAACCAAAAGAGCTGTAGAATTAGCTATAGAAAAAATGGAGAAAGAACCCCCTACTCGATTTGCTTGGATGAATATTGGCAGTCAAGGACGAAAAGAACAATTGTTGATGACTGACCAAGATAATGCGTTAGTTTTTGAAGATGTAGAAGAACAACATTATGATGATGTGAAAAAATATTTCCTCGAATTAGCTGAAAAAGTAACCAAAACACTCCATAAAGTAGGTTATGAATTTTGTCCGGCAGAAATGATGGCAAACAATCCAATGTGGTGCAAATCAGTTACCGACTGGAACAAACAATACAACTCCTGGATCAATAAACCCGGTGAAAAAGGAATTTTAATGTGCTCTATTTTCTTTGATTATGATTTTATTGTGGGTGATGCAAGTTTGGTTGATTTAATTTCTGAAAACATTTTTGCCAATGTACATAATAACCAACTATTTTATGCTTATTTGGGAACAGATGCTTTGAAAAACCCACCCCCACTAGGTTTTTTTAGGCAATTTTTGGTGGAAGAGGATGGAGAACACAAAGATACTTTTGATATAAAAAGTCGGGCACTAATGCCACTGATTGATGCAGCACGTCTATTAGTTTTGAGTCAAGCTATTAAAGGAATCAACAACACCTATCAACGGTATAAAAAACTGGCCGAACTAGAGCCACAAAACGCCGATTTATTTGAAAGTTGTGCGGAAGCTTTTTCTACCCTTACTCTCTTTCGAACGGAAGAAGGTCTAGCCAATAATAACAATGGTAGGTATTTGAATTTAAATGAGTTATCAAAATCAGATAAAGTAAAACTTAAAAATGCTTTTCAACCTATTCGAGCTATTCAAGATGCCATAAAAAATCGTTTTCAACTCACTTATTTCACATAATTTATGGTATTCGATTGGTTTAAAAAAGTAAGCAAAGATTATCCGAAATTTTGGGAAAACTATCTTGAAAATTTCGAGCAAGAACCCAGTGAGTTACAACCAAAACGATATGTGGTTTTTGATTGTGAAACTACCGGATTAGATCATCGTAAAGATGTAATTTTATCTATTGGAGCAGTTGCTGTTTTAGATAATGCATTGATTGTGAACGATTCACTGGAGCTTTTTTTAAAACAAGACCTCTATAAAACAGAAACTGCATCTATTCACGGAATTTTAAAAGAAGGTAAAGAAGAAAAAATTGTAGAAGCCGAAGCAATTATTCGATTTTTGGAATTTATAAAAAACGCAACCTTAATTGGTCATAATGTGAATTTTGATATTGAAATGATTAACCAAGCCCTTAAACGGTTAAATGTCGGGAAACTCAAAAATGATAGCATGGATACCGATGCAATGTATCAAAAATTTAAAGGGTTACAAGAAGATCAACATTCTACGCTTGATGAATTGTGTAAAATTTTAAAAGTTGAAAAAAGCGACCGTCACACCGCTTCCGGTGATGCTTATATAACTGCGTTGGTATTTTTGAAGTTAAAAAAACGATTGGATATTAAATAAGTCTAACCACTTTTTCATATCTTCCATGGTGACTTTTTGATAGATTGACTATCCTATTTTCTTCTATCAAATAAGGAATTTCATTTCTTTTGTAAAGTGAAGTTACATTTGATAGTTCAACAACACGATTAAACGCTTGATTTTGAAGAGCTATTGAATGAATGAAATTTTCATCAATTGTTGTTTTGGTATAGAACAGCTGTTCTTCAAAAACGATTATTCCACTTTTATAATCACTGTTTTCAATTCGCAAAGGATAAAATCCTCGCAAACCATTTTGTTGCCGGATGATTTTATAAACGGCCTCCTTCCTACTCCACAATACCCAAACCATCAGTGTTGGATTTTCAGCCGAATAAATAAGGTTTTTTTCTTTTGTAGTAAATACTTTGTCAAGGAAACCTTTTCGTCGCCAATTGCTTTCCGCTTTTGCTAAAGCTAAATCCACTAAGTCATTCCCTATCATTTTTCGGCTAATTTTGTTTCGATGATGTCTAAAGCTGCTTGAACATTCAACATTCTTTCCATAGACGCATTGTCGATCACGATATTAAATGCTTCTTCAATATCTAAAATAACATCAACTAAATTGGCGGAATTAATTTTCAAATCATTGATAAAATCTGTTTCTTCATTCAAATTTTCAAAAGCTTCCTGATTTTTTACGTAGGGTTTTACTATATTTTTCAGTTGGAGAATGGTTTCTTCTTTATTCATCTTCTTTTTTTTACGAAGATACACAACTTAGCGAAATTTTTTAAAAACTACACAAGCATTTACATCGCCAAAACCAAAACTGGCTTTTACCGCAATATTGATTTCTTTTTGAATAAGTTGTTGCGGAATTTTTTCTCTTTCAACCATATTTTCAACCTCAGGATGCAAGTCTTCACAATTAATGGAAGGAAAAATAAATCCGTGATGAACTTGTAAAATCGTCGCCACACTTTCAATACTTCCGGAAGCTGAAAGACAGTGACCAATCATCGATTTTAACGAATTGATATAAGGAAAATGAGCTTTTGAAATACGTAAAGCTTTACTCCAATTAAAAATCTCTAAACTATCTTTATTTGTGGCAGTTAAATGTCCATTAATTGTGTCGATTTGATTGGGATTTATGTTTGAATATTTCAAAGCATCCTCAATACATTTTTGCACGGCAATGGAATTAGGAGCCGTCATTGTTCCTTCTCCACGTTGTCCACCGGAGTTGCTGTTTCCTCCTAAAACTTCTGCATAAATGGTAGCGTTTCTAGCCAAAGCCGACTCTAAATCTTCCAAAACTATTGCTCCTGCTCCACTTCCGGGTACAAATCCGGAAGCACTGGCACTCATCGGTCTAGAACCATTTTCCGGTGATTCATTGTGCTTGAACGTACAAACCCGCATTGCATCAAATCCACCCCAAATATAAGGACCACTGTCGGAGGTACTACCCACTAACATTCGTTTGGCTTGTCCGGAAACAATTCGGTCGTAGCCCATCAAAATGCTTTCAGTTCCTGTTGCACAAGCGGATGAATTGGTTGTCACCTGATTTCCTAAACCTAATTTTGCCGCCAAATAAGCACTTACACCACTATTCATCGTTTGGGCAACTGCAGTACTTCCCAGTCTTCTGGTTTGAAAAGCATCAATTTTATAGATACTTTCTCTGAATTTTTCGATTCCTGATGTTCCGGAACCGAAAATTGTTCCGCTATCCCAATCGGGATTTTCGTTATTTTCAATGGTTAAACCGGCCTCTTTCCAAGCTTCCAATCCGGCTATAACTCCGTATAAAATTCCGGATGCGTTGAAGTTTTTTAATTCTAATGCTGTAAAATAGTCTTTTTTCAGTTCTTCCGAAATTTGAGGTGTTCCTGAAATTTGACAGGAAAATTGTAATCGTTCAAGTTCTGCATCGTGTTTAATCCCCGAAATTCCGTTTTTGATGGCGTATAAAAAGTTGCTCACTCCCACACCATTGGGAGCAACTACACCTAATCCGGTTATGACGACACGTTTTTTTTGCACTTATATAATAATTATTCCTGATAAAGTTCCATTACAAACTTCTTCATTTTTGCTATTCAACATTTTAACGTTACATTTTAATTTTCCAAAACGGAAATAGACTTTTTCTGAAATCACCGTAACTTTTTCGTTGGGATAAACCGGTTTTAAAAAATCTACTTCGGAAGACGAAAAGGCGATTTGCGATACATCTTCGTTTAACGTTAAATAAATTCCCAAACTAACCAATCCAATTTGAGCCATGGTTTCAATTAAAATCACTCCCGGCGTAATAGGATTATCTTTAAAATGACCTTTATAAAATTCTAACTTTTCATTAAAAGTAAATGTTCCTTTTACTCCATTTTCATCAACGTAAAACAATTCATCTACAAAAAGAAATGGTTTTTGATAAGGAAGTTTACTTAAAATTAAATTGGTTTCATTCATTTCAAATTTATTTTAAAGACTTTCACCTCCATCTACTTTT
Organism: Flavobacterium piscinae; assembly: GCF_004122145.1. Taxonomy (GTDB): domain Bacteria; phylum Bacteroidota; class Bacteroidia; order Flavobacteriales; family Flavobacteriaceae; genus Flavobacterium; species Flavobacterium piscinae. The sequence goes on from NZ_SBKQ01000006.1 coordinate 130,208, forward strand.
ATAATCGTTCCATTAATCCATTTGGCTTCTTCTTTACATAGTAAATAAACCACATTGGCAACGTCTTCCGGTTCTGTGAGTCGTTTAAATGGATTGCGTTTGATGGCAATTTCTTTAATTTTTTCACTATTCGGAATCAGTTGAAGTGATTTTGTATTCGTCACACCCGCTTGAATACAATTGCTTTTAATACCAACAGGAGCAAATTCAAAAGCAATTTGTCTTGAAATGGCTTCCAATGTTGCTTTGGCCGCACTCACGGCTCCATAATTTGGGATAGGTTTCAAACTTCCTTCGCTGGTAAAAGAAATGATTCTGGCATCTTGATGAAACATTTCGGCATCAAAAATCGCCTTTGTCCAATCATACAACGAAATTGCCATTGCATTGATGGTTAACAAAAAATCATCAGTTGTTAATGAATTTTCAGTAGTCATACTTTTTAAACTTCCTTTTGCAATACTGTTAATCAGGCATTTAACTTTTTCAGAACCGATTTCAGACTTTATTTTTCGGATGATTTCTTGCCGTTTTTCAGGTTGTAAAGCATCGATATTAAAACTCAAAAAGGAAATTCCGATTGATTTGATAGATTCAAATTCTCGTTCAATTCCGGGTAATTCCACTCGAGTATTTCGGTGAATGATGCAAATATTCATCCCGCTTTCGGCTAATTTTTTTGCTGATGCCAATCCTAATCCGGAACTACCTCCGAGGATGATTGCCCAAGTATGTTGAAATTCGTTTACCATTCTACTAAAATTCGTTGTGCTGTAAATCCGGGACCAAAACTCAACATCATTCCTTTTTGACCTGAGGTTGGTTTTTGTTGTATAATTCTTTCCAAAACAAATAAAACGGTGGCACTTGACATGTTTCCGAACAGGCGAAGCACTTCCTTGGTGTCGTTGATATTTTTTCCTAAATCTAAAAATAAATCTTCGACTAAATGTACAATTTTTTTCCCACCCGGATGAAAAATTAAATAATCTATATCAGCAATTGTCAAATTATTTTTTTCTAAAAATGGATGAATTATAGTTGGGAAATGTTCGCCAATTGTTTCAGGAACTTCAATATCCAAAACCATTTTTAAACCTTTATTCGTCAAATCAAAACCCATCATGTGTTCTTTGTCATAAAAATGATACATGGCTTCGTCAACTAGCTTAGGACCTTTATCTTCGGGATAGGAAGACAATAAAGCACACGCTGCTCCATCACCAAAAATTGCTGCACTGACAATGTTTGCCATGGAAAAATCATCTAATTGAAAGGTTGCTGTTGGACTTTCAACGGTAATCACAGCTGCTCTTTTGTTGGGATTGGCTTTGAGGAAATTTTTGGCATAAATTAATCCGGAAACACCTCCTACACAGCCCATTTCGGTTACCGGAAGACGGACAATATCTTGTTTTAATTGAAGTCGATTAATAAGATAAGCATCTAAAGAAGGAATCATAATACCTGTACAACTCACGGTGATAATATAATCAATGCATTGCGGACTCCAATTGGCTTGATGTAATGCTTTTTGCAGCACTTGTTCGCCTAAAACAATCATTTCTCGAGAATAAATGGCATTTCTTTCTTCAAAGGATTGGAGCGAAAAAACTTCTTCCGGATGCATGATCGAATAACGTTTGTCTACTTGAGCACCTTCAAAAATCTTTCTTGCTTTTCGAATAAAACGATCTTCTTGAGCTTGCAACCAACTATCCAAAAAAGGAATAATTTCTGAAGTTTGTCGCGAATATTTCGGTACTTGAGTTGAAACAGTAATTAGTTTTACAGCCATTTTATTTTATTTATTTCCATATAATCCATTGGTATCGAAACGCCCATTTCCATTGGATTATTTGTTTTGAAGCGTTAATTTTTTTTGAAAAGTCGATTATTTCATCTTTTTTAAACCCTTTTAAAATAGAAAGTAAACCATCTTTTTTAGGCATCTCTCTTAATTGAAAGATAAAACAAATTAATTGAAATAAGTGATAGGCAATAGCAATTCTGTGCAGATCATTTATAACCAATCCGAGTTTACTTTTTGCTAAATAATCTTGTAAAATTAGATTAATTTCGTTATTATTAAAGTGATGTAATGTTAAGGTAAACAATGTAATATCATAAATTACTTGATTTTTTTGTTTATGTAAAATATTTTCTTGAATATACTTAATATTTGAATATTCATACGATAATTTTATGGCCTCTTTAATTGTAAAAGCGTTGGCATCAATTCCAATTAAATTTAAATTATAGCCATTTGATAGTCCGAATTTTGCAATTTCACGCAACATGTCGCCGTTACCGCAACCTACATCACAAATGGAAATTGGTTGAGATTTATCGACTGACTTCAGTAGTTCTTTAACTCCGTTAAGTGTTAATTTGTTTCCGCCTAATTTCTGATTAATGGTAGCAATGGTTTGTAACGCAGAGGATAATTCACTTCCTTCCATAGAAAAATCATCCATTAATTCTTCTTCACTGTTGCGAAATTTGGTGTTTACTAGCATTATTGAATTGGCTTTCCGTGTGTTTTTTGAATTAGGAAAGATAGTAATTTTGGAAAAATGATAAGCCATTTCATCATCACATTACTCAGAATAGGATTGAGTAAAAATTTAGAGAGCATTTTTCCCGTTTGAAGGCGTGATTTAAAATTGAAATTCCACTGTTTTTCATACTGTTTCTCTAAATCTTTTCGATTGATTTTTCCATTTAAAAAATCAATTGTGCATTTGCTGGCTATTTTAGCACTGTGAATGGCCATCGCCATTCCGTTTCCGCATAACGGATGAATTAATCCGGCGGTGTCGCCTAGCATCAAAATATGGTTTTCAACTTGTTTTTTAGTTTCAAACGAAATTTGACTAATGGTTAAAGGTTTTTCAAAAAGCAGTTCTGAATTGTCAAAAACAGCTTTGAGTTTGGGGTTTTTATTTAAAACATTTGATTGAAAATTAGAAATGTCTTTTTCTTTTTTAAATGATTCATATTTAGCCAGGTAACAAATATTGATGATGTCATTTTCCACTTTTGAAACTCCACAATAGCCACCCTCGAAATTATGAAGTTCTACGAAATCATTGGGAAAATTGCCTTTGTAATGAGCTTTTACAGCTAACCAAGGAGATTTTTTTTGAATAAAATTCCGTTGCAGTTTGACATCTAAATTAGACCGCTTTCCAAAAGCTCCAAAAACCACTTTGGCTTGGAAAATTTCATTATTTTCGGTTTGAATAGTAAAGAAATTATCTGAAAAATCAATTTCATTCACTTGCTGATGAATGATTTGACAACCGGACTCTATGGCTTTTTCGTAAAGATAATTATCTAATTTAAAACGACTTATACCGAATCCGCCCAACGGAAGATAGGCAGAAATCGATTTCCCGCTATTGATTGAAATAGATGTTTTGTTAATGTGTGTTGGCTGTAAAAATTCAATATTTAAACCTAATTCTTTAAGATAAGGAAGAACTTCATTCGATATGAATTCGCCACAGACTTTGTGTTTCGGATAGGTGTTTTTTTCAAATAGAACAACCGATTTTCCGGCTTTGCACAAATGAATCGCTGCGGTTAATCCGGCGAGACCGCCACCGATGATTGCTATTTGGGGATTTGGGTTCATTTGGCTAATTTAGTCAAATTCAAAGTCTGTTTAAACAAGAATTTTCTAAATTATCATTTCATCTCTCCCAAATAAACACTCCAAACCTCTTTTTGGTTTTCGCCAAATGATTTTAAATTTTCAGAAAAAAAAACCTTCTGTTTGATTTCTACGATAGTGATTTGCTTATTTCGTTCTATTTCTAAATAATAATGATTTATCCAATAATCATTGAAAAATTGAACTTTTTCCTTCTTTTTTTTGGTTTTAAACTGAATATTTTTTTCATTTTCAAGGAGTTTTAAAAATTCAGCGAGTGAAATTTTTTCTTTTTCTGATGATAGAAAATTTATTATCGATGCATTATAGTTTTCCTTGTAAAGAGAAAAAATAGCCGTTATGATTTCTTCTTTTAAATCGTTTGAAATAGTTGGATTTGTTAGCAATTGAGCATATTCATAAAAATCATTTACTTTAGAAAAAGAACTTTCTTGATAGGCTTGCAATGTTTCAGCAGAAAAGTTTGCTTTCATACTTTTCTTTGAAAAACCGGCATTTTGTGCAAATCCAAAAAAGGAAAAAAAAAGTAATCCGAAAAGTAAATAATTGATTTTCATATTTATTCCTGTTTAATTCGAATGAATTGAATTTGATCTTCTGAATTATTTTTAATTTCTAAAATCCTCATTTTTTTGATGGTTGATGTTGGAATTATTAATTTTTCTGAAAACTCTTTTTTGTTATAATATTCAGCTCCTAAATTGTTGGGTAGCATCACGAGAACCTCCAAATCATCGGCTAGAATTTTCTGTAATTGTACTTTTCGAGTTTGCCAATCTTTGATGTCTGATTGCATAAATGCTTTAAGTATTAAGGCATAATCGTCAGGTTGCATCAAAAGAATTTGGTTTTCTGTATTTGATTTTGCCACTTCAACTTCCATTTTTTTGTAAAACGGACTTTCTACTCTGATTTTGGTCTCCTGTGAAACAGATTCTAAGGTAGCTTTTCCGTCTTCTACTTTTAAAGGAACTTTTTTATCGTCATCAATTTGATAAACTTTCACATCTTCATCAGCAATTTTTTCTTGCGTAAATTCATCTTGAATTTCAATGGTTTTTGAATCTGTTGCCGTTTTATTCATCCACATGAAAATGAAAAGAACAATCATCAACCCTACTCCTATTAACCAAAAATAATTGCTTTTCTTTTTAGTGGTTTGAACAAATGTATTTTCATTTTTATGTTTAAAAACGAACTCATCCCAACCTGAAAATCCACAAAACTGACTCAAAATATCCAACATATCTTTTCGTGGTAATTTCTCGTTGGTTTCCGGTTTTAAATGCGTGTAAATCCATTTTTCACTAATGCGTTGATTCTGCTTATCTTCAATTAAATCTATTAAATTTTGAATGTCTTGCGAACTGAATTGTTTCCAATTTCCTTGAAAATAAGGATAATGCTTTTGATAGTTCAATAGCATTTCGTTTTTCAATAATTGAAATAATTGTGATTCGTTCATCATAAAATTGAATTCGAAAATAAAAATACGCTTTTAATTCGATACTGTAAAACTACTGTAAATGTTTAGAAAACCAATTACAATCAGTTGAAAGTGGTTTTGCTAATCTAATTTGAGAACGGCAAACTACTATTGCATTATAAACTTTTAAATCAAAAAAAATGAAAACAATTTTCGTATTACTTGGTATTTTTTCTTTATCAATTAGCAGTGCTCAGCACGGTGCAAATGAACTGTATCGAAGTGGTGAAAAATACAATTCTACTGTTTATCAACTGAATAATGGTGAACATCAGCGAGTTTCACAAACCAAAAACGAAGCGGTTTATCGGATTAAAATTTTAAATAATGTAAAAACAGATGCATACATCGTCACTTTTGGTTTAAATCAAGAAGCAAAATCGGTGAAGGAATGCAATGCAAAAATTAATCAACGAATTCAGGGTTTTAAATCAGCTGCCAAAAATTTGGGCATCAAAGAAGATGAAATGTACGTGGATTTTATTACTCAAAATAAAATTTACGATTACGTATCAGAAACTCAAGGTTCACAAGTAAAAGTGAATCAGGTGGATGCCGGTTTTGAAATAAAAAAGAATGTGATTCTTCGGTTTTCCAATCAAGTTTCTTTTGATGATTTAGTTGAGAAAGCGTCCGATTTTGAAATTCATAACATTATTAAAGTTGATTATGTAAACCTGAACGCCGATAAAATCTACGAACAAATGTTTGAGGAGGCTCATAAATTACTTCAAATTAGAAAAAATCAAATGAGCAAACATATTGAGGAAGGTTCCGAAGATGAACCAACGATACAAATAAGCTTTGTAGCCTTGTCGCCTACCTCGCAATACAAAACTTTTCAAGCATTTGAAACATCTGAGCTTAGTTATTCCAACAATTCACGTTACAGCGATAAACACGTGATTAGACAAGAAGAGCGAAAAAGTAAAACATTCTATTATGATGGTTTGAATCCGCAAGGTTTTGATAAAATCATAAATGCAAACACACCCGTGGTTGGAATGCAATATGTGATGGAAATCACAATGACATATCGGAAAAAGCAATAGTTAAAAAAACTCTCCTTTAATTGGGAGAGTTTTCTCTTTTGTTTAATTCTTCTTTGATGCTTTTTATTTGATTAGAAAATACAATAACTAGAGGCAAAAATGCTACGGGTAAAAAAGTTAAAACCGGACTTTTCATTTTTAGCATAAAAAATATGCCGCTAATGAGCATAATTGCCATAGCAACCAAAATAACTATTGATGAAATTTTTAGTATTTTAGATTTTGTTTTAAGTTCATCGACAGTAAGTTTGGATAAATCTTGTTGTTTCATGATTATTTTTTTTAATTTTTGATAGTAAAATAATTACTTAACCATTGAAAAGCAATGAAAGCAACCAAATAAATAATTGAAAATGAATTAAAAAGTTCATTGGTCATAAATACAGAAAAGAGAGCAATACAACCAACAAGTAGCATACCTATTCCATAGGAAAGAAAAAACGAAGTTGGTTTATCAAATAGTCTACTCAAAGGAATCATCAATGTAAAACCAAAAACTGATAAAGCAGCACCAAAGTTTACATTGAACAGCATGGTAACTAATCCTATCATTAATACTATGATACTTATTCCAACCAAATTAGAGCTTTTTATTTCATCCGTTGTGAGTAAGTGTTTGCCAAATTTATTAAGTCTAAAAAGTAAATTACTCAACGGTTGCATAATCCAAGTTGAAAATGCAAAAATCGCTAACAAAATGATAACGGGTGTCAAATACGGTTGAAGTGCTTCGTTGGATTCAGAAACACTTCGTAAAACTCTAGAAATCAAATAGAATCCAATGATGAATATCCATTGATTTTTCGAGGTTAAATTACTCATCCAAAAAGAATATTTTAAAAACCATTTGTATACTAAGTACTTTGATTTCAACGCTTCTGCCATTCCGGCTTGAGTAAATTCCGAATTTGGATCATTTTTTAATGCTTCTTTAAAATGAACTAGAGCCTTATCTGTCTCTCCTTTTTCTAATAATCCCCACCCAAAATTAGCATGTGTATAGGAATTGTTAGGGTCTTCATTCAGTGCTCCTTCGATCGTTGAAAAAGAATCTTCTTTTCTGTTTAATTTTAAAAGAGCGGTACTTCTAACGTTTAAAGCTAAAATATGAGAACCATCTATTTCCAATGCTTCATTTGCGGCATTTAATGCATCTTCAAATTGCTTGCTGTGATTTAGAGTTAATCCTAAAAGTGCATGATTATTTGGATCATAAGGATCTAAAGACAACGCTTCTTTAGAAGCCTCTAAGGCTAATTTAATTTTATTTTGATTTAATAAAATTCTTGCTTTTGTGTAATATAAAACATCATAATCCGGAACGATACCAATGGCATTATTAATGATCATTAAGGCATCATCATACTCTTCGTTTTGGATTTTTATTTCCGCCAATAAATTTAAGCCGGCAATATTATCAGGTTCTATCATTAAAACCTCCCGAATGCTTTTTTCTGCTTCCTTATATCTTTGTTGTTCAAAAAGAAGTGAAGCTCTTTCCATCAGTTGTTCCGTCATTTTGAACTATTTTTTTATTTTTAAAAAGGCTAAAATAGGATCATACAATCCAGATTCGTTGGAATATAAAGCAAAATTTTTCGCCGTTTGAAACCATTCTTTTGTACTCGGACGATGCTTTTTAGAAGCATCAATTAAATTTGAAGTAGAAATTGGTTCTGGAATTCCTGTCTTAAATGCCGTTTGTAATTTTTCTTCTATAGCAATATCAATAACCGCTTCAATATCTGCCCCTGAAAAATCTTGTAGTGATTTAATTATTTTTTGAAAGTCAATTTTATCGGTTGGCTTGTCTTTCAATTTAATCTCTAAAATGGAAGCTTTTGCTACATCATCCGGTGGCGGAACAAAGATGATTCTGTCAAAACGACCGGGTCGTCTAAAAGCATTATCCAAATGCCATGGTGCATTGGTTGCTCCTAAAATTAGAACGCCGTCATTATTAGTATCTACCCCATCTAATTCTTGCAAAAACTGATTTATTAAAACTTTATTACTTGAATGCTTCATGTCGCTCCTACTTGCTCCTAACGCATCAATTTCATCAAAAAATAATACACAAGGCTTGTTCTTTCTGGCATATTCAAAGACTTCATGAAGGTTTTTTTCACTGTTACCTACCCACATATCTAAAATATCATTCAAACCAACCGAAATAAAATTTGAATTGATTTGACCTGCAGTGGCTTTGGCAATAAACGTTTTGCCACATCCAGGAGGACCATATAGTAAAATCCCACCTCCTGCTTTTTTACCGTACGCTTTATAAAGATCAGGAAAATTAAGAGGATGAATAATTTTTAATTCAATTTCTTTTTTTACTTCATACATGCCTCCTACATGTTCAAAATTGACTTTTGGTTTTGTGGTAAAAAATGATTTTCCCTCTTCAAAATCTTCCGATTCAATAATGTTTAAATTTTCATTTGAAATTTTCAACACAGCATCTAGTTCTTCATCTTTAAATGAAGGAGTAATGCTGAGTATTTTTTGATAATAAACAATAGCCTCTGAAATCGAATTTTCTTTAACTAGTACTTTTGTGTAAAGCAGTAATGCCTCAACATTTAAATGATCATTTTTTAAAATATCATCTAAAATCACAATGCTTTTGGAAAATTCGTTGTTATTAAAATAGATTTTTGAAAGTCCAATTTTAGCTTCAATATTTGTTGAATCAATATTAATTATTTCTTTGAATTGTTCTTTAGCTTCATCGAATCGATAGAGTCTAAATAATGAATTTGCCAACAACATTTTTAATGGAATATTAGTTGGGGAAAATTGTAAAGCTTCTTTTAAATTAGCAATATTGTCCATATACATCTTTTTTGCTAATTTAATAATCTTTTTTTTAAAGATTAAGATGTTTATAAAAAAAAGCAAGAATAAAAGCGGTTTAAATTGATACAAATAAATATACAATTACCCATCCTTAATTTCCTCTAGTATTTTAGAATTCAATTACGTAGTTATAGCTCTGTTCCAACGTTAATAATTTACGCTTGACCGTTAATCCACCCGCATACCCCACCAATTCCTGATTACTTCCAATTATGCGATGACAAGGAATGATAATTGAAATCGCATTGGCACCATTGGCAGAGGCAACCGCCCGAATGGCTTTGGGATTGTTTAATTGTTTAGCTAAACCAAGATAGGTTTGCGTTTTGCCATACTCAATTTGTTGTAAAGCTTTCCAAACCGATTGTTGAAAATCGGTTCCCACCAAAAGTAGCGGTAAATCAAAATGCGTTAACTTTTGATCAAAATAAGCTTCTAACTGCCGAACTGTTTCTTGAAGCAAAGGTGTTGATTGTGATTCAAAAGTGGCTTGTAAGCCATTTAAAAGGCGTTTATCCACTTCTTTACGCATTTTGCGGTATTGCCAGTCACACAAACACAATTGGTCGTTATAATCGCCTAAAATAAACTCGCCAACCGGAGATGAATAATGATGAAGGAAAATTGTACCGATTTGCATGAAGGTGTTCTTGAAACCATAAAAGTACTTATTTCAATTGATATTGACAATTTTTACACAACGCAAGTTGAGCGTTATCGATGGTGGCAACACTTTCCACGGCATCTGTCATCACACATTTTTTATCCGAGCAATGGGGCAAGCCTAAGTTGTGACCAAACTCATGCACCGCCACTTTTTTCAATCTGGAAAAATGAACTGCTTTGTTTTGATGCTGAATACGAAAGGTTGAAACGACACAACTATTTCCCGGACAATAGGCCAAACCCATAATGCCCCAATCTTGGTATTTGTTTGCAGGTTCTTTTATTTTACCGTTTTCTTTTTTGGTTGTGGAAATATCTTTTTCGGTTAAACCAATGAGGTAATCCAACGAATCAGGAAGGCCTTTCTTTTGAAGTTGAATAATTTTATCCGCTCTGTAACGTGGTGATTTTACATTCGTAAAAGTTGAAATATCATGCGATATATTAGGTAAAATAACGGTTTGAACGTTGTAAAATTTTTGAATAATTTTTGAAATGGTATCTGTTTTGGCTTTTGGAAAATCTGCATACGGCAAAATGCCAATCTTTGTTTCTGAAGCAGTTTTTTCGCTACAACTCCAAAAGAAAACAAACATGAAAACCAAGCAAATCAGTCTCGTTTTTTTACAATTTAAAATAATAATACTCCCTAAATCAGAAAACCGTCATCAGACAACAGAAAACCGTCATCAGACAACCGACAACTAATACGCCACCAGTTCCAACAATTCTTTTTCAAATCGTTCTTTCGGTAAATACTGTTCTTCCAAAGCTTTCACAAAAGGAATAGGCGATTCTAAACTGCCTACTCTACGCACCGGACCATCCAAATATTCAAAACAATTTTCCATAATCATAGCTGAAATATCACTGGCAATCCCTCCAAAAATAGTATCCTCTTGCAAAATGATACATTTGTTTGTTTTTTTAACCGATTTGTAAATTGCTTCTGTGTCTAAGGGTTGTAACGTACGTAAATCCAATACATCAGCACTGATTTCCGGGTGCTTGGATAAAGTCTCCAAAGCCCAATGTACACCGGCACCAAAAGAAATAATGGTCACTTTTGTCCCTTCTTTCAACAACGCTGCTTTCCCAAACGGAATCGTGTAGTAATCGGTAGGTACATCTTGATAAATACTTCTATATAGTTGTTTATGCTCAAAATACATCACCGGATTCGGGTCGTTAATAGCCGTATTTAATAATCCCTTTGCATCATAGGGAAACGCAGGATAAACCACTTTTAAACCGGGTGTTTTGGTAAACCACGCTTCATTGGTTTGCGAATGAAAAGGTCCGGCTTGAGTGCCTCCACCACAGGGCATACGCACCACTACATCGGCTTTTTCATTCCAACGGTAATGTTGCTTGGCCAATAAATTGACAATGGGATTAAAACCGGTGGAAACAAAGTCGGCAAACTGCATTTCTACAATCGCTTTGTGTCCGTTAATCGATAATCCCATACCGGCAGAAACCACTGCACTTTCACAAATCGGTGTATTGCGGACGCGTTCTTTACCAAATAAATTCACAAAGCCATCGGTTACTTTAAAAGCCCCACCGTATTCCGCAATGTCTTGTCCCATAATCACCAAATTCGGGTGGCGTTCCATAGATTGTTTTAAACTTTGGGTAATCGCATCTATCACTCGAATATTTTCAGTTGTATTAGAATGTGTAAATTCTTCAAAATCATATGGTTTGTACACATCATTTAACTCTTCACTTAAATCAGCTACAAAATCCGGTTCCTCAAAAACGAGACGAATGTGTTCATCCATTTCTTGCTTGTAGGCCATTTTTATGGCTTCATCATAGTCATTAGTGAGTAAGCCAATTTCTTTTAAATATTCTTTGTAATTATCAATCGGATCTTTTTTTGCCCACTCGTCCATTAAATCCTGTGGCACATATTTTGTTCCACTCGCCTCTTCATGCCCACGCATTCTAAAGGTTAAAAATTCCAATAAAACAGGTCTTGGATTTTCTCGTAAAGAAGCTACTAATTCCGAAACTTTTGTGAATACTTCTAAGATATTATTACCATCAATAATATGACTTTCCATACCGTACCCAATACCTTTGTCGGCTAAGTGCGTACAGCGATATTGTTCATTGGTAGGCGTAGAAAGACCGTACCCGTTATTTTCTATCACAAACAAAACCGGTAATTCCCATACGGCAGCAATGTTTAACGCTTCGTGAAAATCACCTTCACTGGTAGCTCCTTCACCGGTAAAAACAGCCGTAACTTTACCGTTCTTTTTGAGTTTATTGGCTAAAGCAATCCCATCTGCCACACCTAATTGCGGACCCAAATGCGAAATCATCCCGATGATTTTATATTCTTGTGTCCCAAAATGAAACGAACGGTCACGTCCTTTGGTAAAGCCACTTTTCTTCCCTTGCCATTGAGCAAATAAACGTTTCAACGGTATATCACGAGTAGTAAAAACACCTAAGTTACGGTGCATCGGAAGTATGTACTCATCTTTCTCCAATGCAGATGTAATTCCAACAGAAATCGCCTCTTGTCCAATACCCGAAAACCATTTGGAAATCTTACCCTGACGAAGCAAAATGAGCATTTTTTCTTCAATCAAACGGGGTTTTAACAAGCGAATATATAAATCAAGTAAAGTAGTGTCAGAGAGATTTTTTCTGTCGAAAAGCATAGTATTGGTGGTTTAAAAACGCTCCCAAAAGTACAAAAAATAACAATTTCAACTTCTTTTGTGATACTTTTTTATAAAACGTTTTCAGGAGTGTTGATAACTTTCAATTTTGCAATCTAAAATATTTATATACATTTGTATTTACAAGCATTCAACTCACTTTGAGTTATTAACAAACAATAATTTACTATGCAAAAAATTCCTAGTGTTGACTTGCGTGATTTCCTATCGGATGACCCGGTACGCAAACAAAAATTTGTAAATGAAATCGGAAAAGCTTATTCAGATATAGGGTTTGTAGCCCTCAAAGGTCATTTTTTAGATGATCGTTTAGTGGAAGATTTGTACGCTGAAGTACGTAACTTTTTTAATCTTCCTTTAGAGACAAAAGCCAAGTATGAAATCCCGGGAATTGGTGGTCAACGAGGCTATGTTTCTTTTGGAAAAGAACATGCCAAAGGTCGTTCAGCCGGTGATTTAAAAGAGTTTTGGCATTTTGGACAGTATGTAAGTGAAGGTTCAAAATACGTCGGAGAATACCCTGATAATGTAGAAGTTACTGAATTGCCAAAGTTCAATGAAGTAGGTAAAGAAGCCTACCAAATGTTGGAAAAAACAGGTGTTTATGTGTTGAGAGCGTTAGCGTTGTATTTAGGTTTGGATGAGTTTTACTTTGACAAATACATCAAAGACGGTAACAGTATTTTACGTCCGATTCATTATCCACCCATTACAGATGAACCAAAAGATGCCGTTCGGGCCGCAGCTCATGGCGACATCAACTTGATTACGTTATTAATGGGTGCTCAAGGTAAAGGATTACAAGTGCAAAACCACAATGGTGATTGGATTGATGCGATGGCCGAACCGGATGAATTGATGATTAATGTAGGTGATATGTTATCTCGTCATACCAACAACAAATTAAAATCGACCATTCATCAAGTGGTCAATCCGCCTAGAGAATTATGGGGAACTTCGCGTTATTCCATTCCGTTCTTCATGCATCCGGTGAGCGATATGCGTTTGGATGTTTTGGAAGATTGCATTGATGAAAATAATCCAAAACGATACGATGACATTTCAGCCGGAGAGTTCTTGCATGAACGTTTGGTTGATTTGGGATTGATTAAGAAATAATTAATAGTAACTCATATAAGAAAGACATTGAGTTTTGGCTTGATGTCTTTTTTGATTTGTGAAGGTTCTGAGGTACTTAGTAGCTAAGGCACTAAGGTTTAATAGTGGATAATCAAAAACCTCAATACCTCAGAACCTTAGAAACTTAGAACCTGTAGAATGAATGACTTAAGCGAACAACTAAAAAAACTCTTCCCCGACCATCAACCCTCCAACGAACCGGAACCAGTTGATGACTCGCCGCATGAATTATACGTTCAAAAAGAACCGATGATTTGTCAATACGAAAAACGAAAAGGCAAACCAACCACCATTATTTCAGGCTATGAAGGAACGGATGAGGATTTCAAAATCTTAGCCAAAGAAATAAAAAGTAAATTTGCTGTTGGTGGCAGTTTCAAAGACGGAGAAATCATCATTCAAGGTGATTACCGTGATAAAATAATGCAATTTTTAAAAGATAAAGGATTTAAAACCAAACGTGTAGGAGGATGATTTTTTGTTTCAAGTTTAAAGTTATATTAAATTTACCTTAGAACCTTAGTCCCTCAGCACCTTAGCACCTCAAAAAATGATACCATCATCCGAATTAATACTCAACCCCGACGGCAGTGTTTACCACATCAACCTATTGCCGGAACAAATTGCACACGATATTATTTTTGTGGGGGATCAAAATCGTGTAGAAAAAATCACCAAACATTTTGATTCCATTGAATTTTCCACCCAAAAAAGAGAATTCAAAACGCAAACCGGAATGTACAAAGGCAAACGCATCACGGTCATGTCCACTGGAATAGGTCCTGACAACATTGATATTGTGATGAATGAATTGGATGCCTTAGTGAACATCGATTTAAAAACCAGAACCATTAAAGACAAATTAACATCGTTAAACATTGTTCGCATTGGAACTTCCGGTTCGTTGCAAGCTGATATTCCGGTAGATAGTTTTGTGATGAGTGCTTACGGATTAGGATTAGACAACATGCTTCGCTCCTATTTGATTGATTCCATTTCCGAAAAAAATATTGAAGAAGCCTTCATTAAACAAACGGATTGGGATTTACGAAAAGGGCGTCCGTATGTGATTAAAGGAAGTAACTCACTACTTAAAAAATTTGAAAGCAACGAGATTAAGAAAGGTTTCACCGGAACAGCAGGTGGATTTTATGGCCCACAAGGACGTGTTTTACGTTTGAATATTCAAGATGCAGACCTAAATTCAAAAATGGATTCTTTTAAATACAACGGTATTCAAATGACCAATTTAGAAATGGAAACCGGAGCCATTTATGGTTTAGGAAAATTATTAGGACACGAATGTTTATCGTTGAATGCGATTATTGCCAATCGAGTCACCGGAACATTTAGTGAAGATCCATATAAAGCAGTGGATGCGTTGATTGAATATTCGTTGGATAAATTGGCGGAGTAATGTGACAATGAGTCTATTTGTAAATGTGTCAATTATTACATAAACAAATATTTCAGAATTTTGTTAATTATTTCAATTAGTTTTAAAAAAATATGAATTTAATCCTCGAAACCAATCGCCTACTCCTTCGACCTCTTGAACTTAGCGATGCCGAAGCCATGTTTGAAATGGATAATAATCCTAACGTACATCGCTATTTGTGGCAAAGTCCTACTCAGGAAATTAGCGAAACCCTCAAGATTATTGAAATGGTGCAAAAACAATATGTGGACAATAAAATTGGGCGTTTTGCCACCATTTTGAAAGAAACCGGTGAATTCATTGGTTGGACAGGCATTAAATTTGTGAATGACCATGTAGAAAACGGCAATACTAATTTCTACGATTATGGTTATCGCTTAAATGAAAAATTTTGGAAAAAAGGCTATGCCACTGAAGCCTCTATTGCATGGCTGGATTATGGTTTTAATCAAATGAACATCCAATCTATGCACGCTTACACACATGCTCAAAACGGAGCTTCTAACCATGTTTTACAAAAAGTGGGGTTTCAATTTATGGAAGATTATCTGGATAAAGATGGCGTGATTTGGAAGTGGTGGCAACTTATAAACTCTTAAACTTTTAACCTTTTAAACCAAAAAATGAAAACCATCAAAATCGCAGGCGTATCCGAACATTTCAACTTACCTTGGCATTTGTGTCTTGAAAACGGTGAATTTGAAGAAGCCGGTATTGATTTACAATGGACCGACGTTCCCGAAGGAACTGGAAAAATGTGCCAAATGCTTCGTAATGGCGAAACCGATATTGCGGTGATTCTTTCCGAAGGAATTGTGAAAGACATTACGGCCGGAAATCCTTCTAAAATTGTTCAAATTTATGTGGAAAGCCCTTTAATTTGGGGAATACATATGGATGCTAAATCCAAGTATCAAACGCTTTCAGACTTAGAAAACACTAAAGTAGCCATTAGCCGAATGGGGTCCGGTTCGCATTTAATGGCTATTGTCAATGCTCAAAATGAAGGTTGGAACACTACTAATTTGCAGTTTGAAATTGTCAACACGATTGATGGTGCGGTGGAAGCTTTATCGAATGGAAAAGCCGATTATTTCATGTGGGAAAAGTTCATGACCAAACCTTTGGTTGATAACGGCACTTTTCGGAGAGTTGCAGACTGCCCTACTCCATGGCCATGTTTTGTGATTGCGGTTCGAAATGAAATGCTTGAAAAATATCCACAAACCATCACATTGATTTTAGAGATCATCAATGCCACAACTGCTGAATTTAAAGATATTCCCAGTATCAATCGCACCTTAGCTGAGCGATACAACCAAAAAACAGAGGATATCAACCAATGGTTATCCCAAACCAAATGGTCGCAAAAAAATATCACTTCGGAAACGTTAAACAAAATTCAAAATCAGTTATTTGAGCTAAGTCTTATCGATAAAAAAAGTACTTTTGCAGAAATCGTGCATTGCTTTTAGTATTTTGCCGTTTCTATGTAAATGAATCTATTCGGAACACTTAAGTACCAAGAATTAAAAACGAAATTTCAAGTTAAAAGACCTTGGGATGATGTGATTATTTTTGTCTTAAACGTACTGATTGCCATTCCAATTTTTATCATCATTCATCAAAATTTAAAAGATCCGGATTGGTTTTTTAATATTGATAGAATTCTAATCGGGATTATTCTTTTAATTTTGATTCAACTCATCTTACGACTCATTCGAACCATCTTAATTCTGGGTATTGTCACCTATTTGATTATTTTAATTTATGGTACCGTTTTCAGCGGATATGGATTTGAATCTGTTTTTCAGGATTATGGTTATATGATTTATTCGATGACAGAAAATCCGAATCCGCAAGACATTGTTATTTCAAAACTACTGCCATTTCCAAACAAAAATCAGATTGTCAACGCCATAGAATATAATCACCCAAAAGTAAGAAATTTTGCTTTGACTGCAACTACTTTACATTTTAAAGATATAAAAGGTCAACACGAACATCGAAAAATGATACAGTGTTTTGCAGTATTTAAAGAAATCCGAAACCGTTGGAACTATGTAAACGACCCCAAAGGACAGGAATATATTGCTCATGCTACAGAAAGTTTAATTCATTTTTCGGGTGATTGCGATGATCATGCAATTTTGATGGCCGCCTGTATCCGTGCGGTTGGTGGTACACCACGACTCATTCACACGGGAGGTCATATTTATCCCGAAATGTTAGTGGGACAAAAAAGTGAATTAGAAGCAGCAGTATATCTCATCAAAGAAGTACTGTTCATTACCGAAAGTAAAAACAAAGAAATTCACTACCACATTGATGAGCGGGGTCAAATTTGGCTCAATTTAGATTACACGGCTCGTTATCCCGGTGGGCCGTTTATGTCGGAAGAAATTTTAGGTGCTTTAACGCTCAACTAAATGTTTTAAGAGATTTTGGTTATTTTTTTTCTTTCCTACCAAGCTTTTCATATATTTACATCATTAAACCCCAAAAAATGAAAAAATATATTTTTATCTTTTTAGTTTTCACACAGGTTTCATTTGCACAGGAAAATAATACGTTTAACTTGGGTAAAAATGAAATAAAGTTTGATGTTGTTTCTATCGTTGCTTTAGGAAAAATTCATGTGAGTTATGAACGTTTTCTCGGTGATGATTTTTCAATTGGAATCAGTGGTAATTTTAACCAAAGCAAGTCTAGAGAAGAAGATTTTGAGAGAGGCAAAAACAGAACGCTAGAAGAATATCAAATCATTCCATTTGTTCGTTATTCCTTATCTAAAAGTCAGATTCGCTATTATTTTGTAGAAGTTTTTGTTTCTGCCAATCAAGGTAAGTACCGCGAATTAGAACGATTATTAGATCAAAATAACAACGGTTATTATGAAGCTGTTCAAAAAGATTACTCCGATTATGCCATTGGAGCTGCTGTTGGACACAAATTTTACATTAAAGAAAAATTAGGTATAGACATTTTTGTAGGAATGGGAAAAAACTTGTTCAGCAATGGTGAAAGTCCAGATATCATTCCACGGGTTGGTGTTAATATTGGGTATCGATTTTAATAAATTTACTATGAAAACATTACAATATACTTTACTTTTTGTTTTATTAACTCTTTCTATTTCTTGTAGCAAAGAAGATGAAGAGTTTTATAATGCGGTTTACACCACCATTCCGGGCTTAGTTACGATTGAAGTTCAACCCAGTTTTGAAGTGAATGACGTTCTATGGTTGAATACTGATACTTTTTCAAGGTATTTAGCTGAACCAAATCAAACAACTCCTTTGGATGTTTACAGAACAACTAATTCAGAAACCTTTAGTTTTTTATATCGATTAGAAAAACAAGTTAACGGTGAATGGGAAAATGTTGCAATCGGTAGTAATTTTATTGAAAATAAAGGTGAAATGAGCATTGGCAATTATGTTACAGGAGTTGCTTTTTACAATGATGTAACAGAAGCTTATGAATACAGAGGCGGAATCGTATTAACGGAATCGGGACAATATCGAATTGCTTTTTTTAGTGGATTTAACGGTACTAATTTTGATATCATTTCAGAAAGTGCCAACCGTTCCACATTTTTAACCATTGCCACAACTGCAATAAATGCCCCTAACGGATTTTACACTTTTACAGTCAATTAGAACCACTTTTTGCGTTTAAAATAATAGATCATACCCAGTACCAGGAAAAACATAACTCCCAATGTGATGAAATAGCCATTGGGAGCTTTTAATTCCGGCATGTTTTCAAAATTCATTCCATAAACCCCAACAATAAATGTAAGCGGAATAAACACAACTGACACAATTGTTAGCGTTTTCATGATTTCATTCATCCGATGACTTTGTGCAGAAAAATAAAAACTGGAAGCACTTTCTAAGGAATTAATATCATAATCGATTTGATCTAAAAGTTCTAAACTTTTTTGATGCAGTCGGGAAAAAAAGCTATAAGTAGTTTTTTCAATACCATTAAAATCATCATCATCCTGCATCGATTTTAAATTAAACAGTGAATCTCTCAATGGTATAATCGATCGTTTCAAATAGTTTAAATCTTCACTGCATTTTTCAATTCTAACCAAAACATCTTGACTTTCGTTTACTTTTGCCTCTATTTGAAGTTGTTCTATGATATCTTCATATTTTTCTATAGTGATGTAGAAATTTTCCATGACAGCATCTAACATCAAATACAACAAAAAATCATTTCGTCTTTTGCAGACTAAACCGGTATTGGTTTTTATTCTTTCGCGAATGTGTGTGAAAAAATCTCCTCTTTTTTCCTGAAAGGAAATCAATAAATTATCTTTTAAAAGAAAACTGATTTGTTCAACTCTTACATTGGTATCTTTTTCCGGTAAAATGGATTTAATACTGAAAAACAAAGCATTTTCCAACTCTTCCATTCGGGTACGTTTGGCCACATTTAAAATATCACCGGCGATATAACCGTCAACACCGATGGTTTCGACTATTCGTTTAATGAGTTCACCATCATGCAAACCATGCACATTGAGCCATTTTACATCTTGAGAAGTCAATAACTCATCAATTTCAACTTTATCTAAATGAAGGTTTTTTGTTTCAGTATAAGATTCTGAATTATACAAAAACAATTGCATCTCTATCGGTTGATTAATGTGTTGTCCGGTATATTCAAAATGATTGGGTTGAACCTTTCTTCCTTTTTTATATTTTAATCGTTTCACGGTTATATTTTTTATAAAATTAAGGGATTTAATTTTTTCATTCTATTTTTACAGAAAATATTTTATTCATGCAAACACTCATCATCAATATCAAGGAGCTTATTCAAATCAGAGAAATTGGAATTCAGAAAGTTTCCGGAAAAGAAATGGCAAATTTACCCTTATTGAAAAATGCTTTTTTATTGATTGAAAATAATTTGATTACTGATTTTGGTTTAATGGATAATTGCCCTACACTACCCGATGCAAAAATTATAGATGCCACCGGGAAAGTGGTTTTACCCTCTTGGTGCGACAGTCATACTCACTTGGTCTATGCCGGAAATCGGGTGCAGGAATTTGTAGACCGAATTAATGGATTGAGTTATGAAGAAATTGCCAATCGCGGAGGTGGAATTTTAAATTCAGCTCAAAAGCTCAATGAAACGGAGGAAGATGAAATTTACAAACAATCGGAAGTGCGTTTAAAAGAAGTAATGCAATTAGGCACCGGAGCCATCGAAATCAAATCGGGATATGGATTAACTATAGCAGGTGAACTTAAAATGCTTCGTGTAATCAGACGTTTGGCAGAAAATTATCCCATTAAAATCAAAGCTACTTTTTTGGGAGCTCATGCTTTTCCAAAAGAATTTAAAGCGAATCATTCCGGTTATATCGATTTGATTATCCATGAAATGTTGCCGAAGATTGCGAAAGAAAACCTAGCCGATTACATTGATGCCTTTTTAGAAACCGGCTATTTTTCTGTTGAAGAAACCGAACGCATCATGGAAGCCGGAAAAAAATACGGTTTGCAAGCAAAAATTCATGTCAATCAATTCACAGCCATCAATGGCATTGCTGCTTGTGTGAAGCACAAGGCGTTAACGGTTGACCACTTAGAAATTGTAACCGACGAAGACATTGAAGTCCTAAAAAAATCGGAAACCATGCCGGTTGCTTTACCTTCATGTAGCTATTTTATCAGTATTCCTTACACACCGGCTCGAAAAATGATGGAAGCCGGTTTACCATTAGCGTTAGCAACCGATTATAATCCGGGAACAACACCGTCAGGAAATATGAATTTTGTAGTAGCCACCGCTTGTATCAAAATGAAAATGACTCCGGAAGAAGCCATTAATGCTGCAACGATAAATGGTGCGTATGCAATGGGAATTTCAGATTCACACGGAAGTATTACCAAAGGTAAAAAAGCCAATATAATCATTACAAAACCCATTCATTCCTTCTATCAATTACCTTATGAGTTTGGAAGTAATTTGATTGAAAGTGTGATTATTGAGGGAAAAGTTATTTAATAAAAAAAGGAGCAACATTACATTGCTCCTTTTATCTTCTATTAAAATTATTCTTATTTCAATGTGAAACTTGTTTTTCCAACCAATTCACCTTTATCGAAAATGTTTACGAAGTAAGTCCCTTTTTCAAAGTTTTCACCTGGAAGGTTTTCTGAAACATTTACGGTATTGTTTTCATATTGAACGGTTGTAATAAAACTATAGGTCAAGGATTGGTCACCAAATTCAATTAGTTTTTTCTCGCCTAAAACATTGTTTTTACTGTCAATTACTTGAATATAATACGATTTATCACCTGATTTAGCCACTTTATTTTCAGCAATGGTAAAACTTACTTTCAAAATATCAGCACGTCGAGCACGTTCTGTAGCTACTTCTTTACCGGAACTTTTTACTTTATAAGCTCCCGTTTTTAAGTTTAAGATGGATAATTTAGAAGCTTTTTCAACGGTTTTAGATAATTCTTCATTTTGACCGGTCAATACTTGATTGTATTGTTGAGCTTCCACTAAAATTGTTTTAGTGCTGTCAATTTCAGTAGTTAAATCCTGATTCATTTTTTTCAAAGATTCATTTTCTTGAATCAAATCATTCATTTTTGACTGTAAATTAGCAATTTGTTTTTTATAGCTGGCTAATATTCCAGCGTCAACTTTAGCTTTTTTCAATTCTTCCATTAACTTTACCACTTTGTCGCGTTCTGCAATTAATTCTTCAGACATCGATGTGTTTTCTGCAATGGCTGCATCGTAGGTAGTTTTCAACTGAGCCAAATCAGCTAAAGCTGTTTCTTTTTCAACAGTAACAGAAGATAATTCTGTTTCTACTTTTTTAGCATCAGAACTCATTTTAAACATATAGCCCAAGCTGGCTAAGAGCAAAAGTGACAATACGAGTATTATCGCCTTTAGTTTTGAATTGTTGTTGTTTTGGTTTTCCATTTTAAGTTGATTTTAGGCAAAGTTAATTTTAATTTAGATTCGATATGCAATTTTTTAACGTAATTTATTTAAAAATAGTATTTTTGAATGCAATATTTTTTTTATGGAAAACCTTGTTCCGTTTACTTCCATTGATTTGGGAAGAATAACCAATCATAGAAGTGGTGAGATAAAATTTGGCGAAAAAATGCTTACGATTCCAAAAGGAGTTGACACAGTAACTTTTTTAACGGAATGCAAGGCTAAGTTTGTTTTATTCGGCATTCCGGAAGACATAGGTGTTCGGGCTAATTTTGGTCGACCCGGTGCCGCTTCAGCTTGGGAAAGTGCTATTAGTAGTATTGCTAACATTCAACACAATCGCTTTTGCAAAGGTAGTCAGCTATTGATTCTGGGGTCATTGGATGTGAAAAATGATATGAAAATTGCAGAAAATTTAAATTTTCATAATGTAGACGACCGTAAAACCTTTTCCTCACTGGTAGAAAAAATTGATAAAGAAGTTTCTCATATCGTCTTTACCATCGTAAAAGCCGGAAAAATCCCGATTATTATTGGAGGCGGACACAACAATGCTTATGGAAATATAAAAGGAACTGCTTTAGCGAAAGGAAAACCAATTAATACTGTGAATCTCGATGCTCATTCTGATTTTAGAATTTTAGAAGGAAGACATAGTGGCAATGGATTTTCTTATGCGTTTGACGAAGGATTTTTAAAGAAATACTTTATATACGGTTTACACGAAAGTTATACTTCCAAAAATGTGTTGTTGCGATTAAAAGATCTAGAAGACCGTGTTCGTTTTAATACCTATGACGAAATTGCCATTCGAAAAGTCAAAAATTTTGAGCAAGAACTCAATCAAGCCCTGACCTTCATCAAAAATGACTTTTTTGGAATAGAAATCGATTTGGATGCTTTGCCTAATATTGCAAGCAGTGCGATGACCCCAAGTGGATTTTCGGTGGAACAAACCCGTCAATTTATTCATCATTTTGGTCAACATGCTAATGCGGCTTACTTACACATTTGCGAAGGTGCCCCCGATTTATCCGATGAAAAAAATCCACAATTAATCGGAAAATTAATTGGCTATTTGATTACGGATTTTATGAAAGCGAAGGGTGTGTTGGAGTTTTAAAAAATGACTTTTATATGACGAAATTATTTATAATTTTTATTTCATTTTTCCTCTTAGGTTGTTCTAATAAAAAAAACAACTACAAAGTTCCAACAGAAGCAGTTGCAAATAATCGAAATTTTGGTGAAGAACTTTATCAAAATGATTTTCTAATCTATTCAGATTCTCAAAAATTAGATTCTCTTAAACATAACTTAATTAATAAATTTGATATTTACAATGAAGATATTTATAGATTAATTCATGTTGATGCCGAGGAACTAGCAGAATTTAGTTTTGATTTTTTTCTGCCTAATCTAAATAAAGTATTAAAAAAAAGAAGTTTTGAAATTTCAATTCGTAAAAGTGATCAAATCGAATTTAATAACACGATTTTCATCAATGAAGAAGAAATAATGCTTTATTCTCAATATGATATAGAAAATTATACTTTTTGGGATGTTGCTCCGAGAAGATTCTTTAGTAAAATAAATGAACTATTGAAAAAACATAATAGTAATGAAAAGTTCTTTTTACTTTACGAAGGAAATGATTTACATGTTATTTTATTAACTGAAAATCAGTTTAAAATTATCTGTGAAAAATACGAATATAATAAAAGTGAGATACCATATTTACCATGAATTATTAAACACAAAATTGCTTACCTTTCTTCATAACCTATACTCTCACAAAATTACCCTATCTTTGCCGCCAAATAAAACACGATGACTTTTCAGGATTTAAATCTACTTCAAAATATACAACATGCCTTGTCTGACGAAGGCTATACCACTCCTACTCCTATTCAGCAACAAGCTATTCCCATCATTTTAGAAGGAAACGATTTAGTGGGTTGTGCTCAAACCGGTACCGGAAAAACGGCCGCTTTTGCCATTCCTATCCTGAATTTATTACATAGAATTGTTGGTTCTGCTCAAAAACGCAAAAATATTCGTGCGTTAGTTGTTACACCAACACGAGAATTAGCTATTCAAATTGGGGAAAGTTTTGATACCTACGGTCGTTATACTAATATTCGTCAACTCACTATTTTCGGTGGTGTGAGCCAAGTGCCACAGGTAGATCAATTAAAAAAAGGAGTCGATGTTTTGATTGTTACGCCTGGTCGTTTATTGGATTTACATAAACAAGGTTTTATTAATTTAGACCATTTGCATACGTTGGTTTTAGACGAAGCTGACCAAATGTTAGACATGGGGTTTATTAATGATGTGAAAAAAATCATCAAATTAACGCCTGATAATCGTCAGACTTTATTGTTTTCGGCCACCATGCCAATTGCGATTAGAGAATTAGCGGATAGTTTTTTAACCAATCCAAAATATGTTTCAGTCACACCTATTTCTTCTACGGCAGAAACGGTGGAGCAACGCATTTACTTTGTCAACAAAGAAGATAAAAGGAAATTATTATACCATCTCATTCGAAATGAAGGTTTAAAACAATTGTTAGTTTTTAGCCGAACCAAACATGGAGCCGATAATGTAGTCAAAGCTTTGAAGAAAAACGGTGTAAATGCAGAGGCGATTCACGGAGACAAATCACAATCGGCCCGTCAACGCGTATTAGAGGCTTTTAAAAAGAATGAAATTTCGGTTTTAGTAGCCACCGATATTGCCGCTCGTGGAATTGATATAGAAAGCTTACCGTATGTTTTAAACTTCGATTTACCCAACATTCCTGAAACCTACGTGCACCGTATCGGAAGAACCGGACGTGCCGGAAATGGCGGAATATCGATTTCATTTTGTGGAAAAGATGAAGAAGTGTATTGGAAAGACATTCAAAAGTTAGTTAGAGTGAATGTGAAAACCATCAAAGATCATCCCTATCCATGGACGAATGTTGAGGAAACCAAAACGGAAGAACCGGCAAAAAAAGATTACCGAAATACAAAGAAAAATAATACTTCCCGAAAATCAGATGCTTCTAAAAAGAATAAAAAACGTTGGTATTAGTCATTTTTTCTTTTTACTAACATTTCGATGCTGTAAATTAACTTTGTAGGTTCAAAAGGTTTAATCAGCACATCATTCATTCCGGCCTCAAAAGCTTCCTCTGAAATTTCATCTTTTGCAAACGCTGTTAATGCAATAATTGGGATTGTTAATCCTTTTTTACGGATAAGTTTAGTCGTTTCAAAACCATTAATCAGTGGCATATTTATATCCATTAACACAACATCAAAAGGTTCTTTAGACAACGCTTCTATAGCGGCATAGCCATCATCAACAATTAACGTTTTGAAGTTACTTTTTTCCATAATTTTTCGGGTAACCATTTGATTGATTTTGTTGTCTTCTACTACCAAAACTTTATAGATTTGAGCATTAGAAAGGTCAACCGGAATATTATTAATTATTTCATTCACTTTGGAGCTATCCGAATCAAAAGCAATCGTAAAATCAAAAGCGGTTCCTTTTCCTTCTTGACTTTTTACAAAAATTTCGCTACCAAATAATTTTACCAATTTTTTCACAATAGATAATCCTAATCCGGCACCTTGGTAATCATCTTCTTTACGATCGATTTGTACAAACTTATCAAATATCTTTCCTAGATCTTTTTCTGCAATACCCATTCCGGTATCGATTACTTCAAACTTAATGTAGCAAAGTGAATTTTCTTTACGATCTAATCCAGCTTTAATTTTTACTTCACCGTTTTGTGTAAATTTCAAAGCGTTACTGACCAAATTCATTAAAATTTGAGAAAGTCTGATTTTATCTCCCACTAAAAACTCAGGAATTGTAGGGTCGATTTCAGTAATAACTTTGTTATTGTTGCGAGTAGCGATGAAGGATAAAGAATTGGAAACCATGTTGATTTCGTCAGCCACATTCATGGTTACATGCTCTAAAACCACTTTATTCTCTTCAATTTTATTGATTTGAAGTAAGTCATTTACCAACGACAGAAGATAACGTGCTGAAAATTTTAAAGAATTTAAATGTGGACTATTAGCCAATTCTTTGTGTTCGTCTGAAAGCATATTTGTTATTCCAACTACGCCATACAATGGTGTTCGCAATTCATGACTGATTGTTGAAATGAATTGTGTTTTTAATTTAGATGCTTCTTCCGCTTTTTCTTTAGCAATATTTAATTCTTCATTTTTAGATTCCAAAAAATTATTAATTTTTCTTCTAAAAATATTATTTCGATACAAAATATACAGCAAAAACATCATCAACATTAAAAACACAAGTATCAAAGTGACAATAATTTTGGTTTTTTTCAAGTTGTCCGATTGAAGACTTCGTTCTTTTTTTATTTTTTGAATTTCTTTTTTGGACTCCTCCAGTTCAATTTTTAAGGCAACTAATTCAGCATTTTTGATATTTTCGGAACGAAAAACACGATCTTTAACTTCCTCGTGTTTATCTAAAGCTAAATAAGCATTTTTGTAATCCCCAATTTCAAATAGGTGGTTAGCAAATTGCTCATAGCTGTCTGATAAATAAGAATCTAATTGATTTTTTGTACTTATTGCAATGGCTTTTTCATAATATAATTTGGCTTTTTCATTGTCTTTTAAATGATTAAACTTCATCCCTAACAGCAAATTAAGATAGGTTTCTGTATCGGGAAAACGCATATAATCAATATGCTTTTCAGCAAAATCCAAGTTCTGAATAGCCTTGGTATAATCCTTCTTTTGAAAATAGGCCCACGAGAGATTTAATTTTGTCAATACCGTTGAGGCAGTATCTTTCAAACGATTGGAAAATTCTAAAGATTTGTTATAATATTCTATTCCAACATCAACGTTATTTTTGCGGTACAAATAAATATTACCAATATTGTTGTAAAACCAATTTTTTAAGGTATCATTACTTGCTTTTTCGGAGTAAACTACTGCCTTTTTGTAGAAATCAAGAGCTTTGTCTTCCTCTAAGATTTCTTCATAATTACCCGCAATCGAGTTGTATGACAAAGCAATCAGGTTGTCATTTTTTAATTGTTTGGCTTTTTTTAGAGCTTCATTGGATAGTAAAAGTGATTGTTTGTATTTTGTTTTAAACATCAAACTATCTGAAGTAATCAACAGATTCAATACGTCCTCTCTGGTTACTTTTTTTTCTTGCGAAAAAACAGAAAAAGAAAGAAATATAGACAGTAGTAGATAACCAAATTTTTGGGACATTCTTAATCGATTATTTCTCAAATATAAAGTAAAATAATGAAAAAAAATCCTGATTGCTCAGGATTTTGATTAAAATTAATTTCGCACTAATTTTTTGTATTTAATTCGCTTAGGTGTCAAATCACCACCTAAACGTTTGCGTTTGTTTTCTTCATATTCAGAAAAACTGCCTTCAAAGAAATAGACTTGCGAATCGCCTTCAAATGCCAAGATATGTGTACATACTCGATCTAAAAACCATCTGTCGTGTGAAATTATCACCGCACAACCGGCAAAATTTTCCAACCCTTCCTCTAAGGCTCGTAAGGTATTTACATCCAAATCATTAGTTGGCTCATCCAGTAACAATACGTTTCCTTCTTCTTTTAAAGTGATAGCTAAATGCAATCGGTTGCGTTCTCCACCGGATAGCGTAGCTACTTTTTTATTTTGATCACTTCCACCAAAGTTAAAACGACTCAAATATGCTCTTGAGTTGACTTGTCTACCACCCATCATGATTAATTCCTGACCATCACAAAAGTTTTCCCAAATCGATTTATCCGGATTGATGTTGGAATGCGATTGATCAACATAGGCAATTTTTACGGTTTCTCCAATGGTAAATGTACCTTTGTCCGGTGTTTCCTCTCCCATAATCATTCTGAAAATGGTCGTTTTTCCCGCTCCATTCGGACCAATGATACCCACAATTCCGGCTTGTGGAAGGGTGAAATTCAAATCTTCATACAACAATTTATCTCCATACGCTTTGGCAACACCTTTTGCTTCAATAACATTTGTCCCTAAACGTGGTCCGTTTGGAATATACAATTCTAATTTTTCATCCAATGCTTTTTGGTCTTCGTTTAAGAGTTTGTCATAATTCTGTAAACGTGCTTTTTGTTTCGTCTGACGACCTTTGGCTCCTTGACGCACCCATTCTAGCTCGCGTTCTAAGGTTTTTCTACGTTTGGAAGCTACTTTTTCTTCTAATTCTAAACGTTTTGATTTTTGGTCTAACCAAGAAGAATAATTTCCTTTCCACGGAATCCCTTCTCCTCTATCCAGTTCCAAAATCCAACCCGCTACGTTGTCTAAGAAATAACGGTCGTGTGTTACGGCAATTACGGTTCCAGGATATTGTTGTAAATGTTGTTCTAACCACAATACCGATTCTGCATCTAAGTGGTTGGTTGGCTCATCCAATAATAACACATCCGGTTGTTGTAACAATAATCGACACAACGCCACGCGTCTTTTTTCACCACCGGACAATACTTTAATTGGTGTATCGGAATCCGGTGTGCGAAGAGCATCCATCGCTACTTCTAATTTATTATCAATTTCCCATGCTCCAACGGCATCAATTTTATCTTGCAATTCCGCTTGACGGTCCATCAATTTTTGCATTTTATCGGCATCTTCATAGACCTCCGGCAGACCAAACATATCGTTGATTTTGTTGAATTCCTCTAAAAGGGCAAAAATTTCTGCGGCTCCTTCGCGAACAATTTCAATAACCGTTTTATTTTCATCCAATTGCGGTTCTTGCTCTAAATACCCTACTTTGTAACCGGGAGCAAATACCAAATCACCTTGGAAATTCTTATCTACACCGGCTATAATCTTTAATAAAGATGATTTTCCGGAGCCATTTAAACCTAAAATTCCAATTTTGGCTCCATAAAAGAAGCTCAAATAAATATCTTTTAAAACTTGTTTGTTGGTGCTGGAGTAAGTCTTGCTTACTTTCGACATCGAAAAGATGACTTTTTTATCGTCTGACATTGTTGTGTAAAATTAAATTATACTCTTCCTTTTAAAGCATTAAACACCCATGCAATGGCTAAAAATCCTATACCAACTGTGGCAAAACCCCATCCGGCTACATCGGCATAGCGATAAATGCCTAATCCGATAAGGATAATTCCCATAATAATCATAATGAAAGTTGCCCATGCTAAGACTGTATTCTTATTCATCCCCATGATTTAGTTTTTTTGTTTTTGGAAATGCAAATATCGACAATAAAGTTTTAATACAAAATGAATCAAGAGGAACAAATCACAAACAAAATAAAAATCTTTTTTCGACCCATTTGTAATTGGTATATTTGCATTCATTTCAAAATTAAGATCATGTTTAAAAATACTTTTCTACTTGCTTTTCTTTGTTTGTCAACTCTTTTGGTTGCTCAAGAAAAACATCTAAAAAACATCAAACAACTTACCTTTGGCGGTGATAATGCGGAGGCTTATTTTAGTCCGGATGGAAAAAAATTAACGCTTCAAGTGACCAATAAAGCGTTTGGCGTTCCGTGTGACCAAATTTTCATGTTGGATTTACAGGAACAAGAATTCAATGAAAATAGTTTGAAATTGATTTCCACCGGAAAAGGTAGAACCACTTGCTCCTATTATATGCCGGATGGAAAACATATTTTGTATGCTTCTACACACGCAGACAACCATGCTTGTCCTGCTCCACCAAAATCAACCGATGGAAAATACCTTTGGGCCATTTATCCGGAATTTGATATTTACATAGCGGATTTGAATGGGAATATCACTAAAAAATTGACTGATTCTCCGGGTTATGATGCCGAAGCAGTGGTTTCTCCTGACGGAAAAAAAATTGCCTTCACCAGCATCAGAAGTGGTGATTTGGAAATTTATACGATGGACATTGATGGTTCAAACTTGAAACAAATCACTTTTGGTTTGGGTTATGACGGGGGTTGTTTCTTTTCGCATGACAGCAAGAAAATTGTATTCCGTTCTTCACGTCCAAAAACGGAGGAAGAAATCAAAGAATACAAAGAGTTGTTGAGCCAAAATTTGGTTGCTCCTTCGGAAATGGAAATTTACACTTGTAACATTGACGGTTCTGATTTAAAACAAATTACTAATTTAGGTAAAGCCAATTGGGCTCCCTACTTTCATCCGTCAGACCAAAAAATCATTTTTTCCTCCAATCATCATTCAACCAGAGGATATGATTTTCAATTGTACATGATTGATATCAATGGAGAAAATTTACGTCAAATTACCTGGGAAAGTGAATTCAATGCCTTTCCAATGTTTTCACCCGATGGAAAAAAATTGGTTTTTTCGAGTAATCGAATGCAGTCGAAACCCAGAGAAACCAATGTGTTCATAGCGGATTGGGTAGATCAAGACGAAGCGGAATTGACGCAACCCAAATCGTTGAAAAAACATATTTCTTATTTAGCTTCTGATGAATTACAAGGGCGATTAACCGGTTCAAAAGGTGAAGAATTGGCTGCTAATTATTTGGTAAAAGAATTGAAAAGTTTGGGTTTAAAACCATTTGACGGAAAAAATTATATTCAAAAATTTGACTATAAAGTACGTTTGAATCCGCATGATTCCACCCAAATCAAACCAAATTCAGGTAAAAATGTGGTAGGCTTTTTAGATAACAAAGCGACCAAAACCATTTTAATTGGAGCACATTATGACCATTTGGGATTGAATGAGCACAATCATTCTTCTAAACCCAATTCAAAAGGAGAAATTCACAACGGTGCGGATGACAATGCTTCAGGTGTAGCGGCTGTTTTGGAATTGGCCCGCATGTATGCCAAAAATAAATCGACTGAAAACGTAAATTATTTATTTGCCTTTTTCTCTGGTGAAGAAGACGGACTAATCGGTTCGAAACAATTGGCCAATGTGTTGAAAAATAATCATCCGAATATTATCAGCATGATAAATTTGGACATGATTGGTCGTTTGAACGAAATGAAAAACCTGACGGTTGGCGGTGTAGGAACCAATCCCAACTTCAAATCGATTGTGGAACGAAATAAACCGGCCGGATTTGCGGTGACCTTGGACGAAAGCGGCATGGGACCTTCGGATCATACTTCTTTTTATTTGAAAAATATTCCGGTGTTATTTTTCTTTACCGGAACGCATGCTGATTACCACAAACCTTCGGATGATGAAGAAAAAATTAATTATTACGGTGTTCGCAACATTACTGATTATGTTTTCAGAGTGTGTAATGAAATCGCTGCTTTAGACAAAGTAGAATTTGTTCCTACCAAAACTGATGCTCCTAAAACCGCTCCCAAATACAAAGTAACCTTAGGCATCATGCCGGATTATACCGATCACGGCGACGGATTACATGTAGATGGTGTTACGGATAACAGACCGGCTCAATTGGCCGGAATACAAGGCGGTGATGTGATCCTAAAAATTGGCGATTGTGAGATTAAAGAAGTGTATGGCTATATGAATTGTTTATCAAAAATCAATTCCGGAGATGAATTACCGGTTACATTTAAACGCAATGGTGAAATGAAAACGGTTACCGTAAAATTCTAACTTCATTTACATAAAAAACAGACCATCAATCCCATCCGATTGATGGTTTTTTATTTTGCAAAAATGGTAGTCAGCAACTCTTTGTACAAATCTTCATCATTCAATTGATTCGCACCTACTCCTTTGCTTTTCACATCAATTTCGCGTAGTTTGGCAACGATGG
Source organism: Flavobacterium piscinae (assembly GCF_004122145.1). Classification (GTDB taxonomy): domain Bacteria; phylum Bacteroidota; class Bacteroidia; order Flavobacteriales; family Flavobacteriaceae; genus Flavobacterium; species Flavobacterium piscinae. The sequence continues at coordinate 162,004 of NZ_SBKQ01000006.1, forward strand.
AGCTGACTTTTTTCATGGGGTAATTTTTCAAGGCGACATCATAATCTTTTAAAAAGTACGGATTTACTTTTATCACTTTTGAAACATTTCCGGGTGATTTATCTTTCAATCCATGGTATTGCAACAACGCAGAAAAAAAGGCAAATACCATTCCAATCGTCAGTACTATTGGGTATTCTTTTTTGTTTTGCGAAAAATGTTGAGCAATTCGGTAGGATTGCAACTCGTTTCGATCACCAATGGCTTTTCGAAACTCAAACTGATTAAAATCTTTACTAAACCCTATATTCGTTTCAATATGATTGGGATTAATGACCGTGCCTTTTGGTAAAATGATTTGTAGTTTGTCTAGTTCATTGCTGATACGACTCAAATCCGTCCCTAAAAATTCTACCAACATAGCAGCGGCTTTAGGTTCAATGGAATAGTCTTTCGGCTTTAAAACCCTTGAAATCCATGCTGCCACTTGATTTTCGTATAACTTTTTACTCTCAAAAAGGAGTCCGTTTTTTTCAATGGTTTTGGTTAATTTTTTACGTTTATCCAACGTTTTATATTTGTATGCCATAACCAATACCGTTGTAGGTTGTGGGTTTTCAGCATAACTTTCCAATTTGTCTATGGTTCTGGAAAGCTCTTGAGCTTCTTTTACAATCACCACTTGTCGGTCGGCCATCATGGGGTAGCGTTTGGCATTGCCCACAATGTCTTCTACCGTTACATCTCGTCCGTACAACACCATTTGGTTGAATCCTTTTTCGTCTTCCGACAAAACATTATCTTCAATATATTCCGTTAATTTATCAATATAATAAGGTTCTTCGCCCATTAAAAAATAAATGGGTTTGATGTTTCCGTTTTTTATGTCATTAATAATTTTTACAATTTCATCCATGGTAGGGTTGTCTTGGCGAATAAGTTGGCTTTTTATTTAAAATAAGTACATTTGCGGTATGCAAAAACTGAATTTTCCCGACTATTCCTTTCGCTTCAAAAATAGTGAAAATAACTTGTTGGTTTTTGATGAAATCAGGAAAAAATTTGTGGTACTCACTCCGGAAGAATGGGTACGCATTCACGTAGTGCAATTTTTAATGGTCGATAAAAACTACCCTAAATCATTGATTAATGTAGAAAAAGTGATTAAAATTAATGGTTTAACTAAGCGTTATGATGTTGTTGTTTTTCAACCAAATGGAACTGTTTTTTTAGTAGTAGAATGTAAACAACCGAACGTAGCCATTTCACAAACCGTTTTTGATCAAATTGCCCGTTATAACTTGACTTTAAAAGCCAATTATTTAATGGTTACCAACGGATTGAATCACTATTTTTGTCAAATGGATTTGGAAAAGGAAAGTTATTTGTTTTTGAAAGATATTCCTAGTTATAACGCAATAACAAAATCATCTTGAAAAAAATCGCAGTAGTCATTTTAAATTGGAACGGAGCTAAACTTTTGAAAGAGTTTTTGCCTTCGGTGGTTAAGTATTCGCAAGAAGGAACGGTTTATTTGATTGACAATGCTTCTACAGATGATTCAATAATGGTTTTGAAGCAAGAATTTCCGTCTGTTAAAATCATTCAAAACAAAGAGAATTATGGATTTGCACAAGGTTATAATGAAGGATTACAAAACATTGAAGAAGAAATTTTTTGTTTAGTCAACTCCGATATTGCAGTAACCGAAAATTGGCTCACTCCTATTCTATCCCTTTTTGAAAGTCATCCAAATACGGCGATTGTTCAACCTAAAATTCTAGATTACAAAAAGAAAACCCATTTCGAATATGCCGGAGCCGGTGGAGGTTTTATTGATAAATTTGGTTATCCTTATTGTCGAGGACGCATTTTTGATACGATTGAAGAAGACAAAGGACAATACAACGACACTCGACAAATATTTTGGGCCTCCGGAGCCTGTTTTTTTATCCGAAAAGATGTGTTTCAAGAATTAAAGGGTTTTGATGCCGATTTTTTTGCCCATCAAGAAGAAATCGATTTGTGTTGGCGGAGCTTTACCTTGAATTACGATACTTTTTATTGTGGTCAATCGACGGTTTATCACTTGGGAGGAGGAACTTTATCGAATGCTAATCCAAGGAAAACCTTTTTAAATTTTAGGAATTCATTATTGATGCTAACAAAGAATTTACCGTCAAATAAATTATTTTTCATAGTTGTCGGAAGAATGATTTTAGATGGCATTGCAGGCATTCAATTTATATCGAAGGGAAAGTACAAACACACTATTTCGATAATTAAAGCCCATTTTTCATTTTACGGCTTGTTAATTAAAACCATACGAAAACGAAAAGTGAAAGTCAAGAGTAGCTATTACCATACTACAAGTATTGTTTACAACTATTTTGTAAAAAAATGCACGCTATTTGTGGATAAATTTTAACATTAGTTTATCTATTAAAATGTAATTCTATTCACAGAATGACATTAATTTTGTAAAAAATAAAAAATCATAATTATGAGAAAAGTAGTTTTATTACTATCTATTGTTGCCTTAACCTTAGGCTCTTGTGGCACCAAAAAGAAAATAGCAGAATTGGAGGCAAAAAACAAAGAATGTCAAGATTTACTGAACACTGCAACTTCAAAATTAAACTTGTGTTTAAGTGAAAAAGAATTACTTACCAATCAAGTTAATGATTTGAAGAAAAACAATTCGGATTTAATCAACAACATGGGTAATTTAACAACGCTAACCGCCAAAGGAGCAGAGAATCTTGAAAAATCATTAGAAAGTTTAAAAGAAAAAGATTTAAAAATTTCGCGTTTGCAAGATGCCTTGACGAAAAAAGACAGTGTTACGTTGGCCTTAGTAACAAGTTTAAAAGGGGCTGTTGGGATTTCTGACCCGGATATTGAAATTAATGTTGATAAAGGTGTTGTGATGATTTCAATCGCCGATAAATTGCTTTTTAAATCAGGTAGTTATGAAATAAGCGATCGTGCCAAAGAAATTTTAGGTAAAGTGGCTAAAGTTGTAAAAGACAAACCCGATTTTGAATGTATGGTAGAAAGTCATACAGACAACGTTCCGTATAAAAATGGTGTGCTTGTTGATAACTGGGATTTGAGTGTGAAACGTGCTACCGCTGTAGTTCGAGTGCTTACTAACACGCACAAAGTAAATCCGCGTCAGCTTATTGCAGCCGGAAGAAGCGAATACCTTCCATTGGTTGAAAACAATACGGTTGAAAACAGAGCCGCTAATCGCAGAACAAGAATAATTGTAATGCCAAAAATCGATCAGTTTTATGACATGATTGAAAAAGAAATGAAAAAACAAACCGGAAAATAATTTTCAAAAGGTATCCCCATTATAAAACGTCACAATTTTCGTGGCGTTTTTTTTTGCTTTTTTTTTTGCAAAAATTTCCTCTTTGTTAAAACAAGAATTAATTTCCTACCTTTACATCGTTATTTAAATAGCATCCATTCGCAATGAAAATATTAAAGTATATTTTACTATTAATTTTGTTGATTTTAATTGCTTTTACGGTTTATTTGTCAACCCAAAACGGTTTATTTTCAGTTACCAAAAGTAAAGTAATTAACATTGAAAAATCGGCTCTTTTTCAATATGTAAATGATTATCAAAATTGGGAATCATTTTGTGGATTAGATGAAGAGGAATTGAAAATTAGTTACCCCAAAAGCACCATTGGTGTGGGTGGATCATTTAGTTGGACAGGGAAAGATGGAGAAGGTTCTGTAAAAACTATTTATTTAAAAGAAAACGACAGTATTGCTCAGAAAGTGAATTGGAATGGAGAATCAGGAGATGCTTACATTACCTTTAAAGATACCATTGGAGGAACCAAAGTTACAATGAATTCTAGTGGAGAATTAGATTTCATGGGAAAATTACAGTCCTTATTTTACGGTGGATTTGAAAAAAAATTAAGTACCGATTTTGAAAACAAACTGGCTTCATTAGATAAAGTACTTCGTAAAGAAATTTCAACTTATTCAATAGATTTAAATGGAATTGTTGAAGTATTACCTCAAATTTACTTAAAGCGAAAAGGTGAAAGTAAGGTTACTGATTTTTATAGTGTTCTTCAAAAATCGTTGCCTTTGCTTCATAATTTTGTAACAGAAAATAACATCAAAACCAACAACCAAAAGTTTGTCATTTTTGATACTTACGATGTAGCAAAAAACAAAACGGTGTTTTCTATTGCCACACCGTTAAAAGAAATTATTTATACCACTCCAGAAAGTGAATTTACAGTGGATAGTATTCCATCACACCAAGCGTTAAAAATAGTTTTAAAAGGCGATTATTCACACAGTAAAGAAGCATGGGATAAAGGTTTTGATTTCCTCAAAAAAAACAATTTAGACCAAAATTTTGACGGTGCTTTTCGTGAAGTGTATGTGAAAAACAGAGCCGATGTTAAGCAACCTTCGCAATGGTTAACCGAAATTTATATACCGATTAAGCAACAAACAAATCAAGTGATTTCTCCATCACTAGTAAACGCTACTCCTATTGAATAGCTAAGAATTATATTTTTAAAAAACTATTAAACCTTTTTGTACATTCACAGTCTAATCGATAAACACGGTTGTGCAAGACGAAAAAGCTTTTATAGAAGCGTTATTAAATCCCAAAACGCAGCGAAATGCCTTTCAGCAGTTGGTATCTCAATACCAGCGACCTTTGTATTCACATATTCGTAATTTGGTTTTAAATCACGATGATGCCGATGATGTTTTACAAAATACTTTTGTCAAAGTTTTTAGAAACTTAAACGCATTTAAAGGAGAAAGTAAGCTGTTTTCGTGGATGTACCGCATTGCAACCAATGAATCGCTCACTTTTTTGCAACAAAAATCAAAACGATTTCAAACGACCAGCGAAGAATATTTGCAACAACAAACCGAAAAAATCCAAGCCGATGAATATTTTGATGGTGATGAAATTCAATTAAAACTGCAAAAAGCAATTGCTCGACTACCGGAAAAACAACAACTCGTGTTTAAAATGAAATATTTTGAAGAATTAAAATATGAAGAAATATCAGAAATTTTAGGTACATCAGTTGGAGGATTGAAAGCTTCCTACCACATTGCAGTAAAAAAAATTGAAGAATATTTAAACGTTGATTAAACCATTGCAAATTTTTAAAGTCAAACAAGTATGAATCCAATAGATTTACATAAACAACCAAAAATTAAATCGGGCTTTAAAGTTCCCGAAAGTTATTTTGAAGAACTCGAATCCAGAATTTCAGCTCAATTAGCTATCGAAGAGCCGAAAGTAATTCAATTGAATCCCAATCGAAAATATTGGTTTTCTGCTATTGCTGCTGTTGTTGTTTTGGCAGTCAGTATTCCTTTATATCAAAACTGGAAAGTAAATTCAACAACTCTGGATGATGAATCTATAGAACAGTATTTAAGCTATCATCCAACTATTTATACGGAAGATATCATTAGTCATTTAGACGAATCCGATTTAATTTCTTTGCAAGAGCAACAATCATTAGAAACGGAAACCATTGAAAAATATTTACTTGAAAACAAAACCATTGAACAATATCTTATCGATTAAAAAGAATACCATGAAAAAAAGTACCATTTATACACTATTTATTTGTTTGATTTTTACATCAACAGGTTTTGCACAAGGTGGCAAAAGAGATAAAGTAAAAGCTTTAAAAACTGCTTTTATTACAAATGAATTAAGTTTAACTTCTCAAGAAGCTGAAAAGTTTTGGCCGATTTATAACGCTTTTGAAGACAAGCAATTTGAATTACGTCACGAAAAAATGAAGTCCTATATGAAACGTATGGATGCTGATTTGGATTCAATGTCTGAAAAAGAAGCAGCTGTTTTACTTTCTCAATTGGAAAGTGTTGAAGAAGAAACACATCAATTGAGAAAAAAATTGGTGGCTGATTTAAAGAATGTAATCAGCTCGCATAAAATAATTAAACTCAAAAAAGCTGAAGAAGATTTTAATCGAAATCTTTTGAAACAATACCGTGAAAACCGTTCGTCTAAAAGAAATTAATTTGACGTAAATTTAATTTTGACAATCTTATTATTTCCGGCTGCAATGGCGTTTCGCTCATTGATAAAACGAATGGTATGAAAATCTTTTATATTACTGATTTTTTTCCAAAAATTACCACTGTCATTAGAAAAGTAAATACCTTGCGGACCAACACTCACCGTTAAAAGTCCACCGGATTCAGGAACAAATTGGATACAAGAAGTATAACCAAATCCATCACCGTCTGAAATCAAAGCCCAGGATTGTCCACTGTTAATGGTTAGGGCTTTATTTTTAGAATTTTCATCTTGATTTTCATAATCACCACCGGCAATAATTCCAATAGTATCGTTGTAAAAATCAGCTGTAAAAATTCCGGCCATTGGTTTTCCTTGGTTTATGGGAGTATTATACACTGTCCACGTTTTTCCTTTGTCTTTTGAAAAGAAAATCCTTGCTTTTGAACCTCCGGTTACAATCCAGGCATTATTCCCTTTTACAACCAAACTCGAATTACTGGCAGCAAAACCGGCTTCTCCTTGTTCTATTTTTGGTAAATCTCTACACGGTATTTTTGACCAAGTTTTTCCGGCATCTCTGGTAATCACAATTGAAAGACAACCATTTTGAGGATCCCCCATGGCGATTCCTTCATAATCATTCCAAAATTGAATTCCGTTGTAAAAAGCATTCGGATGTTTATCTTCAAAAACTTTAGTTACCAAATTATCTGTTTTAGAAACCTGATAAATAACAGCCGGTTTTTCAGTACTAATCATAAAAATAGAAGTACTGTTTTTGGCTATTCCTCTAAAATGAGGATTTATTGTATCACACGTGATTTGACCAATATAGTTTTTTGATTTATCAAACTTGCAATACCCATAAGTCCCTTTATCGGTTGCATACCAAACCCTGTCTTTTTCCAACGTAATGGCACGTACACTCATGGAATCTGATAGCAGGGTATCAATTTCTACTCCGGTAAACGGAGCACGTAAGTTCGTGATTGGTTTTTTTTCAACATCCTTACAAGATATTAATAGGATTAACAGTAGAAATTCACAAACTTTACGCATTTTGTTAAAAATTTATGCAAATATAAAAACAAATATGAGTTTAACAAATATGATATTACAAAATATTCTTATAAAAAAATCATTCAAAAACTATTGGCACAGAAATTGTATTGTTATAAATGTATAGTTAATATACGATCAACTTTTAATACGTTAGATTATGAAAACTACATTATTTACCCTTTGCTTTTTGTTTGTCGGGATGACAAGCAGTATTGCCCAAGATAGAACAACTGTGCGAGCAAATTCTATTGATATCAGTGATAATTTAGATTTAAGAGCAGTTGCTCACATTTTTGGAGAAGCTGCCGATTTAGAAGATTTTGAAAGAAGATTGAATGACCCGTCCAATCCAATTTCTAATTTGGACCTTAACAATGATAATCAAGTGGATTATTTGCGAGTAATTGAAGTGGTTGAAAACGGAACCCACTTAATCATAGTTCAATCCGTTTTAGGAAGAGATGTATTTCAGGATGTAGCTACTGTTGAAGTTGAAAGAGACAGAAACAATAATGTACAAGTTCAAGTAGTGGGTGATGTATTTATGTATGGTACAAATTATATTTATGAACCGATTTATATACATAGACCAATTCTATTTAATTCATTCTGGGTTAACACCTATCGTCCGTATTGCTCACCATGGTTTTGGGGATATTATCCTACCTATTATTATGCTTGGAATCCTTGGCCAATTTTTAGATACCGAAATCATGTTAATGTTTTTGTAAACGTAAATAACACCTGTCATTATGTGAATTACAGAAGAAGTTCAAGAGCAATTGCGATGCACCAAACCCGAAGAGCTAATTCTTATGAAGTGCAATACCCTACTCGTTCGTTCTCTACAAGAAATAGAGGTATCAATAATCGACATGAATTAACGCAAACCAGAGCCACGAGAAGTCAAAACTTTACAGCTGATGCTTCTGATAGAAATATAAGAAATAACCAATTTTCTGAAACTTCCTATACTGGAACAAGAAATAATGGAGTACGTTCTTATACATCGCAAAGCACGCCAAGAACAAGAGCAAATAGTTCAACACGTTCAGAAGATATGGCCATTAACACACCCAGAATTTCTGATAGAACGCCAAAAAGCAACACAAGAAGTTCTGGATTTAGTTCAAACAGTTCATTAACTAATGAGAATTCTAACCCACGAGTGAGAAATAATTCTTCGACTGAAAGTGCTGTATTTTCTAATCCGAGAAATACACCAAGAACTAATAGTAATAGTTTTGAAAATTCTGCTAGTGTTCCAAAAGTAAGATCTACTCCTAGAGTTAATTCTAACTCAATGAGTATCCCTAGAAGTTCAGCACCAAAAGTAGAATCAACGCCACGTTCTTCGAGTCAAATGAGTGCACCAAGAAAAAGTTCTTCAAGATCTGAGCGTTCTTCATCTCGTGAGTCGTCTAGTTCTTTCAGAAGAGGATAAACGGATTATAATAGTATAAAACAAAAGCAGCAAAATCAAATATGAGATTGCTGCTTTTTTTACTTATTACTATTCTTCTTCAAATGTATTTGATTTGGAATAATTTCTCCATTTTTCAATACAATCTACCATATCTTGCGGAATTTCAGAATCAAAACGCATGAATTCTTTGGTAGTGGGATGCTCAAAACCCAATGTTTTGGCATGTAGAGCTTGTCGAGGTAAAATTTTAAAACAATTTTCTACAAACTGTTTGTATTTTGTAAAAGTTGTTCCTTTCAGAATCTGATGTCCTCCATAGCGTTCATCATTAAACAACGGATGACCAATGTGCTTCATGTGTGTACGAATCTGATGCGTTCTACCAGTTTCCAACTTACAGGAAATCAGCGTAACATATCCAAATCTTTCTAACACTTTGTAATGCGTTACGGCAGGTTTTCCAAAAGCATCACTATCATAAACAGCCATTTGCATTCGGTCTTTTTGATGTCTTCCGATATAACCACCAATGGTACCTTCCTCTTCCACTAAATTTCCCCAAACTAATGCAATGTATTCACGCTCAGAAGTTTTATCTGCAAATTGTTTTGCTAAATAAGCCATAGCATGATCTGTTTTAGCAACAACTAAAAGACCGGAAGTATTTTTATCAATTCGATGAACTAACCCTGGGCGTTCGGAACTATTCATTGGTAAATTTTCAAAATGAAAAGCCAAAGCATTTACCAATGTTCCGCTATAGTTTCCGTGACCAGGATGAACCACCATTCCGGCTTCTTTATTTACAATTAATAATTGGTCATCCTCGTAGACGATTGAAATAGGAATGTTTTCAGGCTCCAACAAATATTCATAAGGTGGATGTGCCATTAAATACCGAACTACATCAAACGGTTTTACTTTGTAGTTTGATTTTACCGGAACATCATTTACTAAAATATTTCCTGCTGTAGCTGCTTGTTGGATTTTATTTCGTGTAGTATTTTCAACAACTTGCATTAGGTATTTATCAATCCGAACCATCGATTGACCTTTGGGCACATCAAAACGATGATGTTCAAATAATTCGTCGTCAGATTCTAATTCTACAGTTGGTAAGTTATTCATTCGTGTTTTCAAAGTCTTGTTGTTTCAAAAGACTATCTATTTCTGTTTCATCAAAAGCTACTTTTCCATCCCCTAAAACTAAATCGATTTTTGATGTCTTCATAATTTTGGTACCCGGTTTCACAGGTGCTCCATTGTATTTCATCTCTAAAACCATATCTTTTCCCAAATACGGTTTGTAAGTGATCGTTCCAACTTCTAATCCAATCGAATTTAGCGTCGGTTCGGCTTGGCGATACGTTTTTTCAATCAGGTCAGGCAAACTCACAAAAGCAAATCCATCTGCATTTATTTTTATATAAACTTTGCGATTGGCTTTTACTTTTGATCCCGGTTTTGGATCTTGTTCAACCACTCCATACTTAGGAAAGTCTTTTTTAAAATCCACTGTATCCAATAAAACATATTCCAAATCTAAACTTTCCAATTTTTCTTCCGCTTGTTCCACGCTCAATTTACTGAGATTTGGTACCGTAATTTCTGCTCCATGATTAGTAATAAATGAAAGCATATTAAAAAAAATAAAAGCTAAGACTGCTACAATTCCAAAAGCAGCCAAAACTTGTCGAAAAAAGACTTTACTAGTGAGGTATTTTCTTAAACTCATTCTATTTTATTTGTTGCAAAGATATAAAATAATAAACCGTTTTTTCTTTCGATAAATAAATGATAATTTTGTTTAACATTAACCTAACTAACAAACGCAATTCAATGAAAAATGTTGCCATCATCATGGGTGGGTATTCCAGTGAATATCAAATTTCGCTCACTAGCGGCGGCGTGGTTTACTCCAATTTGGATAAATCAAAATACACTGCCTACAAAGTTCACATTTTCAAAGAAAAATGGGTTTATGTAGATGATTCAGGTGCTGAATTCCCAATCAATAAAAATGATTTTTCGGTTGTTGTCAGCGGGAAAACAATAACATTTGATGTAGTTTTCAATGCCATCCACGGTACCCCCGGTGAAGACGGCTTAATGCAAGCCTATTTTGAATTATTAGGAATTCCACAAACCAGTTGTGATTATTATCAATCGGCTTTAACCTTTAACAAAAGAGATTTATTGTCGGTTTTAAAGCCATATGGAATCAAAACGGCAACATCCTACTATTTAAATTGGGGCGATGTGATTGATGCGGATCTAATTATCAAAACCGTAAGTTTACCTTGTTTTGTAAAACCCAATAAATCCGGTTCCAGTTTTGGTATATCAAAAGTAAAAACCAAAGATGAATTACTTCCTGCTATTGAAAATGCATATAAAGAGGATAATGAAATCATTATCGAAAGCTTTTTAGATGGTGTAGAAGTTTCAGTTGGAGTGATTAATTATAAAGGAAAAGTAACCGTTCTTCCCATCACAGAAATTGTTTCAGAAAATGATTTTTTTGATTATGAAGCCAAATATTTGGGAAAATCGAAAGAAATCACACCGGCTAGAATTACTGATGATGTACACGCAAGAGTTTCTGCTACAGCAAAAAAAGCATACGAAATTTTAAAAATGAAAGGATTTTCAAGAAGTGAATTCATCATCGTAAACAACGAACCGTATATGCTGGAAATGAATACTGTTCCCGGGTTGACAACTGAAAGTATTTTGCCACAACAAGCACGCCAAGCAGGAATTTCTTTGTCAGAACTATTTAGTAATGCTATTGATTTAGCTTTAAATTAAATCAATGATTATTTTTGGAACAAAAGAAAAAATAATAAAACAAAGTTTACTTTCAAACGTGACTTGTAGTGAGTGTAAAGAACAAGTTTCTATGACATATACTATAGAATCGAAGTATTTTCATTTTTATTGGATTCCCTTTTTCCCGTATAAAAAACTTACACAGGTATATTGTAACGAATGCGATTCAGTTTTTAAAAAGAAACAATTCTCTGAAAATATAAAAATTAAATTACAACGAGAAAATGAATTACATCCGGCTCATCACAAAGTTTGGATGTTTTCAGGTTTAATTATTTTGGCAATACTTATTCCTTGGGCATTTTTGCAATCGGCGAATGCAGATAAAATAAAAGACAATTATATTAATAATCCAAAAGTGGGCGATGTCTATTTTTTAAATTGTATTCCTTCAAAATATACCACTATGAAAATTGCAGCGGTTGAAAAAGATTCTGTCTATTTTATTCTTAACGACACAGCCGTTTCTAGGTTTAAAAAAGTGTTTTTTATTACTGATGATCGATATTATTCTGATAAAATAAAATCGTATTCAAAAAAAGAATTAGTAGATTTATATCGAAAAGACAGTATTTATACAATAGATCGAGATTAATTATGAAAAAAGCAATATTTCCCGGTTCGTTTGATCCCATTACGTTAGGTCATTTTGATATCATCAAACGCGGTGTTTCACTGTTTGATGAAATTGTGGTTGCTATTGGCGTAAATGCCGAAAAAAAATACATGTTTTCATTGGATGAACGAAAAAAATTTATTGAAGAAGCTTTTAAAGATGAACCAAAGGTTCGCGTAATTACCTACGAAGGTTTAACCATTGATTTATGCCAAAAAGAAAAAGCCAATTTTATATTGCGTGGACTACGAAATCCTGCCGATTTTGAATTTGAAAAAGCCATCGCTCATACCAACCGACGATTATCAAAAATTGAGACGGTTTTCTTATTGACAGCTTCTAAAACATCTTACATCAGTTCGAGTATTGTTCGTGACGTGATTAGAAACGGCGGTGATTACACTGTTTTGGTGCCTGATTCCGTTAAAGTTAACTAAATTAAATGAAAAAAAATCTACTTATTGGCCTACTCATAATAAGCTTATTTTCTGCTTATGGACAGCAAAACAAATGGCTTACACCCTATGAAAAAGGAAACATGAATCAAACATCAACCTACCAAGAAGCTATAGATTTTTATGCTGCTTTAGATAAGCAGTTCGAAACAGTTAAAATGACTGAAATGGGTCAAACCGATTCAGGTGAACCGCTCTATTTACTGATTTTTAATCCTGATAAAGATTTTGACTTAAATAAAAAACAATCTAAAGCAGTTTTACTCATCAATAACAACATACATCCCGGTGAACCCGACGGTGTAGATGCATCAATGCAACTTTTTCGAGATTTAGTTTTGCAAAAAATTCCAATACCCAAAAACACAATTGTGGCCATGATTCCATTTTATAATGTCGGCGGAACATTGAACAGAAATTCTTTTTCAAGAGCCAATCAAAATGGACCTGAATCTTATGGTTTTCGTGGAAACAGTAGAAATTTCGATTTGAATCGTGATTTTATCAAATCGGATACGAAAAATGCACGAAGTTTTGCCGAAATTTTTCATCTCGTAAATCCTGATGTTTTTATTGATAATCATGTGAGTAATGGTGCCGATTATCAATATGTTTTTACATACATTCAAACCCAACATCAAAAATTAGGAAATGATATTGGGAATTATTTGAAGAATGAAATGACTCCAAAAATTAGAAAACAATTACTCAAAAAGAAAATTGAAAGCATCCCTTACGTAACAGTGTATGGAGCAACACCAGAAAAAGGTTTCACACAAATGATGGACTTGCCAAGGTATTCTACCGGTTATGCATCGTTATTCCACACTATAGGTTACATGCCCGAAACACATATGTTAAAAAAATATGAAGACCGTGTAAAAGTAACCTACGAATTCATGTTGGAAACAATTTTGCATACTGATGCTAATTATTTGAAAATAAAAGATTTAAGAATTAAAAATCAATATCAATTTAAACCAAAATCGCTATATACTTTACAATGGAAAATTGATAGTACAAAGGTGGACCAAATTGAGTTTTTAGGTTTTGAATCGGGTTATAAAAAAAGTGATATTTCCGGAAAAGAACGTCTTTTTTACGACCAAAATAAGCCGTTTAAAAAGCAAATTCCATATTACCAGTTCTATAAACCGCATAAACATGTTGAAATTCCAACCGCCTACCTCATTCCAAAATCATGGTGGAATGTGATTGATTTATTAAAATTGAACAAAGTGGAAATGATTCAATTGAAAAAAGACACATTGATAGAAGTGGAAAAATATAAAATTGCTGATTACAAAACAGGTACTTCCGCTTATGAGGGGCATTATCAACACTTTAATACTACTGTTCATAAGTCAATTGAAATAATAGCCTTTAAAAAAGGAGATTTTTTTATTCCAACCCAACAATTTGCCGTAAAATATCTATTGGAAACACTCGAACCTGAAGCACCTGATTCGTTTTTTAATTGGAATTTTTTTGATGCTATATTACAACAAAAAGAAGGCTATTCGGCTTATGTATTTGAAGACTTAGCCGCTGAAATATTAAAAAATAACCCAATATTAAAAGAACAATTTGAAAAGAAAAAAGCGGAAGAAAAATCGTTTTCAGAGAATGGCTCAGCTCAATTGGATTGGATTTATAAAAACTCACAATACTATGAATCGTCTCACCTCACCTATCCGGTTTATAGGGTTTTGAATTAATTAAACCGTTTCTTTTTCAAACAATAGTTTAATATTTTCATAGGAATTGGTCAAACAAGTTGGAATATCTTGTTGTTTGATCCATTCCACCTTTTCGATTCCTTCGTCTAATTGAGCAACCATTTTTCCTGAAAAAGCAGTTTTCATTTCAAACCAATGGGTGATTTTTAATTTATATCGCCCGTTACGCTTAAAGATATGATAGGTTTTAGATAATTTTCGGGTAATTTTTAAACCTTTTACACCGGTTTCTTCCTCTACTTCGCGAAGGGCGGTGTCTTCAATTTCTTCGCCTTTTTCTATTCCACCTTTTGGCAAATCCCATTTTTTATTTCGATAAATAAATAAAACTTCGTTTTTTTCATTGTAAACCAAGCCACCACCTGCTTTTTCTACCGGAATTTTAGATTTAAGTTTTTTTAGAATTTCCTTTTCATCCGGGTGATATAAAAATGCTTTGTCCACTTTATTTTTAAAGATTTTTATAATAAGTTGCTTGATATCAACGCTGTCCAATAAAAACAATTGAAAATCTGTTTCTTTTTGAATTTGATTTGTCAAAAAAAGTGGCTTGTCGTTCACAAAAACTTTATACATTTGTACTATGATTTTTAATAAAGATACAGCTAAAAAAACGGCCGAATTGCTTTTACAAATAAACGCAATTAAATTAAATCCAAAAAATCCTTTTTCATGGGCTTCAGGATGGAAATCGCCAATTTATTGTGATAATCGGGTAACACTCTCATTTCCACCGATTCGAAATTATATTCGGGAAGAATTTTCCAAACACATTGAAAAAGAATTTGGCAAACCCGATGTGATTGCCGGCGTAGCTACGGGTGCAATTGGCATTGGCATGCTTGTTGCAGAATATATGGGACTTCCTTTTGTGTATGTTCGCCCAGAACCCAAAAAACACGGTCGTCAAAACCAAGTGGAAGGCTTTTTGCAAAAAGGTCAAAATGTAGTGGTGGTTGAAGATTTAATTAGTACCGGAAACAGTAGTTTACTTGCTGTTGAGGCTCTCAAAGAGGCCGGAGCAAATGTGAAAGGCATGGTCGCTATTTTTACTTATGGTTTTGACATCTCCGTAGAGAATTTTAAAAAAGCCAATGTAACACTGCACACGCTTTCTAATTATGACAATTTATTGGAATTGGCCGTTGCAAAAAAATACATTACCGAAGATGAACAACACACCTTACAAGAGTGGCGTGTGAGTCCCTCTACTTGGGGTGTGGAAGTTTAGTTTTGAAAATTGAAAAAATAGATATAATCAGCTCTCGGACAACCGACAACTGACAACCGATAAAAGAAAAAAATGAATTTAGAAAGTCCAAAAGTTACTGTAGAAAAATCAGCTACTTATTTATTTGAATCATTGACTGATGTTCGCAATTTTGAAAAATTAATGCCGGACAGCATTGCCAAATTTGAAGTAACCGGGGAAGATTCGTTTATTTTCGGACTAAAAGGAATGCCGGAAATTAAATTAAAGATGAAAGAAAAAAACGCTCCAAGCCAAGTGGTTTTGGGAGCTGCTTCAGACAAATTACCTTTTACTTTAACCGGAAATATTAATTCATTATCCGATAATAGTTCAGAAGTTCAATTGGTTTTTAATGGCGAATTCAACCCCATGATGGCGATGATGATTAAAGGTCCAATTTCAAAATTTATTGAAACTTTGGCTGCAAATATGCACAAACTATAACAAAATCAATTCTATTTATTCAGTCCTTATCTTTTTAAAATAGCATATTTTGTATCTTTGAAAGAAAAGATATGAAATATTCTCTTCTTACGATACTTTTATTATTTTCTATCGAAACATTCGCACAAACCGACAGTCGGATTTATGATATCATAGAGGCAGTTTCTTCAAAACGATTAGAAAATGACATTACAACACTTGCTAATTTTGGTACTCGAAATACTTTTAGTGATACTCTTTCAAACACAAGAGGAATTGGAGCTGCCCGTCGTTGGATAAAATCAGAATTTGAAACTATTTCCAAACAATGTAAAAACTGTTTAGAGGTTTTTTATCAAAAAGATTATGTGACTACCAATGTGGGAGAACGTGTGCCCAAAGACAGTTGGATCGTGAACGTAGTGGCAATTCAAAAAGGCACGAAATATCCCAACCGTTATATTATTATGACTGGCGATATTGATTCTAGAAATTCAGATACAATGGATTATGAAGGCGATGCCCCCGGTGCAAACGACAATGCAACCGGAATGGCTGGAACGATTGAAGCCGCTCGGGTTTTATCAAAATATACCTTTGAAAACAGCATCGTTTATTTGGGATTGTCCGGTGAAGAACAAGGTTTGTTTGGCGGAAAAGGTTTTGCCGAGTTTGCTAAGAAAAACAATTGGGAAATTATTGGAGTGTTAAACAATGATATGATTGGTAACATTGAAGGTGTAGATGGTGTGATTGATAACCGAAGTTTCAGAATTTTTTCAGAACCGACACCACCAAATGAAACCGAAAAGCAAAGAAATCAGCGTCGGTTTTACGGTGGTGAAGTCGATGGTATTTCTCGTCAATTGGCTCGCTATACGCATCAACAAATTCTTACGTATATGCCGGAAATGAATCCCATGATGATTTATCGATTAGACCGATTTGGTCGTGGTGGACATCATCGTCCGTTTAATGATTTGGGATATGCCGGCATTCGAATTATGGAAGCTCACGAAAATTACAACCGTCAACATCAAAATTTAAGAACCGAAAATGGCATTGGTTATGGCGATGTATTAGCAGGTGTCAATTTTGATTATGTTGCCAAGTTAACGGCTGTGAACGCTGTAGTTTTGGCAAATTTAGCTTGGTCTCCACCACCGCCAACAAACGTACTGATTGGAGGAATTGTAGAAGCGAACACCAAATTACGTTGGGAAAAGTCAACTGATGAAACCATTTCAGGGTATAAAATTTATTGGCGAAATACCACCTCTCCACAATGGGAATTTAGTCGCTTTGTGGGTAATGTTGACAATTTCGAATTAAAAGGAATTGTGATTGACAATTTTTATTTTGGGGTTGCTTCGGTTGGAAAAGACGGACATGAAAGTGTAATCGTTTTTCCAAGTGATATTATTCGAAAAACATTTAGAACCAATTAATTTTCAGGAAGTATTGCATCATAAATCACTTGCTGAATATCCTCCCGAATATTGTTTTGGGATAATAAATTTTTATCCGCGTTGGGATACGTTCGGTTGGATAGAAAGATGTAAACCAATTCTTTATCAGGATCTGCCCAAGCCATTGTACCCGTAAATCCGGTATGTCCAAAACTAGTCATCGAAGCACATCCACAGGTTGGACCTGACTTTCCAAGTTGCGGCTTATCAAACCCAATTCCGCGTCGATTTCCTTCCGGACAATAATAACATGTATTAAAAATATCAAACGTTTCCGATGAAAAAAATTGCTGACCACCATAATTTCCTTTTTGAAGAAAAAGCTGCATGATTTTGGCCATATCCAATGCGTTAGAAAAAATACCGGCATGACCTCCTACTCCACCTTCCATTGCAGCCGTCATATCGTGAACATATCCTTGAATGGTTTGATAGCGAAAATAAGCATCTTCTTCTGAAGGAGGAATAATACTCATATCCACCTTTTTTAATGGGTTATAAAGCGTGTTAGTAGCTCCCATTTTTATATAAAAATTCTTTTCGCTCAATTCGTCTAAGGTTTTTCCGGTAGAATTTTCAATAAAATGTTTGAGTATGATAAAAGTAAAATCACTGTATTTATATTCTTTTCTGGGCAATAACTTACTCGTGGCGATAGCAGACAGAATCGAGTCTTGGTAATCTTTCCTTAAGTATAAATTTTCAGCCACTTGAAAAGGGAAATCTTCGCTGTATAATTTTCTATAATACTTCTCAGAAGGTTTTTTTTCTTCATTTAAGGTTCCTTTATAAAATGGAATCCAAGCTTGCAAACGGGCATAATGTGAGAGTAAATCTTTAAAAATAATATTCTCCTTATCTGTTCCTTTAAAAATTGGTAACATATCACCTAATTTTGTCTCTAAAGTAACCTTTTTAACGTCATATAGTTGCATCACATTGGGTAAAGTAGAAACTATTTTTGTCAAAGAAGCGACGTCATAAATATCCGAATTTTTAACCATAACCTGGTTATCATACGTATGAAATCCAAATGCTTTTTGATAGATTACTTTTCCTTTTCGGGCTACTACTATTTGTCCACCCGGAGTCATTTTTTCCCCAATTGCCTTTTGCATAATTGCATCAATTCGTTGAAGTACCAATTCATCTACACCAACATTATGAGGATGTGTAAACCCTAATCGATTGATTTTTTCAGTTGTTAAACCATGGTTTACTTTAAACTCTTCGTTTATGGAAACAGGTAGTTTTCCTTTCGCTTGAATTGCACCAAAAATAAGTTCCGCGACGGCAATTTGAGCCATTTCATTATTTTGATACCCCACAATTACACCATCAATATCTTCAAAACTAGGAATTGCACTCAATGCATAAGGTTTAACAAAACAAGATAAGATCACTTTTTTGCGTTTAGCAATTTCATTTATTTTTTGGATTTCTTCTGAGGATAAATCATGTTTTTTCCATGCTCCATCCGCTTTGTGATAACTGATGATAACTTTGCTATAATCGCTTAAATCTGTTAAAAGCGAATCTAAATTTGAGTTTGAAATTTCAGTAACTTCAGCATAATTCTTTAACATTTCTAAAAAAACACCATTGGAATCATCACCTAATTTAACATAGGCAATTTTATCTTTTTCCAAATTTTTAATCGGAATAATTGAGGCTTTGTTACGAACAACTGTTACGATATTTTCATATAATCTGTTTTGCAAAGCGACCATTTCGGGGGGATTCATAGTGGTTGCAATGCTTTGAATATCAATTGGTTTGTACTTATTTAAACCCGCTTTGTATTTAAATTGTAAAATCTTTTTCACTGAATATGCCAATCGTTCTTCCGAAATTAATTGTTGGTCGTAGGCTTCTTTTATTTTTTGAATGGCAACCGGAACATTTTCCGGAAAAAGCAAAATGTCGTTTCCGGCTTGGAAAGCAGCTAAGTCAATGTCACCGGGACTTTTAAAATTACTAGCTCCTTTCATATTAAGAGCATCAGTAAAAATCAAACCTTTAAAGTTTAACTCATTTTTAAGCAAATCAGTCACTATAACATTTGAAATGGAAGAAGGAAAACCTTTCCGCGATTCAAAACTTGGCACTTCTAAATGAGCAACCATGACACTGGCTAATCCTTTATTAATCAGTTTTTTATAGGGATATAATTCCACATCACGAATATGCTCTTGCGAAAAATCAATGACCGGTAAAGTATAATGTGAATCACTTGAAGTTGCACCATGACCGGGAAAATGTTTTCCAGTCGCAAAGACGCCATTACTTTGTAAACCGTTCATTAATGCCATTGCTCGCTCGGTCACTTTTTCTTTATCTTCCCCAAAAGAGCGATTGCCAATAATAGGATTTTTTGGATTGGTATTAATATCCAAAACAGGAGCAAAATTAAAATGTATTCCTAGTTTTTTTGATTGAAGAGCCATTTGCTTTCCGGCTTCTTCAATTAATTTCAAATCTTGAATAGCACCAAGCGTCATATTCCATGGAAAACGGTTGACTGAATCAAGACGCATACTTAATCCCCATTCAGCATCAATACCAATAAACAAAGGAGTTTTTGTGCGTTCTTGAAAACGATTGGTCATTTGTGCTTGACGAACGGGTCCGCCTTGAAAGAAAATCAAACCGCCAATCTTTTGTTCGTCAATTAATTTATCTAAGGATTTAATGTGAGCCGAATCTTTATTGGAATAGGCTGCCACCATAAAAAGTTGTCCGATTCGTTCTTCAACTGTCATTGAATTATATACGCTATCTACCCATTTTTTTTCAATGGAGGTAACTGTTACATAATCAAAAGGAAGGTTTTCTGCATTTTTTTTTGTTAATTCATTAGTTTGAACAGTATTTAACTCAAGATTAGCATCAGATTTTTGTCTGACTTTATTTGTTGCACAATTCAGTACAATAATGAGGATAAGTAATAGCGGAATAATTTGAACAAATCTGGATTTCATAAAAATGAGTTTCACTTTTACTATCAATCAAATTTAATGCCTTGTTGCAAAGTTCAGCTTCAAAACAGGCTAAAATCAATAGAAAAAATTAAAGTAAAGGAAATTTTGATAATAAATCAAGTTTTTTTAAAAGAAACGGCTGTGCCAGCTGTCTTCTGCCGGAACTTCCCAACTTTCTTTCCATTCTTCAATGGTATTGACAAGATTGTTGAAAACGATTGTATTGGGTGAAACCGCTTTTTCTTTCGCCATTCTTTTAAAATCAATAAGCGATTTGTGCGTGAGAAATTCACCTTGTTTATAGGTTACATTCATTTTATCCAACAAATCAACCTTGTATTTTTGTTCTAATGATTGAATAAATTCAACCGATTTATCAATGGAACAACCCGTAGCTTGTTGTACTTCTTGATTCACCGCGATGATGATAAAACGATTGTATTTTGTAATGAAAGAGGCTTCTAATGAAGTTCCGTGAGCAGCCCAATCTTCTATAAAATTTTTTAAATCACTTTCAATATCAGCTATTTCAGCATCTGAAAATTTTCGGTTGGACTGATAAATCCAAATTCTGGATTCTTCGGGAAGATTATCAAAAGGTATATACATTTTATTTTAAGTATAGGGTAATGGGTAAAAAGTGAAGGTTATTATTAATTGTTTTGTTGAAAACTATTCCAATTACCTTTTACCCATTACCAATATTATAAATCTTGAGCGTTTGCAATTAATTCTGCCACATCCATGACTTTTATTGACGCTTCTTTTTCTTTATTTTTTACGCCATCCGTCATCATCGTATTGCAAAATGGACAACCGGCCGCAATAATATCCGGTTTTGTTTCTAGGGCATCTTCTGTGCGTTCGATGTTAACTTCCTTGTTGCCGGGTTCGGCATCTTTGAACATTTGTGCTCCACCAGCCCCACAACATAAACCATTGGCACGAGAACGCTTCATTTCAACCAATTCTACCTCTAACTTTTGAATTAAATCACGAGGGGCTTCGTATACGTTGTTTGCTCTCCCCAAATAGCAAGGATCGTGAAAAGTAATCCGTTTTCCTTTAAATTGACCGCCTTCAATTGTCAGACGACCATCATCCAATAATGATTTTAAAAATTGAGTATGATGCATCACTTCATACAAACCGCCTAACTCCGGATATTCATTTTTAATGGTATTGAAACAATGCGGACAAGCGGTTACAATCTTTTTCACTTCATACGCATTCATTACCTGAATATTCATCATGGCTTGCATTTGAAATAAAAATTCGTTCCCTGCTCTTTTGGCCGGATCTCCGGTACAACTTTCTTCGGTGCCTAAAACGGCAAAAGGTACATTGGCACGATTTAGAATCTTGACGAAAGCTTTCGTAATTTTTTTTGCTCGGTCATCAAAGCTACCGGCACATCCTACCCAAAATAAAACTTCGGGTTGCTTGCCTTGAGCCATCATTTCTGCCATGGTTGGCACTGTTAGATTTTCTGCCATATTTTTAAGATTGTTGGATGGTTAGATTTTTGGATTATTCGATTGCTCAAAAAATCTAATAATCTAACAATCGAAATTTCACTTTTTATTCGTGATGTTCATCATCAAAAACTTGAATTGTAACTTCTTTTTCAACCAAATCGGTAAATTTTCCTCTGTAACGAGTTGCTTTAACTAAATGATTATCAATCCAATGGTAATTTCCGCCTCTAGGTTTTCCCATCACCATTCCATGGTATTTAAAACCATGTTTTTTTAACCAAATTTCGGTATATTCTCGGTGAGCTTCCGTTCTCGAGGTAAAAAAGAAGATGATGTGACCTTCATCATACCATTTGTTTAAGGTTTTCAATGCATCCGGATAAACTTCTGCTGTGAGCATTCGTTCCGGTTCTTCATTGGGAATATCGTCACATATAGTTCCGTCGATATCGATTAAATAATTTTTTATTCCCTCCGGTAAAATCGGGCTTAGGTGTTGACCGTTTTCGGTTACGGTTTGCAACTTTTTTTCAATGTCTTCCGCTTTCATTTTAAATTTTAAATTAGTTTCACATTCATTAAACACGTTCCCAAGCCTCACATATATGGGAATTTGTTTGGTTTATAAATTAATTTTCGTCTTTCCAATTTAAGCGATCCATTTGGTTGTATTGCCATGGAGCACCATTATTTTCAATATTTGTCATCATCGCGTTTAACGACATCGGAGCCGCACTTTGCTCCATGACCAAATACCTCCGCATATCCATGATGATAGATAATGGACTGATATTTACCGGGCATTCTTCCACACAGGCATTGCATGATGTACATGCCCAAAGCTCTTCTGGCGTTATGTAGTCGTTTAATAATGACTTATTATCAGGCACAAAAACACCATTATTTGCATCGATATTTTTACCCACTTCTTCCAAACGATCACGGGTATCCATCATGATTTTACGAGGTGACAATTTTTTACCGGTTTGATTTGCCGGACAAGAAGAAGTACATCGACCACATTCTGTGCAAGTATAGGCATTGAGCAATTGAACCCAATTTAAATCTTGTACATCACTTGTTCCAAATTTAGCAGGAACGGCATCCGGATTGGCAGGTGCAGCAAATGGGTCAGCACTCGGGTCTAACATTAATTTTACTTCATTGGTAACACTTTCTAGGTTATCAAATTTTCCTTTTGCATTCAAATCAGCAAAATAAGTGTTTGGAAAAGCCAATAAAATATGTAAATGCTTTGAGAAATATAAATAATTCAAAAACACTAAAATTCCGCAAATGTGTAACCACCAAGCGGTTCGCTCTATAATTATCACTACACCTTCTGATAATCCATTAAATAATGGTGAAATAAATTGGCTTATGGGAAAACTTCCTGCTTCGTCATAATGATGCACCTCCATTTGTTGTAACCAATAATCGGAAGCATTCATTATTAAAAAAAGAGACATCAACACAATTTCAAAATACAAAATATAATTGGCATCACTTTTGGGCCAAGCTTTCATGTCAGAATTTACGAAACGCTTGAGTTTAATGACATTTCTTCGCAACCAAAAAATGATAACTGAAACGATTACCAATACAGCTAATATTTCGAAAGAGGCAATTAATACATCATAAAAACCGCCTAGGAAAGAAAACACCCGATGGGTTCCAAACAAACCATCAATGATGATTTCAAATAATTCTAAATTAATGATAATGAATCCAATATAAACTATTATATGAAGAATTCCAGCAATAGGTCGTTTAACCATTTTAGATTGCCCTAAAGCAATCATTGCCATGTTTTTCCAACGTTCAGCAGCATTGTCTTTTCGATTTACATCTTGACCTAATTTGATATTGCGAATTAACTTTTTTACATTCATTGCAAAATAGCCAAAACCAAGAGCAAGAATAACAGCAAATAATATATTATCTAAATAACTCATAAAAGTTAGTTTTTCGTTTTGGTTGAATCGGTTTCTGTTGGGGCAACATAAGGTTTGTTTTTCTTGCCAAACAATGAAACGTTTACATAGCGGGTTGGGTTTAAGCGTAAATCTTCCAACAAAAGTTCCAGTTCTTTGGATGCTTTGGTAAAATTGGCATACATTTTATCATCTTTTAACAATTTGCCCATTGTTCCATTTCCTGATTCCAAATTAGCCATTATTTTATCGATACTTGCCAATGTCTTTTCTAAATTTTCAACTGTTTGTTTCAAATTGGTTTGTGCCAAAGAATCGGAAAGTTTTTCAAAATTAGTAGAAACTTTTTCAAAATTGGTCACTACATTATTTAATTTACCTTTATTATTACTTAAAATCTCGTTAGCGGAATTTGACGCTTCACTTAAAGCTGTCAAAGTTTTATTTAATTCCGCAAAACTATTTTTCAGGTCTTTTTTAGCTTTTTCATCTAAAAGATCATTAATATTCACTAAAACGCCGTCAGCACTCAACATGGCCTTTTCAATTTTTTCCTGCAATGGCGTTAATCGTTCAGAAACCAGTTCGGTTAAACCGGGTTTTACTCCACCTTTTAAGTAATCGCCGTCTTGAGCCAGATTAGAATCTTTTAAATCCGGCACTATTTGAATTTGTTTTCCGCCAATTAATCCGGGTTCATATATTCTTGCTTCACTTGATTTGGATATATTAAAGTCGGTATCAATTTGTAATTCAACTTTCAATTTTCCTGAATTATCCAAAAAATTAATAGATTTTACTTTTCCAATTGTAAGTCCGTTTATAGTCACAGGTGCAGAAGCTAACAGACCTTCTACATCGTCATAAAGTACATAAAAAGTCTTGTGATTTGATAAAATATCGGTTCCTTTTAAAAAGCTATATCCCCAAATAAATAATAAGACGGAAGATATGACTAAGATGGCGGTTTTTATTTCTCTGGATAATTTCAATGGATGGTGTTTTTATACAAATTTATAAAACTAAATTCACATTACAGTTTTAATGCCTCTTGAATGGATATTTTTTTTCCGTTTTTAAATGCTACAATAAAAGCGGAATCATACCCCTTACTTTTTGCTTCAGCTAAGTTCTGTTTAGCAGTGTCATAATTGGAAGATTCTCCATAATAATATTTATATAAACTGTTTTCTGCAATCATGGAGATAGAATTTAAACCTTTAAAATTTTTAGGTAATAATTCTAATTTTGTACCGCTGGCAGAAATTTGAACTTTGAAAACAACCCCTTTTACTTCTTGGTATTTGTTTTCAACAACTTTAGATTCTACTTTTGGTGATGGAGTTTCTGGAACATCCGGAATTTCAGCACTCGTTTTTTCGGGTTTTTCTTCAATTACTTGTAGCGTACTTCCGTAGTATTCTTTTTTATAGGATAAAATGGCATCGGCAATTCCTTTTGCTAATTCATCTTGTCCTTTTTCAGAATTTAAATAGGCTCCTTCCGGTTTATAAGATAGAAATCCCAATTCAGTGAGAACACTTGGCATAGCCGTTTGATTTAAAACCAAAAAAGGACCTTGCTTAACTCCCCTATTTTTTCGTTCTAATTTATTGGTATATTCATTTTGAATTTTGGTGGCGATCGTAATACTTTGATCCAAGTACTCTTCCTGCAAAAGTGTAATACCTATAACGCTTTCCGGTGATTTTGGATCATAACCTTCATACTTCATTTTATAATCACTCTCCAATGTAATTACGGCATTCTCTTTCTTGGCCACTTCAAGATTCGAGGCATTTTTTGTTAAACCCATCACAAAAGTCTCCGTTCCATAAGCTTGCCCTTTAGGAGCTGCATTACAATGGATAGATAAAAACATATTTGCATTAGCTCGGTTAGCAATTCTTGCACGTTCTATTAATTCAACAAAAACATCGGTTTTTCGGGTGTAGATTACTTGAATGTCAGAATGTTTTTCTAGCTGTTTGCCTACTTTTAAAACAACAGCTAAAGCAATATTTTTTTCAAGAAAACCATAATAATTGGCTCCTAAATCTTTTCCGCCATGACCGGCATCTAACACCACTTTAAATTTGTTATTCGATTGAGCTAAAACAGAACTTACCGATATAAAAACCAGAAGAAAACTGAATAATTTGATTTTATTTAGGGTATACATTTTTTTAAAAGTTAATTTTAATTAAAACACTAGGTTTTAAATTTTATTATTTACTTATTTTTGACCAAAAATTATATGTAAGTTTGGCACTCCAAAAATCAAGCCATAATTTTACAAAAATAGCATTAAAACCTTTGCGTACAAACTTATTTCATATCGTTTTATCAGCATTTTTCCTAACAATCGGAATTCATAAAAATTACGGTCAGGATCTGCCAAATAAGTCGTTGCGAATTGAAGCTGAAAAAACGCCTGACAGCTTGATAATCAACAAGGAAAATTTTATTGAAATAAAAGATACTACAAAAAAAGACAGTTTTCCAAAACTTGAAAAAAAATCGCTATTGGAAGGAAAAATAAAATACTCCGCAGCAGATTACGCCAAAATTGATCAAAAAAATAAACTTCTTACGTTATACAACAATGCTGAGCTTTATTATCAGGACATTGAATTAAAAGCCGGAATTATTGTAATGAATTATGAAAAAGACGAAGTATATGCCGGAAGAATCAAAGATTCAACCGGAACCTATACGCAATTACCTGTTTTTAAACAAGGTTCCAATGTTGTAGAGCCTGATTCCATTCGATTTAACACCAAAACTCAAAAAGCTCTGATTTGGAACTCTAGAACCGATCAAGGCGAGTTTCGTGTAAAAGCAGAAATCACTAAAAAAGAAAATGATTCAGTTTATTTTCTTAAAAAAGCACGATTTACTACTTCAAAAGACATTGAAAATCCCGAATATTATTTTCAAACCAATAAAATTAAATTGGTTCCCAAGCAAAAAGTTGTCACCGGCTTAACAAACATGGTTATAGCTGATGTTCCAACGCCTATCGCTATTCCATTTGCTTTTTTTCCAATGACTGAAACGAGTCAGTCCGGATTAATTGTTCCCACTTTTCAAGATACCCGAAGACAAGGTTATTCATTACAAAATGGAGGTTATTATCTGGCTTTGAGTGATTATTATGATTTGGCTATAATGGGCGATTACTACACTAATGGCAGTTGGGCACTTCGTTTTGAATCTTCTTATGCTTACATGTACAAATTCAGAGGGAATTTTAACATTCGCTTTGAAAACCTTATTCAAAGTGAACGTGGATTTCCTGATTACAGTAAGTCAAAAATTTATAACATCCAATGGTCGCATGCACAAGATGCGAAGTCAAATCCATCGTCGCGTTTTTCTGCATCAGTGAATTTGGGAAGTAGCACGTTTTTTCAACAATCACTAAATCAGGTTAATATTGGCTCAGCCTTGAACAACAACTTGAGTTCGTCTATTTCTTATTCTAAAACATTTAATTCTGTTCCGCAAGTGAACATGTCTTTGACGGCTACACATAATCAAAACTCTAGAACTCAAGAAATAAACATGACTTTGCCAACGCTGCAAGTAAATGTTGATCGTATCTTCCCTTTTGCCCCAAAAGACGGTGCAAAAAAAGGATTTTTTAAAAATATCAACTTACAATATAATTTGAGAGGAGAAAACAGAATCGCCACAACAGACTCTTTATTTTTCAAGCCGGAAATGTTTAGGGATGCTAACGTGGGGTTTCAACATTCGATTCCGTTGAGTACAAACTTTAAAGTATTTAAATATTTTAGTGTATCCACCAGTGCCAATTACAATGAAGTATGGTATCTAAAAACCATTAACCGCCGTTTTGATACTGAAAGTAATAATGTTGTAACCGAAGACGTAAATGGTTTTGATGCCTTTAGAACCTATTCTTTTTCAACAAGCGTAGGAACCACAATTTACGGTACTTTTAATTTTGGTGAGACAAAAAAAATCCAAGCTATTCGTCATGTAATGAGACCTTCCGTATCGCATAGTTATACCCCTAGTTTTGAACAGTATTATGATACTTATGCTACGGATGGCAGTGGAAGAATGGCTGAATACACTCGTTTTGAACAAGGTATTTTTGGAGCACCAAGTAATAATTATGCAAATAATTTAGGTTTCAATCTTAGTAATACATTTGAAGCCAAAATGACAGACAAAGACAGTACAAAAGTTGAACCCAAGAAAGTGATGTTATTGAATCAATTGAATTTTTCAACCAGTTATAATATGGCTGCCGATTCATTACGATGGGCACCGGTTCGAATGAGTGGTGGAACAGCTTTGTTTGATAATAAAATGAATGTAAATTTTGGAGCCACTTTAGATCCATATGCTATTAATGCAGCCGGAAGAAGGATTAATACCTGGAATATTGACAATGGAGGAAGTTTATTCCGAATGACGAGTGCGAACATGACCATCAATTATTCTCTTTCCAGTGAAGGAAACAAAAAAAACAATGAGAATTCGCAAGGAGCAAGAAATGGAGGACGCGAGGATGATTTGTTTGGTACAAATACCGATTTTAGTGACAGACGTCAAAGTCAGTTTGAAGATGATAAAATTGAAGATGCAGACAAAGATAAAGCGGCAGAATTTTATAATGCTAAACTCCCATGGGATTTAACGTTTGCCTATTCGCTGACATACGGTAACAATAATAGAGAGAAGAAAATAACCGGTAACTCAGTCATGATCTCAGGAAACCTTGAACTCACTCCGAGATGGAAAGTAGGTGTTTCATCGGGATATGATTTTGTGCAACAAGGCGTTACATTTACCCAACTCCGTTTTGAACGTGATTTATTGAGTTGGCGAATGGATTTCAATTGGGCACCTTTTGGAGATTTTGCTTCTTGGGGATTCTTTATCGGAATCAAATCTTCCGTTTTGAGCGATATTAAGTGGGATAAGCGTGCTTTACCGGACAGACAATTGCGATAGTTATTTAACGACAAATCAACTTCATTATGAAAAAAATAATTTTTACTGACAAAGCCCCTGCTCCAATTGGACCCTATAACCAAGCTGTTTTAGTTGGGAATACTTTGTATACTTCAGGTCAAATTGCTCTTCATCCTCAAACCGGCGAATTGGTGTTGGATGACATTGAAACGGAAACCAAGCAAGTTATGGAAAACATGAAAGCCGTTTTGGAAGCGGCTGATATGACTTTTGAAAATATCATTAAAACTACTATTTTCATTATGGACATGAAGGACTTTGCCAAAATAAATGGAGTTTACGGTAGTTATTTTGATGAAAATTCTGCTCCAGCCCGAGAAACAGTGCAAGTGGCGGGATTACCAAAAGGTGTAAACGTGGAAATTTCGATGGTAGCGATGAAGTAATAAACTGTTTTTGTTGTGAGGCTTAATCAACCAGCAATCCATTCAAAAGCAATTGTGCTGTAGCTTCATTGGTAGCCAACGGAATATTGTGCACATCACAAATACGAATCAGCATATTAACATCAGGTTCATGTGGATGACTGGATAATGGGTCTTTGAAAAAAAGCACCATTTTTGTTTTTCCTTCGGCTACTCTTCCGGCAATTTGAGCATCACCGCCTTGTGGACCCGAAAGTAATTTTTTTACTTTAAAACCGGCATTTTCTGCTTTACTTCCCGTGGTTCCTGTCGCAATTAACTTTATGTTTTCATGAAGTAATATGGTTTTGTTTTTATTCAAAAACTGAACCATGTCGGCTTTTTTTCCGTCGTGAGCTATAATTGCTATTTCCATTTTTAATAAATATATCTAAAGGTAATTAAAAATTATAAACAAAAAAAAGAGAAAAATCATAATCAAATTAAACTATGAATTCTCTCTTTCCGGAATTATTTTGGTATTTATTTATTTAATACATGATAGGCAATCAAACCGTCTATTGGTCTTCTTAGCACATTACCGATTTTTATGTCGTAATTATTTAAGATTTCTTCCAATTCATCTTTTAGATAAAAAGCAATTGAACCAACAAAATGAACATAAACATCATGGCAATTATCATATTGCATGATATAATTTTTTGTAAACTTTTTTAATTCACTTTTAATGATTTTTTTACAAAAGTCATTTTCTTTGTGCTTTATTATGAATTTTGCTAAAGTAGCTAAATAGGCATTGGGATTAGGTTCTTTGTATAAATTTTCCTTAATGTAATCAGCATCTAAATTAAATTCTTTTTCAAATTCTTTGGCTAATTCTTTGGGCATTTTGTTAAAATAATAACCTCTTAATAAATGTCTTCCAAAACGATTTCCGGATCCATCATCCATTGCAATATATCCTAACGATTGAACTTTTTGGTGTAATATTTTACCATCAAAAAAGCTACAATTGGAACCGGTTCCTAATATGCATACAATGGCTTGCTCCCCTTTCGGAGTAGTGGCATAAACGGCAGCATAAGTATCTTCCTGAACATCTACTTCTGCATTTTTAAAATAATTTTGAAAAATGTCTTTTAAAAAAAGTTTCATTCTATCGGTACCACATCCGGCTCCGTAAAAATACAATTGTTTTACTTTATCTTTATTTTGAGAAATATCGAATTTATCCTCTAAACGACTGATTATTTCCTCTTTATCCAACACTTCCGGATTCAAACCTAAAGATTGTGTGGTAAATTGAACTTTACCAGTTTCATCAATGGCAATCCAATCGGCTTTTGTTGAACCGCTGTCTACTAATAATTTCATGAGGTTGAGTTTGTTTGTTAGAAAAAAGTCCTGTTATGCAATCAACACAACAGGACTTTAATGAAAATTATAGTTTTGCGATATGAACAGAAAGATCAATCAATTTACTTGAATAACCATATTCGTTATCATACCAAGAGACTAGTTTAAAGAAAGTTGAATTTAATCCGATTCCGGCTTTTGCATCAATAATGGAAGTTCTAGGGTCGGAAACGAAGTCTTGAGACACAACATCATCTTCAGTAAAACCTAAAATTCCTTTCAATTCATTTTCTGATGCTTTTTTCAACACCGCCATGATTTCCTCATAGGTAGTCTCTTTAGCCAATTTCACAGTTAAATCAACAGCAGAAACATCTGCGGTAGGAACCCGCATTGACATTCCGGTTAATTTTCCATTTAAAGAAGGGATTACTTTACCTACAGCTTTTGCCGCACCGGTTGAAGATGGAATCATATTTAATAACGCTGAACGACCACCACGGAAGTCTTTACGCGAAGGACCATCAACCGTTAATTGCGTTGCTGTAGTGGCATGAATTGTTGTCATTAAACCTTCCACGATTCCGAAATTATCATTCACTACTTTGGCTAATGGAGCTAAACAGTTTGTTGTACAGGAAGCATTGGATACAATAGTATCTGCTGCTGTAACTTGATCATGGTTTACACCCATTACAAACATAGGAGCGTCTGCAGATGGGGCAGAAATAACTACTTTTTTTGCACCTCCATCAATATGAGCTTGTGCTGTAGCTAATGTTGTAAAAATACCGGTACATTCTGCCACAATATCTACATCTATATCCTTATCATCCCATTTAATTAATTTGGGGTCACGTTCGGCTGTAACTCTAATAAACTTATCATTTACAAAAAGTTTCCCGTCTTTCACTTCTACTTTTCCTGCAAATCGACCATGAACCGAATCATATTTTAGTAAGTAAGCTAAATGATCTACATCTAATAAATCATTGATGGCAACTACCTCTACGTTATCTCTGTTGAATGTTTCTCTGAAAACAATTCTTCCGATTCGTCCAAAACCGTTAATTCCTAATTTTACTTTTGACATTTTTTGTTTGTTTTTAGTTTACTCTTTTAAACTGCTAGTTATACTTAAATAATTATTAATTTTATGTTGACATGATATCAGAAACCCTCAATAATTCCATATCAATTGGATAATGACCTTTGATTGCTTGTTCTAAAGGCGTTAATGTTACTTCATCTTGAATAAGTCCAGCCATATAATTCGATTTTCCTTCCATCAATGATTCAACCGCTTTCACACCCAATCTACTGGCTAAAACCCTATCAAAACAAGATGGAGCTCCTCCACGCTGCATGTGCCCAAGAACAGAAACTCGTATATCGTATTCCGGTAAATGTTGCTCGATATAATCTTTCAATTCGAATACATTTTTGCCCATTTTATCACCCTCTGCAACCACAACAATACTAGAAGATTTTCCTGAATTTTTACTTCTTTCGAGTGATTCTAACAACCTGTCTAAACCTAAGTCTTCTTCAGGAATTAAAATTTCTTCTGCTCCGGCACCAATTCCGGCATTCAAAGCAATATGTCCAGCATCTCTTCCCATCACCTCAACAAAGAAAAGTCGGTTGTGAGAACTGGCTGTGTCCCGAATTTTATCAATACATTCTACCACAGTGTTTAAAGCGGTATCATAACCTAAAGTATGACTTGTACCATAGATATCGTTATCAATTGTTCCCGGAATGCCTATCACAGGTATTCCATACTCTCTGTTAAAAACTTCTGCTCCTGTAAAACTTCCATCACCACCAATGATGACTAAGCCTTCAACACCGGCTTTTTGCAAATGTTCATAAGCTTTTTTTCTACCTTCAACAGTCATAAATTCTTTTGAACGGGCGGACTTTAAAATAGTTCCTCCTTTGTTCACAATGTTATTTACGGAACGAGGTCCCATTTCTTTAAAATCACCTTCAATCATCCCCTGATAACCTCTATAAATTCCAACACATTCGATGTTGTGGTAGGCACATGTTCGTACCACAGAACGAATTGCAGCATTCATTCCCGGAGAATCTCCTCCGGAAGTTAAAACACCTATCTTTTTTATAGTTTTATTCATTTTTTTATGTTTATAATGTAAAGTTAGCAAAGATAAGCGACTTAAAATAGTGCTTTTTTGAGATATTGACGTATTAACCGAAAATCAAACGTTTTCGTTGATAAGTTTTTAAATTACAACTAAAAAGAAGAAAAAATGAACGATTATTTTGATTATTGCTCGGGAATATTTTCGATTTCAGGAATAGGATTTACTTTTTTTTGAGTTTTAACTTTTTTTCGCTCTGTGAACTTTATAAATTCCGGTGCAAAATCAGAATCCGGCAAATCATTGTTAGAACTCTTTTCTTGAGTTAATTTTGCGTTCTTGAAAATCTTTGTAATTAATTCATTAAATGTATCAAAATCAACTTGGTAGGATACTCCAATCCCTTGTGTATAGCCAATCCCCTCTCCTACATAATTGATGTCGCTTTCGCGATTAAATACACGCATATTCAGTGTGCCATCATCGTTTACGCGATATAAAATTTCAACATCACCCACTACAGCGGCATCGTTAATTCCTCCTACTGGCACCCCTAAATTGCCATTTACAGAAATCCGCTCGTTTAAATTAAAAGAGGTTGTCACACCAACATTTCCATCCGTTTCTCTTCCGGGTGTGGTATCAGGTGCTACATAATTTACTCCCATAGAAATCTTACTGTCTTCATCATTAAAGATATTATCAAAAACACCGCTCACTGTTTCGAATAAATTATTATACAAAGCATTTTGTCCCAACTCTCCTTCCGGACTTAAAAAACTACCGGAAGCCAGAAGATAAAGTGCTTGTGTTTGACGGGTATCTTTATCATCTAGTTTTGTTTGGATTTCAGATTTTAAAACGGAACTTATGGTTGGAAAATTAATGTTAAAATCAGGTTCCGGATTACTAATAGTTCCATTTATTGCTATACCGACTTCGACCGGTACTTTCTGATTTACAGTAGTATTGTTTAATAACATTCCCGGATTTGCACGGGTGTTATAAATTGCCTCTAAATTTAATCGAGCTCTTAATGGATCACCTTCCCAAATTATGCTTCCATAGGGTTTAACATTAAATTTTTTGCTAACCAAACCTCTATACTTAAAGTTATAAATTCCTTCGTAAACCTGATAATCTCCAAAAATATTAAACTTACCTAAAGTATTTATTTCCATGTTAATATTCCCCACCCCTTTACCTTTCATGGTATGTCCGGTTTCTTTGTCTAAAATAACTTCAATTTCTGCATCATTATTTAACGTCAAGTCAAAATTAAGTTCTAGACCGGTATAACTTTTTCGAGGGTTAGATAGGTTGTAATTCTGATTGTATTTTTCTTCAGGAGTGATAAAATGGATATAACTCTTTTCGCCAACAGATTGTACGTTTGAAATTGGAATTTTTATAGAAGTTCCTTTTTTAGATGTTGCATTTACGGAAATTAACAACGCATCGACAGGTCCGGAAATACTTGCATTACCTTCAATAAATGCTTTTCCATAATAATAGGCTTCATCATCTATATCTTGTGTGTCCAAAACAACTAAATTATCGGTTGAAATTGCAATTCCCATTTTCCAATCAGAAAAATTAGTATGTCTTATATTCCCATCTAAAACACCTTTAGTGTTGTATTTGGTATCCGTAATTTCTATATCCCTAAGAATAAACTGTTTTTCAGTAATGTCAACAATTGCATTATTTTCAAGCTGATAATCCACATTCAAATAAGGAACTGTTAAACCAGCTTTGTTAAGAAATAATCTACCATTGATTTCGGGACTTTCTAACATACCGTTAAAGTTTGCATTACCTGAAACTAAGCCCCTTATGTTTGAAATTATATCTCCGCCAATTGTACTGAAAGCTCCTACGTTAAAATCATTCAGTTTAACGTCTAAATCAATCGTTGGTTGAACCGATTGAAAAGAAACAAAACCACTGCTTGTTAAACTTTCAATATTTTTGTTTTTTATGGTTCCTAAAACATCAAATGTTTTAAAGTCATTATTCCCTTTTATATTTAAATTCAGCACACCAAAATCAAAATTATTGACACGAAGGTTATCAATAAGAATGGAAGCAAATGGCTCATAAGATTCTCCATTTTGCTTAAAATCTATTTCACCATCCATATTTCCCTCTAAAATAAAATTTTCAATATCAGGAATGATTTTACCAATATTAACCTGATTAAAATTAAGCTTCAAGTCTTTGTAATCATCTCCCTTTATTGCACCTAGAAAATTAATTTTTTGCTCTTCATGAGTGACAGTAAAATTTTCAAAAATAAAATCGGAAAACTTTTTATCAATAACAATTCTATTTTGTGTATTGTTCTCTTCATTAATATACCATAGATAATCTTTAAAATTCATTTCTGATTTAAATATTCCAACGACACTGTTTTTCTGGTTATCAATTGTGTGGTAAGCATCGATATTGTAATAATCATCAGCTTTATTTCCGCCTTTAAACTCTGTTCTGAAAAATAAGGTATCTCTTTTGGTAACATTAATTAGATTGAACTCAGAAATTTTATAATATTTTGTTTTGACACTATCGATACTAACATACGTGTTAAACAGCGGGTTTTTATTATCCACCTGAATATCAACTTTTTCAAATTTGTTTTCAAAGGCAGTGATTTCAGGAGATTCAAAATCAAGTTTAAAATCATTGTTATCCGAGTTAATACTTCCTTTGATAAATGTATTAGAACTGACCTTTATTTCCGGATAAAAAATTTCAATAATTTTATTAAAAATGGAAAAATTGAACTTCAGATACTGACCTTTTTTAATTTTGTTCGGATTGTAATTGGCATAAATACTTCCGAGTGAATTTTCTAAAATCAATGGCAATTGATTAAAATCGAATTTACCAATGAGTTTTCCTTCTATAATATCGGGAGAATTTATAGTAATTGTTCGTTCTCTGTTTTGATCAAATGAGGAATTGATATTAAATGAATCAAATATATATATTTCTCTTTGGTTTTGATAAGAAGCCTGTTCAACTAAAATGTCTCCATGCAAATTATTGATACTATTTCCGGAAAGATTATTGTAAATTTTACCTTTAAAAATAGAAATACTATCGGCTTTCATAAAGTTAAGTTGATGCAAGTCTGCATAATCAATTAAAGCATCAAAATCATAACGGTTTTCCTTTTTAGAAACATCCACTAGACCATTAAAATCCATATATAAATTAGGATCATTTACAAATAGTTCTCCTTTAAAAATGGGTTTTTTAAAACTTCCGTCTAAAACAATTCCCCGATAATTATATTGATTATATTGAAATCTACTTATCTTACCTTTTATTTTTGTATCAATAAATTTTTCTGTAAAACCTTTCCCCTTTACATCAACATTCATGGAAACAAAGCCAATATCTTTCTGATTCAGGAAGGAACCTACATTAAAATTATCCAAGACTACAATCCCTTCATAAGATGCATTATCGATATTTTGCAGATTATTCATTATTAAATTCGTTTGAAGATTACCCAAAGCCGAATTCATAATTATAGCTGTTTTAATGGTTTCCATCGTAAGTTCTGTCTTACCTTCAACAACAAATTGCCCTAATTTTTTTAAAGATGAAGGAAGGGATTTCCCAAGAATATTAGGCAATAAAGAGGCTAAATCATAATAATTTGAAGTCAATTGTTCAAAATCTCCCTTCATGTAGAAAGAATCGTTTTCTTTTGAAAAAATATTTTTAAAATTTATTTCACCAATAATTTTTGTGCCGTTTTCATCTTCTAAAACAAGATTTTGTGTGGTAAAATTATTCAACGTTCCCAACAAATTTGTTTTAAAAGTAAACTGATTGTCTTTGCCTAATTCTTTGTAGAAGTAACGAATGTCGTTAGTAGCCACTGAAGCAGAATCAATTTTTGCATCAAAAATTACTTTATTGTTAAAATCGGAAAAATCCTCACGATTGTACCGCAAGGCCACATCACCATTAATGAGGGATTTTTTTGTTTTCACTTCTAATTTTTCCAGTAAAATATTGTCCTTGGTATATGTAAACAACGTTTTAAGATTTTGCACTTGTAAACCACGAAAATCCTTGAAATTCAATTTGTAAATGGTTGTGTAAACATCAGAACCCTTGATTTTGAAATCATTTAAAGTAGCATTAATATTCAAAAAATCAACAATTTTGGCGTCTTTTTGGGTTTCATCTTCCATTAAAAAACGACTATCAGTAAGGTGCATTGATTCAGCCATCATCAA
The DNA here is from genome assembly GCF_004122145.1 of Flavobacterium piscinae. Classification (GTDB taxonomy): domain Bacteria; phylum Bacteroidota; class Bacteroidia; order Flavobacteriales; family Flavobacteriaceae; genus Flavobacterium; species Flavobacterium piscinae. The sequence continues at coordinate 198,818 of NZ_SBKQ01000006.1, forward strand.
AAATTTACCTGATGAAGGCGATCCATCGTCAAAAGCGTCTACAAATTTGTCAAGGTTAGTAAAATCCTCTCCCTTGTATTGCTTTAATTTAAAAAATAATGATGTTACACCAATATCACCAAAAAGTAAATCACCTTCCATCAATCGGTTTACATCAAGAATGGTGGTTTTTATACGATTGGCATAAAAAAGGGTATCTTTGTGATGGTCTCTAACCAAGACTTCTTTTAATTTAATACCGCCAAAAATGTTGAAGGCTACTTGTTCTACATTAATATCCGTTCCGTAATCTTCGTTGATTGTATTGGTTAAATACTGCCCGATTTTAGTTTGAACAGGAGGTAACGATAAGAGTATCCCTAAAAAGAGTAGTAATAGTAGTAATACCACTATCGTTCGAATGACTATTTTTTTTAATTTTTTGATACCCCTAAATGTTATAAATTTGCAGTGTTTATTGCAAAAAAGTATACTTTTACAATTAACAAAAATAATTATTTTATGATTGAATTTTCTAATTCAATCAGAACAAAATAATTGAAACAAATATATTCAAATTTCGTGCCTTTTTATGACAAATGATTCCGTTTATATTTTAGCCATCGAAAGTTCGTGCGACGATACAGCCGCCGCAGTGCTAAAAAACGATAAAGTGCTTTCCAATTTAGTTGCCAGACAAAGTATTCATGAGGAATATGGCGGTGTTGTTCCTGAGTTGGCTTCCCGTGCCCATCAACAAAATATTGTGCCGGTTGTGGACATGGCTCTTAAAAAAGCAGGAATCAACAAAAAACAATTACACGGAATTGCTTTTACTCAAGGGCCGGGTTTAATGGGTTCGCTGTTAGTTGGCAGTTCATTCGCCAAGTCATTTTCAATGGCATTAAATATTCCGCTTTTGGCTGTAAACCACATGCAAGCTCATATATTAGCTCACTTTATTGATGAAGAGGGGTATGACAAACCTACCTTTCCTTTTTTGGCTCTCACCATTTCCGGAGGTCATACGCAAATTGTGAAAGTTTCCGGTTTTTTTGAAATGGAAATCATTGGTGAAACTACTGATGATGCAGTTGGCGAAGCGTTTGATAAAACCGCAAAAATACTAGGTCTACCCTATCCCGGCGGACCGCTCATTGACCAATTTGCAAAGGAAGGAAATCCGAAAGCTTTTCTGTTTACCAAACCCAACGTTGACGGATTGAATTTCAGTTTTTCGGGTTTAAAAACACAAATTCTGTATTTTGTTCAGAAAAATGTAGCCCTCAATCCTAATTTTATTGAAGAAAATAAGGCAGATATTTGTGCTTCCGTTCAAAATATCATCATAAAAATTTTGATGGATAAATTAAAATTAGCTGTTGAAGAAACCGGAATCAATCAAATTGCCATTGGTGGTGGCGTTTCTGCTAATTCGGGTATTCGAAATACATTAAAAGAAGCAGAAACAAAATACGGCTGGAAAACCTATATCCCCAAGTTTGAATATACCACCGATAATGCCGCTATGATCGGGATAGTGGGGTATCAAAAATATTTACACAATCAATTTGAAAATACCTCGGTAGTTTCAAAAGCTAGAATAGAATTCTAATGCAATTGTTTTATTTTAAAGATATAAATGAGCAGTCTACTTCTTTTTCTTTTGATAAAGAAGAAAGCAAGCACATAGTAAAAGTTTTACGTAAAAATACCGGTGATATTTTATTTGTTACCAATGGGTTAGGTGTTTTGTTTAAAACTGAAATCACAATTGCTTCGGATTCAAAATGCACTGTAACTGTTCTTTCTTTTGAAAAACAAGAACAATCAAGTTGTTACTTGCATTTGGCTGTTGCTCCCACCAAAATGAATGACCGCTATGAATGGTTTTTAGAAAAAGCAACTGAAATTGGTATTCAGGAAATCACCCCAATTTTCTGTGATCATTCTGAACGAAAAGTAATCAAAACTGAGCGATTTGATAAAATATTACTTTCCGCGATGAAGCAATCCAACCAATATTTTTTACCAATTTTGAATGAACCGATTCCGTTCAAAGAATTTGTCAAAAAACAATTTAACGGACAAAAATTCATTGCTCATTGCGAAGAAACAGACAAAAAAACGTTGAAATCAGTTTTAAAAACAAATGAAGATTGCACAATATTAATTGGTCCCGAAGGCGATTTTTCTGTTAAAGAAATTGAAATCGCTTTAGAAAATCAATTTATTCCTATATCTTTAGGCAATACAAGACTGCGAACAGAAACAGCTGCTTTGGTAGCTTGTCATACGGTGGTTTTGATGAATGAATAATTTTAACGATGAAAAAAATTCTATTACTTTTTTTATTTTCTTTTACAATAAACGCCCAAGAAATTGCCCTTCTAAAATACAATGGCGGTGGTGATTGGTATGGAAATCCTACCTCCTTACCTAATTTGATAAAGTTTTGTAATCAGAATATAAACACTAAAATCAAATCAAAACCGGCAACTGTTGAACCGGGAAGCTCCGATTTGTTTTCCTATCCTTTTGTGCATTTAACCGGACATGGAAACGTAGTTTTTAACGATAATGAAATTCAAAATCTGAGGAATTATCTAACCTCAGGCGGGTTTTTACACATTGATGATAATTATGGAATGAACAAATACATTCGAAAAGAGATCAAAAAGATTTTTCCGAATAATGAGTTGGTTGAAATTCCGCCCACACATAAGATTTTTCAAGGCCCTTTCTCATTCCCAAACGGAATTCCAAAAATCCATGAACATGATAAACAAAAACCTCAAGCCTTTGGTATTTTTATAGAAGGTCGGTTAGTGTTAGTTTATACATTTGAAACTGATTTAGGTGACGGTTGGGAAGACGAAGAAGTGCATAACAATCCTAAAGAAGTAAGAGAAAAAGCCTTGAAAATGGGTGCTAATTTAGTTCATTACGTATTTGTTAATTAAATTATTTTTAAAAAGCTAATTCAAATGACATCAAGAACCATATCAAACGGAATACTAAAGGCTATCGGAACTATTTTACTCGTGTCCGGCGGCGTATGGTTTTTGTATACCATACAATCCGTTCTGATTTATTTGGTTGTGTCCTTAATTCTCAGCTTAATTTGTAATCCGGTAGTTGAGTTTTTAAATAAAAAATGTAAATTCAACAACTTTTGGGCAGTGGTTACCACACTAATTTTATTAATTCTGTTAATTTTTCTTTTTGGATTAATGTTTGTACCACTAATTTCCTCTCAAGCAAACAGTTTGTCCTTGTTGAATACAATTGCAATTGAAGAAAAAATTACTCTTTTATATAATCAAATGAGTATATATTTAATAGATCATGGTATTGTTTTGGAAGAGATTGTTAAAAATGCAGAGATAGCTTCCTTTATGAATTTGAATTTTATACCGTCTTTTTTAAACGGACTAATCAACACTTTGAGTTCAATTGGAATTGGCATTGCCTCAGTTCTTTTTATCACTTTTTTCTTTTTAAAAGATAAGCTTTCCTTTAAGTTAGGTGTCAGAAGAATTATTCCTGACAGCCATGAAGAAGAAATTTTAACTTCTATCTTTAAAATTAATAATTTACTCACCCGTTATTTTCTTGGTTTATTACTACAACTTTTTATCGTCTTTGTATTATATTTTATTGTTTTACTCATTTTTGATATTGAAAATGCATTTATCATTGCATTCATTTGTGCAGTTTTAAACATTATACCTTACGTTGGACCTTTAATTGGTAGTATTTTGGCGGCCTCTTTAACCATGATCGGTGGAATAGGTGGTGATTTTCAAACGGAAATCTTACCTAAAGCAATTTATGTGTTAATTGGTTTTTTTGTGGTACAATTAATAGATAACAATGTTAATCAACCCCTGATTTTTTCAAATAGTACCAAATCCCATCCGCTTGAGATTTTCTTAGTAATTTTAATTGCGGGGATGATTTCGGGAATTATAGGAATGATCAATGCTGTTCCGGTTTATACCATTTTGAAAGTTATTGCAAAGGAATTTTTCCCAGAAAATAAATTTATTCAATTGATTACTCGAAAAATTTAAATTATTCACTATTGAAAGATTTATTGTCAGAGGAAATTCAAGATTATATCAACAAGAATTTGGAGGTATCCATCAGTCAATTGGCCTTACAAAAGAATCCATTTCCGGATTTGAATTGGAAAGAAATTCTCAACCAAATCGAAGCAAAAATAAAAGCAAAAGAGAAGCTGCCTACTTGGTTTTCCTCAAAAAACATTATCTATCCAAGTAAAATTGCTGTGGAACAAACCTCATCGGAAAAAACAGCTTTATACAAATCAAATCTTATAAACGGAGAAAAAATAATCGATTTAACCGGAGGTTTTGGCATAGATACTTTCTATTTTTCCAAACACTTTAAGCAAGTTATCCATTGTGAACATAATTCTGAATTGTCTGAAATGGTAAAACATAATTTCAGTCAATTAAATGCTGAAAATATTAAATGTATTTCCGGTGAAAGTGAAGCTGCTTTGAAGGCTCTCAATGAACAGTTTGATTGGATTTATATCGATCCGTCCCGAAGAAATGATGCCAAAGGAAAAGTTTTTATGCTTCACGATTGTGAACCAAATGTGCCTGATTTACTTGATTTCTATTTTAACTATTCATCAAAAATCCTTGTAAAAACGGCTCCTCTACTCGACCTAACAGCTGGTTTAAAAGAGCTAAAAAATGTTTCAGCCATACACATTGTTGCCTTGGAAAATGAGGTAAAAGAGATACTTTGGGAAATACATCAAGGTTTTGAAGGAAATCCAAAAATCAAATCTATCAATCTAACCAAAAACAATGAAGAGAATTTTGAATTTAAATTAAATGAAACAGCTATTAAAATAAATTACGGTGAACCGAAAAAGTTTCTTTATGAACCCAATGCCGCCATTATGAAATCAGGTGGCTTTGATGAAGTTGCGTTTCAGTTTAATTTAACAAAACTCCATCCACATTCACATTTATATACGTCCGATGAAAAAATTGATTTTTGCGGCAGAGTTTTTGAAATTACAACCGTATTTCCCTACCAAAAAAAAGAAATGAAGTTGCACTTAGAAAACAAAAAAGCAAATATCACCACTAGAAATTTTCCGGAAACGGTGGAAATAATTAGAAAGAAATGGAAGATTAAGGAAGGCGGAAACGTATTTACTTTTTTTACAACTGACCTAAAAAACAACAAAATTGTGTTACTTTGCACCAAAATTTAATTAAATCATGAGATTCTTATTTTTCAGCTTTTTCTTTTTGATTTTTATAGCAACACAAGCTCAAAAAAGATGCGAATACGATGTGGAAGTGAATGATAGTATTGGCACATTAAAAACCACAAAAGAGTTTTTAATGTTCGAAAGAAAGTTTGGAAACAATGAAAATTATGTCTTTTTTTCACTTTCAAACGATAATGGTACACCGGTTTTGAATTTTCAATTGGTACACAAAAACAATGACTTCATTAAAGCTTACTGCATAGATGCGAAAACAAAATTATTCCTTCAATTGGAAAATGGAAAAATTGTAACGTTGCTTCATCCTAATGTTGAAAATTGTGGCAGTTTTATGCGAAATGACGAAAGAAATGTTCGCATATTATCAGCAAATTTTCTGTTTATGAAAAATAACTACGACGATTTAAAAACAAGTCCTGTCATTTCGATGCGAGTAAAATATACTACTGAAACTGTTGATTATATCATCAAAAAAGAAATGCAATCCGAATTATTAAATCAATTCAGTCGTCCGCAAAACTACTTTATAGATTATTTGCATTGTGTAGAAAATTAATGGCAATCCCATTTGAAGTTGGACACTTTATCATTTTCATCCGTTGCAAGATTGTAATGCCACCATTCCGATTGAAAAACTTTAAAGGAACAGCTTTCCATCACATCCCGTAGTAACTTTCTGTTATTAAGTACTTCCTTAGGAAGATTTTCATACGTGTGAGCCGCTTCTTTGCCGAAATGATCAAAAGGAGTTCCCATATCGAGTTCCACTCCATTGTTATCTACTAAAGTGATATCAACCGCTCCTCCTCTATTGTGAATCGAACCTTTCATTGGATCGGCTACGTAAATGGGGTTAGGAACGATTGCCCACATTTTTTTTTGAACATCTAACGGTCTGTAACAGTCTAATAATTTAATGGTAAAACCCATTTTTTTAAACTTATCATTGGCTTCGATTAATTTTTTTACAGTTTTAAAACGCAAATAGCATTCGGCACAGTCATACACTTTTGCTTTCAGAAAATTATTATCAGTGGCATACCGCAAATCATAGACAAAGTCATTTGAAAAATCTTTTAACTTAACAAAAGTAGAATCATTAATCGATTGACTTATTTGAACTTCTGTTATTTCCTGTCCAAAAGAAGTAAAAGATGTAGCAATTATAAAGAAGATAAAAATTCGAAACATTAATTTATTTTCGAATAAATATACTAAAATTATTCTAAAAACTCAGACCAATAAATATGAATCAATTCTTTGTGTTGCTCATAAAATAATTGTGCTTTTTCTCTTGAACGAAAAGCAAGAAATTGAGGTAAGATGGCAATGCCATAATAAGGTGTAAATTCACCCTCTTTAATCTGAGGAAAAATAGCATAATTATCCAATTGATTGCTCCAACCACTAAAATAAGATTTAAGTAATTGAGAAAGTTGAGCTTTAGCCAGAGCCGATTTTGCTTGATTTTCGCTCACATAAACGTTTTTGTTTTCTTCGTTTACAGGACGATTTTCATACGCTTCAATTTTTGAAAAACTATCAATATAGAAGCCACTTACCTCATTTAGATCCATCCAGCTTTTCAATAGCTTCGGATTTTCTTCGAGGTATTTCTTTAAAGCTCCAATCTCATCCAGATTTTTCTTCTGCTGAAGTTCCAGAGCATTCAAACGGTTAATTATATTCAATTTTTCTTCAGGTGTCATCGGTACAACCTTTTCTAATCCGTAAAAAATTGTGTGCAGTAGTTGGGGCTACTAACATGTACTTTATATAAAGCTCCGAAAGGTATGATTTTATTGGGAAAAGTAATCAATCACAGGTGTAAAAAGTAAAAAAAATCGTTGAAAAGTCAACTTTTGTCTCATTATCAATAATTTATACGATTAGATTTCTTATTCAATTAAAAATTCTTGGAGCAATAGAAATTAGCATATTTTGTTTAATATATGTTTGATATAAATAAACATTATATTCAATTGAAATTTTAAAAAAACTCCATAATTGATTGTAGATATTAAATTAAAAGACTATTATACAATTAATTACAAATTGAGAACAAGTGTTAAAAATTAATTAATTAAAGTTAAATTAACAATCTATATTTTGTTTATGATTAATTTTATAACATTAAACAAAAAAAACAATATAGCATGAAAAAAATTACCAAATTAATGTGGCTCTGTTTACTTTTTATAAGTAGTCTTAGCTATGCACAAACTGCGAGAGTGCAAGTCATACACAACTCGCCCGACCTAGCGGCATCTTCTGTAGATGTTTATTTGAATGATGTGTTGTTAATAAATGACTTTCATTTCAGAACAGCAACCCCATTTATTGATGCACCTGCCGGTATTGAATTGAGCATTGATATCGCTCCTTCTTCCAGTTCATCTTCAGCAGAGAGTCTCTACAACCTCACTACCACATTAGAAGAATTTGAGACTTATATTATTGTGGCAAATGGAATTGTTTCATCTTCAGGTTACACACCCAATCAACCTTTTGCACTGAATGTATTTGTTGGAGGAAGAGAAGGAACTCCAATTGAAAACAATACTGATGTTTTGGTCATGCATGGCTCACCCGACGCACCAATTGTAGATGTTGTTGAATTAGCTGTTCCCGCAGGAACAATAATCAATGACATTTCATATGGTAGTTTCTCTAATTATTTAGAATTACCTACAAATAACTATGTTCTTGCTGTTCGTAATGAGACAGGAACGGCAACGGTAGCTACTTATTCTGCTCCTTTAGCTGATTTATTTTTACAATCTGATGCCATTACTGTTGTAGCCAGTGGTTTTTTAAATCCGTCGCAAAACAGTAACGGACCAGAATTTGGACTTTGGGTAGCGAAGGCATCCGGTGGAGACTTAATTCCGCTACCCCTCTTTCACAATCCAACCGCACGATTACAAGTAATTCACAATTCAGCTGATTTAGCTGCATCTACTGTGGATGTTTATGTAAATGATGAATTATTGTTGAATGACTTCGCTTTCAGAACAGCAACTCCATTTATTGATGTACCTGCCGGAATTGCTTTGAGTATTGATGTAGCTCCTTCCACTAGTACTTCCTCCGAAGACAGTATTTACAATTTAACAACGACCTTATCTGAAAGTGAAACATACATAGTTGTTGCCAACGGAATTGTTTCAGGTTCAGGTTATGCTCCCAATCAAGCATTCGGTTTGAATGTTTTAGTAGGTGGTCGTGAAGGAACTCTAGTAGAAAATACAACAGACGTGGTTGTTTTTCATGGTTCAACTGATGCTCCCACTGTTGATGTAGTAGAAACTTCTGTACCCGCTGGAACATTGGTTGACAATTTAGACTATGGAAGTTTCTCAAATTATTTAGAACTTCCAACAAATAATTATACCATTGATGTTCGCGATGAAACAGGAACCGTAACGGTGGCTTCTTACGTTGCTCCTTTGGCTGATTTGTTTTTGCAAACGGATGCCATTACTGTTGTAGCCAGTGGATTTTTAGATCCATCACAAAATAGTAACGGACCTGCATTTGGTTTATGGGTGGCTCTTGCTTCCGGTGGTGATTTAATTCCACTACCATTAGTAGAAACTCCAACGGCTCGTTTACAAGCGATTCACAACTCTCCTGATTTGGCAGCAGCTTTAGTAGATGTGTATGTGAATGATGAACTTTTGTTAAATGATTTCGCTTTCA
>NZ_SBKQ01000007.1 GCF_004122145.1 Flavobacterium piscinae
GCTATTGACCGTTACTGTTGGAATAGGATTTACCGTGACAGTTATTGTAAAAGTATCTGTACAAATATTCGGTGAGGTACCAACTGAAGCCGTTACTGTATAAACTACATCTATTGGAGCAGTGGTTGTATTGGTTAATGTCTGACTTATACTCGTTTGTGCTGTAGCCTCATCCGACGCTCCTGTAATACCTGCCGGTGATAAAACTGTCCATGTGTAAGTAGTGCCGGTGGGTACAATCTCTGGTGAAGCGGTAACCGGAACAACACTAAATGTCTCTCCGGAACAAATTGATAATACTTTATCATTAATAATCGGTAAAGGATTAACCCTTACTGTAATGGTAAAAGTATCCGAACAAATATTAGGAGCAGTACCTGCTGAAGCAGTTACTGTATATACTACATCCAACTCAACCTCGGTAGTGTTTGTAAGTGTTTGACTAATACTTGCCTGCGGAATAACTTGATCGGAAGCACCGGTAATTCCTGCCGGAGCTACAACTGTCCAAGTATAAGTTGTTCCAACAGGAACTAAATCTGTTCCATTTGTTGTTGGATTTACTGTAAAGACTTGACCGGAACAAATGGATGGTGAAAAGTCGGAAATACTTGGCTTAGGATTAACAACAACATTAATATCAAATGTATCGGTACAAATGTTAGGAGCTGCACCTGTAGAAGCTGTAACAGTATAGGTTACAAGCGTCGTAGCATCAGTTGTATTGGTCAAGGATTGACTAATAGATGTTTGGGGAACAGCTTGATCTGCAGCTCCCGTGATTCCGGCTGAAGCTGAAACCGTCCATGTATAAGTAGTTCCGGTTGGAACAAAATCTACACCAGCTGTAACCGGTGTTACACTAAAAGAATCTTCAGAACAAATTTCAACAAGAATATCTGAAATTGAAGGGCTTGGGTTAACTGTTAAACTAAACGTAGTTGTTCCAAATGCAGAAGGATTAGCATTCTCTTCTACTCGAACATATATTGTCTCAGTGGTACCATTATAAGCATTTGCCGGAACAATTGGTGCTGCTCCAACATTAGCATCGGCTTGATTGGTATGGTATGTAACAGTATATAAAGTAGGATCTAATCCATTTAAGGCATCATCATCATTTTGGGTTAAATCAAAAATTTCAAAATTATCGTTTAACGTCACTTCATCACATAAAACCAAATCAGAAGCGTTTGGATCTAAATCACATGAATTCCATTGAATTACAAACTCTTTTATACGATTACATCCAGTATTAAAATCTAAAACACTTGCATAAATAGTTTGAGGATTACTGATGGCTACATAATCTGTAGGATTAGGAATTTGATTCAACAATAATTCAGCGTCTGCTTCGGTTATAAAATAGCCAATACTGAAAGCAAACGGATCTCCACTTCCAATCATTACAGCATCATTTTCAGTAAGGTCAAAAAGATTTTCACATTCATTCAAATCATTAGGATCTGCTCCACTATCCGGAAATACTTCAACCAAAAAATCTCTTTCTACTTCTGTAATTTGTCCACATTGGTTGTAAGTTGCCACTGCAGTATAAGTAGAAGTAACTGTTGGACAAACGGTGATTGATAAGTCAGTACTGAAAGGTAATCCGTTTTCTAACCATTGAAAGGTTGTTGCTGATGGTCCGGAAGGCGTGAATCTCCATGCTTCGTTGAATGCAGACCATTGCGTATTAGTATTTCTACCTGGTGGCACATACCCTAAAGTACCTGCTTGATTCATTATACCGACAACTCCTCCTCCGGCTGGATTGTTCCATGTATTACAAGGTGTTCGACTTTCAATATAAACTTCAATTATATTTGAAACTTCATATAAAACCATTTGATACGTCTGAAGACCTACACCTTGTCCGCATTGGAATTGACCAAAATGGAAAAAGTTTACAATTAATTTTCGGCAAGGATAAGTTCCTTCTAGTTTCCATCCAGCAAAACGTTCATTTGGAGATGGACCTAAAGCCGGATTTGTATCTTGATAAACACCATATATTGCATTTCTAATTGGAAAACCAGGATTTGGAACTGTTAACCCAAGTAAATTCCATGGACTACCTCCATTAGGAACAATACCTGGATCGAAAGAAATAGTTCCATTTGATCCAACATGACAAGAGGTATATAAATTACCAAAAAAACAGAAATTAAATGGTAAATTAATAGTACTAGACCAAACATCATCTGTTGCTAAATTAATAGGATTGTAGGTAGGATCGTTGTAAGCAGCTTGCGGACAGTAATCAATTGAACTTATGGTATATTGTGTAGTAGAACCTAAATCCACATAAGAAGCTGATAAATCAACACATTCTCCAACTTCACAAATTTGAGCTGAAGAAGCATCTCCTAAATCAACTCCACCTGCAGTAACAGTTGCACAACCATTTAAATTAATGGTAATAGTTACACTATCTGTCAGTGGAGCAGTACATCCCGGAGGATTTTGAAAAATACTAATTAACGTAAATGTGGTGGTGGTGGTTAAAAAAGGTGTTGTAAAAGAAGCAGTACCTGCAGCATTTATTGGAATATTATAAAATGCTCCAGAACTAGATGATACTGTTACATTTGTATTGGGTGTTCCACTGAATGTTAATACAGTAGGCCCCGGGCATCCTGTCACATCTCCACTTGTAAAGGCTGCTGTTGCAGAAATGGATTGTACAGTAACTGTAACTGTCTTAGTAAGGTTACAAGTAACATCGGTTACAAATTCGATATCATCGATAGCAAAATCATTTCCTGCCGATGTGATAACTCTATCGTAGATACAAATCTCTGCAATGGTCGCTGCACCGGAATTCCATGTGTAAGTTCTTTGCACCCATCCACAAGTAGTTGAAGGAGCTAGATTAGAACCTATTGAAACACCATTAATCAATACCTCTAAATTCGCAGGATTTGGCGTAGCAACGGTTTGAACCCAATACGAAAATGTATAATCTTGCCCTGGGGTTACCGGAACAGTTTGACACCAAACACTATCATTCCCTGAATTTGCAATTGAACCATCAGCTACTAACATATTTCCGGTTCCTGTTGTATTATCAGTACAATTAGAAAAACCGGCAAACCACGATTGTGAATTAGTAACCACTGCATAGGCACCTTGCACCCCAACCGGATTGACAGGATCTAAGTATTGATAATCACTTGTAAAACCGGTGTTGCCTAACGAAAAATCACCATTAAAAATTAGATTTAGAGGTGTGACAGTAGTTGTATTGACTGTATACGTAGTTGTAACGTCCGGACTAACTACTATTGAGGCACTCGTTGGATCTGCAATTGATGGATCAGCCGGTACAGCTGTCCAAATATAATCATCTGCACCTGAAGCTGTTAATGTGGCAGATTCACCTAAACAAATCGTTCTATTTGGAGTTATTGTCAAATCATTTGGTTCTGTAATAATTATCCCGGTTGTTGTTGCTGTATTTGAATCTGAATCAGTAACAGAGGCTGAATAACTCCCTGCAGGAAGTCCTATAAAAACTCCGGTTGTATTGGTTTGATTAACAGGTCCTGAAATAGAAAAAGAAGTATACGGCTGAGTACCGCCTTGTCCATAAACAACAATAGATCCGTCATTAGCACCAAAACAAGATATATTAATGGATGAAAAATTAATATCTAAAGGTTCTAAACGTTCTAAAATAATTTCGTCAATGGCAAAATCATTACCAACGGTACTTTGATTAATATTAAATAATTCAAATCTTCGAAAAGGAGCACCCGGTTCAGAAACGGTATATTCAAAACTAACTTCCTGCCAACCTGTTGAAGGATTAGTGACTGTATAACTACCATTGAAATAGGTTGCGGCAGCGGCCATCACTCTAAATCCAATTTCAGGTTGTGGATTGGTATTGTTGACTGAGCGAATAAAGAATCTAAAACGATAGGTTTGTCCGGCTTCCAATAAAATATCCCCGTTGGTTTTCCAAAACACTTCGGATTGACCTGAAGCACCATCACAAACCATCATTAATCCGGTTCCTGTTGAATAATCGCCGGAATTGATGAAATTATTGGTGTTTAGTAAAAAAGGATTGTTAATTATGGCATACTGTCTAGGAACACTATTTGCTTGTCCGGCTCCCGGATTAGTAAAATTATAATCGGATTGGAAACCAATTCCGTTTCCTTGCTCAAAGTCTCCGTTTGGTATTAAATTTTGAGCACTTAAAAAGCTGATTACAAAACAACTAAATAAGGAAAATAGTATTCTTTTATTCATAATTTGAATTTTTTAAAGCCCGAAATTTACATATTTTTAACTTATTATTATCTTAAAATTTCTATTTTTTACAATTCATTTATTTATGTCAAAAAATTTCTATGTTTTGTTTATCTTTGCAGACTTTACTACTTTATTGATTTATATAAAAATTTAATGAATAATAACGATACTTTTTCCGATGATTTAGGTGACAACCACATTGGTAGTTCTGTGGATAATCCCATGCGAAAAGATGCATTTGAGTTAACTGATGAGCAAAAAATTGAGTTAATTAAAAAAGATGTAGCCAACATCTTATCCACCCTTGGAATGGATTTAACCGATGACAGTATGAAAGGTACTCCAAATCGTGTAGCTAAAATGTTTGTCAAAGAGATTTTTGGTGGATTAAATCCTTCAAAAAAACCCAGTTCGTCTACTTTTGAGAATGGTTATAAATATGGTGAAATGTTAGTTGAAAAGAACATAACACTTTATTCAACCTGTGAACATCACTTGCTTCCAATTGTGGGAAGAGCTCATGTAGCCTACATTTCGAGTGGAAAGGTAATTGGCTTATCAAAAATGAATCGTATAGTTGATTATTTTGCAAAGCGTCCACAAGTGCAAGAACGATTGACGATGCAAATTGTAAAAGAATTACAAAAAGCTTTAAATACAGAAGATGTGGCGTGTGTGATTGATGCTAAACACTTGTGTGTTAATTCCAGAGGAATTAGAGATATTGAAAGCAGCACGGTGACCTCTGAATTTGGTGGGAAATTTAAAGATGAAAAAGTGCGAAGAGAGTTTTTAGATTATATTAAATTGGATACGAAGTTTTAGGAAGTAGGAAGTTGATAGAAAGTAGTTTGGAGTTAAAATTTAGAAATAGTAATGAAATTATACGAAAATCAGACGTTAAAAATATACAATTCACTTTCGGGTGAAAAAGAAGTTTTTAAACCCATTCACGAAGGAAACGTTGGGATGTATGTTTGCGGTCCAACGGTTTACAGCAATGTACATCTTGGAAACGTAAGAACTTTTATGAGTTTTGACGTGATTTTTCGCTATTTTCTTCATTTGGGTTACAAAGTTCGCTATGTTAGAAATATTACCGATGCCGGCCATTTGGAAAATGATGCTGAAGAAGGAGAAGACCGCATTGCCAAAAAAGCCCGCATTGAACAACTGGAACCCATGGAAATTGTGCAACGTTATACCGTTGATTTTCATACCATCTTACACAAATTAAATTTTCTACCTCCTAGTATTGAGCCTACTGCTACCGGTCATATTATTGAACAACAGGAGATTATTAAAAAAATTATTGACAATGGATTTGCTTATGAATCAAATGGGTCGGTTTATTTTGATGTAGTAAAATTCAACGAAACGAATCATTATGGCAAATTAAGTGGTCGTAATATCGAAGATATGATTGCCAACACACGTGATTTAGACGGTGTTTCGGATAAAAAAAATCCACAAGATTTTGCCTTATGGAAAAAAGCTGAGCCGCAACATATCATGCGTTGGCCTTCACCTTGGGGAATTGGTTTTCCCGGTTGGCATTTGGAATGTACAGCGATGAGTACAAAATATTTAGGCGAAACGTTTGATATTCATGGAGGTGGAATGGACTTGAAATTTCCTCACCACGAATGTGAAATTGCACAAAACGAAGCGTGTACGGGTCATAGTCCGGTGAACTTTTGGATGCATGCCAACATGTTGATTTTGAATGGAAAAAAAATGGCAAAGTCAACCGGAAATTATATTTTACCCAATGAAATTTTCAGTGGTGAAAATGAAATTTTAAGTAAAGCTTTTTCGCCAAATGTGACTCGTTTTTTCATGCTTCAAGCTCATTATAGAAGTGTATTGGATTTTTCTAACGATGCCATTGTTGGTTCCGAAAAAGGGTTCAATCGATTGATGGAAGGCATGGAGTTGTTGGATAAATTAAAAACCGGCTCCTCCTCTACTTTGGACATTTTGGCTTGGAAAAAAAGCTGTTATGAGGCGATGAATGATGATTTTAATACACCAATTTTAATAGCCCAATTGTTTGAAGGAATTCGTTTTGTGAATCTAATAAATGATGGTAAGGAAACGATTAATGAGAATGATTTGAATGAATTGAAAGCTACTTTAAAGGGATTTATTTTTGATGTTTTGGGAATTACAAATGAACAAAATGCAAATGATAATTCAGGAAAATTAGATGGTGTGGTGAATTTAATGATTCAAATGCGAAACGAAGCTCGTGCGAATAAAGATTTTGCTCTTTCAGATCAAATTCGCGATCAACTTTTGTCTGTTGGAATACAGTTGAAAGATGGGAAGGATGGAACGAGTTTTAGTGTGAATTAGTTAGAATTGTTTCAAGTTTCAAGTTTCAGATTGAATAAATAACATATGAAATCACTTTGCCATTGAATCAGTATATTCTTTAGAAATCAAAATCAATGCTAAAAAAAATAATTCAGCTTCCTTTTATTTTTCTGATTCGGTTTTATCAAGCGGTGATTTCACCATTAACTCCCGCCACTTGTCGATTTGAACCAACTTGCTCACATTATTCTGCAGAGGCCATCCAAAAACATGGTGTTTTAAAAGGAATTTGGCTTTCTTTAAAACGTATTTCTAAATGCCATCCATGGGGAAAAAGTGGTTATGATCCGGTTCCTTGATAACGTTTTTTAAGAATTAATTACATGTTCGAAATTGCAAGTTCTGTGAAATTCGTTTACATTTACGTCAAATAACATATTTATGGTTACATCATTTTTGGCTTTTGTCTGGAATCCCTCTGAAGGATTTGAAATTGGTCCGCTCACAATTCGCTTTTATAGTTTAATGTTTGTCGTTGCTTTTGCATTGGGATGGTACATCATGAAATACATTTTTATAAGAGAAAATGAGCCATTGGAAAAATTAGACAGTTTGTTTATTTACACCGTTATTGCAACTTTAATTGGTGCTCGATTAGGACATGTAATTTTCTATCAATCTGAGTTATTTCGCGAAGATCCTTTAAGTATACTATTGCCTATTCGTACAAAACCTGAATTTGAATTTACGGGGTTTTCCGGTTTGGCAAGTCATGGTGCGGCAATTGCAATTATTTTGTTTATGATTTATTTTAGTAAAAATATCATGAAACAATCGTTGCTATGGGTTTTAGACCGTGTGGTAATCCCAGTCGCGAGTGGAGCAATCTTTGTTCGCTTAGGGAATTTTTTTAATTCGGAAATTGTAGGGCATGAAACGGATTCAGCCTTCGGAATAAAATTTGTTCAAGATTTTTACAGTAAAAAAGATGCTGTATTAAATACAAAAATAGCCAATCCAAAAGAAGCCTATAAAGCGATTTCTGAAAATCCGGATTATGCTTTTTTATTAGACAAAGTTCCGGCTTTGCATCCATCGCAATTATATGAAGCATTTGGTTATGTATTCGTATTTCTAATTTTGTTTTTTATGTATTGGAAAACAGAAGCCAGAAAAAAAGAAGGATTACTTTTCGGAATGTTTATGGTATTACTGTGGTCGGTTCGTTTTATTGTTGAATTTGTAAAAGCAAGCCAAGGTGGATTTGAAAAGTATACGTTATTTAATGCCTTAACAACCGGACAGTGGTTAAGTATTCCATTTATTTTGATTGGGTTGTATTTTATTTTTAGACCGAAGAAAGTATAATTTATTATTTATAATTTTAAACTAACCGACTCATAGAGTCGGTTTTTTTATTGAATTAAATGCAAATAGTAGCTTCTTGAAATGATATGTAATTGTGAAATACTACATATTAATTTAAACCCCACAGGTATTAAAAAAAAGATTTGATTCATCTTATGGAAAACTTATTTTGTCATTTCAATTCTTTATTCAAATCGTTATTACCATTTTTTAATACGTTGAGATTTCAAAGTAATAACCATAAAAAAACCCGACCTAAGCCGGGTTTATAATTATAAGCAAATTAAATTTACTACGCTTCTTTCTTCAAAGCTCTTTTTCTTTCTTCTTGCTTGTTTACCGTATCCGCCATAATTGGTGTTGCAATGAATAAGGAAGAATAGGTACCAACCAAGATACCAACCAAAATAGCAAAAACAAATCCGCGAATCGTTTCACCTCCTAAAATAAAGATGGCAAACAAAACGATTAAAGTGGTTAACGAAGTATTTATTGTTCTACTAATGGTTGTGTTCAGTGCTTTATTTACAACTTGATTAAAAGTACCTTCTTCATGCGTTCCTAAAAACTCACGAACACGGTCAAAAACGATTACTGTATCATTCAAAGAATAACCAATTACCGTTAAAATAGCCGCAATAAATGCTTGATCAATTTCCATGTTGAAAGGCAAAATTTTCCAGAATAAAGAATAGATTCCTAACACAATGATTACATCATGGAAAACAGCACCAACCGCACCAAGAGAAAATTGCCATTTTCTAAAACTAATTAATAAATAAAGGAAAACAACTAAAAGCGAACCTAATACAGCCCAATAAGAATTTGTTTTTATATCTTCTGCAATAGTTGGTCCTACTTTTGAAGCTTGTAAAATACCAATCTCTTTTCCATCATAGTTGGTTACAAATTCTTTGTATTTAGTAGATGGAAAATAAGATTTTAAACCATCAAATAATTTTCTGTTAACTTCTTCATCTACTCCTTCACTTTCTTCATCAACTTTATATTTTGTAGTTATTTTTAATTGATTGCCACTACCAAAAGTTTTGGCTTCAACATTAGTTCCGAATGTTTTTGTCAATGCTGAGCTAACTTCACTTGCCACAACTTCTTTATCAAATCTGATTTGGAAAGTACGTCCACCCACAAAGTCAACCCCTTGATTTAAACCGTTTACAAAAAACAATGAAACTAAAGAAGCAATTACAAGCACGCTTGAAATGGCATAAGCAATTTTCTTTTTCCCTAAGAAATCAACATTCATATTTTTAAACCAATTGTGTGTCATTGGAGTTGAAAAAGTTAGGTTTTGATTATTTCTAACACTCCAATCTAAAAACAAACGAGTGATAAATATTGAAGTAAATAATGATGTACCAATACCAATTAATAATGTAGTGGCAAATCCTTTAATTGGACCTGTTCCGAAAACTAATAAAATTAGAGCTGTTAAAGCGGTTGTAATATTCGCATCGAAAATAGAGGACATCGCACCTTTCCAAGTGAATGAATAGTTCACAGCTTCTTCTAATGTTTTACCCGCATCCAATTCTTCTTTTGCTCTTTCAAAAATAATTACGTTCGCATCTACTGCCATACCAATGGTTAAAACGATACCGGCAATACCGGGTAACGTTAGGACAGCACCTAAACTTGCTAAAATTCCAAAGATGAAAAGAATGTTTACTAACAAGGAAATGTTAGCATATACTCCGGATTTACCATAATATAGAATCATCCATAACACAACCAAAGCCATTCCGATAAGGAAAGATAACATCCCGTTATCAATTGCTTCTTGTCCCAATGAAGGTCCAACTACATCTGATTGAACGATATCTGCTTTTGCAGGTAATTTACCGGCTCTCAATACATTTGCTAAATCTTTGGTTTCATCAATTGTAAAAGTTCCTGAAATTTCAGAGTTACCTCCCTGGATTGGTCCGGAAGAAACGCCTGGTGCAGAATAAACAACATTATCTAAAACGATCGCAATACTACTTTTCTGAGTAAATGCTTTACCGGTTAACTCTTCCCATTGTTTAGCTCCTTTACCATTCATTTGCATAGAAACAGCAGGCTTTCCAAATTGATCAAAAGTATCTCTTGCATCTACCACAACACCACCACTAATAGCGGGTTTTCCAGATCTTCCGTCAGATTTTAAAGCATATAATTCTACTGCATCAACTTTTTCTTTTTTCTCATTATCGATAGTAGTTGGTTTTCCCCATACAAAACGTGCAAAACGTATTTCAGGAGATAATAAAGCTTTACTACTTTCTCTATTTAAATAATCGTTAATTGTTGCAGTATCTTTGGGAGCAAAATACCCCAAAACAGGACCACCACCATATGACAACATTTTATCAAATAAAGGATTGTTTCCTTTAGCATTCGCTAAAGAATCTTTTGTAGCATCGGTTAATAAAGTATCGATACCTGTTTTCACGGTTTCTTTTGTATCAACTTTTACTTCTGTCGCTTTCAAAGCTTCATTTAATTGACCTAAGTAAGGTGCAACTTCTTCAAATTTATGTGTTTCCCAAAATTCTAACTGAGCTGTACTTTGTAATAATTTTTTAATACGATCAACATCTTTAGCTCCCGGTAACTCTACTAAAATTCTACCGGTTTCTCCTAATTGCTGAATGTTTGGTTGAGTTACACCAAATTTATCGATACGTTTTCTTAGTACTTCAAAAGCACTTAATACTGACTCATTTACTTTTCTTTTGATAACGGCTTTTACTTGATCATCATTCATCTTAAGATCAATCTCTCCGTCTAAATTTTTGTTAAAGAATACATCCGGAGAAGCCAATTTTACTTTTCCTTGAGATTCTGCATCAAACGCTTCAAAAAAGGCATCCATATACGTTTGATTTCCTTTGATGTTTTTGGTTGCATCAGCTAAAGCTTTATTAAAAACCGGATCTTGTGAATCATTAGATAATCCAACTAAGATATCTTTAACTGATATTTGAAGAATAACATTGATTCCTCCTTCAAGGTCAAGCCCTTTGTTGATTTGTTTATCTTTAACTTCATTATAGGTGTAATCTGCAAACCCTAAGCTGAACACTTTTTCTCTACCGATTGAGTCTAAATACTTAGCTTCTTTAGCTACATCATCTCCGGCAAAAGCTTTGGCATCCGATTTAACTTTATTGGCCACAAAAGTGAATGAAAGTTGGTAAATACATACCAATGCAAATAAAATTGCGAAAAATTTAATAAGTCCTTTACTCTGCATTATTACTCGAATTAATTAATTTTTGTTGGTTAAGGTTTTGATTTATAAGCAAAAAGAAAAAATCTCCTTCTTTTCGATTTTATAAAACGTGCAAATATATAATTATGAATAGGATTAACCAATTAATTTATGGATTAATCTCAAAAAAAAGACTGCAAAAATGCAGTCTCTTCTATATAAAGTAAAAAAAATTAAGCTAAAACCGATTTCAAGTCTGCATTCATTGCTCGAACTGCATCAGCACTTTTGGCAAATTTTGCTTTTTCTTCATCGTTTAAGTCAATAGCGACAATTTTTTCTATTCCGTTTTTACCAATAATACATGGCACTCCGATACATATATCGCTTTGTCCGTATTCTCCTTCTAACAAGACAGAACAAGGTATCATTTTCTTTTGGTCGTTCAAGATGCTATCCACTAAATAAGCCACAGAAGCTCCCGGAGCATACCAAGCAGATGTACCTAATAAAGCCGTTAACGTTGCACCTCCCACCATCGTATCGGCAGCAACTTTCTCTAATCGTTCAGTAGATAAAAATTCAGAAACGGGAACCCCATTATAAGCGGCTAAACGAGTCAAAGGAATCATGGTTGTATCGCCATGACCACCAATTACCATTCCGTGAATATCATTGGCTGGTTTATCTAACGCTTGTGACAAATACGTTTTGAAACGCGAACTATCTAATGCTCCACCCATTCCGATGATTCTGTTTTTAGGTAAACCGGTTGCTTTTAAGGTTAAATACGTCATGGTATCCATAGGGTTTGAAACCACTACTACTATGGCGTTTGGCGAATGTTGCAATAAACTTTCAGCTACTGATTTTACAATTCCGGCATTAATTCCGATTAACTCTTCACGTGTCATACCCGGTTTTCTTGGAATTCCTGATGTAATGACAACCACATCACTACCGGCTGTTTTAGAATAATCATTTGTGCTTCCCGAAACTTTAGTATTAAATCCTAGTGTGGTTTGTGTTTGCATAATATCTAACGCTTTGCCTTCTGCAAAACCTTCACGGATATCTAACAAAACTATTTCGCTGGCAATTCTTCTGTAAGCAATTGCGTCGGCACATGTAGCACCAACATTACCTGCTCCTACAATGGTAACTTTCATTTTATTAATTTTTAATAATTATCTAATTGGTTTATGCGTCAATGTTAGCATAAACTGCATTTTTCTCAATAAACTCTCTTCTAGGCGGTACTTCGTCACCCATTAACATGGAGAAAATTCTATCTGCTTCCGTTAAACTGTCAATTGTAACTTGACGTAATGTTCTGAAATCCGGATTTAAAGTAGTCTCCCAAAGTTGTTCGGCATTCATTTCTCCCAAACCTTTATAACGTTGAATGGCTGCAGAACCTCCCATTCGTTGGTTAATCATATCCCGTTGATCATCATTCCAAGCATATTCTTTTTTATTTCCTTTTTTTACTAAATATAAAGGAGGTGTTGCGATATAAACGTGACCGTTTTCTATCAACTCTTTCATAAATCTAAAAAAGAACGTTAAAATTAATGTAGAAATATGACTACCATCCACATCGGCATCACACATGATGACTACTTTATGATATCTTAATTTTTCTAAATTTAATGCTTTTGAATCTTCAGCCGTTCCGATAGTTACACCTAAAGCCGTAAATATATTTCTTATTTCTTCGTTTTCAAACACTTTGTGGTGCATTGCTTTCTCCACATTCAGAATCTTACCACGAAGCGGTAAAATTGCCTGAAATGCTCTATCACGACCTTGTTTTGCTGTTCCACCCGCAGAATCTCCCTCGACTAAGAAAATCTCACATTTTTCTGGATCTTGTTCAGAACAATCCGATAGTTTACCCGGTAATCCACCACCGCCTAAAACGGTTTTGCGTTGCACCATTTCACGAGCTTTTTTCGCTGCATGACGGGCTTGTGCTGCTAAAATTACTTTTTGCACAATAATTTTTGCATCATTTGGATTTTCTTCCAAATAATTCTCCAACATTTCCGCAACCGACTGACTTACCGGAGAAACAACTTCACGGTTTCCTAGTTTGGTTTTTGTTTGTCCTTCAAATTGTGGTTCTGCAACTTTTACCGAAATAATAGCCGTTAATCCTTCACGGAAATCATCCCCTGATATTTCAAATTTCAATTTATCTAATAGACCTGAACTGTCGGCATATTTTTTTAATGTACGCGTTAATCCCATACGGAAACCTTGCAAATGCGTACCCCCTTCGTGTGTGTTGATATTGTTTACATACGAAAAAATATTTTCCGAATAACTCGTATTATAAACTAATGCCACTTCCACAGGAATCTCGCCTTTTTCATTATCCATGCTAATCACATGCGAAATGATTGGCTCACGGTTTCCATCTAAAAACTTAACGAATTCTTTCAATCCTTCTTTTGAATGAAACGTTTCAGTGACTAATTCACCTTTATCATCCAAATTTCTTTTATCACACATCGTAATCGTGATTCCTTTATTCAAAAAGGAAAGCTCACGCATACGAGCTGCTAAGGTATCATATGAATATTCAACAGTTTGAGTAAATATAGTGGTATCAGGTTTGAAAGTTACCCGAGTTCCACGTTTGGTTGTTTCCCCAATTTGCTTTACCGGATATAATGCTTTTCCGCGTTCGTATTCTTGCTCGTATATTTTTCCGTCTCTAAAGACAGTTGCTCTCAAATGGTCAGAGAGTGCATTCACACAAGAAACTCCAACCCCATGAAGACCACCGGATACTTTATACGAATCTTTGTCAAACTTACCTCCTGCTCCAATTTTGGTCATAACCACCTCAAGAGCCGAAACACCTTCTTTTTTGTGAATATCGACCGGAATTCCACGTCCATTATCTTCTACCGTGATGGAATTATCTTCATTAATAAAAACAGTGATGGTATCACAATGTCCGGCCAACGCCTCATCAATCGAGTTATCCACTACTTCATAAACCAAGTGGTGCAAACCTCTCACACCGGTATCTCCAATATACATGGAAGGACGCATTCTCACGTGCTCCATTCCTTCCAGTGCCTGAATACTATCTGCTGAATAACTATTCTTTTTGATTTCTTCGCTCATATAAATTTAATGCTAAAATGTATTTTTTGTCAAACACGCAAATATACGGAATTGTGAGGGATTTTCTATCATAACACCATCACAAAGAAGATAAGTTATTAACAAATTGTTGATTTTTTATCTGTATTTTTAAGAAGTATTCGAAACAGACAATTTGATAATTAATGAAACTTTTAACACCAAAAAAAAGCGTTCCCCACAACGAGAACGCCTTTAACAAACAAACTAAACTTCAATCTTAAAACTTTTATACCGGTATATCGATTTTAATTTTTGCAATGGTTGTATCGGCCTTAACGTGAGCGGCATTCGCTCTTCCGCTCGGGTCTTGGTTTTCTTGCCATTTCGGAATCCATTTTCGCACCGTTTGAGCGGCTGCAATTTGTGGGAAATGTTTGTGGAAAATTCTTCTATAAAAGAACGCTTCCTTTGTAATCGGAGTATTATAAGGAAACAATTCTGCTGCTTTTTCAAATTCTTCATCCGTAACTTGGCCGGAACAGTATTCGATTAACGTATCAATCCAGTTGTACCCTACTCCATCTGAAAATTGCTCTTTCTGACGCCATAATACTTCTTCCGGTAAATACGGTTGTTCCGGTGTGTCAAATGCTTTTCGAAGAATGTATTTTTCAATTCCATCATACGTTGAGGGCATTTTTTCTTCCGGTTTTACTTTAATAGCCAATTCCAAAAAGGCTTTGTCTAAAAACGGAACTCTTGCCTCCAGTCCGTGAGCCATCGTCGATTTGTCTGCACGCAGTAAATCGGCTGTAAATAGCTTTTGTACTCGTTCGATGGTTTCTTTTTGAAAATCTTCAACACTTGGTGCATTTCTAAAATATAAATACCCACCAAAAATCTCATCAGCTCCTTCTCCCGAAAGCACTACTTTGATTCCCATATCGGTAATCGCTTTTGACAAAAAGTACATGGGTGTACTCGCTCGAACGGAGGTGACATCATAGGTTTCCAAATGCCAAATCAATTTATCTAAAATTTCAATTCCTTGTTCGATGGTAAAATGAATTTCATGGTGTTGCGTACCTAAAAAATCGGCTACTTTTCGGGCAGCTTGTGCATCCGGAGCTTCTGCATCTAAACCAATTGAAAAGGAATGTAATGTTTTGCCCATTTCTTTCATATAACGAGAAGCAATGGAAGAGGTTAACGAAGAATCTAATCCGCCGGAAAGTAATACTCCAATTGGCACATCGCTCATCAAACGCTTGCGAACACTTTCAGATAAAGTTTCCCGAATGGCTTTTAAATCCAACTCTTCTACTGCTAAAGTTTCATCTTCCCATTTGGGTTGGTAATATTTTACAAATCCTGTTTTCTCAGTGTAATAATGTCCCGGAGGAAAAGTGGAAAATGTTTTACATTGATCGGCTATGGCTTTCATTTCGGAAGCAAAATACATTCTTCCACGTTCATCCAAACCGTAATAAAGCGGTTTTACTCCTAGTGGATCACGACCGGCAATAAAATCATCTCCGTCTATCACCACAAATGCAAACATTCCATCAAGCATGTCACAAAAATCGTAACCAAACTTTTCATACAAATGCACGATTACTTCGGAATCCGAAGTGGTTCTGAATGTATGGTCATTTAAAATTCCGTCTCTTAATTTTTGGTGATTATAAATTTCGCCATTATGAATCATCCAGGCGGATGATGTTCCTTGAATTGGTTGTTTACCGGTATGCAAATCAACAATAGATAAACGTTCATGGGATAAAATGTGTCCATTCTCCGTCACATGCAAATCACTTTCATCCGGACCGCGGTGCGACATTCGTTTAGACAATTCTTGAACCAATGATTCATCTTTTCCTTTTCCAATTATGGCTAATATTCCACACATACTATTTTGCTTTACTAATTATACTTTAATTGATGAAGCAAAAATCAATATTATGTTTATTTATTTAAACACAAAAACTATATTTGATTATAATTTAAAACTATAAAAATTATTTTACCGAAAAAATGAAACTTAAAATCTCAAATCCTGCTATTTTCAATTACAATCTTTAAATTTCATGAAATGGATTGAATTTTGTATGCTACATTATTGAGTGAAATTTGGTCGCCTACAACGCATCCCATCAACATTTGAGCTAAGGGTGCTTGCGGAGAAATGGCAAAAATCGTTCTTTGATCAAGTTCTACTTTTGGCAAACTAACGGAAATCAGAAAATAAATATCGTTAGCTAAAACCAAACTTCCAGTTGTTACTTTAGCCAGCTTTTTTTCAAAATCAATGGAATCAAAAATGGATTTTGTTTCCATAACTTCTTTCAGTTTTTGATTGAGTTTTTCCTGTTCCAAATGCATCATTGATAGAGCCGTTTCGTGTTTATCACCGGCTGAACCTTTGGCATCGTTTTTGGCATCTTCGGTTAAATCAGCAATCATTTGTCGAAGTGAATCGATTTTGGATTGGAGGAAATTGGAATAGTGTTGGGTGATTTTTGGTTTCATTTTCTGAGTTGCTGAGAGGCTGAGTTGCTGAGAGGCTGAGTTTAAAAAAGTCCGCAAGGTTCATTTAAAACTTTGCGGACTCTTTGTGAAAATCTTTGTTTGCGGTTAAACAAACTTAAAAATCAAATTTATAATTCGCTCCCAACACCACTTGAATTTGTTGTGCAGGGAAATTCATCCATCGTTCATACGATTGATTGAATAAGTTGTTTCCTCTTAAAAACAAAGTCAAACGTTCGTTGTATTTATAACCAACATGAGCATTCACATCAAAATAGCTATCTAAAGTAACTGTAGTAAAAGTTGAAAAATCTGGTATAATAACTTGGTCTTTTCTTTCTCCAACAAAGAATAAATTCAGACCAGCATACCATTTTTCGGTAATGTTTGCATCTACATTGGCACCAAAAGTGATGGATGGTAAATTCCAAACTTCATCCTGATTTTTTGCAGAAAGACTTCTGAAAGTTCCATTGATTCCGGCTGAAATATTTTTAGACAAATCGGCTTTTACTTCTCCGAAAAAGCTTACTGTTTTTACATCATCATATACTACATCAAATGAATTTCCAAAAGCATAAGGCTCAACATCAGTTGGTAAAGCAGGATCTAAAGCCAACGGAAACGCATTGTTTCTGAATAAAGCTTTATCATTTTCCTGCATGAATGAACCGCGAACATTATAACTGATATTTCCGGCTAATTTTCCTTTTAAACCGGCAAAAATATCATACGGTCTGCTGGTAGGTGCTACCCATAAAGTGGGTGACAAAAATGGATTTTCGTTGGTAAACTCACGGTACGAATTTTGTTGTAAATTTCCATCGGCTCCGGCATAAAATATCATCAAATCGCCTACTAATTTATAGGAAGCAGTAATGTTTGGGTAGATAAAAAACTTACTGTCACTATTTTCTAAATCAGCACTGTAAAAAAGTGAAACACCGATATCAAAAGCCCAATCATCTTGCGTTAAAGAAATGGATGGATTTAACCCAAAGTTGGTGAAACCATATTTAATTTCATTCAAATCAAAATAATTGCGTTCGAAACTTCCGGAAACATAATCAACAATAACATTGGTTTTTACGGCAACTTCCATGATATCAAACTCAAATGAAGGTTTTATCAAAAAACGATTTTCAGCAGAACCAAAATTATCCCAAAAACGATTAAATTTCAAACTGGCTCCTGTGAAAAAACTATCTTCCATACCAATTTTTCCACCTAAATAAAAGTTGTGATAGGTGTGTGATGGATCAATTTCATTATAAAAAACTTCATCTCGATTAAAATAATTTTGATCAATTCCGTACCAATTATACACTTGATGTTGATACCCTAAATCAGCGGTCCAATTGAAATTGCGTTGTTGACTTCCATACGTAACATCCAACGAAGTATTATAGAATTTATCATCTAAAATCACTTCTTCAATTCCGCCTTGAGAAGAATGATGACGCAACATTCCGCCAACATAATCACTTCGGCTTAATTGTTCGGTGATAAATAATTCACCCACTATTCTTGCATAATTTCCAAATCCAAGTGTTGCA
This sequence comes from Flavobacterium piscinae, assembly GCF_004122145.1. Taxonomy (GTDB): domain Bacteria; phylum Bacteroidota; class Bacteroidia; order Flavobacteriales; family Flavobacteriaceae; genus Flavobacterium; species Flavobacterium piscinae. Next base: position 18,358 of record NZ_SBKQ01000007.1, read on the forward strand.
TAATTATTATACAATTTTTCTTTTTTCGGTTTATCTACACCTGCCGCTTTTCCTTTGGCCGGTGTGAATGTGGAGGCAACCGGAAAAGAAAAAATGTTGTACTGAATTTCTTCTTTTTTAGAGTTATCATCATCGTCTAAAGAGGGCGTTTCCTTTACTTTAAAGGCATCTGAAATGGTTGCAGAATAAGGTTTCACTACATTCACAACTTCGGTTCCGATGTTTTCATCTTTCTTTTGCGAAAAACCAATTTGGCTTATCAAAAAAAGAATTACTGCAATGGATTTATTTAGAGTTGAAATCTTCATGTCTTTCATTTTTGTAATATAAATTAGTTTTGGATGGATGAATTGCGTTTAGATTCTTCGGCTTTGATGGCATCTAATTCTTTTTGAGCTTCTTCGACAACGTCTGTAAATTCTTCAAAATTTTTGATTACACTTTCTAAGATGTAAGTAGCTTGGAAACTATCGTTTAAGGCGTAATTATTTTTTGCCATTAACACTAACCCTTTTGCACTGAAATATTGATAACCGGAATAATCTTGTGCTAATTTTTGAGCCACGGCATTTGACGGTTCATATTTTCCTTCTTTGTTTTTAAAATAGGCATCATAATATAATGCTTCGGCAGCCAATTCTCCTTTTGCAATCGTTTGTAACTTAGCATAAGCCGCTTTTGCTTTCACTTCATCATTGGTTTTGATAGCAGAACGAGCGATGATAATCTGAGCATCACTTTTAATTCGGTCATCTACTTTTTGATTAGCCATCACTTTATCGGCATACGAAACAGCGTTCGTATAATCCTTTTGCTCATAATATGACTTCATCAGATTGGATTGTGCAAAAGTGATATTTTGCGGAAAATCAGCTTCTGCTTCTAAGCGTTTTAAAGCGGGAATGGCTTTGGCATAATCTTTTTTCTTGAGATGAATTTCGGTTAAACGAGCCAAACTTTGTTCGGTGTATTCACTTCTTGGTTTAGAAACTACAAATTCATAATGTGGAATCGCATTGTTTTCTAAACCATCTGCAAAATACAATTGAGCTAAATAGAAATTGGCTTTTAGTGAATGAATTCCGTTGGGAAAACGAGTGACATAATTACTAAATCCGGTAATTGCTCCTTTTGGATTGTTTTGTAAATATTGTTTTTCAGCTGATTCATACGAAGTATTATCTAAATCGGCATCGGAAACTTCCACATAATCCAATGTTTTCACCCAATCGGCATATTCATTTACATTTCCGGTATCTACATAAATTTGACGGGCTGTGTTTACTGCTTCCAACGATTCAGGTGTCCGCGGATATTCTGCAGCTACTTTTTTCAATTTTGTGATGGCCAATTGCGGTTTTTCATCATTGTAATAAATTAATCCCTGACGCAATATGGCTTTCGCAGCAAATGAACCATTTTTGTATTCATTAATTAATTGATCATAGGTTTTTAAAGCCAAATCCGACTTGTTATTATTTGTATACGTGTTTCCTAATTCGAACAACACATCATCTCGGTATTGCGATTTTGGATAACTTTTCAGGAACGTATTCAAATCTTCTATTTTCTTATCATTTCTGTTAACGAAACCATAACTCAATGCTTTTTGATAGGCGGCATAATCGGCATCAACCCCTTTTAACTCAATGGCTTTGTTGTAGGCTTCCATAGCCGGCCAATATTTAGCCGAAACAAAATAGCAGTCACCCATTCGCAAATAACTATCATTCAAACGTACTTTATCCTCTTTTACGGCATCAATATGATTTTGAAAATAGCTTGCAGCTTGTTCGTATTCTTTCAACTTAAAATGTGCATAACCAATATTGTAATTGATATTTTTATATTCCGGAGTTGATTTAGCTTCTGCAAAACCGGCAAATTGTTTGAAAGTTAGCATCGCCTCGGCAAAGTTATCCAACACATATTCCGTTTCGCCTTTCCAAAAAGTGGCACGAGCGGTAAATTTTGGATCTCTAGGTTCGGCAATAGATTTTTTAAACATTTTCATGGCTTCTGTAAAATCGCCATCGGTGTATAATTCCAACCCTCTATAAAACGTTACTTTTTGATAAGCTGCTTTGTTGGAGAAGTTTTTATTTTTTTCGATTAATTCTAACGCTCCTTTGTAATTCTTTGAAGTAATGAATGAATTAATTAACAAATTTTCTACTTCTAATTTGTTTGGATTATTAGGGTATTTTTCTAAAAAGGCTGACAAAACCCCAGGAATCGTTTGGTAGGAATTTCCAATTTCATAACTCAATTTCGCATAATTTAAAAAAGCATCCTCTTGAATTTTCAGGTCAAATTCCATTTCCGAAGCATTTTTAAACGCATTCAACGCTTGTTGTTTTTTGTCGGTTTTTAAATAGCTTTCGCCTAAATGATAGTAGGCATTTTGTGCAACCCCATCGTTTCCATTGATGATTTTATTAAATTGATTAATCGCATTTTCAAAATCGCCTTGTTTATAATAGGAATAGCCGAAAAGATAATGATCCGTATTACTCCATTTCCCTTTTTTACCTTTGTAATTTTTCAAATAGGGAATCGCTTGGTCATATTGTTTTAAATTAAAATAACTTTCACCAATAATTTTATTTAACTCCGATTTTTCCATGGCATCGCTTTTAGCCATAGCAGCCGTTCCTAAATCGATTGCTTTTTGAAAATTGCCAAGTTTAAAATTCATGTCCGCTTGGTAATAGGACATTTTTTCTTTGTATTTCTGCTCCCCTTCCACTTGTTCAAAATATTCGTTGGCCACTTTGTAATCGTCTTTTTCATACGACATATAACCTAAATAATATTTTGCCTGTGAACCATATTCTTTAGAATTAACAACTTTATTGAAATAGCTTGTCGCTTCTTTTTTCTTACCTCCTGAAAAATTTGCATAACCTTTTTGAAAATTAAATCGTTCACGTTCACCGGCAGTCAAATTGCTTTCATCCACTTTTTCAAACCATTGTAAAGCTTGCGGAAATTTTCCCTCATCAAAATAATAATGAGCCACCTCGATGTAAGCTTGATTGTGTTTTGAACTCGTTGGATAATCCGCTACGAATTTTTCCATCAACAAATCGGCATTCGGTTGATTAAGGCGAATGGCACAATTGGCAATGTAGTAGGCACAATCCGATTGTACTTCATCACTTGCTTTTTCTTCACTTACTTTCTTGAAAATAATTTGGGCCGATTGATACTGTTTTTCTTTGTATAATTCTATCGCACGATTATATTCTTTTAAATCATGTGTGTAAATTTCTGTTTTTTGGGCTAATGCGGAGAAGTGTACCGCTAACCACGTTAGGAAAATAAACCAATTTTTCTTTTGCATGGGATTCGATTTTGTTTGATTTACAAATTTAGGGTTTGCTTTATGTAGTAACGAGGTGATGAAGGTGTTTATTATGAACAAGGTTTTAAACAATTGTTAATCCTCACCCCCAACACCTCTCTTTCTGAAAAGCAAAAATTATAACCAATTTTAAAACTCAGTTACTCAGCATCTCAGCCAAACTATAACTTTAAAAAAATAAAATTTTGAAAACCATCGTTAACTTAGTACTTTTACCACTTAAATTATACTTTATGTCTACTACAATTGCCTCGTTAAAGAATGTCAATATTTTTCAGGAACAAAATATGGTTTTAAAAAACATCTCATTGGAAGTCAACCGAGGTGAATTCATCTATGTAATTGGAAAAACCGGTTCCGGAAAAAGTAGTTTTATGAAAACGCTTTACGCCGATTTGCCTTTAATAGAAGGCGAAGGTTATATTGTAGATTTTGATTTAGCCAAATTAAAAGAAAAAGATATTCCATTTTTGCGTAGAAAAATTGGAATTGTTTTTCAGGATTTTAAATTATTGCCAGACAGAAGTATTTTTGACAATTTAGAGTTTGTTTTAAAAGCAACCGGTTGGAAAGAAAAAGCTGAAATGAAATTAAAAATAGATGAAGTGCTTGAAAAAGTAGGCATGAAATCAATGCTACACAAAATGCCACACCAACTTTCCGGTGGTGAACAACAACGTGTTGCCATAGCTAGAGCTTTATTAAACGATCCGGAATTAATTTTAGCTGATGAACCGACTGGAAATTTAGACCCACAAACCAGCGTTGAAGTAATGGAAGTATTGCGAAAAATCAACCAAAATGGTAAAACCATTATCATGTGCACCCATGATTATGCTTTGATTATGAAGTTCCCATCCAAAACGTTGAAATGTGAAGACAGCACTATTTTTGAGGTGGTGCAAAGAACGGTTTAGATTTTAAATAATTGGCTATAAGAATCAGAGTGAATGGATAGGTCATAATATGAAAACGATCTCCTTGATTACTTGATATTCCGGAAATACCAATGATGTAAAGTATAAAAACTGCTACAAAAAGTAGAAATATATCTTTTTTGTAATATTTTCTAATCATAATTAAGCTCAAAACTATTCCTAAAATAGTCATTATTCTATTTTGATATTTAGTTAGCCAGATTAGAAATGATTTGGTTATTTCAAATCTTTTTGAATTATTGATGTTTGAGTATGTTATCGGAACAACATTTGCCGAAGCAGTATTCCATACAAAATTATGTAGATATGCTTTTACTAAATTAATTTTATTGTTTTGCAGTTGTTCAATAATATCAGCTTTTACAATCTTCTTTTGATCGTGTACTTTAAATGTAAATAAATAATCTGCCCTTGGATTATTCATTTGATCAAAATCAGTTCCTTTTCGGTAACAATCTGCCTTGGAAAATAAATAATTATAAAAAGTAACACTGTCAATATAACTAATTGTAAAATCTCCAAATTGATATTTTATACCAATAGCTTGAATTAAACATAAACCAATAGAAGAATACAGCACAATCATAATTTTTTTTGTATAATTTCTAATGAGTTCACGAATAAAATAAAGGAGCATTAACAATGCAAAAAACTTACTTGCCGGCTTAATCAACATACTCAAAACTATAATGGAAAGTGCAAATACTAACCATTTAAACACTTTTGTCTGCCTGTATTTTTGCAAAAAATAAAAGCTAGCAACCAGAAAAAAAAGAAAAGGAGTTTCAGCTAAAAAATGAAAATTATATAATGAAATTCCGAAAAAGCAAATGAATAAGATAGACAACCAAAAAGCCACTTTTGTTGAAACATACTGAATAAAAATCTCATACATCAAAAGTATAGTCATCAACCAAAACACTCCATTTATAAATTGAGCAGTTAAATATAAGTCGAATTCAGATGCCCCAAAAACAAGTGGAAAACCATATATGGCTGCCATAAGCAACGGTCGATTACAATGTCCTCGTACATACCAATATAAATTTGTAGCAGACTCATTGTAATTTGTAGCATCCGGAAAAATAAGCGTTTGTTGATGTATATCTAACAATACAACTAATAAAAGTAAACTAATCATGCCTATTCCTGCTAAAAGGAAATGATTGGAATACTTTTTAAAAAAAAGTGTCATAAAATTATATAAATAAGTTTTCAATTTGTTGAAAAGAACTAAATTGCTCATTCAAAAAATACAGACCAAAAATAGGGTATTATTTTCAATTTTATGGAAAACAAAGGCAATCCAAAAAAATTATCTATTATTATTCCGGCTTACAATGAAGCTCGAACGATTCATTTAATTTTGAATAAAGTACGAGCGGTTCAATTAAATGAATCCATCATTAAGGAAATTATAGTTGTAAATGATGCTTCTACAGACGAGACTGAAAAAGCTGTATTAGACTATCAAATAGCTCATTCACAAGAAATAAATTATTATAAACATGAAACGAACAAAGGAAAAGGAGCTGCTATACACACCGGAATAGCAAAAGCAACCGGACATTATATTATCATTCAGGATGCTGATTTGGAATATGACCCGAACGAATACAACATTCTATTAAAACCCATTTTAGAAGGGCATGCCGATGTGGTTTACGGTTCACGCTTCATGGGTGGAAAGCCACATCGGATTCTGTTTTTTTGGCATACCATTGGCAATCGGTTTTTGACTTTTCTATCCAATATGTTCAGTAATTTGAATTTAACAGACATGGAAACCTGTTATAAATTATTTGATGCAACTATTTTAAAATCAGTAAAACTGAAAGAAAAACGGTTTGGTTTTGAACCGGAAGTTACTCAAAAAATAGCCCGAATAAAACAAATACGGATATATGAAGTTGGTATTTCCTATTATGGGAGAACCTATGAAGAAGGCAAAAAAATAAACTGGAAAGATGGTTTTAGAGCCATTTGGTGTATTTTTAAATATGGATTATTCAAACTCTAACTATGTTATCCATACTCATTCCAACATATAATTATACTGTAATTGAACTTGTTCAAAACATACACCAACAATGTTTAGCTTGTTCAATTTCTTTTGAAATTATTTGTTTGGACGATTATTCCGCAAATCATTTTCAGCATGAAAATGAACAAATAAAAGAATTAAGTTATTGTTATTACTTTAAAAATGAATCAAATTTTGGCCGAACAAAAACAAGACAAATCTTAGCCGAAAAAGCCAAATTTGAATGGATATTATTTTTAGATTCCGATGTTCTTCCTGAAAATGATAAGTTTATAGAAAAATATATTACTCATCTGAACAACTCAACTTCTGTAGTTTTTGGAGGTTATAAATATGAAAAGAGACAACCGGAATCATCAAAAATATTGCGATATAAATACGGTAGAGAGCGAGAAGAAAAGTCAGCAGAATTCCGGTCTAAAAAACCTTATCAATATGTGTTTTCAGGTAATATGTTAATTCAGAAAAAGTTATTTTTTGAATTAAATTATGTTGAAAATGATAAATTTTATGGTATGGATATTTACTTTGCCTATCAACTTTTTTCAAGAAAAATAGCCGTTCATCATATTAATAATGCTATTTTTCATCGTGGTTTAGAAAGTAATGAGGTGTTTTTTGAGAAAGCATTACAAAGTGTCATTTCCAGAAAACGATTTTTAGTAGACAAAGTTGATATTGAACAATTGAATCCGCTTTTAGCTTATTATAAAAAAATTAAAAAATACAGATTAATGTTTATCTCCAAATTATTTTTTAAGATTTCTAGGCAATTTCTAAAAAGAAACATTTTGAGTAAAAACCCGAATCTTTTTTATTTTGATTTATATCGATTAGGTTATATTTGTTCAGAAAAATAAATAAATGCACCCTTTTTTTTCCATAATCATTCCTCTTTACAATAAAGAAAATGCGATTGAAAACACCTTACAAAGCGTTTTTAATCAGTCGTTTACTGATTATGAAGTAATTGTGATAAACGACGGTTCCACTGACAAAAGTGAGCAAAAAGTAAATACATTTTCTGATGAAAGATTTCGTTTATTTTCTACTGAAAACAAAGGCGTTTCACAAGCAAGAAATTTTGGAATCAGCCAATCAAAAGGAAAGGTAGTTGCTTTTTTGGATGCAGATGATTATTGGTTTCCAACTCATTTAGAATCATTGTATCAATTGTCCAAAAATTTCCCTGAGGCAGGATTATTAGCCACCAATTATCAGTTTTACTTTTCAGATAAAAAAATAATACAACCTACTTTTGATGGAATTCCTGCCGAAAAATGGAGTGGAATTGTGCCGGATTTTTTTGCATCCAGCATGAAATTTCGTTTAGCATGGACAAGTGCCGTTGCAGTAAAAAAAGAAACTTTTGAAACCGTTGGAACTTTTGATGAAAACATCACATTAGGAGCCGGTGAAGATACTGATATGTGGATCCGAATTGCTTTGAACTATCCGGTTGCGTTTGATAATGAAGTTTCTGCCTATTATCAAATGGCAACAGAAAACCGAATTTCATTGAGCAAAACATTAGAAAGAAAATTTTCTAAACTAGATAAATTTTCAATCGAAGAACAAACAAATTCTTCCTTAAAAAAATACTTGGATTTGTATCGTGCAGAATTTGCATTAAAACACAAACTGGCCGGTGATGAAAAATCATTTCACTTTTATAAAAAGGCCATCTCAAAAGAAAATTTACATTGGAAAACAAAATTTCTTTTCAAACTTCCAACTGTATTATTACAACAACTATATTTTCTGAAAAAAAAATTGGAACTATTTGGCATTTCAACCAATGCATATCATTGATTTTACTTACTCAAAAATTCTTGATAATCTCTAATGTAATCCGATTCTTCAAAAACATCTGAAGCCAAAACCAAACAAACCGAACCGGAAGAAAAGTTCTTAAGTTCACGCCAAATGCTTTCTGTAATAAACAATCCTTCAAAAGGTTTATTTAAAGTGACGGTTTTAGTATTCGTACCGTCGTTTAAAATCACATCAAAACTTCCACTTAACGCAATGAGAAATTCTTTTTGCTGAATGTGAGCATGGCCACCCCGCTCTGCCCCAGCCGGAACGTCATATAAATAATAAACGCGTTTGACTTCAAACGGAATTACATCCTTTTCAATGACTGAAAGATTGCCTCGGGTGTCAGGAATTTTAGGAATAGCAATTAATTCACAATCTGTTACATATTTTTTTATAGTCATTTTTTCCTAAAATAGCTTGTTTGTAAAGGTTTGAAATATCAAAGAAAGAAATTTTTCTTTGTTTAATTTCAAAAAATAATTTTAAAAGTATCCAAAATTGATAAGTTGAACTAAAATTACGATAATAAAAAGCTCCCGAAGAATAATAAACGGTTTGTTTACTTAAATTAATTGAGGAATACTTTTCATCATGATAACATAAAACTTTGGGAACAAAACCGACAGTTATATTTTCTTTATCTAAATCTAAAAGTATTGAATTTTCTTCACCCAGTTCAAATTTTCCACCCAATCCAAAGTTTTCATCATACAAAATGGTTGTCTTGTCAAAAACAGTTTTTTTGAAAACAAGTTCAACCGACATGGTATTTAACAATTCCAATTTATTCAAACTTTCAATAAAATTGGTTGGATAGTTTCTTAAAAATTTCTTTTTAAATGATTGCACCTGAAACCTTAGTATGTTTTGATTTGGAAAAATTTGAAAGGAATGAATCACTTTTTCACTGAAATCATCAGCAAAAACAACATCATCATCCGTGAGAATCAGTATTGATTTTGATGCATTTTTTATACCGAGATTACGACTTTTAGACAATCCTTTTTCAAAAGAATTAATCACTTTAACTGACTCAAATTCAGAAACTAACACGTTATTTTCTGTGGTTTGATTAATAATTAAAATAGAAAAGGCTGAAAAATGACACATCGGAAACATGGGAACTAAAAAATTCAACGAAGTTTGATTCATCGTTGAAATAATAATTTCCAAATCGTTCGGCGTAAATTGGTTTGTCAATTTGTTTTATATTTACACAAATATAAAAATTTCATCTTCATTCATGCGAATACTTTTAGTTGGAGAATACAGCCGTCTGCATAATTCCCTAAAAGAAGGGCTTATTTCTTTAGGTCATGAAGTAATTCTGGTGAGTCATGGTGATCATTTTAAAAACTATTCCAGTGATTATTCAATAAAACCAATCTTTTTTTCAAGATTTTGGATTACAAAAAAAGTACGAAATGCTTTCAAACGATTTTTCAGTTTTGATTTTGAAAAAATGGAAAGAGCCATTCGATTTTATTTGATTTTACCAAAATTAAAAGGATTTGATCACGTTCAACTGATTAATTCGGATGCATTAGAACTCCATCCGAAAGTATCCTTATTTTTTTATAAAAAATTATTTGCCCAAAACAAAAAGGCATCACTTTTGGTTTGTGGCGATGAAACTCCGGTGATTGAGTATTTGCTGAAAAACGAAATGAAACATTCGATTCTGAGTCCGTATTTGAATGATTCTTCTTTAAAAAAACAGTATCGTTTTTCATTAAAATACCTTCAACCCACTTATAAAAAAGTTTTCAATTGGTTAAAAGACAATGTAAATTCAATTATTGTTTCGGATATGGATTATAAAATACCGATGGAAAAAATGAATTACAAAGTAAACTTTATACCAAATCCCATCAATACACATAAAATACTATTTTCTGAATTAAAAATGGATGAGAAAATAATTATTTTTTTAGGAATTAATCGGTTGAGTTACGATAAAAAAGGAATTCATTTTTTTGAAAAAGCGTTGAAAATAATCGAGGGAAAATATGCTGATAAAGTAGAAATTATTATCACAGAAAACATTCCTTATCAACACTACATTTCATTATATAACAAAGCTCATATTCTTTTAGACCAAGTTTATGCCTACGATCAAGGTTACAATGCCTTAGAAGCGATGGCAAAAGGAAAAGTAGTTTTCACCGGAGCTGAACAGGAATTCGAAGACTATTATGAATTAAATGAACGAGTTGCTATCAATGCTTTGCCCGAAGTGAATGAATTGGTAAACGAATTATCCTTCTTAATTGATAATCCGCAAGAAATCATTACAATTGGAAAAAATGCGAGGGCTTTTATTGAAAGAGAACACGATTATTTGAAGATTGCAAAGAAGTATTTAGAGGTTTGGAAATAATATTACATCTAATTTCCTAAAATCAATTAATTTTAGTCATAAGTTTTTTTATATATTTTTTTTCCAAAATAGAGTATAAATAACTAACAATGATTGTAAATGTAAGAGCAATCAAAAATAAAAAAATGAATTTGGTATTTCCATGATATCCAAAGTCTAAACGCTCAAAAAATCGAATAACTAATTGATGCCACATATAAAAAGGATAACTTAAAGCTCCTAAAAACAGAAATATAGATTTTTTTAAAATATAGTTTGAAATAATTCCTTTTTCAACACTAAAAATAAGGATAAAAAAACCGAGAGGTATCCAAAAGTAAATTGAATAAGCAAAGGGTAAAAAAATCTTCGGAAAGAAATTAGCAACTATAAAAAAAATCAAAAAAACGATTAAAGATGAAACTTCTAAAATAGAATAATTGTATTTTTTTTTGGAAAAATAATGACTTAATTTAAACAAATAAATTCCGAAAATAAAATCAAAGATTCTTAATATTGGAGATATGTAGAATAATGCATGATGTAATTTTTGAGGAATGAAAAGCATTAAAATAAAAATCCCAATACCAATTGAAAGAATAAGAAAGGTAAATTTTCTCAATGAAATTGTCGAAAAAAATGGAACAATAAAAGGAAAAACAAAATAACAAAACAGCAATACTGAAACATTCCATGAAACTCCGTTAAAACTAAAATAGAAGTCACCAAAAGGAATAAAAGCTTGTATTAGAAACAAGTTAACAAAAAACTTCGCTGAAAAAAACATACCATTTTCACAGACATCTTGTAACACAAAAAATACCGCAACTAGTAGTGTAATAATATGAAGCGGATATATTCTCTTTAGTCGCTTTAAAAAAAACTCCTTCTTTGATATTGAATTGGAAATTAATCTTTTTTCATAGACATACATTAAAATAAATCCACTCAAAATTATAAAAAAAGCATGCCCAACGGAAACTTTTGTAAGTCCCAAATGTCCAATAAATACCAAAAATGAAAATAAAAAACGTAAAGAAGATAGTGATTTTTTCATTTAAAAAGGTAATTTCTAAATTTTACGGAGAGAACGAATAAATAACAAAAATATGTAATTGCATGTGTCAAAACAGCTCCTTCTGCACCAAAATGATTTATGGTAAAATAACCCACTAAAATTAATATAGAATACGAAAATATTTCAGTTATAAAATAAGCAATCGTCTCTCTTTTGGCTAAAAAATGTAATGCTAAAACCCAAGAGCAAACTTTAAAAAAATCACCAACTAATTGCCAAAAAAACAAGTTAGATACGGACTGAAATTCGGTTGTAAACAATAACGATATTATCAAATTACGACAAAAATAAATCAAAACAATACCCATAAAAAAAACGGGAACAATTGTTTTGTAATAATTTCGAAAAATTAATTTGGTTTCTTCTTTATTTGAAACGGCCAATTGCGGAAGAAAATACATACTCATTAAAGAAGATACAAAAAGCATATAATAACTTGAAATTCTACTCATCGACTCCCAAAAACCTGCAACATCGATTCCGGCAGTATTTATTAAATGATTTCGTAAAAAAATATAAATTAATGGTCCGCTAATAGCTGAAAAAAGTGCCATTGCCGAATAAGAACTTAAATTGTTAAGAATACTTTTATCGAAAAATTTTAATTGAATAAATTGGAATAACTTAATTTCTTTAAACACAAAAAATGTAGCAATAAAAAAATTAGTTATTGGGGCTAAAACCATCGCAAATAAAGCTCCTAAAACATTGTAATTGAGTACTAAAAACAAAGAAAACACAAACCCAAAAATATTTCCAATAACAGAGATGTAAACTACTTTTTTGTATTTCTCTAATCCGTTGATTAAGGAAGTAAAAAAAAGTGAAAATCCATAAAACGGTAAACTAAAAATGATAGCCTTAATAATAATTTCATATTCATTCTCAGAACCGAACAAATAAGATGCAATTACTTCTCTAAAAACATACAATCCAATTCCAAAAAGTAAGATAAACAAGGTTATAGTAATAGATACTGTAGAAATTAACTTCTTAAATTGATTTTTATCTCCTTTAAATTGTGCTGTATATTTTACAATACCATTCTGAAAACCAAGTGTTACAAAGCTTTCAAGCGAAGTTTGAAAATTTCTTAAATTACCAACCAAAGCCATACCTGCAGGACCTACATAGATGGCTAAAATTTTTGAAATTACTAGTCCGAATCCAATTTTTAAAAGAATAGCAAAACTGTTCAATGAGGATATTTTGAACCAAGCTGCACCGATTATATCCTTTAAAAACTTCAATTAGTAGTGGTTTAGAGCATGAATTATTTTACTTACTTCCTCCTCCGTCAAAACAGGACTCATCGGCAAACTCAACACTTCCCGATGTATTTTTTCGGTAATGGGAAAAGATAATGCATTAAATGATGCCAATGCTTTTTGTTGATGTGGCGGTATAGGATAATGAATCATGGTTTCAATTTCATTTGCTTTTAAATAGTCTTGCAATTCCTTTCTGTTTTCTGTACGGATGACAAACAAATGAAACACATGATTTGTTGAACCATCATAATGTGGTAAAGTAATTTTATCGTTGTTGATTTCAGCTAAAAAACGCATGGCAATTTGTGTTCGCTTATGGTTATCTGCATCTAAATCAGGTAATTTTACATTCAAAAAAGCGGCTTGCAATTCATCCAAACGCGAATTAATTCCGATAAAATCATTGACATATTTCTTCTCGGAACCATAATTTCGCATGGCACGAACTATTTTATTCAAATCCTCATCATTACTAACCACCGCTCCACCATCACCCAAACAACCTAAATTTTTGGAAGGGTAAAAACTGTAGGCTTTTGCATTTCCAACTCCCAACTCCTTACTCCCTACTCCCAACTTCGCTCCGTGTGATTGAGCAGCATCTTCTACAACCAATAAATTATGTTGCTTTGCAATTGCTTCTAATGTATCCATTTCGGCTAATTGACCGTATAAATGAACCACAAGAATAGCTTTGGTCTTAGGCGTAATTTTTTCAGCAATCAAATCAGGATTCAAATTATAAGTTTCCAATTTGGGTTCAACAAAAACAGGAATTAAATCGGCTTGCAAAATCGATAAAATACTGGCAATATAAGTGTTTGCCGGAACAATTACTTCATCGCCTTTTTGTAATTTTCCTAATTCGATGTAAGCTTTAAAAATTAAAACCAACGCATCCAATCCATTTCCAACTCCAATACAATGCTTGGATTGACAATAATTGGCAAAATTTTGTTCAAATAATTTTACTTCATCTCCTAAAATATACCAACCACGTTGCATAAATACATCCATTTTTTCATGGAAAGCTGTCTCATACCGTTGATTGACTTTTTTTAAATCGTAGAATTTTATCATAATACAAATGAGTAATAATTCTGTTCTGAAATCGAACAACCTAATTCTTGCTTTTGTTTTAACAATCCTTGATTAATACTATTGCCTTGGTTTTCACTCACTGTTCCCATATCAAAAAAGTCAAACTTATCTTTGTATTCATTTAGTAAAGTAATAAATAAAAAATCTAAAGCTCTCATTTTTTCTCCTAAAGAAGTGGTAGCTCCATATTGCGATTTTACGCCATTTTTAAAAACAAAAAGTGTTATTCCTGCTAAAATTTCATTTTCAAAATAAACATTAAACTGTTTTATATTTTCCGGAAATTTCGAATGTAGATAGATTATTTCTTCTACAGTATGAACTGGGTTTGCATTATGTTTTTCTTTTAATCTTGGAATCAAAACATGATTCCAAAATAATTGAAAATTAGCATCTTCTCTAATTTCTAAACCCAAAGAGGAAACTCTCCTAAAATGCTTTAATTTACTTTTTGAAATTGAATAATTACTTTTAAAATCAATGAACAAGTTTATATCTTTTCTATACAAATCAGCCTTTTTTTGAACTAAAGAATATTCCATTTCGAAATAACTCTCATCGGTATAAAAAGGCAAAATCGGTTTGATAAAAAAATTTCTAAACTGATTTGTTTTTAAATAATCTTTTAATGATTCAAAAATTGTGATAATCGTTGTTCTTTCAAAATTGTCCTTGATAACTACCCCCCCATAGGTTAATCCCTGATGCGAAAAAAGTGTATCTTCTATTCTATTTGCGGGCAAAACAGCTACCCAACTTTTACCATCCTCAACAATTAAAGAATAATCTTCAAATCGATCTTGATGGTAGTCCATAAAATCACGATGAAAAAGAAAAGTGGCATTTTTTGCAAGAGCAATAAATTCATTCCAAGCCGAATTATCTGCTGAAGTATATTTTCTGATGGTATAATTTGGCACGAACTTTAGCAAAATATAAATCTTAATAAATAAAAACAGTATCTTTAAATCCCAAATAAAGATAACGATTCATTATGAAACGAAAATACAATTATTTTCTGTTATGGTGGCTACATTTTTTTTTATTCCCGGTTTTCGGGCAAGAAGTGCAACTGTATCAGCAATTTAATGGTCGTTTTGATTTTACTTTTATTGGAAATACGTTAAATACACAAGAAAACTTAGGGATTTTAAATTCTCCTTGTATCATCAATACTTTCTCGTCTGCTCAATTGGATTTACAACCGGAAGACACTATTGAAAAGGCCTATCTTTATTGGGCTGGTTCAGGTCCGGGTGATTTTAATATAAAGCTTAATGACATCGATATTGTTCCGGATCGCACATTCAATTTAACTCAGTCAACTTCGGGTTTAATTTTTTTTAGTGCTTTTAAAGATGTGACCGAACAAGTAATTACTACCGGAAATGGCACTTATACGCTATCAGAACTTGATTTATCAGAAATTATTCCAAACTATTGCCAAAATGCTACCAACTTTGCCGGATGGGCAATAATTATTGTCTATAAAAATGACAATTTACCTCTCAATCAACTGAATGTGTATGATGGTTTAGATTATATCAGTTTAGGTAATGAAAATTTAAATTTCTCGTTAAACAGTCTTAATGTAATCGATAATATTGGGGCAAAAATTGGTTTTATTGCTTGGGAAGGTGATTCAGGTCTTGCCGACAATGAAACGCTTCGTATAAATGGAAATATCCTAAGTAACGAACCTTTAAATCCGGCAAGCAATGCTTTTAATGGAACAAACTCAATCACAGGAAGCAACGAATTGTATAACATGGATTTGGATGTTTATGAAATTCAAAACTATATTCAACCCGGAGATCAAACCGCTGAAATTGCTTTAACTTCCAGTCGGGATTTTGTGATGATTAATGCGGTTGTAACCAAATTAAACAGTCAGGTTCCGGATGCTGCCATTTCAATTGATAACTTTTATTTGGAATGTGATTCCAGAGAAATTACGGTAGATTATACGGTGTATAACTTAGAATCTACCAATCCGCTTCCTGCTAACACACCTATTGCAATTTATGCCAACGATGTTCTAATTGAAATTACTGCCACCATCGATGTAATTGAGGTGAACGGTAGTGAATCCAATACTATTACACTTCAAATTCCAAATGAAATTCCAACCATTTTTGAATTGACATTTTCTGTGGATGATTTGGGCGATGGAACCGGAACTGTAAATGAAATCAACGAAAACAACAATATTGATGTGGAAGAAATTTCACTTTTACTTTCTCCAGAATTCAATTCTTTAGAACCTATTTTTAGTTGTAATGAAGGTTTTAGCGTTGGAACTTTTGATCTAACTTCAATTGAAAATTTGTTACTGATTGATTTTTCTAACACCATCAGCTTTCATACCTCTTTTCTTGATGCTGAAACGAAACAAAATCCACTAATTAACCTTACTAATTTTCAAGCCAATAGTGGGACAACGTTGTATATTCGTATTGAAAACGAATTTTGTTACAGTATTGCAACAGTTGATTTAATTACTAAAAATTGTCCTCCAACTGTTTATAATTTTATATCAGCAAACGAAGACGGATTAAATGATTATTTTTTTATTGATGGCTTAAGAGATATATTTTTAAACTTTGAAATTGAAATTTACAATCGTTGGGGACATTTAGTTTGGAAAGGTAATCAAAACACTGAAGATTGGCGTGGCGAAGTAACCGAAGATGTAAAATGGAACGGAAGTATTTCGGTGGACGGAACTTATTTTTATTTACTCTTTCTAAACGATCCGGATTATCCGAAACCGTTGCAAGGTTTTCTCTACATTACGCGTTAAACCTTCCCTATTGTTGGTAAATACCATTTGAATTTCACTGCCAGTAAACGAATAGTAATGATGACTAACGAAGTGACTAAATACAAAACATCATTATTCAAATTAAAATATTTTAATGCAAAAAAGACCATTCCGCCAATAATACAAATAGTCGCATAAATTTCTCTTCTAAAAATAATGGGGATTTCATTACACAATATATCGCGAATAACTCCGCCAAAGCAAGCAGTCATTGTTCCCAAAGCGATACAAATGAGGGGATGCAAACCGGTTTCAATTCCTTTTTCTAAACCAATCAATGTAAAAACCCCCAAACCAATCGTATCAAATAAAAAAAGTGAAGTACGTAAACGGTCTAATTTTTTTCTAAAAATAAGGGCAAAGAGAAATCCGAGGGAAATCATATACACATAGGTCAAATCCTGCATCCAGCCCACCGGTGTTCTTCCAATGAGTACGTCGCGTAATGTACCACCACCCACGGCTGTTACAAAAGCAATGATAAAAACCCCAAAAGGATCAAGTTTTTTATTCAAAGCAGTTAAAACACCGGAAATGGCAAAAGCCATGGTACCGATGATGTCGAGGAGGTGAAACATGTATTTTTTTAATTAAAATTGACCTTGTTATTGATATTGTTATTGTTATTGATATTGTTATTGTTATTGTCCTTTTACATATTCTGAGTATAAAAACTATAATCTTTCAAAATTGTTCTAATAAAATCGGTGTCGTTTCCGGAAATATTTTTAACTCCGGTTACTTCTTCAATTTTGTTACGAAGTTTAATCAATGTTGCATAGTCGCGTTTGGCAACAGCTACATTAAATGTTTCTTTGATAATGCGGGCATCGTTATCACTTAGTTTAATTACTAAAGGATAAGTTGGAACGTAAGCCGTATCTACTTCTTCTAAAATAGTATGATTAATATTGATGTCATTTTTCAAACTTATCACTGCAGTTCCGGCAGTCATATCTCCAAGTCGTTGTGTTTTTGAACTGGTAATCATAGCAATCAAGCCAATCACTCCACTACTTAAATTTACATCAATTATTCGAAATAACCATCGCATTAAATAATCACCAAAAGAGGCTTGATAACCATCTATTTTAACCACTTTCATTTGAAGTAATCGTTTACCAATGGTTTGTCCTTCCAAAATACTTTCAAAAATCAATGAATAAAAAATTACCGGCGAGTATACCAAAATAATGATTGCATAATAAGACCAATTGTCTAATCCGGTCATTCTTTGATTAATTCCTAAATAGTAAAAAAAGATTCCCCAAATTACAACTACATATGCTGCTTTCACCAGTAAATCAAGTATATAACCTAACATTCGGTGTCCAACAGAAGCGGCTGAAAAATTTATTGTAACATTTTGTGTTGTTGTTATAGATAATTCTGACATATTTTATATTTTAGCAAACCATGAGAGAAGTTGCCTTCATAAAGCAAAATAAAGCAAAATGGCTTGAATTTGAGCAAGCTATTTTTGGTAAAGCTAAAAAAAATCCTGATGAAATGGCTAGTTTGTATATCCATTTAGTCAATGATTTGTCGTACGCACAAACCTATTATCCTAAAAGTAAGACAGTTGTCTATCTCAATTACCTTGCTTTGCAAATTTATCAAAAGATTTATAAAACCAAGCGAACAGAGCAAAATAGAATCGTTTATTTTTTTTCAACCGAAGTTCCTTTAATCGTTTATGAGTATCGAAGGTACTTGGTTTATGCTTTTGCTTTGTTCTTTTTGTGTACCGGAATTGGTGTAATTTCAGCAAAATATGATATTGATTTTGTCCGACTTATTCTTGGTGATAGTTATGTAAATATGACACTGGAAAATATTAAAGAAGGAAATCCGGTTGCCGTTTACAAAAGTGGAAGCAATTGGGGGGGATTCATTGCCATAACGATGAATAACCTCTATGTAGGGGCACAATGCTTTATTTGGGGAATATTTTTAGGTATCGGTACATTTTATATCATGCTTCAAAACTGCATAATGCTTGGTTCATTCCAATACTTTTTTTATCAAGAAGGTGTTTTTTGGGAAAGTGTTCGCGGTATCTGGATTCATGGTTCTATGGAAATTTTTGCCATCGTAATTGAAACAGCTGCAGGTTTTATTTTAGGTGCTTCTATTCTTTTCCCTAAAACATATTCTCGAATAAATTCATTCAAAATTGGTTTCAAAAACGGATTAAAGATATTTTTGAGTACTATGCCGTTTACCATTGCGGCGGGATTTTTAGAGGGTTTCGTGACACGTTATGCTCTTGAAATGCCTAATTGGCTGAATGTAATAATCATCATAGGTACGTTGAGTTTGATCTCCTTTTATTTTTTAATTTTTCCGTTTATAGTACATAAAAAACTGAAAGCAATACCATTAAAACCCTAAAAACAATGTTCCAACTTTTCAAAAAACGAAATTTTAGCGATTACATTAGTGATACGTTTTCCTTCTTTCGAATAACCGGAAAACACTTTTTTAAAAATTATTTTATTATTAATGGAACATTATTGATTCTGTTAATGGTCCTCACTTATTTTGTTTTTAAAGTCTATTTTGAAATGATGTTTGCCAACATCGGTTCGTCAGCTCCAAATTTTTTGGAGGATTATTTCAACAATAATATTGGATTAATTATTGGCGTTTTCTTGCTTTTTTTCTTGTTGATAATGTTTATATCACTTATTAATTATGCATATCCGGTTGTGTACATGATTTTATATGACAAACACAAAGGAAACCATTTTGAATCTAAAGAAATTATAGCCGAATTAAAATCAAAATTCGGTAAAATGCTCATTTTTTTACTCGTTCTTTTTTTTCTGGGAATTACCGCCGGTTTGATTTTGATGGGATTGGTCGTAGCATTGATGTTTGTTTTAGTTGGATTTCTATTATTAATCATTTTAGGACCGGCTCTTTTAGCCTTTGTTCAATTGAGTTTCTATGAATACCTGAATGCCGAGATTGGTATTTTTGAGGCTATGGGAAAAGGTTTTGAGAAACTAAAACAAAATTTTTGGCCAATTATTGGATCCACTATTGTGATGTATTTTATTGTTCAAATTGTCATCAGTATTTTTTCGATGGTTCCTTATATAATTGGGATTGCGTCTGTTTTTACCAGTATTGAAAACCAAGGCTCACCGGAAGAATCTCTATCGTTCCTTTCCATTATGATGGTCGTTTTTATGTGTTTAGCCATGCTGTTCAGTTATATTTTAAACAATTTATTGGTGGTAAACAGTGGTATTATTTACTACAGTCTAAGAGAAAAAAATGAAAATAGAACTACTATTAACGATATTGATTTGATAGGAACGGAAAGTGAATAAAATCCTCTACATAATCCTTTTACTCAGTTGCCTAAATTCTTTTTCGCAAGATACGTTGACTTTCGAAGTAACTGAAGAAAAAATCATTTTTACCGAAAAGGATATTAAAATCGATTCTTCAACTATTGAAACCAGAAGCTTTGAAGAAAACTTTAAAGACAACTACCAAGACAGCGATTACATTTATGAACAAGCTGTAAAAGAATCGAATTGGTGGGATCGTTTTAAAAAATGGTTAGCCGATTTTTTTAAAAATCTTTTTAATCTCAGCAGCGATACCGTTTCCGGAAAAGTTGTAGATATTTTGATTAAATCTCTTGCCGTACTACTCATTGTTTTTGTCATTTATTTAATTGTAAAATCAATCATGAATGATGAAGGACAATGGATTTTTGGAAAATCTTCGGATAAAAAAGTCATTCATTATAAAGATGTTGAAAAAAATATTCACTTAGTTGATTTTGAAAAGCTCATCAAAGAAACACTCAAATCCGGTGAACAACGATTGAGCATTCGTTACTACTATTTGTGGCTTTTAAAAAAAATGAGCTATAAAAACATGATTGAATGGGATATAGAAAAAACAAATTCTGACTATTTGTATGAATTAAAAGAACCCCTATTCAAATCAGATTTTGAATACGTTTCCTATCTGTACAATTACATTTGGTATGGCGAATTTGAATTAGACGAACCAACCTTCGAAAAAGCCAAATCCGCTTTTGAAAAAATTATCAAATCCTTCTGATGAGTAGAACTATTAAAATATACATCGTATTTTTAGTTGCTATGATGGCATTAATCGTCGTCGTGGATGCCAATCGTCCTCGTCCTATAAACTGGATGCCAAGTTTTGATATCAAATCAAAAATTCCATTTGGACTAAAAGTTTTTCAGGAAGAAAAAGAGAATTTCTTTAAAGGTGATACTATTACAGAAATAAAAGTAACACCTTATGAATTTTTTGATGCCTATTATGATTTTGATACGCTCATAAACACATATAAAATAAAAGGTACATTTTTAGCAATTGATAATTACGATAATATTGATGAATCCTCAGCAGAAGAAATTTTATACTTTGTTTCGCATGGAAATAATGCGTTTTTGAGCATGAATGACTTTTCAAATAAATTGGTTGATTCTTTAGGGATTGCTGTACAAAACCATTACTTTAAAGATCGAATAGAAACGTATTTGGCCAACAAGAAAGTTGACGACAAAGAATATCAAATGAAAATGGGTGTTTCAGGTTATCATTTCTCCTCTTTCGACACTTTAAAAACAACTGTATTAGGCTATCATAAAACCCAAGATTCCACTTATGTAAATTTTATAAAAATTAATTATGGCAATGGCCATTTTTACCTTCATACACAACCTTTTGCATTTACTAACTATTATTTGCTGAAAGACCGAAATTATCTGTATGCCGAAAAAGTTTTATCCTATATTCCAAAAGGAAATATTTTTTGGTATCCTAATAAAACCTACAACAGTACCGCATCTGAATCACCACTTCGATTCATCCTTAGTCATGAAGGATTAAAATGGGCGTGGTATGTGTTTTTAATCGGAATGATTATCTTTATGATTTTTAATGCCAAACGGAAACAACGGATAATTCCGATTATCAAACCATTGGAAAATACAACTGTCGATTTTACAAAAACGATTGGAAATTTGTATTTTCAAGAAGGAAATCACGACACCATCATGGAAAAGAAGATTATTTATTTCCTTGAAAAACTGAGACAAGATTATTTAATTAATACACAAAATTTAGACGAAGATTTTATCAAAAAAGTACATCAAAAAACCGGAAAAGATATTACTCTAATTCAGAAAGCAGTTTTGCTCATCAAACGTCAACGCAAAACATTCAAAAGCACCGAAGCCGATTTGATTGAATTAAACAACGTAATTGAAAAGATTCTAGAAAGCAAATAATAAATTGAATTAAAAAATATTGATATATGGAAGAAAACCTAATCCCATCACAACCAGACGAAACCGTCAACTTTGAATCCCGCATCGACCTCAAACCTTTGCAGGAAAGTATTCAAACCATTAAACAAGAATTAAACACTGTCATTGTAGGTCAACATAAAATGATTGATCAATTGTTGGTTGCAATACTTTCAAACGGTCATGTATTGTTAGAAGGTGTTCCCGGAGTAGCCAAAACCATAACAGCAAAATTATTAGCCAAAACCTTGAGTATTGGCTTCAGCCGAATTCAATTTACACCTGATTTGATGCCATCAGATATTTTAGGAACTTCTGTTTTCGATTTAAAAAAATCAGAATTTGAATTCAAAAAAGGACCTATTTTTTCCAATCTAATTTTGATTGACGAAATCAACCGTGCTCCTGCCAAAACGCAGGCCGCTTTATTCGAAGTGATGGAAGAACGCCAAATCACAATGGACGGTACAACATACACAATGTCAGCACCCTTCTTGGTAATTGCCACTCAAAACCCCATTGAGCAGGAAGGAACCTATCGTTTGCCGGAAGCCCAATTGGACCGTTTTTTATTTAAAATCAACATCGATTATCCAAAATTGGAGGAAGAAATCAACATTCTTCAAAAAGAACACGCCTTGTTGAGTGAAAACAAATTAGGAAATATTAAATCCTTGCTGACAGCAGAAGCAATCCAACAATTTCAGGTATTGGTGAAACAAGTTTTGGTGGAACCTAATTTATTGGAATACATTGCCAAATTGGTTGTAAACACCCGAGAAAATGGCTTTTTATATTTAGGAGCTTCGCCTCGTGCTTCGATTGCCATTTTAAACGCTGCCAAAGGTTTTGCGGCTCTTCGCGGAAGAGATTTTGTAACACCGGAAGATATCAAAGAGGCGGCTATTCCTGTATTACAACACCGTGTAATCGTGACGCCTGAACGTGAAATGGAAGGCATTACCAGTAAAGAAATCATTCAACAAATCATTGAATCTATTGAGATTCCCAGATAAAATCATTCGTTTTGAAAAAAGGGTTTAAACAGCTTTACATTAATAATTTCTTTTTCTACTTGCTGGGAGGCATTGTAGCAACATTTGTATTGAGTTTCTTTTTCCCTGTTTTTTATAATGTAGCTTGGTATTTTTTACTGATTACGGTATCGTTCTTTCTTTTGGATGTTATCATTTTATTTACCGCAAAAACCGGAATTGAATCTACTCGAATTGTAGCTGAAAAACTCTCCAACGGTGATGAAAATCCGATTAGTGTTTCTACCCGAAACTATTACACATTTGCTGTTTATGCCAAAATAATTGACGAAATTCCATTTCAGTTTCAAGTGCGAAATTTCGAAATCAATCGAAAAATAAAAGCTTCTTCACAAGATGATATTCAGTATTTCCTCCGTCCTGTGGAGCGTGGTGAATATGTTTTTGGTAATTTGAATGTCTATATTTCTTCGCCTTTGCGGATAATTTCCAGACGATTTACGTTCAATAAAGATCAAATGGTGCCTACGTATCCATCCTACATTCAGTTACGGAAATACGATTTGATGGCTTTTTCTAACAATTTGTTTCAATATGGTGTGAAGAAAATCCGCCGAATTGGTCACACGATGGAATTTGAACAAATCAAAGAATACATTCAAGGGGATGACATTCGTACCTTAAACTGGAAAGCAACTGCTAAGAAAAACAGTTTGATGGTCAATCAATTTCAAGACGAAAAATCGCAATCGGTTTACATGATTATCGATAAAGGTCGTGTGATGAAAATGCCATTTAACGGTTTGAGTTTATTAGATTATGCCATCAATGCTACGTTGGTTTTATCCAATGTCATTCTGAAAAAACACGACAAAGCCGGGATGTTTACGTTTTCCAAAAAAGTAGAGAATAGAGTTGTTGCCGAAAAACGTTCCTCGCAAATGCAATTGATTATGGAATGTTTATACAACATCAAAACCGATTTTTTTGAAAGCGATTTCAGCCGATTATATACTGATGTGAAGAAAAACATCAACCAAAGAAGTTTACTTTTGCTTTACACCAATTTTGAAACGCTAGATGGTTTGCATCGACAACTCCCCTATTTAAAAGGAATTGCTAAAAATCATTTACTTGTGGTGGTGTTTTTTCAAAATACAGAACTCAATGAACTCATTCACAAAAAAGCCGAAACCGTACAAGAAATGTACGACAAAGTGATTGCCGAAAAATTCATGTTTGAAAAACGTTTAATCGTCAATGAACTTAAAAAGTACGGGATTTATTCTGTGCTTACTCAGCCTGAAAATTTGACGTTGGATACGATTAATAAATATTTGGAAATTAAAGCGAGAGGGATTTTGTAGGACCGTTATCAGTTGTCGGTTGTCAGTTATCTGAAACATAAATTACATATCTTTGTTAACCAAAATTCATTTACTTGAAAACCATCACATCCGCACAAAACCCATTCATCAAATCACTTGTTCAATTGCAGGAAAAAGCCAAAACCCGCAAACAAACCGGTACATTTTTAATGGAAGGCAAACGCGAAATTGAATTGGCTGTAAAAGGAGGTTATCAACTTGAAACCATTTTATTTTTACCTGAATTAGTATCAGTAAAAGAATTAAAAAAATTCAACGTTTCGGATTGTATAGAAATTTCAAAAGAGGTGTATCAAAAGTTAGCTTATCGCGATACAACGGAAGGAATTTTAGCCATTGCCAAATCAAAATCGCATCAACTATCCGATTTAAAATTATCTGAAAACCCACTCATTTTAGTGGCCGAAGGAATTGAAAAACCCGGAAATATCGGAGCTTTGTTACGAACTGCCGATGCGGCAAACATTGATGCCGTGATTATCGCCAACCCAAAAAGTGATTTATACAATCCAAATGTGGTTCGTTCGAGTGTTGGTTGTCTGTTTACCAATCAAATTGCATTGGGTTCGACCGAAGAAGTAATTGCTTATTTAAAAAAACATAACATTGCCATTTATTCGGCAACCTTACAAAATTCGAATTCCTATCATGTAGAAAATTACACTACTCCTACAGCTTTGGTCGTTGGTACAGAAGCAACAGGACTAACCGAACCTTGGCGATCAGAAAGCACTCAAAACATCATTATCCCTATGCAAGGCGAAATTGATTCTATGAATGTCTCAGTGGCGGCGGCTATTTTGTTGTTTGAAGCAAAAAGGCAAAGGGGGTTTTAGAATAATTTATTAAATACAATTCTTTAACAAATTTTTCAATTAACTACTCCATTAGGTATTTATTACAGTTGTCTTTGCCCACAAATCTCCTAAACGTTGATTTTTTTCCGTATTTGAAATAGTTAATATTCCTATTAATCCAAATGGAAACATATCAATGGGATCTAACAAATGTCTTTTAATAGATTGACTAAATGAAAGTTCGCCATTGTGATTAATTAAAGAAATCGGCTTTAAACCTACAATTGAATTTCCAATAGTTGCACCATAAAAAACTTCCAATAAAACAATATAAAAAAACCAAAAAAACAACGGAATTAATGCCGGAAATCCTGTAACAACATATCCTTCTGATGTTTCTGTCCCAAAAGTCATTAAATAAGTATAAAAAAATCCAAAAACAATTGAATAATCAATTAATGCTGATAAAAAACGCTTAAACAAATTTGGCTTCGTTTGAATTTCTCTCATTTAAAATTAATATGATTTTCAAAAATAAGATAAATACACTAAAATATTATTCAAAATATCTGCCTTTTTTACAGAAAAACATCTCAGTTACAATATCTATCAAACACACTTGCACAATTCAAATCAATTATCTACTTTTAGTAAGTTAAGAAATTGCTATGACTGAATTGGATTTAGAATTAGAAAATAAGGCGATTGCTAAGGAATACAAAGAACTGCTCCGCATTAGTTATCAAACACTTACTCCGGAAGACAAAAAAATAATTCGGAAAGCATTTGATGTGGCGGTTGAAGCCCACAAAGACCAACGGCGTAAATCCGGAGAAGCATATATTTTCCATCCTATTGCTGTCGCTAAAATTGTTGCTTCCGAAATTGGTTTGGGAGCCACTGCTATTGCCGCTGCCTTAATGCACGATGTAGTAGAAGATTCCCCTATTACAGTTGCTGAAATTGAAAAAATGTTTAATCCGAAAATTGCTCAATTAGTAGATGGATTAACTAAGATTGCCAAAGTAAAAACTGATCAGGAAATTTCGATGCAAGCTGAGAATTTCCGTAAAATGTTGCTTACACTAAACGATGATGTTCGGGTAATTCTTATCAAATTGGCAGACCGTTTGCACAATATGCAGACGATGGAATCGATGGTGGATTATAAACAAGCCAAAATTGCTTCTGAAACGCTTTATATTTATGCTCCTCTCGCCCATCGATTAGGTTTATATAACATCAAATCGAAATTAGAAGATTTGGGTTTAAAATATACCGAACCGGATGTATATGCTGACATTGTCAGTAAAATGAAAGAAAGTAAAGAAGAGCAAGAAGCCTACATTACTTCTATTTCTGATGTGTTAAAAAAATCACTTGACGAAGAAGAAATTGAATACACAATTAAAGGTCGACCGAAATCTATCTATTCCATTCGCCGAAAAATGTTGGCTCAAGGGGTTTCTTTTGATGAAGTGTATGATAAATTTGCCTTACGAATTGTATATAAATCCAATCCACATGATGAGAAATTCATTGCCTGGAAGATTTATTCCATCGTAACCGACCATTACCGTCCGAGTCCGAGCCGACTTCGTGATTGGATTTCTTCACCAAAATCAACGGGTTATGAAGCTTTACATATCACCGTGATGGGACCAAAAGGACGTTGGGTAGAAATTCAGGTTCGTAGTGAACGAATGGATGAAATTGCTGAAAAAGGATATGCAGCCCATTACAAATACAAACAGGGTATTTCGGAGGAAAACACACTGGATACTTGGCTTAATTTATTGAAAGAAGCTTTAGAAAATTCAACTTCGAATGCGGTTGATTTTGTAGAAGATTTTAAGTTGAATTTATATTCTAAAGAAATTTATGTATTTACACCTAAAGGAGAAATTAAATCGTTACCAAAAGGAGCTACTTCTTTGGATTTCGCCTTCAGTATTCACTCAGAAATTGGTGTAAGAACACGGGGAACAAGAGTAAACGGAAAATTGGTTCCGCTTAATCATGTGTTGAATAGCGGAGATCAAATTGAAGTGATTACCTCTCCCAATCAAAAACCAAATGCACATTGGTTGGATTATGTTACTACGTCTCGTGCCAAAAATAAAATCAAAAATGTACTCAACGAAGACACGAAGAAAATCGCTGAAGACGGAAAAGAATTGCTGACTCGAAAACTTCGCCATTTAAAAATAACCTTAAACGAGACGACCATTAATGAATTAGTGGTTTATTTTAAGCTAAAAACCAGTTTAGATTTGTTTTACAGAGTTGGAATTGGAACGATAGACAACCAACAATTAAAAGATTTTGCAGCTCAGAAAAGCAGCACATTAATGAATTTCTTCAAAAAAATGAAACGTTCACCTAGTGTTGCCCCGGAGCAAATACAAAAATATGAGCTGAGTAAAAATTTTGATATGCTCGTTTTTGGAGCAGAACAAGACAAATTAGATTACAAATTATCGGGTTGCTGTAATCCCATTCCGGGAGATGATGTATTTGGATTTTTAACCATTAATGATGGAATTAAAGTCCATAAAAAAGATTGTCCGAATGCCATCAGCTTACAATCCAATTATGCCTATCGAATCATTCAAGCCAGATGGATTGATTCGTCTCAAGAAGATTTTAAAGCCGTTTTAAAAATTACAGGGATGGATACGTTAGGATTAACTAATGAACTTACTAAGGTGATTTCCAATCAAATGCACGTGAATATTCAAAGTATTTCGTTAAGTGGAGAAGCAGGAATTTTTAATGGTCAAGTTACGGTTGTGGTGCAAAACAATACCATATTAAAACGCTTAATTGAGAACATCAAAAAAATAGATGGCATTGATAAAGTTACACGCGTTACTAACGCTAAAATGAATTAATTATTGACATTTTTTGTTGATAATCTTTATTGAAATAGGTGTTTAAAAAATGTCAAAACATAAAAAAAATGTATCTTTGCAGATATTGAAAATCCAATGGAAAACAACAAAAATCAAGATATTGTAAAAAACGTTTTCACCAAATATTTGGAAGAAAAAGGACATCGTAAAACTCCCGAACGATACGCCATTCTACAAGAAATATACAATAGTTTAGAGCATTTTGATATCGAATCGTTGTATATTAAAATGAAAAACAAAAACTATCGTGTGAGTCGTGCTACTTTATACAACACAATCGAATTACTGTTAGATTGTGGTTTAGTGAGAAGACATCAATTCGGACAAAACCAAGCTCATTATGAAAAATCGTATTTTGATAAACAACATGATCATATTATTATGACTGACACAGGTGAAGTAATTGAGTTTTGTGATCCAAGAATACAACAAATTAAGAAAACGATTGAAGAAATTTTTGGAATTGAAATACATAATCATTCTCTGTATTTATACGGAAACAAAAAAGCGGCAACTATTGATAATCCAATAGTTCCTTCTGAATAAACATAACACAACTAAATTCGAGAAAAATTCTCTAAACAAAACAACCAACAAAAAAATGACTGTAGATTTATTGCTCGGCCTGCAATGGGGCGACGAAGGAAAAGGAAAAATTGTAGATGTACTCACTTCAAAATATGACATTATTGCTCGTTTTCAGGGCGGTCCTAATGCAGGTCATACACTAGAATTTGACGGAATTAAACACGTTTTACGCACCATACCTTCTGGGATATTTCACGCTAATTCCATCAATATTATCGGCAATGGCGTAGTAATGGATCCTGTCGTTTTTCAAAAAGAATTAGAGGGATTGGAAAAATTCAACATGGATGTAAAATCTAAATTATTGATTTCCAGAAAAGCACACTTAATTCTTCCTACACATCGATTATTGGATGCGGCATCTGAAGCATCCAAAGGAAAAGCAAAAATTGGTTCTACTTTAAAAGGAATTGGACCAACGTATATGGATAAAACCGGTCGAAACGGTATTCGAATTGGCGACATTGAACTCGCTGATTTTAAAGAACGTTACCGATCATTAGCGGACAAACATGAAGCGATGATTTCTTTTTATGATGTGGATTTGCAATACGATTTAAAAGAAATGGAAGACGAATTTTTCGCTTCCATCGAAGTTTTAAAGTCACTTTCTTTCATTGATAGTGAAGAATATTTGAACCAAGCCATCAAAGCCGGAAAATCAATTCTATGTGAAGGTGCACAAGGCTCTTTATTAGATATTGATTTCGGAACTTATCCCTTTGTAACTTCTTCCAACACTACAGCAGCGGGAGCTTGCACCGGATTAGGTATTGCACCAAACAAAGTGAAAGATGTTTTTGGAATATTTAAAGCCTATACAACAAGAGTTGGTAGTGGGCCATTCCCTACCGAATTATTTAATGAAGACGGCCAAACCATGGCAAGAGTTGGAAATGAATTTGGTTCCGTTACCGGAAGAGCCAGACGTTGCGGTTGGTTAGATTTAGTTGCCTTGAAATATGCCGTTCAAGTAAATGGTGTAACTGCTTTGTATATGATGAAAGGCGATGTGCTTTCAGGATTTAAAACATTACAAGTTTGTACTGCTTATAAATACAAAGGTCAACAAATAAGTCATTTTCCCTATACTATTGAATCGGAAAATGTAGAGCCGATTTATACTGAAATGAAAGGTTGGCAAGCTGATTTAACCGGAATGACTTCGTATGAAGAACTTCCTATGGAATTAAAAAAATATATTGAATTTATTGAAAAAGAAGTTGAAGTTCCTATCAAAGTGGTTTCTGTTGGACCGGATAGAAAACAAACTATCTTAAAATAAAAAAAATCCCATCTGATCAAAAGATGGGATTTTTAATTTACAACTAACCTAAACCAATTTTTATTTTCTTGCGTGATTTTTTAAAAGTTCAATCGCTTCTGTAGCTTTTGAATTTTCAGCATGATTCAAGGCGGTTAAACCTCTTTCATCCTTAGTTTTAACATTTGCTCCTTTTTCTAAAAGCAATTTGATAATTTCAACTTGATTGTAGCGGGCTGCATACATTAATGGAGTTAATCCGTTTGTTGTTTCGTTAATATCAGCACCATATTCGATGAACTTTTTAACTACTTCAACTTCCCCTTTACTTATTGCCACACAAAGTGGAGTGGCGTAATATTTTGCATAAACACTAACTTCCGTTTTTGAAGCAGTTAAGTTTCCGTTGTTAGCAGCATTTGCTAATGTACCAAAACCCAAAAGGGCAATTCCTAAGTAAACAATTGATTTTTTCATGATGTTCGTTTTTTGATTAATGATTGATTTTTGATGATTGATATAGTAATAGACGACAGCAATTTATAATTGTTACATTTTTAATTTTATATAACATTTTTTTAACACTACTGTATAAAAAAAGCCAAGCAAAGTGCCTGGCTAAATATTTTTATGAAATGAAATTTATTTTTGAAGAAATTTCAAAACATTTGATTCAATTCTCGATTGAATATTTGAAATATCTGCTTTTACAAATTTTTCACCAAGGATGTTTTCATATAATTCAATGTATCTATCAGAAACAGACTCAATGTAATCATCCGTCATATTTGGAATTTGCTGTCCTTCTTTTCCTTGAAATCCATTTTCAATCAACCATCTTCGAACAAATTCTTTAGAAAGTTGCTTTTGATCTTCATTATTATTCTGTCGTTCTTCATATCCTTCAGCATAAAAATAACGAGAAGAATCTGGAGTGTGAATTTCGTCAATCAATACAATTTTTCCATCTTTTGTTTTGCCGAATTCATATTTGGTATCGACTAAAATTAATCCTCGTGAAGCGGCAATTTCAGTTCCCCGTTGATACAAAGCTCTGGTATATTTTTCTAAAACGATGTAATCTTCCTCAGAAACAATTCCCTTTGCTAAAATGGCTTCCCGAGATATATCTTCATCGTGTGAACCATTATCTGCTTTAGTGGTAGGAGTAATAATTGGTATGGGGAATTTATCATTTTCTTTCAATCCTTCGGGCATTTCTACACCACAAAGTAATCGTTTTCCTGCTGCATATTCTCTGGCTGCATGACCGGACAAATAACCTCTGATAACCATTTCAACTTTAAAAGGCTCACATAAATGTCCGATTGCCACATTAGGATCCGGAGTTGCAATCAACCAATTCGGAACAATATCCTGCGTTAATTGCATAAACTTTGTGGCTATTTGGTTCAGAATTTGACCTTTATACGGAATTCCTTTTGGCATGACAACATCAAATGCAGAAAGTCTGTCTGTGGCAATCATGACCAAAATTTCATCATTAATGTTATACACCTCTCTGACTTTGCCTCGGTAAACGGATTTTTGATTTGGAAAATTGAAATTAGTAGTTGTAATTGTGTTCATTTTTGTGTGTTGTTGTGAAGTGCAAAAGTAGAAATTATAACTCACTTTTTATTCATGAAAAGCTTTAAAAATTTGCATAAAAAAAAGGACGGCATTACCGTCCTTAAAAATTTATTTTGAGAATAGTTAGAACATAATGTTATACGTTGCTCCAATTCCAATTGCTTGAATATCAATATCATTTTCGGTAAACGAATGTTGATAGAAGCCATAAATGTTCCATTTTTTGTTGTGGTATCCAATTTGTGGACTCACATACATTCCTCCACTGTTGTTATCAACATTAGTTAAAAATCCATAACCTAAATCTGCTCCAACAAAAACACCTTCTGTTTGAAAATAATAACGGGCAAAACCTGCAAGAGGAATTAAACCGAAGTCTTCACCTCCATCTTTTCCAAAAAAGTGATTATAACCTGATGCAACACCAATTCCAAAATGTGGTGTAACCAAGTACTGACCTCTAACATCGGCTCCAACTGTAAAAGAACTAAAATCGGCAGTATCACCCATTGGTAAACCAGCTTTTAAACCAGCTTTAAACCAAGAATTGTCAGGCGTAATGTTTACTTTTTGTGATTGTGAAAAAGCAAAACTTGCTGTAAACAAACTGAATACTAAAAAGATTTTTTTCATTTTTAATTTATTAATTAATGTTAATTAAAAGTGGTGTGCCAAATATTGTGCCAAAAATATAAATATTTTCTTAAACACTAAAAATCAATTATTTAGCAGTGTCAGTTTTTTTTAAATAGATTAAGAAACTGTTTAAATATATAATAGGTAGAAAACAATATTCCAAAAATAATAAGAAATAATAAAACTGTAAAAAATATAATCATCCATAATGGATAAATAGTTGTATGCCAACCCGGAATAATTGATGTAGCAAAATCAATACCTAATTGATAATTTATGGCTAAAAATAACATTACAATTAATGCTATGATAATTAACTTTTTCATAATTAAAAATATAAAGACCTCATAGATACCGATATCTATGAGGTTTATTCTTTTAAATAATATTAATCCAAGTTCTCTATACTCTTATAAGCATCAATCACTTTTTTAACCAATCGATGACGAACAATATCTTTATCATCTAAATACAAAATACCAATACCTTCCACATCTTTCAAAATCAGAATCGCTTCTTTTAAGCCGGAAATTGTTCTGCGAGGTAAATCCACTTGTCCGGGATCACCAGTTATGATGAACTTAGCGTTTTTTCCCATCCTAGTTAAAAACATTTTCATTTGCGAATGAGTTGAGTTTTGAGCTTCATCCAATATCACAAAAGCATTGTCTAATGTTCTTCCACGCATAAAAGCCAAAGGTGCAATTTGAATAATTCCTTTTAAAATATAATCTTCTAGGGTTTGTGGAGGCAACATATCTCGTAAAGCATCATACAAGGGTTGCATGTACGGATCTAATTTTTCCTTCATATCACCGGGAAGGAATCCTAAATTTTCACCCGCTTCCACAGCAGGCCGGGTTAAAATAATTCGCTTAACTTGTTTTTCTTTTAATGCTTTTACGGCTAAAGCCACTCCTGTATAAGTTTTTCCGGTTCCAGCAGGTCCAACGGCAAAAACCATGTCATTTTTTGTAACCAAATCAACTAATTTTTGCTGATTGGGAGTCATGGCTTTGATGAGTTTGCCACCAATACCGTGAACCAAAATTTTGTCATGATCCGGCATACGTTGTTCTTCCTGAGAATTACTTTGAATTACTCTATCGATGACATTTGTATCAATATTGTTGTAACGCGTAAAGTGAAGCATCAATCGGTTAAAACGATTTTCAAATTCATCCAACACTTCCTTCTCGCCGTAAGCCTTCAAGGTGGTTCCCCGGGCTACAATTTTTAGCTTTGGATAGTATTTTTTGATGGTTTCAAGATGGGTGTCTTGAGCTCCCCAAAACTCTTTTGGGGCGATGTCGTGTAGTTCAATAATTCTTTCGTTCAAAAGCAACAGTTTTAAAATTAAAAAATAGTTTTTAATTAGTAGATTTGCATCACTCAAATTTAAACAAAAAACTTCGTAGGTTCTACGAATAGTTATAAACAAAAAAATGTCAATAATTACGCTTACCACGGACTACGGACTCAAAGACCATTTTGTTGGTGCTTTGAAAGGTAAAATCATATCTGAATTTCCGGATGCAAAGGTTATAGACATTTCTCACAATATCGATCCGTTTAATGCTTCCGAAGCAAGTTACATTATACAAGCCGCTTATAAAAGTTTCCCAAACGGAACGGTACATTTAATTGGTGTTGACGCCGAACGTAATTCAGAAAATGAACACATTGCCATGCAATGGAATGATCACTTTTTTGTGTGTGCCGATAACGGAATTTTAAGCATGCTCACGCAACACATAGTTCCACAAAAAATTGTGGCCATAAACATCCACGACCGTTTATCGCGAGATGCAACAGACATGGATGTGTTTAAAACCGTCGCTTGCCATTTGGCAAAAGGTGGTTCATTAAGCGTAATCGGGAAAGAAATTACAACTTTGAAACAAATAACCGATTTACAACCTATAGTTTCTAAAGATGGAAATTCTATTCGTGGAAATGTGATTTATATCGATCATTTTGGAAATATTGTCATTAATATTACCAAAAAGCAATTTGTCGAATTGGGAAAAGGAAGACCCTATGAAATTGATATTAAACCAAGACCTTTAAAAACAATTTTACCCAATTATTCGTCAGTTGCAATTTCTAATAAGTTTCCAATTAAAAATTATGAAGGAGAAAAATTAGCCATTTTCAACGAAGCAGGTTATTTAGAAATTGCCATATTTAGAAGTAATGCTGCAACTGTGGGCACAGCTACCAGTCTATTAGGAATTGGTTATCGGGATACTATTACCATCAAATTTAAATAAAAAATATGTTTGTTCGAATCGTAAAAATGAGTTTTCACGAAGAAAATATTCCGAAATTTTTGGAAAATTTTGAATTAATGAAAGAAAAAATACGAAATGCTCCGGGAAATCGTTTGTTAGAATTGTATCAAGACAAACAAAATCCTGAAATCTTTTTTACCTATAGTTATTGGGAAACTGAAAACGATTTGGAAAACTATCGCAATTCAGAATTATTTTATGATGTGTGGCAGTTTACCAAAAAATTATTTAATGAAAAACCGGAAGCTTGGAGTGTGGATAAACTAGTTTCGTTAGTTTAAGATTGTTTAAAATAGTTTAATGTTGTTCTATTAAACTTTTAAACACTTAAACCTTTAAACTTTTAAACCTTTAAACTTTTAAACCTATTAATTAAATGAAAGCAATTCTTCTTCGAGAAATAAAATCATTCTTTGGATCACCCATAGGTTATATGGTGGTGGCGATTTTTTTAATTCTAAACGGACTTTTTCTTTGGGTTTTTGAAGGTGATTTTAATATTTTGAACAGCGGTTTTGCCGATTTGAATCCGTTTTTCACCTTGGCTCCTTGGATTTTAATTTTCTTGATTCCGGCCGTAACGATGCGAAGTTTTTCGGATGAAAAGAAACAAGGAACGATTGAATTACTGCTCACTAAACCTTTAAGCAGCTGGCAAATCGTAAATGGAAAATTTATCGGGTCATTTCTATTGATTATCATCGCTCTAGTACCCACATTGGTTTATGTTTTTGTGATTTCAAAGTATGGTTCACCTGCCGGAAGTTTCGATTTAGGTAGTACTATTGGTTCCTATTTTGGATTGCTTTTCCTGGTTGCTTCTTACACATCGATTGGATTGTTCACTTCTACCCTTTCAGAAAATCAAATTGTTGCTTTTATCATGGCGGTATTTTTCTGTTTTCTGTTTTATTTTGGGTTTGAAGGGATTTCAACATTATCAGTCTCTTTTACAGATTTAATCGCTTCGTTGGGAATGGATTTCCATTACAAAAGCATCAGTCGTGGTGTTATTGATACCCGCGATATTCTCTATTTTTTAAGCGTGACGGTTTTGTTTTTGGCCGCAACGGTGTATCAACTTAAATCCTTGAAAAACTAATGAACTCCCAAACCAAAAAAAACATACTCCCGCTTTTACTGCTTTTTTTTGTACTAATTTTACTAAACATTGCAGGAAATTTTTATTTCAAACGATTTGATTTAACACAAGATAAACGTTATACTTTATCAGAAAGCACCATCAAACTCATTGAAAATATTCAAGAACCCGTTTTTATTGATGTGTTTTTAGATGGAAATTTTCCACCCGAATTCAAACGTCTGCAGAATGAAACGAGACAGATTTTAGAAGAATTTCGTAGTCATAATTCTAATCTAATTTTTCAATTCACCAATCCGTTAGAAGATGAAAGCCAAGCTCAGCAATATGTTGAAGAGTTGATTAAGTTGGGATTCATGCCGACCAACATTAACAGCAACAAAAAAGGTAAAAAAGAAGTAATCCAAATTTTTCCTTGGGCGATTGCCAATCAGAATGAAAAATCGGTTCGTGTACCACTTTTGATTAATAATTTTGGAAGTTCTCCTTCGGAAAACATCAATAGTTCTGTACAATTATTGGAATTTGCTTTTGCCGATGCAATTACTAAAATCACCACCGAAAAAAAGAAACGAATTGCGGTTTTAAAAGGAAACGGAGAATTGGCAGACAAATACCAAGCTGATTACCTCTTGAATTTGAAAGAATACTATCAATTAGGTGAATTTAATTTAGATTCCTTGCAAGACAATCCGCAAAAAATTCTGGAAAACCTGAATCGTTTTGATGCTGCTCTTATCGTGAAACCCACTGAAGCCTTTTCGGATAGTGAAAAATACATCTTAGATCAATTTGTGATGAATGGTGGAAAAAGTATGTGGTTGATTGATAAAGTGGTGGCCGACATTGATTCGCTTCAAAATGAAAACAATGCAACATTGGCATTTCCGAGAGAATTGAATTTGGATGATTTATTCTTTAAATATGGCGTTCGAATCAATTATCAATTGGTGCAGGATTTACTTTCAACACCTATTACGGCTCAGTCTGCTCAAGGTGACGTTCCAATTGATTGGTTATATTCTCCCATTATTAAATCAAATAATAATCATACGATTAATAAAAACATCAACCTAATAAAATTAGAATTTACAAATACAATTGATACATTGAAAAATGGAATCAAAAAAACGATACTTCTCAAAAGTTCTCCACAATCAAAAGTAGTTGGTGCACCACTTCAATTAAATTTGTATGAATTCATGGAAGAATTAGACGAGCAATCGTATAACAAAGGAAATCAAAATTTAGGTGTTCTTTTGGAAGGAAAATTTAATTCAGGATTTAAAAACAGGGTGAAACCTTTTGCTCTTTCTTCCAATTTAGACAACGGAAAAGAAAACAAAATGATTATCATTGCCGATGGCGATATTGTCAATTACAACTACGTAAATAAAAAACCATTAAACGGCGGCATCGACCAATGGACACAACAGATTTATGGTAACAAAGAATTTTTGTTGAATGCCATGAACTATCTATTGGATGACAGCGGACTTATTAACATTAGAAACAAAGAAGTAAAATTGGCTTTTCTCGACAAAGAAAAAGTAGAGAAAGATTATACCTTTATTCAACTGTTAACTGTTGGGTTACCAATACTGTTCTTATTTCTTTTTGCAACTTTATTCGCTTACTTACGAAAAAGAAAATATGCTCGATAGATGTTAATAAAATACTTTTTTTGTTTCAATACTTACCTTTATATTTGTGGGATATAAAAAATAAAAACCGAAATGAAGTTTATAGTATCGAGTTCGTATTTATTAAAGCAACTACAAGTATTAGGTAGTGTGATTAACAGCAGCAATACGTTACCAATTTTAGATAATTTCTTATTCGAATTAGACAATAATCAGTTGATTGTTTCTGCTTCTGATTTAGAAACCACGATGTCTGCCACACTTGAAATAGACAGCAAAAGCGAAGGAAGTGTCGCGGTACCAGCGAAATTATTATTAGAAATTCTAAAAACATTTCCGGAACAACCTTTAACATTTACAGTTGAAGAAAATAACACTATCGAAATCAGTTCTAATTCCGGAAAATATGCCTTGGCTTACGCCGCTGGTGAAGAATTTCCTAAAGCAGTTGTGTTAGATGATCCTTCTTCCACGATTGTTCCAGCCGAAGTATTAGCAACAGCCATCAGTAAAACTATTTTTGCTGCCGGAAACGATGATTTACGTCCGGTAATGTCTGGAGTTTTCTTCCAATTTTCTCCGGAAGGATTAATTTTTGTGGCAACTGATGCTCATAAATTAGTAAAGTATTCCCGCACTGACGTCAAAGCTTCTGAAGTAGCCGATTTTATTATGCCAAAAAAACCTTTAAATATTTTGAAAGGTATTTTAGGAACCTCCGATAGCGAAGTGAAAATTGAATACAACGACAGTAACGCTGTTTTCTCATTTGACAATTATATGTTGGTTTGTCGTTTGATTGATGGAAAATATCCAAACTATGAAGCCGTAATTCCAAAGGAAAATCCAAATAAATTGCACATCGACAGAACGCAATTTTTAAGTTCAGTTCGTCGTGTGGCCATTTTTTCCAACAAAACAACACACCAAATTCGTCTTAAAATTGCAGGAACCGAATTAAATATTTCGGCAGAAGATATTGACTACTCCAACAAAGCTGAAGAAAGATTAACGTGTGATTATCAAGGTGATGATATGCAGATTGGTTTCAATTCTCGCTTTTTAACAGAAATGTTGAACAACCTTCAATCTGATGAAATTCAATTGGAAATGTCGTTGCCAAACCGTGCCGGAATTCTAACTCCTGTTGACGGATTAGATGAAGGCGAAATAATTACGATGTTAGTTATGCCGGTAATGCTAAATAATTAAATTAAAATCCCTATACGAATCAACCGCAATTTCAAAATGAAATTGCGGTTTTTTTATTAGTTAAGTCTTTTATTAAAAGAAGTATAGAATAAATTTTAACCATCTTACTTAAGCTAAAAAATCAAAAAATAACGATTATAAAGTTTTAAGCTATTTACTCTAAACTACTCTCATGAATAGCTAACAAAGGTATTTGTACGTGATAAGATAATTTTTGCGTAAGACTTTGTTTGAACAATTCTTCAAAAAATCCTCGTTTATAATTGAGCATTGCCAACATATCAACGTTATAAGAATCTACAAAACGGAGTATTGTTTGTTGTACATTTTCATCTTCTATAATATGAAAAACAACTTTTTCGTCTTTGAGGAGAAATTTCCAATCTTCGATAATTACCGGATTTACGTCTGTTTTTTTTGTCTTTACATATAAACAGTGAACTTTTGCATCAAATAGCTTCGCCAATTTAATCACTTTTTTAAGAGCTTTTAAATCTTTTTCACGGAATCTGGTTGTGAAAACAATATTTTGTATACCATTATATTCAGAACTTTGTGGAACTCCAATTACATAAGCTTCTAATTCTGTCATCACACTTCCGGTATTTGAACCTAAAAAAGTTTCTTTGAGTCCGGTTGCTCCTTTGGTTCCCATCACTACATAATCAATATTTTCCTCTTTTGTAACTTTTTTAATTGTCCAAATGAGATCGCCATGCTTTAGAATATTACTGATTTTAACGTGACCTAACTTATGTTTCTCCGCGATTTCACGAAGCAATGGAATTTGGTCTTTAAAATTTTCAAAATTTTCTAATTCAATACTATCATAAACTTCTTTGAGTGTGTTAGGCAAACCTCCCATGTGAAGTTGCGGAAGTTCGTAAGCATGAAGCGTAATCAACTCTGCTTTTATTGCATCAGCTAATTTTAGAGCATAAACAAAAGCATTATTAGACGCTTCTGAAAAATCGGTTGGAAAAAGTATACGTTTCATATTCGTTAGTTTTTTAGTTTTTAGTTATCGGTTACAATTCTTTATTGCCGGGAATTCTTCTAATATTATTCAGAGTAAAGTTAGTCATTAAGATTCAATTTTAAACTGATAATTGTCAGTTATAACATTTAATTAAGATGAGAAACAAAAAGCTCATTATAATAAAATAAGCCTTTCTCACTTGTCAATTCTGCTATTATTACTATTTTTGATAAAATTTACTTTTATGCTTAAAGTTGGCGTTTTGGGTGCCGGGCACCTAGGAAAAATACACTTGCGGTTACTCAATCAATCTTCCAAATACGAATTAGTTGGCTTTTATGATGAAAATGCTGAATATGCTGAGAAAATTGCAGCCGAATTTGGCTATAAACGGTTTGATACGATTGCCAAATTGATTCACGCCGTGGATGTGATTGACATTGTGACTCCTACCCTTTCTCATTATAAATGTGCTAAGGTTTCGATTAAATCGGGGAAACATGTTTTCATTGAAAAACCGATTTCTACCACGGTTGAAGAAGCGGAAGAAATCATTACTTTAGCAAAAGAATACAATGTTAAAGGCCAGGTTGGTCATGTAGAGCGATTTAATCCGGCTTTTATTGCCGTGAAAAATCAAATTGACAATCCAATGTTTATTGAAACGCATCGTTTGGCTGAATTTAATCCTCGAGGAACGGATGTTCCGGTGGTTTTGGATTTGATGATTCACGATATTGATGCGATTTTGAGTGTGGTGAAATCGAAAGTAAAAGCGGTTCATGCCAGTGGTGTTTCAGTGTTGAGTCAGTCTCCGGATATTGCCAATGCTCGAATTGAGTTTGAAAATGGTTGTGTGGCGAATGTAACTTCGAGCCGCATATCAATGAAAAATATGCGGAAATCACGCTTTTTTCAAAAAGATGCCTACATCTCAGTGGACTATTTGGACAAAATCTGTGAAGTGGTAAAAATGAAAGACGCACCAGAAGTTCCAGGTGATTTTGATATGATTTTACAAAATGCGGAAGGCGAGAAAAAACAAATCTATTTTGACAATCCGGAGGTTTCAATGAACAATGCCATTTTGGATGAATTGGAAACGTTTGCCGATGCAATCAACAACAATACCACTCCAGTGGTGACGTTAGAAGATGGAACGGAAGCGTTGCGAGTGGCGTATATGATTATTGATTCGATGGAAAAATAATAATTTGTTTCAGGTTTCAAGTTTCAGGTTATTTAAAAACCTGAAACTTGAAACCTGAAACTTCAGACCTGAAACTTGAAACAAAAAACTAAACACACATAATGAAAACAATCGCAGTAATTGGAGCAGGAACGATGGGTAACGGAATTGCCCACACCTTTGCTCAAAGCGGATTTACCGTAAAACTTATTGATATTTCTGAAAAATCATTGGAAAAAGGAATGGCGACCATTGCTTCTAACTTGGATAGAATGGTGGCAAAAGGAACGATTTCGGAAGACGACAAACACAAAACCATTTCCAATATTATCACGTACACCGATATTAAAGATGGTGTGGTGGGAACCGATTTAGTAGTAGAAGCTGCTACCGAAAATGTAGGTTTAAAAATGAATATTTTCAAACAACTGAGCGAGGTTTGCGACCACAAGGTGATTTTAGCCACGAATACTTCATCAATTTCTATCACCCAAATTGCCGCTCAGGTGGTGCATCCGGAACGTGTAATTGGGATGCATTTTATGAATCCGGTGCCGATTATGAAATTGGTTGAAATCATTCGCGGGTACAACACTTCGGATAAAGTGACCAAAATCATTATGGATTTATCCGTAAAATTAGGTAAAACACCAACGGAAGTGAATGACTATCCCGGTTTTGTAGCGAATCGAATTTTAATGCCAATGATTAATGAATCGATTGAAACCTTATACAACGGAGTAGCCGGTGTACAAGAAATTGATACGGTGATGAAATTAGGAATGGCTCACCCAATGGGACCTTTACAACTAACTGATTTTATTGGTTTAGATGTTTGTCTTTCGATTTTGAATGTGATGTATGATGGATTCAAAAATCCTAAATACGCACCTTGTCCACTTTTAGTAAATATGGTAATGGCCGGAAAATTAGGTGTAAAATCCGGAGAAGGATTTTATGATTATTCGGAAAGTAAGAAGGCGGAGAAAGTTTCAAAACAGTTTTTAAAATAAATTTAAACTAATGATTAAGTCGGAATACCAAAATTCCGACTTAATTTTTCCATCTATTTTGAAAATAACAAATCAACACAATGATGTTTTCATAACATCCAAACCTCAATCTGAAAATATAAACAGGTACATTGCTTATTACTATTTTCATTATTCAACTGATGATGATTATAAAAAGAGTTTTATATTTTATCCAAACTATAAACATGCAATTACGGTTTACAAAAATTCAGAAATTGAAATCATAAATGATCATTCGATTGTTAAACCTTGTATTGCTTCGGATTTAACCACTTTATATTCAATAAATAAAAATAAAAGTTTCAAAGTAACG
The DNA here is from genome assembly GCF_004122145.1 of Flavobacterium piscinae. Classification (GTDB taxonomy): domain Bacteria; phylum Bacteroidota; class Bacteroidia; order Flavobacteriales; family Flavobacteriaceae; genus Flavobacterium; species Flavobacterium piscinae. The sequence continues at coordinate 60,412 of NZ_SBKQ01000007.1, forward strand.
ATTGAAGGTAAATTTAACAAAATTGGTATAGTTTTTAATCCTTTGGGAATTAATCATTTTTTTACCGATTATTTGTCCACTTTTCTTAAAACTGAAATTGGAATTTTTCCACATTTTGGGAAAAAATTTAACTTAACATTAGAACGAGTTTTTCATGAAAATCAAACAGAAAACAAAGTTAAATTGTTGGATCAGTTTTTCGAGGAATCGCTTCAAACCTTCAATGAAACGGTAATAAAAAAAGCCATTGGAGAAATTATAATTTCTAATGGTGGAATTAAAGTTGATGAACTTTCAAAAAAAATAAATGTAAATAGAAAAACGTTACTTCGTCAATTTCAAAAACATGTGTTGATGTCGGTAGAGGAATATCGAAAAATGGTAATGTTTAGACAAGCTTTCAATTATTTTCAAGAAAACAAAAATCAATCTAATTTAACTGAAATTGCTTTGTTTAGTATGTATTATGATCAAGCTCATTTTATTAAACATTTCAAAGCTATTACAAACGAAACTCCCTCAACCCTTCTCAATAAAATTTCCAAAATTGGTAATGAAGATACCTATTGGTATTTTGATTAATTAAATTGTCTCAATTATACAATTTTACATTTATTCCACAGATTAATTTTGTCAATAAATAACCCTTTAATTTATTAGACATGAAAAATTTATTTTTTACTATGATTACTTTAATGTCAACTGTAATAATGAGTGGACAAGAAACTGAAAAAAAACATTCCTATGGATTTTTGGCTAATGCAAAACTTGGATTTGCAAAACTAAAACAAAGTGGTTTTGTAACAATCAATGGAAACGTCAATTCCGGAGATTTTCATTTTTTTTACAGCTTACCCTCCGGAACATACTTTAGTGGTGGAATTGGACTGTTGGAATTTAGTGCAAACGGAGTTTCCGGTGGAGAAAGTTATGCACTTGAGCATAGCTATCTTAGAATTCCTTTGTACATTAATCGTTCTGTTTCCATCTTTAAAGAGCAAGCCAACAATAAAATTAATGCATACGCTGGTATTGGTATTTATGGTAATACTTTATTAAAAGAAGAGATTCAAACATTAACCACTACTTTTGAAGAAAAAAATAGGGGTTGGAATTTCGGTTTAGGATTTAATATTGGTCTAACTTTTGAAGTTAATGATTATATGACATTGGGTCTTGGATTTGATACTCAATCTGATTTAACTAAAATGAAAAAAGATGATGTAGAAAGGAAATTAGAGGCAATTAATACTGTCAATTTTATTTACAAATTAAATTTTTAAAATCTTTTGGAGATATAAAATTTTACAAATTGTTTAGGGTATAAACCGTAGAATTACAAACTAAATATTGTAATTTTACGGTTTAGTTTTTAATGAAATGAGTAAAATAATCCCCTTCAAAGCTGTTCGTCCCACTGCGGATAAAGTGGGTTTGGTTACATGCAGAAATTACGATGATTACAGTTCTGCTGAGTTGGCGGCTTGGTTGAGTTTTAATCCGTATTCGTTTTTGCATGTGATTCATCCGGCATATGTGCATTCGCAAAAAATCACGTTGGATAAACGGTTTAAAGGTGTGGCTCATAAATACCAAGATTTTAAGAACGATGGTGTTTTTGTTGAAGAAGAAAAGCCAGTATTTTTTGTGTACGAAATTCAAACGAAAACCAATTCTTTTACCGGAATTGTGGCCGGAACCTCCATTGACGATTATAAAAACAATATCATCAAAAAACACGAAGACACGTTGCAATATCGTGTGGAATTATTTAAAGATTATTTGTATCAAACGGGTTTTAATACCGAACCGGTTTTGATTACTTATCCTGACAATTCTTTAATTAATCAATGGATAGCAGAAAAGAAAAAAAATGTTCCACTTTACAATTATGCTACCACCAACAAAGAGAAACATCAATTGTGGAAAATTGATAATGAAGAAGATATTCAGTGGTTGCAACAACAGTTTGAACAAATTCCGGAACTGTATATCGCGGATGGGCATCATCGTTCGGCTTCGGCAGAATTATTACATGACGAATTTAAAGCTGAAGGAAATGAGAAACTAAACTATTTCATGAGTTTTCTAATTGCTGAAAGCGAAATAAAAATTTATGAATTCAATCGAATTATCCGGGACTTGAATGGTTTTGAAATCAATGACTTTTTAGCTCAATTAGAGGAGCATTTCATCATCAAAAACAAAGAACAAGAATTGTGGAAACCCCAAAGTAAGTTTGAATTTGGGATGTATTTGGATGGGAATTTTTATGCTCTTTTTTACAAATTAGAGAACAATAATCCTTCCATTTTGGAAAACTTGGATGCTCAAATTTTATATGATAAAGTCTTGCATCCGTTACTTGGAATAGAAGATTTACGCAACGATGAACGCATTGAATACATTCCGGGAAAACAATCAGTTTTAACCATCAAAGAGTTAATAGACGAAGGCGAATTTGAAGTAGGTTTTATGCTTTATCCTTCGGATATTTCTGAAATTAAAGCCTTAGCGGATAACAATTTGATTATGCCACCGAAGAGTACCTATATTGAACCGAAGTTTAGGAGTGGGTTGATGGTGTATGAATTGTAGAGTAATGATTGATGATTAACGAATTTTGATTTAAGAAAATAGAATATAAACAAATATTATAAACATTTACGCCATGCAAAACACTATTGTATTTTATCAATCAGAGAAAAAGAATGTAACGATTAATGTTACTTACCTCAATGAAAGTTTTTGGCTTTCGCAAAAAATGATTGCACATCTTTTTGGAGTTGACAGAACTGTAATCACAAAACATATAAAAAACATCTTTGAAACTAATGAATTATACGAAGATTCAGTTAGTGCAATTTTTGCACATACTGCCGAAGATGGTAAAAAATACAATACAAAGTTCTATAATCTAGATGTAATTATTGCCGTTGGCTATCGTGTTAATTCTAAAGAAGCAACCCAATTTAGAATTTGGGCAACTCAAACATTAAAAGAATTTATCATTAAAGGTTTTGTTTTAAACGATGAGATGTTGAAAAATGGAAAACCTTTTGGTAAAGATTATTTAGAATTATCCAATACAAAAAATATATTTCTGACTTAGATGAAATTATTAAAAATTTAAATAAATAAACTCAATTTTGTAATTTGTAGAAGAAGAAATCATAATTAAAAATGAAAAAAATACTATTCTTTCTATTATTCATTAATTTTAGTTTTTCACAAAATGAAAAATTAACAATTACGAAAATTGATAGTATTTGTGAAGCAAATGGAATTTATGGAATATCAGAAGGTCATATAAAAATTAATAAAAAAAAAAAAAGAAACTGATTGGTTCGGGTAGATTTTCAATAAAAACATATTTAAATTACTATAATCAAGAATATTACAACAACTTAAGTCTAGAAGAAAAAAAAAGGTACAATGGAGAAAAAGACTCCGAATTAATTAGAGCAGATTATAATGAAAATATTTCATATAATGACAATAATCAGGAATCTATATTTGCTCAATTTTATTACTATAAAAACCAAGTATTTTGTTTAAAATTAAAAATATCAAAAAATAAAAAAGTCTTAATCTTTTTACTTAATCAATCTGAAATTGAAAGTGAAAAGAAAATTAAGAATGAATTAGGTCTGGAATTAAATAATTGGATTATTGAAAAGAGTCGCGAAATACTAGAATTTCATAATAAATAGCTTAAAATGTCAATATCAAAAAACCTATCTAAAATAAAATCCTCTCTCCCACCGCACGTAACCCTAGTTGCTGTTTCCAAAACCAAGCCTATTGCTAATTTGATGGAAGCTTACAACGCCGGGCAACGCATTTTTGGTGAAAACAAGATTCAGGAAATGACAGAAAAATGGGAACAAATGCCCAAAGACATTCAATGGCACATGATTGGTCACGTTCAGTCGAATAAGGTAAAATACATGATTCCGTATGTGAGTTTAATTCACGGTGTGGATAGTATGAAATTGCTGAAAGAAATCAATCGATTAGCAACCAAATGGAAAAGAACAGTTGATTGTTTGTTGCAAATACATATTGCAGAAGAAGATACTAAATTTGGTTTGGATGAAAAAGAATTACATGAAATTCTATATTCAGAAGAATTGAAAACCTTTCAAAATATTCGCATTGTCGGTTTAATGGGAATGGCTACTTTTACTGTAAATCAGGAGCAAATTAAACGTGAATTTTTACATTTAAAATCTATTTTTGATAAACTTTGTCAACTGAATACTGAAAACTGCCAACTGACCACTTTATCCATGGGCATGAGCGGCGATTATCAACTCGCCATTGAATGTGGGAGCACGATGATTCGAATCGGAAGTAGTATTTTTGGCAGTAGATGAGTTTCAATGGCAATAGCAATGGCAAAATTCAATATCAATTACAAATTCAATATCAATTACAAATTCAATATCAATTACAAATTCAATATCAATTACAAATTCAATATCAATTACAACTTTAATATTTATTTTTAATTTCAAAAACCAATTATTAAATGGAGGAGAATATTACCTTTAGTGAAAAAATTTTCAATTTTGAAGATCGATTAGTTCGTTTTGCCGGTGAAAGTATTTTCTTTACAAGAAATCTAAATAAATCTTTTGAAAATGAATATTATAAAAATCAATTAATTAGATCTTCCGGGAGTTCCTCTCTAAATTTTGGCGAAGCTCAAGGAACAATTAGTGATAAAGACTTCATTTTTAAATTAACTTTAGTAGTCAAAGAATTAAAAGAATCAAGGAATTCATTAAAAATATTAAATTATATTAAAGAAGGTGATGAAAATACCAGAATTTTACTTTTAAAAGAAGTAGAGGAGTTGATAGCAATTTCGTCAAAAATGATAATTAACAAAAAGTAAAACAATAGCAATGACAATAGCAATAGCAATGACAATAGCAATGACAAAATTCAATTTGAAAGATTGATTTTTGAATTTGTTTTTTGAATTTGAATTTTGAAATTGTCATTGCTATTGCCATTGAAAATGTACGCAATCCTAGACATAGAAACCACCGGAGGTCAATACAACGAAGAAGGAATTACCGAAATCGCCATCTATAAATTTGATGGTCATGAGGTGGTGGACCAATTTATCAGTTTGGTGAATCCGGAAATTCCGATTCAACCTTTTGTGGTGAAATTAACCGGCATTAACAACGCCATGCTTCGTTCGGCTCCCAAGTTTTACGAAGTGGCCAAACGCATCATTGAAATAACCGAAGGTTGCATTGTAGTGGCTCATAATGCTTCGTTTGATTATCGAATTTTGCAAACCGAATTCAGACGATTGGGATTTAAATTTCAAAAACCAACGCTTTGCACCGTAGAATTATCCAAAAAATTATTACCCGGACACGCTTCATACAGTCTAGGAAAATTGGTTCGAGCACTCGGAATTCCGATGGCTGACCGGCATAGAGCCAGTGGTGATGCGATGGCAACAGTGAAATTATTTAAAATGCTTTTGGCTAAAGATGTTGAAAAAGAAATTTTAAAAAATTCTGTCAAAACCGAAATTAAATCGGGTATGTCACCGAAATTATTGGATATTGTAGAAAGTCTTCCATCCAAAACAGGAATTTATTATATCCATAACGAAAAAGGTGATTTGATTTATATTGGTAAAAGTAAAAATATTAAAAAAAGGGTTAACCAACATTTTACGGGAACCAATCGAAAAAGTAAAAAGATACAAATGGAAGTGTACACGGTTACCTATGAAGAAACCGGAAGTGAACTCATTGCCCTTTTGAAAGAAAGTGAAGAAATCAAAATTAATAAACCCATTTACAATCGGGCTCAACGCAAAACGTTATTTCAGTGGGCTTTGTATCCTGTAAAAAACGAAAAAGGTTACATGAGTCTTTCCCTTCAAAAAACGGACGGTCGAAAAAAAGAAATTACCTCTTTTTCATCCATTCAAGAAGGAAAAAATGTGTTATTCAAAATAACAGACCATTATCACTTATGCCAAAAAATTAATGGTTTGTATGAAACACAAAATTCGTGTTTCAAATATAAAATCAAAGAATGTGACGGAGCTTGTATTGGCGAAATTAGTCCGGAGGAATACAACGAACGTGTACAGGAATTTATAGAAAATAATGAGTTTGAAAGCCAAAACCGAATCATTATTGACCGCGGTAGAAGTTTAGAAGAACGTTCAGTAGTATTGATTGAAAACGGAATATACAAAGGCTATTGTTTTTTTGATTTGAATTATCAAATTACCAATGTAGAAGTATTGCGTAACATCATTATTCCAATGCAAAATAACCGGGATACTAAAAATATCATCAATGGTTATTTAAGAAAGCATAAAGTGATGAAGATTATTCCGTTTTAAATTAGTTAAATTTGTACATCATGAAAACAATTAAATCCAGATTTGAAATTTTCAGGCAAAAAACGCATATCATCATTTATGGTACCAATACTTTTGCCGGAAGATTATTTGATTTAATACTTTTGGGGTTGATTTTACTAAGTGTGCTCATCGTAATGATGGAGACGGTAAAAGGTTTTGATCAAAAATACCATACTGAGTTAGTATTTTGTGAATGGGTTATTACCCTTTTTTTTACAATTGAATATCTGTTAAGAATTATTTCGATTAACAAACCATTTCGATACATTTTCAGTTTTTACGGAATTATCGATTTAATTGCGACTTTACCCATGTATTTATCGCTCTTTTTTGCCGGAACAAGTGTTCTGACAACGATAAGAGCTTTACGACTTTTGAGACTTTTCAAAATTCTAAATCATCCACAATTTTCCAGTCAGTCTGTACATTTAAAAGAATCGATTTTAGCCAGTAGAGGTAGAATTTTAGTCTTTATGTATTTTGTATTAATCAGTTGTGTTATAATTGGTTCTCTAATGTACGTGGTTGAAGGAGCAGATGCCGGATTCACCAGTATTCCTACCAGCATTTATTGGTGTATAGTAACACTTACTACGGTTGGCTACGGTGATATTTCACCAGTTACACCATTAGGTCAATTTATTGCTTCATTTGTGATGATTCTAGGTTATGGTATCATTGCTGTCCCTACGGGTATTATTACGGCTGAGATTGCTAAAAACACATTACGAAAAAAATCTTTAAAGATACATTGCTTTAGTTGTGGCTCTGAAGATCACTTAGAAAATGCAAAATTTTGTCAAAATTGTGGGAGTGAATTAGATGAAGCAAAATAATTTCCTTATTACAATTATTGGTCCAACGGCTATTGGCAAAACCGCTTTGAGTATTGCATTAGCTCAACATTTTGGTTGTGAAATCATTTCTTGTGACAGTCGGCAGTTTTATAAAGAAATGAAAATAGGTACCGCTGTTCCCAATGAAGAAGAGTTAAATGCCGCTCCCCATTATTTTATCCAACATAAATCAATTTTAGAATCCTATAATGTTGGCGATTTTGAACGGGAAGCACTTTTGAAATTGGATGAATTATTTGAAAAAAAGAATATTCAAATTATGGTGGGTGGTTCCGGATTATATGTAGATGCCATTTTGAAAGGTTTTGATGATTTTCCGGATATTAATCCCGCTATAAGAAAGGAAATTAAAGCTGAATATGAATCAAAAGGGTTGGATTATTTACAACAAAAACTACAAGAATCAGATCCGATTTATTTTGAAAAATTAAGTTCTGAAAATCCGCAAACATTACAAAATCCACAACGGCTGATGCGATTTGTAGAAGTTAGTTTGGGTTCCGGAAAACCGTATTCTTCTTTTTTAAATCAGAAAAAAAATAAGCGAAACTTCACTCCGATTGTTATTGGATTAGAAGCGGATAGAGTAATAATGTACGACCGAATTAACCAACGAGTTGATTTAATGATTCAAGATGGTTTGTTGGAAGAAGCCAAAAAACTATATCCAAATAAACAGTTAAATGCATTGCAAACCGTTGGATACAGAGAATTATTTGATTATTTTGACGGAAAAACAACACTAGATTTTGCTGTAGAAGAAATCAAAAAAAATACCCGCCGTTTTGCCAAACGACAATTAACATGGTTTAAACGAACAGAAAATGTGAATTGGTTTGATTACTTAACAGATAGAAAAGAGATTATTTCAACAATAGAATCATCAATAAAGTAACGCAACCTTTTAAGCTTTTTTTTATCTCAAAAAAAAAATTAATCATGAAAAAAATAGTGCTTGTTTTCTTCATCAGCCATTTATTTTTGGCATTCCAATGTGGAACAGAAGAGCCATGCTCGGCAAAAATTATTGTTAAATTTAAGCCTCAATTAATTACAATTGAAAATTTTCAACCTATTTATAATGTTGGAGATATAATTTGGTTTAATTCGACTTTAGAAAGAATTCAAAATTTTGAAAATCCAAATGAAACTATAGACTTATACAGTTATCCTTTAGATTATGCATTTGGAATTCAATTTATTAAATCTTCAATTTACAATCCTGAAATATTTCTTTGCTTAAACAGTACAACTACAGAATTATCAACGGGTAGCTTAAACGAAACTTTAGGGTGTAATTTATTTGTATATGAAAAAATTGGAAATGAATTAAAATGCAGAATTGGAGTCAAGCTTTTAGAACCCGGAAATTATAAAATGTCCGTTTTTGATATTTCAACTTTTAGAGAAAACGGTCTAAATTGTAATGACACAGGTCTTGATATTAATACAACATTTAGCAATACTAATCAACAAGAAATTAATTTCACCGTTGAAAATTAAAAATTTATATGCCTATTTCAACTCATTTTACCTCTGAATATTCCAAAGAATGGGAAATCAATTTTATTCAATGCTATCCAAACGGGCAGTTGAAACATACCGAATTGTGTAATATTATACAACTTACGGCAGGTTTACATGCCGAGTTGGGTGGATTGAGCTTTAGCGATATGCAAGTTTTTCATCAGGCTTGGGTATTGAGTAGAATGCGTGTTGAAGTAAGTGATTTACCCAAATGGCGTGATGTGGTTACCGTAAAAACGTGGATTGTTGAAATGAAAGATTCTCGTTCGGTTAGGGCTTTGGAGTTGTATTTGGGAGACCAAAAATTGGTTGGGGCTCTCACCTATTGGGTGGTTATCAATACCGAATTACGCAAACCGGAAGCATTGGCTTTACCTTTTGATCATTTTACTTTTTATCCAGAAAGATTGCCAACCGTTAAATCTTTAGAGAAAATTGATTTGAATGTTGAGTTGCTGTCTATAAAGCATAAAACTATTTTATTATCGGATTTGGATATTGTGAATCATGCCAATAATGTGAAATATTTAGAATGGTGTTTAGACGGTTTACATCCAAATGCGATTTTGAAACATCAAATTCAAGCATTTGACATGAATTTCTTAAAGGAACTACATTGGAATGATGAAGTGGAAATTAAAGCTTCGTCAGGAGAAAATCCGGAATTGATGTGTGTTACCAAAAACGGAAAAACCAGTTTTGCTTTGAAATTGGAATATAGCAGGTAATCCTACCCCAGATTGTAACGGAAAGCATTTTGGACTAAAAAATATAGAATTCTTAAAGCCAAAAAGCGACCAAAGGAAGCTCTTTTGGGTTTGTAGAATTCTTTTTTTTAGCCCAAAATCTTGTAGTGAAAAGCTGGAATAGGTTCAAAAAAAAAGCTCCCAAAATTTGAGAGCTTTAATAGTTATTGGGCAACTTTGTTTTTGATTACCAATCGGAAACCTTCGCCGTGGATGTTAAGAATTTCAACATCTTCGTCTGATTTTAGGTATTTTCTCAATTTGGCAATATATACGTCCATACTTCTGGAAGTAAAATAGTTATCGTCTCTCCAGATTTTAGTTAAAGCTAATTCACGAGGCATCAAATCATTTTCATGAAGGGCCAACATTTTCAACAATTCGTTTTCTTTAGGCGACAATTTGATTGGTTCATCATTTTGGAACGTCAAGAAACGTAATTTTGAATTCAAGTGGAATTTTCCGATTTGGAACTCAAACTTCAAGTTGTCTGTTTTACTTTCAGACTGTTTGCGTTGCATGATGGCTTTTATCTTCATCAACAACACTTCAGAATCAAATGGTTTATTTAGGTAATCATCTGCTCCTACTTTATATCCTTTCAAGACATCTTCTTTCATTGACTTGGCGGTCAAGAAAATTAAAGGCACTTCTTTGTTTTTTTCACGAATTTCTTTGGCTAATGTATATCCATCTTTGTATGGCATCATGACATCCAAAATACACAAATCGTACGTGTCCTTTTTAAATTTTTCAAATCCTTCCATTCCGTTTTTTGCTAAAACAACTTCAAAATCGTTTAGCATCAGGTAATCTTTTAGTATGGCTCCAAAATTTGGATCATCTTCTACTAAAAGAATCTTTTTGTTTTCTGCTTCCATAGGTTAATTTATATTTAGTGGTATTTAATTTATTAATGGCAATTTAATACTAAATGTACTTCCTTTACCTTTTTCACTCTCCACGGTTATTTGTCCGTTATGTTCTTCTACTATTCTTTTCACATAAGCTAATCCTAGCCCATGTCCTTTGACATTGTGAATGTCACCCGTGTGCTCACGATAAAATTTTTCAAAAATTCTTTTTTGAGCCACTTTACTCATACCGGCACCGTAATCTTTAATTTTTATAATTAGAAAATCTTTTATGTTTTCTGTATGCACTTCAATAATTGGTTTATCCGGTGAATATTTTACTGCATTATCTAACATATTAACAAATACATTTGTAAAATGCACATCGTTTAATAAAACAGTTGTTCGTGTTGCTTTAAAGTCTTTTGTTATCGTTCCTTCTCTGTCTTCAACAATTAAACTCACATGTTCAATCGCATCATTAATAATATCATTTACATCCAAAGGTTCTTTGTTAATTTCTAGTTCCTTTTTTTCGAGTTTTGAAATGCGTAGAACATTTTCAACTTGGGCATGCATTCGTTTATTTTCGTCTCGAATCATTTGGAGATAACGATGAACTTTTTCTTTGTCTTCAATAACTTTAGGATTCTTTATTGCGTCCAAAGCCAAATTAATAGTGGCAATAGGTGTTTTAAACTCATGCGTCATATTATTAATGAAATCTGTTTTAATTTCAGAGATTTGACGTTGTTTGAACAATTGATTTAAAGCATTGGAATAAGCAATAATAATAATTAACGTAAAAATCAACGATAACATTGCAATTCCGATTAAATCTGAGAAAATAAATTTCTTTTTTTCAGGAAAACTCACTAATAATTGGTACTTACTTATTCCATCATTATCCGTGAAAATTGGAATACTGTAAGTATCGTTTTTATTGAATTTGAAATTGTCTGATTTTACCTTAGTAGCTAAACCATTACTGTAAATTCCAAATTCAAAAGGAGTATTTACACCATATTCTTTAAGTTCTCTTTGCAAAAGTTCTTGTAACTTTTCTTTTGAAATTCTTCGTTGAATCGGATAAGTCAAAGCAATATCATTGAACGATATATCATAAAGCAACTTATCTAAAATAGCCAGATTTCCGGACTTTTCCATCTTATAATCAGGTCTAGTCGTATTTTGCAAATTTGATTTATCAATTCCGTTATAATAAATTTCTGTTTTACGTTTAGATGAAAAACTTTTAATTTTCAAACTATCATTTTTTTTATCAAAGAACGAAGGTGAAATAGTAAAATCCTGTGAATTTATACTATTCGAATAAATTATAGTTTCATTCGTTTGTGAATTTCTTTCATAATAACCGAATTCTAAAAAATCAGTGTTGTCAACTTTATCAGCTCCTGTACTGTCTTTGAATTGGTTAATTTTATCAACAAATGCAAGTATTTCTTGATTTTTTATATCTTCAGAAACATTGCCTAAAACTTGTTTTACATGAAACTTGAATTGTTCTTGGTTGTTTTCCAACGAGGAATTAAACCAATATACTTGTACAAAAATTATTCCAATGAGCGACAAACTCATTAAAACCACAAGCACTCTAAACAAAACTTTATTCATCACCACAAAATTAGGATTTTAACATTTGTATTGTTAATAGATTAACCAAACATTAACATCATGCCTATTTTTTAAATTTTATTTAAAAGTTTAATTATATCGTCCACTTGTGTTTTAGTTTTCTCTAAATCAATGTTTTCAATCACAAAATCACTCAACATAATCTTCTTCTCTTCGCTCCATTGGTTGTTGATTCGTTGCAAAACACTCTGTTTATCAGATTTATCTCGTAAAATAACTCGCTCAATTCTTAACAATTGTGGAGCGACTACAGTAATCACTTTATCACATTGCTTGTGCCCGTTTGTTTCGAACAAAATTGCCGCTTCTTTAATTACGTAAGGAGCTGAATAATGGATTTTTAACCAATCCTTAAAATGCTTTTGAACTGCTGGATGTATTATTTTGTTGAGTTTTTTTAACTGTTCGGCATTGTTAAAAACAATTTTGGCTAATTTAGCCCGATCTATTTTATTATTTACTATTGTATCATTGCCAAATGTTATTCTGACCTCTTCAATGATTTCATCTAAATCCATTAATTTTTTGGCTTCTTCATCAGCTATGTAAACTGGAATTCCTTGTTCCGAAAACATCTTTGCAACGGTTGTTTTTCCGCTTCCAATTCCACCGGTTAAGCCAATGATTTTAGTCATTTTCGATTGTTTTAAAAAATAATTCCGGAAATTCTTTCTCAGGATATTTATTTAATAATTGGATTAATAAAAATGATTTTAAAAAACCAAAACCATACCCATAAAATTGAATACAAGTTGCAACTATAGATAAAGACCCAATTTTAACACTTTTGTTACAGTACGTTGCCGTAAAAAATAAAAGGAGAATATAAAAAGCATAAAGCATTAAAGGAAAGAAAAAATTAAAAAGTAAAGCGAATGCCAAGGCAAAAAAGAAACCAACTATAAATAAAGTTGGAAAGAAAAAGGTTGCTTTACTATATTCAGGATACCAACTATTAAGAATTGGTCTAGCTTTTCCAAATTTTGAAACTTGATGATAAAATTTATTCCAATCGATTCTTCTTTTATGATAAACATAAGCCGAAGAAATCAATTGGGTTTCAAAATTCATTTTCCATAATCGTATTGATAAGTCGGGGTCTTCTCCCGGATGAATATTCCCAAATCCCTTGGATGCTTCAAATGCTTTTTTGGAGATACCCATATTAAAACTTCGTGGCTGAAATTTATCAATTTTTTCTGAACCTCCACGTAAACCACCTGTAGTCATAAACGAAGTCATGCTAAAATTAATTGCCTTTTGAACATCAGAAAAAGAATCTAATGCTTTGTCAGGCCCACCGAAACAATCTGTAAAGTTATTTTTTAAAGCTAAATCAACTTCAGAAAGATAATCAGACGGAATAATACAATCGGAATCAAAAATGATAAAATAATCGCCCTTTGCTTTTTTCATCCCATAATTTCTGGAATCGCCTGGACCGGAATTTTGTTTAAAAAAATAACTAATGTTTAATTTGTCAGAGTATTTTTCTACAACATTTTTACAATCGAAATTTGAACCATCTTCCACGATAACAACTTCAAAAGGTGATTTGTAATCTTGCAGGCCAAGACTTTCCAAAAGTTCATTAATCTCATCAGGTCGATTATAAACTGGAATGATAATTGAAAAATACATGTCAAAAATTTTAACAAATATACAGCATAAAAAAACAAAAGCCATGCAACCGCATGGCTTTTGAAAAATCTATAGATTACTTTTTATTGTTTCACAATTTTAATTGTCTTTTCAAGATTGTCTTCAGTGGTAACTTTTACTAAATAAGTCCCTGCAGTTAAACTCGATAAATCTAGTTGACTTTCATTAGCATTAACATTTTTAGCAAATACTTGTTGACCTAAAAGATTAATTACACTAACATTAGAGATTGAGCTTATATAACTTAAATTTAAGACATCTTTAACCGGGTTTGGATAATATTTGAATCCGGCATTATCAAATGAACCTGTACTTAACGATGCATCAAATGCAGAAACAACGAATGAACCTTCAGCCCCGTTATAACCCCAAACTCTTACTAATAAAGTTTGACCTGCAGTTAATCCATCTAACTCTAATCTAGAATAAGGATTTGCTGGAAAATCAACATCATCATTACAATCAACTAAAACTAACGCCTCGCAACTTCCTGAGTAAACTTCCAAAACAGAATCGGATAAGCCACCATTTCCTTGCGTTTCAATTGTTAATGTTCCTGATTCAGGTACAACAACTGAAAACCAAACATCTTTTCCATTTGTTGCAAAATTAAATGCTCCGCATGTAGGCACAGGATTATCAACGTTTGCAGTAGCAGCAGCATTAGATGAAGTTAAAGAATTATCTTCAAACACAGCTCCAGGAGTAAGCGGAGTTGCATTCGCACATTCATCGTTTCCGGGTGCTGGAGGTGGGGTTACAGTTAAAACACCACTTAAGTAAGTTGTTCCATCCCAAAAACCATTATTTGTTCCACCATAAACATATGGACCGTCATTTAATCTATAACGTGTAGCATAATAATATGTTCCAGGAACTAAACCTGTACCTATATTTGCTTGGTATTCATCATTGTTACTCACATGTCCGTCATTCCAAGTAGCTGGTATCCATGTAGTCCAAGTATTTGGATTTGTATTTTCACCAATTGGACTTACACCAACCCATGCTTGTATTCCTGGAGCCTGGCCAACAATATTAGGTTCTACATCAGTTAATCCGGCAACATAAATTTGTCCATAAACAGTAACCGTTTCACCTTGTTCAATGGTAGCATCAAAAGGGAATTGTAGATTAGCAAATTCAGGAACATCGCTTGTTAAAACACCACAAATAAAGGAACGTTCGCGATCAACTTCTTCAGTTTCGCATTGATCGTTTAAGTGTGAATAAAAACGAATGACACCTGTATGATTTGATACCCAAGTTAATGGTGAATCTCCAAATGTTGCAGCAGTAACACCATCATCTGTACTAATTGTAATAAAATCAGATGTTCCTGAAGTAAATATATACGTTTCACCTTCCGTTACATTAACTAAAGAATATTCTCCGGCATAACCTAAAAGAGTAATAACATTAGAGGTTACACCATCACAATCTGTTGCTGTAAATGGCTCACCACCGGGATATTGACCTCCGGGTGCATTCAAACAAAATCCGGGAGAATCAAGTGTAGTGAAGGTCCAAACCGGACAATCTACAGCACTACCCGCAGCATTTTTAGGAACAATTTTCCAATAAAATGTAAATCCGTAATCGTTAAGTGTAATATCAACAGTTGTATCAGTAAAAGTTCCAACTAAAATGTCAACTGCTTCCGGTGTAACACCATAGAAGAAATCATAAGCTGTTGGAACACCTCCTGTAGTTGGTGCTTCCCAAGAAAAAGGTACGATACCAATTGGCACATCTATTGCGTTGTCTGCTGGAGCGATAACAGTTGCACAATTGGGTAAATCAACAGAAGGGACCATATTAACATTATCCACTGCCCAATTATCACCATCATCATTGGTCATTACAAAGGCAATATAAATAGATTGACCTTCATAGGCACTTAAATCAACCAATTTTTCACTCATCGTAAATGGAAGATCAGCTTCAGTTTGTGTATTAACGATTGTAAATGAACTAATGTCGGTTTGTGAAGTAGTTGAAACTCGAATTGTATATTCACTACCGTAATCTATTGCAAACGTTTGTCGTTGAAAAAAGGACAATGAAGTATTAGGTGCAGTAACCGTATGTAGTGGTGAAACTAACCAATCTTCAGCTAAACCACCATCTACGTTTTCCCATCGAACGAAAGCAGCCTGAGCACCTTCGCTAACATCATCAGCTACTGTGGTAACTGTCCAATCTTGGGCAGTTCCAATGCCATTTGTTCCTCTAAAGGCTGTCCAACCTGTTGGAGGAACCGTAGTTTCAAAGCTTTCCGGAAATTGAGCAAAAGCTGAAAAACTTAGAAACAATAAAAATAATAATGTAATTTTTTTCATATTTTGTTTGTTTAATATTTAATGTGATAAAATTATAAAAAAAAACACCTATAAAAAAATTATAGGTGGCTTTTAAAAGTTAAAATATAAAGTATATTATTCTTTCGTAAAATATTCCATAACATCTTGGCTGACACCCATGTTAGAAAAACCTCCGTCGTTGTATAAATTTTGTAATGTAACACGCTTTGTTAAATCTGAAAACATTGCTACAGTGTAATTCGCACAATCTAAAGCAGTTGCATTTCCAAGAGGAGACATTTTATCTGCATAAGTAATAAAGCCATCGAAACCTTTGACTCCCTGTCCGGCAGTGGTTGGTGTTGGCGATTGTGAAATGGTATTCACTCTCACTTTTTTATCTTTCCCAAAAAAGTAACCAAAACTTCTGGCAATTGACTCTAAGTAAGCTTTATTATCCGCCATATCATTATAATCAGGAAACACTCGTTGAGCAGCCATATAAGTCAAAGCGACTACACTACCCCATTCATTCATGGCATCTTTTTGATATAAAACTTGCATTACTTTGTGGAAAGAAACAGCCGAAACATCCCAACCTTTATGCGTAAAATCATAATTTTGATTAGTATAATGATTCCCTTTTCTTACATTCACTGACATTCCTATAGAATGAAGAACAAAATCTAATTTTCCGCCAAGGATTTCTGTCGCTTTCTCTACTAAATTTTCTAAATCCGCAATAGAAGTTGCGTCAGCCGGAATAATTTGCGAACCGGTTTTTTCTGCCAATTGGTTTATTGTTCCCATTCGCATGGCAATTGGAGCATTTGTTAATACAAAAGTTCCTCCTTCTTCATGAACTCGCTCAGCAGTTTTCCATGCAATAGAATTTTCGTCTAAAGCTCCAAAAATGATTCCTCTTTTTCCTTTTAATAAATTATACATAGTAGGTATTATTTTAGTTTGTATGATGTTTCAAATATAATTAAATTTTTCAGTTCAATAATGCTTTTGCATGATTTAAAGCAGAATCTGATATATTGGAACCGGATAACATTTGGGCAATTTCTACCACTCTATCCTCTTTATTTAATAATGTAATTTCGGATATAGTTTGATTTCCGTTAACCGTTTTAAATACTTTATAATGTGTTTTACCTTTGGCAGCGATTTGTGGTAAATGTGTAATGGCAAAAACCTGCATTTTTCCACTCATTTCTTTCATAATATCCCCCATTTTATTGGCTATTTCACCTGAAACACCCGTATCAATTTCGTCAAAAATGAGTGTTGGTAGGTTAGAATAGTTAGCCAAAATTGCCTTTACAGCCAACATAATTCGCGACATTTCACCACCGGATGCTACTTTTTTTAATAACCCGAAATCGGAACCTTTATTGGTGGAAATAAGAAATTGAATCGTATCTTTTCCATTGGTAAAAAAAGTTTCTGAAAGTTCAACTTTGATTTTGAATTGTACGTTTGGCATTCCTAACTGACTCAAAATACCTTGAAGCATATCACTTAATTTTGGAATGGATTTAGCTCGATTGGAATGAATTAGAATTGCCAATTCATTTAGATCCACTTCATATTTTTCTAAGCGAATTTGTATTTCTGCAATTTCATTTTCCAAAGAGGTGACTGAAATGACCTTTCCTTCCAAATCATTTTGAATTTGCAATAACTCTTCAACAGAATTCACTTGATGTTTTTTCTGCAAATTATAAATTGTCTGTAATTTTTGATTTACCAAAATCAATTGCTCCGGATCATTAACTACCGATTCTGAAAAGCTATTCAATTCATTTACAATGTCTTTTAATTCAATCAAAAGACTTTCCACTCGTTCAAAAAGTTGAGCATACTCTTTTGAATAAGAACTGATTCTTTGAATCGCATTTTTAAATTCTTTTATATTAACCAATAAGCCGAATTGCTCGCTATCAGCCAAACTGATACTTTTTTCAAGCTGCTCTTTGATTAATTCAACATTGCTTAATTGTTCAAGTTGAGCTTCTAACTCAGCTTGTTCGTCATCTACCAATTTGGCTTCAGCTAATTCATTGTAAAGGAAAGTGTTATAATCTTGTTCTTTTAACGCACTTGCATAAAGTTGCTTTTTTTCGTCTAATTGAATTTTTAATTTTTTATATTGTTTTAGTTTTTCGGAATAATCATCCAACAATAATTGATTGGAAGAAATAGCATCAATAATCTGAAATTGATATAGCTCTTCTGTTAATTCTCTGGTTTGATGTTGCGAATGAATATCGAGTAAAAATTCGCCTAATTCAACCAATTCATTAAGATTTACAGGACTATCGTTGATAAAAGCTCTTGATTTTCCGGATGGTAAAATTTCTCTTCGTATAATAGTTTGGTCTTCGTAATCCAAATCATTTTCTTCAAAAAAATCTCTAATATTATAAGTAGAAATTGAAAAATGTCCTTCGATTACACATTTTTCATCTTTATTTTTTAATGAAGTCAAATCGGCTCTTTTTCCCAAAACCAATCCTAAAGCACCCAAAAGTATTGACTTACCGGCTCCGGTTTCGCCGGTTATAATTGAAAATCCATCTGAAAAATCTATGGATAATTTTTCAATTAAAGCGTAATTCTTTATGGATAACGAAGTTAGCATTTCCTGATAGTATTCAAAATACAATGGCAATGTACTCAATAAATCGGAACTAATAAAAGTAGGGTTTGAGATAATATTGACAAAGTTATTAAAACCCTAACGTATCTTTGACCAATTCGAAGCGTTTAAAGGAGAAACTCGATTTAAATTGTCTACCAAGTCTGAAATATCAATTTTTGGACCACCGGTAAAAATGGAAAGAATTTCATCTGATTTTGTGTCAAAAAATACACGTGTTAAATATGCATTAGGACGAACAGCATTGATTTTTGATAAAGTTAATACGGCATTTTTCACACCTTCTTTACCGGCTGCTAAATCGTCTGCCATTAAATCTAAACCAGCTTTGTGGTAATCATAAAATCCTAATCGGATGGGATCAAACGTACTGGATAACAAATCATTTACTAAAAAAAATCTGTTTTGCAAGCCGTCTGACTGCGACCACCCTTTGCCACCCGCTTGAGAAACGCTTACAATATTTTGAGCGATTTCTAAATATTCATTACCTCCTTGGTATTCAAAAGAGTCGGCATCCATGGCTAAAATCATGTAAGAATAAAAAGCGATTACAGAAACCAAATTGGAATCAAAACTATTTGGATTGAAAAACAAATTTTCAAATTCTACATATCTAAAGGTAAAATCTTTATCGTTTATATTTAAAATTGGTGTACTATAAGTAGAGTTAAAAACAGGTCTTGAAGCCTGAACTTGAATGGTAGCCGTAAATATATTATTGTTAAACTCCGAAACATTGATAAACATCGAACAATCGATTCGTTCGTTATTTTTAAATTCACGCGTACTCCATTTTGTTTTATTCACAAACTCATTTAAGGACGTTTCAAGTGTTTTAAAAATTTGTTGATTAGCAGCAGTTATTCGTTCAGAATTAACTTTTACACTACAATTTAATTCTTGTGCTTGAGTTATACCCAACGCAATCAAAAAAACAAATACTAGAAGTTTACGCATGATATTGTTGTATTATTTTGTTCAAAATATCCTTTGCAACTTCCTCTTTTGATTTAAGTGGCATCGGTTCTATTTGAAATGATTTATCAATAAATGTTATTTTGTTGGTCGCTTTACCAAAACCGGCACCTTCATCATTCAGCGAATTTAAAACAATCAAATCTAAGTTTTTTTTCTGAATTTTCAACTTAGCATGCTCAATTTCATTTTCTGTTTCCAAAGCAAAACCAATTAAAAATTGGTGTTTTTTAATTTCTCCCAATGATGCTAAAATATCTTTTGTCTTTTCTAATTCAATAGAAAAATTCACATCTGACTTTTTAATTTTTTGATTAGCAACTACTTTCGGTTTATAATCAGCTACTGCTGCCGCTGCTATCGCAACATCAACGTTATCAAAATACAAATGACATTGTTGATACATTTCTTCTGCAGATTGTACACGGATTAACTGAATCGCCAAATTATTCACATTCAAATGCGTCGGGCCGGAAATCAAAATAACTTCAGCCCCCAATTGAGCTGCTTCGTTAGCGATATCAAAACCCATCTTTCCTGTTGAATGATTACCTATAAAACGCACGGGATCTATTGCTTCGTATGTGGGACCGGCAGTAATGAGTATTTTTTTTCCTTTTAGTGGTAATTTTTGCGAAATATCATTTTCCAAAAAGGATATAATATGCTCAGGTTCAGCCATTCTCCCCTCTCCGGAAAGTCCGCTGGCTAATTCACCCGATTCTGCCGGAATCATGATATTACCGAATAATTGCAGTTTGTGAAAATTATCAATCGAAGTAGGATGCTTGTACATATCCAAATCCATGGCCGGTGCAAAATATACCGGACATTTGGCAGATAAATACGTAGCTATCAGTAAGTTATCGCAATTTCCATTGGCCATTTTAGCCAACGTATTTGCGGTAGCCGGTGCAATAATCATCAAATCTGCCCAAAGGCCTAATTCAACGTGATTATTCCACAATGCATTTTCATCTTCGTCGTTATAAAACTCGGAAAAAACAGGGTTTTTTGATAAAGTAGACAGTGTTAAAGGCGTAACAAAATCTTTAGAAGCAGGTGTCATGACAACTTGCACTTGAGCACCTGCTTTAATAAATAGTCTAACCAAAGTTGCAGTTTTATAGGCAGCAATTCCGCCGGAAACACCCAGCAGTACTTTTTTCCCTTTTAAAACTGACATAAGGTTCTTATTTGGTAGTATCTCTGTGATAAATTTTTCCTTCTAACCACTCTTGTACAGCCAATGCATGTGGTTTTGGTAATTTTTCATAGAATTTTGAAACTTCGATTTGTTCCTTGTTTTCAAAAATCTCTTCTAAACTATCATTGTAAGTAGCAAATTCTTCTAATTTTTCAATTAATTCTTTTTTAATTTCAGAATTAATTTGATTTGCTCTTTTAGCGATGATTGTAATCGCTTCGTACACATTACCGGTGGTTTGCTCAATCGCTCTCTTATCATAAGTAATCGTGTTAACCGGAGCATTCGTCTTTTTTAAATCCATAACTACTATTTATTTTGAATATTGTTCTAAAAGTTTATTAACGTCTTCTTTAATTTTATCTGCTTCTTCTTTGTATTTTGTCTCGGGATATTGCTTGAAAAGCTTATCATAATTTTCCAATGTTTCATTTAATCGTGATTTTACTTTATAATCCACACTATTGATAGCATATTTGTAACTTGCCTCAATTTTATAATAAAGTGCATCTTCTCTGTAGGGTGTACCAGGATAATCAGCTATAAAATTATCTAAAGCCACAATAGGAGCCCTAAAATCTCTGATTGCTTCGGCGATTGTATGGTATTGCTTTGCAATTTCAAATGCTTTAAATTCAAGTTTTTCCCTTAAAGCCTTGACAACCACGTTTGCTTCTGTAATGTACTGAGATTCAGGGTAGGCATCAATAAAGGCTTGCATTTTTTCAATTGCTTTATCGGTGTCTATTTGATCTAAAGAATACCTTGGTGATAATTTTGAATAACAATAAGCCCCTAAATAAGCAGCTTCCTCAACTTTTTCACTTTTGGGGTAACCCGATGCAAAACTTTCAAATTGATATCCTGCAGTATAAAATTGTTCTGTTTTGTATAAACTTTGAGCATACATATAAAACATTTTTTCTGCCTGTGGTTTACCTCTGTAAGAAGGAGCTATCTGCTCAAATAAACGAATAGCTTTTTGGTATTTTTCCTTGTTGTATTTTTCTTCTGCAGCGGCATATTTTAAAGCAATATCTTCACTTTTCAATGCTTTTTGGTATGGACTGCAAGAGCTGAAAACAACTGCAAGAAGGAATACAAAATATAATTTATTCATTAGGCGAATTTTATAGGCAAATTTCCATGAATCTTTATCAAGAAAACCGGACTGCAAATTTAGTTAATAATTGCAGACTACAAAACATTTTTTTTATAGTCTTTAAAGGCAGTAAAAAAACAAAAAGATGCGATATAAACCGCATCTTTTATATTTTGATTAACATTGTTCTTATTTTGCGGGAGCCATTGGACTCACAAAGTTTTTCATTTCATTATCAAAAAGATACAAACCACCTTTGTCATCGCCAATTAAATTGATTTTATCTAAGATATAACGAGCTGTTGCTTCTTCTTCAATTTGCTCTGACACATACCATTGTAAAAAATTGTGGGTTGCAAAATCGCGTTCGTCTAAAGTAATACCCACTAAATTATTAATGCTTTCCGACACTTTAATTTCATGCTCTAACAATTGTTTGAAAAGTGCTTTATAATTGGTTAAATCCAAGGAAGGTTCTAATGTAGCTCCAACTTTTGCTTCGCCTCCTCTTTGGTTAACATATTTAATTAACTTGAGCATGTGCATCCTTTCTTCATCGGATTGGTTATACATAAAAGTAGAAATTCCTTCAAACCCTTGAACCTCTGCCCAAGAGGCCATGGCTAAATATACTTGTGAAGAATCACCTTCCATTTTAATCTGATTGTTTAAAGCTGCTAATACATTTGCTGATAACATATTTCTCTTATTTTTCTAATTAATAAATCTACCGCTAATTTACAATTTTTTTGACAGTTTGACGAATTCTGTTTGCTAAGTCTTCGTTAACATTAACCAAAGGAAGTCTTAATATATTTTCACACAAACCTAAAACATGGAAAACTTCTTTTATTCCGGCAGGGTTTCCTTGTTCAAATATCATATCGATAGCATCTGCCACTTGGTAATGAATTTGATAAGCTTCCTCTACCTTTCTTTCTAGTCCTAATCGAACCATGGTTGAGAATTGTTTTGGAAATCCTTCGCCAATAACCGAAATCACCCCTGCTCCACCGGCTAAAATCATTGGTAAAGTAACCATATCATCACCGGAAATTACTAAAAATCCTTCCGGTTTGTGTTGAATTAATTTCATGGCTTGGACAATATCGCCAGCCGCTTCTTTGATGGCTACAATATTTTTAAAGTCATTGGCCAATCGTAACACAGTCGAAGGAAGCATATTACTCGCTGTTCTACCGGGAACATTATATAAAATGATTGGAATTGGCGAAGCTTCTGCAATAGCCTTGAAATGTTGATAAATTCCTTCTTGTGTTGGTTTGTTGTAATAAGGTGAAACTGATAAAACTGCTGTAAAACTTGACAAATCTCTCGTTTTTAATTCCTCTACAACTTGATAAGTATTATTTCCTCCAACTCCTAAAACAAGTGGTAATTTATTATTATTTGCTTTGATAACTGTATTGATTACCAATTCCTTTTCAGCAGTTGTTAATGTCGCCGTTTCAGCAGTTGTTCCTAAAACCACTAGATAATCTATTCCGTTATCTATTTGATAATGAACAATCTTAGTTAACGCTTCCGTGTCAACGGATAAATCTTTTTTGAACGGAGTTATCAAAGCCACTCCGGTTCCAATGAGTGATTGCATAGTTATAGTTTGTTTAGTATTCTTAAGTATTTGAATAATTCATCAACAAAAACTGTATAGTTTTCTACATCCGTATCTATCATAAAATGATTTAATCGTTTGTCTGTTGATGTAAATCCAACTTTAAAATCTGCCTTTGATTTGTGAGTTACAATTTGAAGTGGGGTCTTCATTTCATCATAATAACTGATTAATAAATCAAATTGGTTGGATTTAAACTCTTTTGCTTCTTTTTTTTCAATAGTTCCCAACCAAGTTACATCACTCTTACTATAATGTGGGTAATTTATTTCTTCTTTCTTCTTATACCTGGTCTTGTAGGCCAACACTGAAATTTTTTCAGGTTTGATTCCATTCGAAACTATAAGTTGAATCAAAGCCTCTTTTTTATCGAAATGCGTTTCGTCTATCAAAACACCAACCGTTTGAATGGGCTTGTTTGAAATAGAAGAATTTAGATTGAGTGAACTTTTTTTTAATACTCTTTTAGCGGAAAAAGTTCTAAAATATTTTAAAAACATTGTACCTTTACTTGGATTACAAAATTATAGAATTAAAGTCGTTTTTTGATGCTAAAACTAAAAAACTATACCGTTATAATGACACATTTTGTGTTATTTATAACATTTTCATTTATTTTCTCAGGTTGTAAATCAAACTATGAAATTGTAAAAATTGAGGGAAAACAAATTGAAATAGCAAACAATTCTTCTGAATATCCTGAAATTGAAAACTTTATCGAGCCCTATCGTCATCACATTAACAAAGACTTAGACAGTGTGTTGGCTTTTTGTCCCGAAACCTTAGATAAAAGTAAAGGTGAATGGCAAACCAACATTGGTAATTTTATGGCTGATGTTTGTTTAATTGAAAGCAATACGATTTTCAGAAAACGATATGGTAAATCTATCGATATTTGCTTATTAAATCATGGAGGAATACGCTCTATTATACCTAAGGGAAATGTTACTACGAGGACAGCATTTGAAGTGATGCCATTTGAAAATAATATGGTTGTGGCTGCATTGAAAGGAAGTCAAATTATGGAAATGATTGATTATTTGATTGCTGAAAAAAAACCTCACCCGTTGAGCGGATTACAAATAACACTTGATAAGAATAAAGCTTTTAAATCAGTGTTGATAAATGGTGACGTTTTGGATTTAAACAAAGTTTACTATGTTGCTACTTCTGATTATTTAGTAAATGGTGGTGATAACATGAATTTCTTTCTGAAAAACAGTCAACTATTTGACTTAGATTATAAAATACGAAATATTTTAATTGACTATTTCAAGGCCGTTGAAGTGGTAGAAGCTTCTTCAAAACCAAGAATAATTGTTGACCAAAACTAATGCTATGAAAAGAAGAGATTTTATCAAAAATACGGTTGCCGGTTCAACATGGGTTAGTTTAGGAGGTTTGCCTTTAACAGGTTTTAGTCAAGCTAAGACAAAACAGTTAACTATTTTGCACACGAACGATGTACATAGTCATATTGACCCTTTTCCGGCAAATCATCCTAAAAACCCGAATATGGGCGGAGTTGTTAATCGAGGTATTCTTATTGAAAAAATCAGAAAAGAAAACCCAAATGTTTTGCTCTTAGATGCCGGTGATAGTTTTCAGGGAACCCCCTATTTTAATTATTATGGCGGAGAATTAGAATTCAAATTAATGTCGAAAATGGGTTATGAAGCTACCACTATTGGTAATCATGAGTTTGACAATGGCATTGAAGGGCTAGCCGCTCAAATGCCTCATGCGAAGTTTGAAATTCTTTCTGCAAACTATGATTTTAAAAACACAGTGATGCATCCTTTTGTGAAACCTTACAAAGTATTTCACAAAAACGGAATCAAAGTGGGTGTGTTTGGATTGGGTGTTGAATTAGCCGGTTTGGTTGATAAAAAGATGTATAAAGAAACGGTTTATAATGACCCGGTTGAAATTTCTAAAGAAATTGTAAAAAAATTAAAATCTAATGAAAAATGCGACTTAATTATTTGTCTCTCCCACTTGGGTTATGCCTACAAAAATGATCCAAACAAAATTTGCGATACCAAATTAGCAACGTTAACCCGAGATATTGATTTAATTATTGGTGGACATACACACACTTTCTTAGACAAACCAACTCTACTTAAAAATCTTGATAATAAAGACGTCTTGGTAAATCAAGTTGGGTGTTATGGCATTAATTTAGGGCGAATTGACTTTTATTTTGATACAGATTCTTCAGTCATTTCACAAGGTAAATCGATTATTGTTTGATGTTCTGAAAGTAATATATACCGCATAAAAAGATAATGTCCTCCAAAAAAACAGAAGGTTCGAATGGGTTTAAACACTTGAACGTATAGGTAATACTTTTCAATCATAAAAATAAAAATCAACAAGGTGAACAACAAAGTGCTTATTAGTAGCCAACTGTTTTTCATGTTATCTTCCTCTAAAACAAAATTTGAAACAGCCAATCCTCCTAAAAAGGAAATGATGAATGCATTAAGAATTGACGGTAAATAATTTATGCCTAAAGAAGCATACGTTAAAAATATCAAATAAAAACAAATTGATAAAAAAGGTAAAAAACCAAGTGTTACAGGAATAAAACTGATTTTCTTTGAATTTTTTAATACAATGATAATCGTTAATATTTCAAAAATTAAAAAGAAAAGTGTTGCAAATAAAATTCCAACATCTGATTTTAAAAACAAAAACAGTATGGATAATAGTGAGAACAATAACGAAACCAAATAGAGCTTATTTTTTTTGAAAGAACTTAAATAATAAATCAAAAAAATTAAAGAAAGTCCAATCAATCGAGTAATCAGAATGATTCTATCTATATCAAAATAAACTCCATAGGCTAGAATGCCTATAACAATAAAAAATAAGCCAGTTAAGGGTAATACTAATTTGTAGTTCTTTTTCAAATAAAAATATTAATGTTTACCAATCTGCTTTTCAGTCATTAAAATATAAAGATAAAAAAAATAATGAGCCAACATTAAAACTAAAACACGAATTGGTTGAAAAATTGGAATAAACAAATAATATTTTTGAATAACGAATAAAAATACAATAATGGTGTACAACAATGTGCTTACCAGTAACCATGTGTGCTTAAATCCTTCTTCCATTAAGTAATTAGACAAGGATAATCCGCCCAGAATTGAAACTAAAACTACATTTACAATAGCAACCATAAAACTTTGTCCTAACGAGTCCTGCGTAAGTACAATAAAATAAAGTAAAGGAAAGAGAAAAAAAACACTCCCAATTCCAACTGTAAAAAAAGAGCGTATTGGTGAAGCTTTTATCACTAAAATTATAGTTATGATTCTGTAAAGTAAAAAGGCAATTAAGCCATAATTAAGTAAGATCACATCGGTTGAAATGAAAAGAATATTTGATATTGCTGCACAAAAAAGTGCAACTAAGTAGAATCTGCTAATTTGCGTTGATGTCATAATATAAAGCAACATCAAAACCGGAATACTGATTGATTTTAAAATGTATTCGATTAATTTATTATCAAAAAACGAAACAATGATTAATAAAAAAACAATCAGAACAAAAACAGAAGTTAATACTTTAAAATGCCTATTTAACAAATATTCCTTCATAAATTATTTTATTAAAATGTAAAGAAACTAATTAGAATTTGATTTTTCTATGATTAAAATAAACTTATAAAAAGCAAAATAGGCAAACGCATTCAAACTCATGGCAATAGGTCTGAAAATCTGTAATTGAAAATAAAATTTTTCGATAAAAATAATAAAATGAAGCGTTACGAAAGACAAAACACAAATCAATAGCCATGAACTTCTTGAGCTGTCATTCATGATGTAATGCGAAAGGGCAATTCCGCCTAATAAAGAAATCAAACTATTATGGATAATCATGATGTAATATACTTCATTAGAAAGTAAATCGGTGTCAAAAAAAATATAGAAAAAAATGAATAAAAAAGGAACTGATGCCAAGATTACTGGGATAAAATCTTTAGTTTTCATTACTTTAATTATATAAAAAATATTAATTAATCGATGAAACACAAAAACAATCAACCCAATAAAAATAAATTTAAAATCGTTTGGAATAAAAAGTACATTGGTTATTAAGGATGTTACAATAGTAAGGAAAAATAAAATATCTTTTATTGGTGAACTATACCAATACAAAGTCATCAAAACCACCGAAATGAGCGGTTTGAAAATATAAATTACGGGTAAAAATCTAAAATATTCGGCAATTACCTCAATTAAAGCAACTAAGAGTAAAATACCAGTTAAAATTTTTACTTTATCCATACTAATTTTAATTTATAAATTTAAGAATAAAATTAATATGTAGTTAACTATTTAATAATTTTACTAAATAAAATGAATAAAAAAATCCGAAATACATTAAATACTTCGGATTTTTTTTACTTTACTTTAAACTTACTTTATGTCAACTAATTCAGTGTTAAAAATAAGAGTTGCTTTAGCCGGAATCACCGGTGGTCTTCCCTCTGCACCATAGGCTAACCAATACGGAATAATTAATTTGGCTTTGGCTCCTTTGTTGAGTAGAGCGATGCCTTCTTCCCATCCCGGAATTACCATTCGGTTGCCAAGTTTAAAATCGATTGGTTGATTTCGGTCGTAGGAACTGTCAAATTTTTTACCGTCAGACAGTTCTCCAATATAGTGCACAGAAACATTGTTTCCGGGCATAGCTTTTGCTCCTGTTCCTTCGCTTTCCATAATGTAAGCTAAACCGGATGGAAGAATCGTTGCTTTTGGGAAAGTCTTTTTCACATATTCATTGAATTTCACCTTCTCTGCTTTTAATTCTTCTTCTTTTTTCTTTTTCTTTGCTTCTTCTAAAGCCAATCTGCTTTCAAAAACTTTTGGTGCATCAAATTTTTTAGCAGCATCCCCAATTCTGATGATTTTAACTTTATCCATCACATCATTTTGAGCGATCGCATTCACCACCTCTTGTCCTTCAACAACACTTCCAAAAACGGTGTGTTTACCGTCTAAATGAGGAGTTGGCACATGTGTAATAAAAAACTGTGATCCATTGGTTCCTTTACCGGCATTTGCCATAGAAAGAATTCCGGGACGATCGTGTTTTAAATCGGTAATTTCATCGGCAAATTTATAACCCGGTCCACTCGTTCCGGTTCCTGTTGGATCGCCTCCTTGAATCATAAAATTTGCAATAACTCGATGAAATTTTAATCCGTCAAAATAAGGTTTCCCTTTAAGGTTTTCCGAAACTTCTTTATTTGTACCTTCCGCTAAGGAAACAAAATTGGCTACTGTAATAGGTGCTTTTTCATATTCTAATTTAAGAAGGATTTTGCCTTTCAAAGTTTGAATTTCAGCATAAAGACCATTCTCCTTTTGAGCAAATGTGCTCATGGATATGGCAAAAACGATAATTGTAACTAACTTTTTCATACTTAATAATTATTGATTTGGTATATTTTCTAAAAGTTCTAATTCAAAAATTAAATTGGTATTAGGAGGAATAACTCCACCGGCACCAGCCTCTCCATACCCAAGATGAGAAGGGATAAATAAAACCGCTTTATCACCAATACTCATTTTTTCTAATCCTTCCAAGAAACCGGGAATTAATCCAGTTTTATTTCCGTATTGAAATGGAAAAGGCACATAAGCTTTTGCATCGGCTTTTTGCTGATTGAATTTTCCAAATGCTTTGGATAGATCTTCATAACTGGAATCGAACAATTCACCACTTTCAAAAAATCCGGCATAGTGAACGTACACAGTTGAACCAACAGCCGGTTTTATGCCTTTCCCTTTTTGATAAATGGTATACTGCAATCCGTTTGCCGTTTTTTGTGCATTTTTTTTCTGCTCTTCAAAAAAGGCTACTTTTGTATCAATGACATCTTTATATTGAGCTAAAAATTCTGCTTTTTCAGCAGCTGCTTTTTCTTCAGCTTTTTTTCTATTTTCGGCTTCTACTTTTAAACGATCGTTAAATACTTTTACGGCATCAAATTTTTTAGCCGCTTCGCCATTTCTTACAATTTTTATTGACTCCATTACATCTGAAGCCACAATGGCATTCACCACTTCCTGACCTTCTTTAACTTTTCCGAAAACAGTATGTCTCCCATCTAAAAATTTGGTTTCCACATGTGTGATAAAAAACTGAGAACCATTTGTACCCGGACCCGCGTTGGCCATTGACAAGATTCCGGGTCCGTCATGAGACAAATCGGTAATTTCATCCATAAAATTATAACCAGGACCACCACTTCCGTTTCCGGCAGGATCACCTCCTTGAATCATAAAATTTGCTTCTACTCTGTGAAATGTTAAACCATCATAAAAAGGCACTCCTTTTTTAGCATTATCGGTTACATGTTCATTGGTTCCCTCTGCCAACGAAATAAAGTTGGCTACGGTGATGGGCGTTTTTTCATATTCTAATTGGGTAATAATATCACCTTTGTTGGTTTTTATCACTGCAAAAATACCATCACCTAAATGGTCATAATCTTTTCCGCAAGAGGCTAAAAATAAAGCCGTTATACTTAAAACCAGAAATTTTACTTTTTTCATTTTACTATTTACTTGTTTATTGCTTGTTAGAATTATTTTCATTTTTAATTTTTTTTAAGTCCGTTTCCTTTTTAAAATCGATTAATGTAACCGTGCACATGATAGGAACGTTAGGTCCTATTCGGTTTTTATCACCCAAATAACCATAAGCCATATGAGAGGGAAATAAAAATGTTACCTTTTCATTTTTACGCATCAATTTGATAGCGTCTCTCAAACCAATCATAATTTCTTGTTTATCGACCAAGTAATCTTGCGGACGAAGTTCCAAAGCGGTATAAATCACATTTCCTTTTAAATCATTTATTTCATATTCAAAAAATGCTACATCTCCCCTTTTAGGTCTGAGTGTATCGGTTTCATTTTTTATTTCATATGTGTACCAATAGCCTTTTTTGGATGCCAAATACTCTTTAGTTGGATTGCTTTTAATGATTGAGTCTATCTGTTTTTCTTCATAAGCTACCAGCTTTTTGTTGCGAACAATCGATTCTTTTATGAAACTTCCCGACGATTGTTGAATGGGTCGTCTTGCTTCCGTGTCTTGGCAACCGATAGCGAATAACATGCCAAAAAAAAGTAAACTATAAAAAATTTTTGCTTTCATTAGAATTTTAATTTCGGATGATTCTTTACTACATTTTCAAATTGTTTGATTGTGTCTTCCATTGACAACATTGATTTTCCACCGGCCGCATTATTGTGACCACCACCATTAAAATGCTCTCTAGAAAGCTGATTAACATCGAAATCCCCCAAAGAACGCAATGATATTTTAATGATTCCTTCTTCTTTATTTTCAATAAAAATGGCCGTAAAGATTACATCTTTAATAGACAAACCGTAATTTACTATTCCTTCAGTATCTCCTTTTTTGTAGTTAAAAAGATCTAATTCCTCTTGTGTTAAAGTAATGTAAGATGTTTTATGGTCTTTTATAACCCGTAAATTTTGTAGAGCTTTTCCCAACAATTGTAAACTCTCATAGGTATTGTTATTGAAAAGCAGATTGTGGATTTCGGTATTTTCAATTCCCAAATCGATTAAATCAGCTACAATTCGATGAGTTTTTCCGGTTGTTTTTGGAAATTTAAACGACCCGGAATCGGTTACTATTCCGGTGTAAATGCAGGTTGCAATAGTTTTATCAAGGTAGTTTCCATTGCCAAAAGATTTTATAAAATCATAAATCATTTCACAAGTAGAACCATAACGAGTGTCTGAAAAAGTTACCTTGGCATAGGTGTCAGGTGCTTGATGGTGATCAATCATAATTAAAGGCACTTGTAATGTATTTAATACATTCTCCATTTCACCGGTGCGGTGTAAAGCATTAAAATCGAGTGTGAAAATTAATTCTGCTTTTTCGAGTATGTTTTTTGTTCCGTTTCTGTCTTTTTCATAAATTAAGACATTTTGAGATTCGGGCAACCATGCCAAAAAATCAGGAAATTCATTTGGAGAAATAACAACCGGTTGATGGTTTAATTTTTTTAGAAAATGATATAATGCTAATGTTGATCCCATGGCATCTCCATCTGGATTTCTATGCGGAATTATGGCAATTTTTTTTGAACTCTGAAGCAGTTTTTTGGCTTCGATAATAAGATTTTCTTCCATAGGATGCGAAGTTACTTTTTTTCTTTCAATAACGAAAAAATAGCCTGAAATTATAAATTTTCGAATGTCGATTTTTTGAATTTATTATAAATTTTTCCTTTTACTCCGTCAATCATTTGGGTTGAATAAATACCCTTCCTACCCGAAAAAAGATAGGAAATCAGACAAGCGATGCCGAGAAACAATCCGGATTCAATGCCAAATAGTTCCATTCCCATTACAGTGCAAGCAATCGGCGTTTGAGTTGCTCCTGAAAAAACGGCAACAAATCCCATTCCTGCTAAAAGTGCAGTAGGTAAAGGAATGTAAAAGGATAAAAAACTTCCTAATGTTGCTCCTACAAAAAACAATGGTGTAACTTCACCACCTTTAAAGCCTGCCCCCAAAGTAAAACCGGTAAATAAAATTTTCAACAAGAAAACATACCCCAATTGCTGTGTTTGAAATGAATCAACAATTGTTGGTATTCCTAATCCGATAAACTGAGTTGTTCCCATCAAAATAATGGCAAATGCAATAACACTTCCTCCCACAATTGGTCGTAATGGTGGAAATGTAATGTATTTTGCAAACATATTCCCCCACCAATGCGTGCTTTTAGAAAATAACATTGCTGCAAAGCCAAATGGAATGCCCACCAACAAAGTCCATAGTACCATTTTAAAAGAAATTGCAGGGATAAAAGGTATTGAGTAATGTGTATGCTTTACCGGTAAAAACTCTACCGTGTAATAAGCAATAAAAGCCACTAAAAATGTGGGGAATACAATTTTAAAATTTATTTTACTGAAGAAAAGTACCTCGATAGCAAAAATTGCTCCGGCTAAAGGCGTTCCAAAAACAGAAGCAAACCCTGCACTAATGCCGCAAATTAATATTATTTTTCTATCTTCTTTATCTAAAGAAAAGAGATTTGTAAATTGGTCTGCAATACTAGTACTCATTTGAATTGCTGTACCTTCTCTACCGGCAGAACCCCCAAAAAGATGAGTAATTAGGGTACCTAGAAGTACCATTGGAGCCATCCTGAAAGGTATTTTCTTTCGAGGATTGGAATATTCTTCTAAAATTAAATTGTTTCCTTCAACCACCCTTTTACCGAATTTATAATAACCATATCCTATAAAGAGTCCGCCAAAAGGCAAAAAGTAAATTATCCATTGGTTAATTTCTCTATAGTCAGTTACTAATTCCAAGCTATATAAAAATAAACCCGAGGTAAAACCGGAGATAATTCCGATAATTACTGCAAGAAACGTCCATTTAAAAAAGAATTTTAATGTAGATTTTAAAAGCATTGGTTTTTATAACTTTCCAAAAATAATGAAATTATCAGATTTTTTGTTGATATTTAAATAGATTAAAAACTACAAAAAAGTTTGAAAATTAAATAATATTGTTATTTTTAACCTCAATTAAAAAGAACCAAACCAAATACCATACAATGCCCCATATAATTAAATTATGGATATTGCCATTTTTAAATCTTTTTAAAGTTGTAAAAGAAATAGCATCCTCTAAATTTAACTTGAAAGTTCCCTATTTTCTAAATCTTTCATCTACATCAATAAGTAAAGATTGGCTTTTTGTAATTGTCTTTGTGCTTTTCCTTTTCACCATTTCTTATTTAGTTTTTAGAAGAAACCTAGCTTATAACAAAAATTTTGTGAGAGATTTTTCTGAGACAGAATTTTCTAAATCAGAATATCAAAAATATTTTTTATCGCTTTCTATCATCATACCCTTTGTTGAAATTGTATTGAATGTATTTGAATTGAGAAATAAGCCGATGGTATTTTCAAATTTAGTATTTGGAGTAATCTTTTTAGGCATTTATTTTTTAAGTAAAATAAGTAGTGTTTTATTTAACTTATTGCCTCGCCTATTTATTTTCTTTTATCTCGTTTATGTATCAATCGTAATAAAAAATCTAGTTTACTACGATCCGATGGAATTAATAACCTTTTCTGCTTTATTAACTTTAATCTTTTTTTCGTATAATGTTTTTAAAAAAATTAAGCATTACTGGTTTTTTATAAGTTCATTGTTTGTCATTTTTCTACTACTTTTAATTACCGGAAAATTAGTTTTTGAAATTGGAGTAATTTGTATAATAAGTTTTTTATTAATTGTAATTTTAAATCATGTTAGACATACTTCAATATTAAATACTAAAGACAAATTTTTATTTGCTAATGAAATTGTAAATAAAGGGAACTCGCTTGTTATTGCCACAAAAAAGAACGGAGAATTAACCTATTGTAGCGAAAATATACAAGGCATTTTAGGTTATCAAGTGGAGGAAGTCTTGGGAATGGGATTTTGGCAATTAACAGAAGACCCTGAATTTATTGGAGAAGATTATCATCAAGATTACCAAAGAGATCGAGTTTATAAACGAAAACTTAAGTGTAAAAATGGTAAATATAAATTTATTCAATGGGTAGACAAAGAATTTGGTGATGATTTATTTGTTGGGATTGGAATCGACGTTACCGAACAAATAAACATAGAAAACCAATATAAAAATCTTGTTGAAACAGCCACTGATTTAATTTTTGAAACAGATAATCTTGGAAAATTTACTTACATCAATTCCTTTTCGTGTGAATTACTTGAATATGATTTGGGTGAATTGATGAAATTAAATTTTGGACAATTAATAAAGGAAGATTATCGAGAAAAAATAGTCTCTTACTATATTGAAGAATTTAAAGAAAGTGGTAGTTCAAGGCTGATGGAATTTCCCATTTTAAAAAAATCAGGCGAAGAAGTTTGGATTTCACAAAAAGTAACCGTTAAAAAAAATGATTCAGGTGAAATTATTGGCTATTCCGGTATTGCAAGAGATATTACATTAATACGAAATTTAGAGATTGAAAGAAATCAAAGGCAGGATAAAATAAAAAAATACAACAATGCTTTAACAAAATTGTCTACAACAAGTTTTGCAAAATATGATAGCATTGTATCCATAATAAAAGTAGTTTCTGAAAATGTTTCTAAATCTTCCGGAATTCAACGTATAAGTTTTTGGAATTATTTTCCTGATCGAATTGAATGTGTAAACTTATTTGAACTCAAAGACTATAAACACTCTAATCATTTGGTCATTAAAAAGAAAGATTATCCAATCTACTTTGAATCCATCGAAAAAGAGCAAATTATTATTGCTTCTGACGTAAATTTACAAAAAGAAACTTCAGAGTTTATTGATAATTATTTCTTAGAAAATAATATAAAATCGTTATTGGATTATCCCGTTTTTATTGATGGAAAATTGTCAGGAATTATTTGTTTTGAAACCACTCATTCAAAAAGATACTGGGATAACGAAGATATAAATTTTACCCGATCAGTTTCTGAAATTATTACCTTAGGTTTTGAAACAATTAAAAGAAAACAAATTGAAGATAATTTAATTTATAAAAGTGATTTATTAACCGCAGTGACCAAAATTTCTGAAAAAATATTGGTTTCAAAAGATACCTTTAAAGATTTTGATGAAATATTAGCTACCCTTGGAGATGCTACAAAAGCAGACAGAGTGTATTATTTTGAAGCGGTTGAAGAAAATAGAACAATATCGCAAAAATTTGAATGGGTAAAAGGACAAATTGAACCACAAATTGAAAATCCTGACTTACAAAATGTTCCTTATGAAATGTTTTTAGATATCGTTATTCCTTTAAAATCAAGTAAAGTATACAACAAACTTGTGAAAAATATGTTCGAGAGTGAGTTTAAAGAACTTATGAAATCACAAGACATATTATCGGTTCTCATTTTTCCAATTCAAGTTAAAAACAAACTTGTAGGTGCCATAGGATTTGATGATTGTACCAATGAAAGAGTATGGTCAGAAGATGAAATAAATATTCTCCAATCGTTAATGAATAATATTTCTTCTGCTATTGAAAGAGGTTTAAATGAAAGCTTAATTTATAGTAGTGAAGAACGTTTCAGATTGTTGGCCGATAATATTCCGGGAACAATTTATTTATCTAAATACGATTCTAAATTTACCAAAATTTATCTGAACGATGAAATCCAAAAATTGTCAGGTTATTCTAAAGATGTATTTTTAAATAATGAAATATCATATTTAGATATTATACATCCTGATGATCGAGAAAGAGTGATAAAAGATCAGAAATATGCCTTAGAAAACAATCAAAAAATACATTTTATTTATCGAATTATTCATAAAGATGAGCGAATTGTTTGGGTAGAAGAATTTGGTGATGTAATTACAAAAAACAACCAAGTAGAATTTATTGAAGGAATTTTTATTGATATCACAGAACGTAAACTACAAGAAGCAGCCATCAAAGAAAAAGAAATGGCCATTGCTGCTAATAAAGCTAAATCTGAATTTTTGGCCAATATGAGTCATGAAATTAGAACACCATTAAACGGTATTATTGGATTTACAGATTTATTAATGAACTCCGATTTAGAAAAGGGACAAGCTAAATACATGAAAACCGTCAACCAATCAGCTAAGTCATTGATGAGCGTGATTAATGATATCTTAGATTTTTCTAAAATTGAGTCCGGTAACCTTGAACTGGTAATTGAAGAAACCAAACTAAAAGATTTAGCAATCGAAGTAATCGATACCATTCGTTTTGAAGCCATTCAAAAGAAAATTGATGTAGATGTGCATGTAAACGCTGATGTCCCTAAAACGGTTTGGATTGATGCAGTTCGTTTAAAGCAAATTTTAATCAATCTTCTCGGAAATGCTGTAAAATTTACTTCCAACGGAAAAGTGAAACTAAAAATTGAAGTGATTGATAGAATTACTTCGCATCAAACCCGACTTCGTTTTTCTGTAATTGATACCGGAATAGGAATTAGACGAGAAAATCAAGCGAAAATTTTTGAAGCATTTTCACAAGAAGATAGTTCAACAACAAGACAATATGGCGGTACCGGATTAGGCTTAAGTATTTCAAACAAATTACTGGCTTTAATGAACAGTAAATTGGAATTAATTAGTGAACCTAATGTAGGAAGCTCTTTTTATTTTGATGTCGACGTTCAGTCATCGAGCAAAGAAAAAATTTCAAATCTTAATCTTTTAAAAGTGGATGAAGAATTTGTATATCAAAATTTTGATGCTCTTCGTGTATTAATTGTGGAAGACAACAACATCAATTCTTTGCTGGCAAAAACCTTAATAAAAAAGATTCTACCTAATTCAAAAATTACAACCGTTTCCAATGGTCAAGAAGCCATAGAAAAATTTGAGGTCGAACAATTTGATATTATCTTCATGGATATTCAAATGCCTTTGATGAACGGTTACGAAGCAACCAAAGTAATTCGAACAATGGATCATGGAAAAACTATTCCTATTATCGCTTTAACGGCCGGAACAGTTATTGGTGAAAAAGAAAAATGCCTAGAAATAGGGATGAATGACTATGTATCAAAACCAATAGTTAAAGGAAGTTTGGAAGAAGTAATCGCAAAATGGACTTCTTCTTAATTTTTTTGTACTTTTAATTACTAAAATCATAAATTATGAAATGGGAAGGCAGAAGACAAAGCAAAAATGTTGAAGACCGTCGTGGCATGGGCAACACCGGAAAAGTGGTTGCCGGTGGAGGATTAATTGGTATTATTTTATTGCTCATTAATATTTTTGGTGGTGAAGGTGCTCAAAACCTTACACCTATATTAGAACAATTAAATCAACAACAACAATCATCAGCAACTCCTGCACAGCCTTTGAGTGAAAAAGATGAAAAAATGGGTCAATTTGTGTCAACAGTTTTAGCCGACACAGAAGATGTTTGGCATAAAATTTTTGAAGAAAACGGTATGACTTACAAAGAACCGGGAATGGTATTATTCAGAGGTTCTGTTCAAACGGAATGTGGCGGAGCTACATCAGCCTCCGGTCCTTTTTATTGCCCGGCTGACCAAAAAATCTATATGGATTTAGATTTTTTTGATGAATTGCAAACGCGTTTCGGAGCAAAAGGTGGAGATTATGCCATTGCATATGTTATCGCTCACGAAGTGGGTCATCACGTACAAACCTTATTAGGCACATCCGGAAAAGTAAGACAATTGCAGCAAAAGTTAAGCAAAGCGGAAGGAAATAAACTTTCTGTTTCTCTTGAACTACAAGCCGATTTTTATGCCGGTTTATGGACTCATTACAATAGTAAGTACCTGGAAGAAGGTGATATTGAAGAAGCTCTTAGTGCTGCTCACGCAGTAGGTGATGATGCTATTCAAAAGAAAATGCAAGGTCATGTAGTACCCGATTCATTCACACATGGAACTTCTGAACAACGCGTAAAATGGTTTGGCAAAGGATTTAAAACCGGTGATATCCGTCAAGGAGATACTTTTGCTGCATTGAATTAATTTCAGTTTTTAAGCATTTTATTGTTCATTCAAAAAATAAATCTTCCCTTTTTTAAAACATTCGTAATTCGTTTTAAATTAGGGATTTTTTATGAATTGTTCCCTTAAATATGGGTGACACTTTTATACTTTTGTTTTTTAAAAGTACAAAAATGAACGTTGGCATCGATAGTATTTCCTTTGATATTCCTAAACTTTACTTACCCATTTCTACTCTTGCACACAAGCGTAACATAGAACCCGATAAATTGATAAAAGGTCTCGGTTTACACAAAATGAGTTTTCCGGATCAACATCAAGATGTTGTAACCTTCGCAGCAAATGCTGCTTTAAAGTTAATTCAACAGGAAAATATTAATCCATCTGAAATTGCTCGAATATATGTAGGTTCAGAAAGCGGTGTGGATAGTTCCAAACCGGTTGCCTCCTATGTGTTATCGTTATTAGAAAGTAAATTAGGTGTTGGTTCATTTCGAAATTGTGATGCAGTTGATTTAACTTTTGCTTGTATTGGTGGTGTGGATGCATTACAAAATTGTTTGGATTACATTCGTTTACATCCAACCAAAAAAGCGATTGTCATTGCTTCCGATAACGCCAAATATGATTTGGAATCGAGTGGTGAATATACACAAGGTGCGGGTGCCATTGCCATGTTGATAACTTCCAACCCAAGAGTTTTGAGTTTTTCTAGTGAAGTTGGTGTTTCCACCGAAGGTGTTTTTGATTTCTTTAAACCAAGAAGAAGTTTTTCCAAATCAGAAATAACTAAATCCCCTGAAAATGAGGAATGGTTTGGCGTTTTGGAAAATGAAGTTTCCATTTACAAAGAACAACCTGTATTTGACGGACAATACTCCAACCAATGTTACATCAACAGAATTACCGAAGCTTACGAACATTTTAAAAAAGAAAGTCAACAAACTGGAAAAGTGTATGAAAATTGGGCTTCTATTTTAATGCATCTTCCCTATTGTTTTCAAGGAAGAAGAACTTTTATAGAAATTTTTGCGAATGAAAATCCGGAATTACTCAAGAGTCAAATTGGCGAAACTGTAAAAGACAAACTAAAAGCATTGACCAAAAGTCCGGAATATTTGGAACTCATCAACCAAAAGATTTATCCCTCAGAAATTGCCTCCGGTCAAATAGGCAATATTTATACGGGTTCCATTTTCCTTGGTTTACTCTCTGCTTTATGCTATCATGCCCAACAAAACACTTCTTTAGAAAACCAAAAAGTAGGATTCATAGCCTACGGAAGTGGTTCCAAATCAAAAGTTTTTGAAGCCATAGTTTGTGAAAATTGGAAATCGGTCATTAGCCAAAATAATCTCTTCGAAACATTAGAAAATAATCATTCGATTGATTTTGAAACCTATGAAAAATTGCATAAAAAAGAATTGCAACAGGCAGTTTTAGAACCAAAAAATGAATTTGCTCTAATTTCTATCGAAAAAGAAAATCCGGTTTTGGTGGGTGCAAGGTATTATGAGTTTGTGATATAAATCCTCTCAGTGCGACAGCACTAAATTTCGTCCGACTTCAGTCGGATGAAGAAAAAAACCTCCCTAATCTTATCGTACTCCTCACCAAATGATTTTTTACGATGATGATTTTCTTGGTTTTTAATATAATTTCGAACACGCTTCAAAATAGATTCAGAAACTGATAATGCAAAAAATTCACTTTGCCATTCAAATCTTTTCCCTTTCAAATTCGGAAACAAATCAGGGTTTTGGTTAATCCAATACGAAGATTCACCTTTAATTAATTGCATTACTTTTTCAACACTTTGATTAATTCCCAATGAAATCAAACAATGACAATGATCTTCATAACCATTAACAAAATCAACATGAATTCCTTTTTGTTTTGCATTTTCTTTGATATGATTCCAAACAAATTGTCTTGATTCAATTGTGTTTAGAAATGGATATCTGTTTTTTGTGCACCAGACAAAATGGATGTAAATTTTTAGATATGGCATATAATAATGATTTTGGATTTTTTAATCCTCCGACTGAAGTCGGAGGCAAGTTAGTGCTGAAGCACAAATAATATTGATTATGCTTTTGAATTTGTCATTGATATTGATTTTTGACATTGATTACCCCAACCAACCCTCGCGATCTAAACTTCGATATTGAATCGCCTCCGCTATATGATTCGGTTTGATGTTTTCAGCAGCTTCCAAATCCGCAATGGTGCGGGCCACTTTCAAAATTCGATCATACGCCCGTGCGGATAAATTCAAACGTTCCATTGCGGTTTTAAGCAATTGTAAGGATGTTTCATCTAACACACAAAACTCTCTAATATATTTACTACCCATTTGAGCATTGTAATGCAAATTATCGAATTGTTCAAACCGTTTCGATTGAATTTCTCTAGCTAGTGTAACTCTTTTCCTGATTTCTGCACTGCTTTCAGCTTTTCGGGTTTCCGTTAATTTTTCAAAGGGAACCGGATTCACTTCAATATGAATATCAATCCTATCCAAAAGCGGACCTGATATTTTACTTAAATACCGTTGCATTTCCGCCGGAGAAGTACTGACCGGTGCATCCGGGTCATTGAAATAACCACCCGGACTCGGATTCATACTCGCCACTAACATAAAAGAAGATGGATAAGTAATCGTAAATTTTGCTCTGGAAATGGTTACTTCTCTATCTTCTAACGGTTGCCGCATAACTTCCAACACTTCGCGTTTGAACTCCGGTAATTCATCTAAAAACAAAACAC
The DNA here is from genome assembly GCF_004122145.1 of Flavobacterium piscinae. Taxonomy (GTDB): domain Bacteria; phylum Bacteroidota; class Bacteroidia; order Flavobacteriales; family Flavobacteriaceae; genus Flavobacterium; species Flavobacterium piscinae. The sequence continues at coordinate 101,353 of NZ_SBKQ01000007.1, forward strand.
CGTTATGTGCCAATGAAATTTCACCCGGTTGCGGATAACTTCCACCTCCAACAAGTGAAACTGAGGAAGCCGTATGATGCGGACTTCTGAACGGACGCTGACTCATCAAACCGGCATCTTTAATTTTTCCGGCAACGGAATGAATTTTGGTGGTTTCCAACGCTTCCTTCATGGTCATGGGTGGCAAAATACTCGGCATTCGTTTAGCCAACATCGTTTTTCCTGAACCGGGTGGGCCAATTAAAATGATGTTATGACCACCGGCAGCAGCAATTTCCATACAACGCTTGATGCCCTCCTGCCCTTTTACGTCCGAAAAATCAAATTCCGGAAAATCTAAGGTTCTTGAAAATTCGGTCTGGGTATCAATAACAGTTGGTTGTAAATCGCCTTTCCCTTCAAAAAAATCAATGACTTGTAACACATTTTCTACTCCATACACATCTAAACCTTCTACAATCGCGGCTTCTTTTACGTTTTGAATCGGGAGAATAAATCCTTTATAGCCTTCTTCTTTAGCTTTAATGGCAATTGACAACGCTCCTTTTATAGGTTGTAAACCGCCATCCAATGAAAGTTCGCCCATAATGATGTAACGATCTAATTCCTCCGCTTGAATTTGTCCGGTAGCAACTAAAATACCAATGGCAATCGTAAGGTCATAAGCCGAACCTTCCTTTCTCATATCAGCCGGAGCCATATTGATGGTGATTTTTTTAACCGGTAAAGAATAGTTGTTATTTTTGAGGGCGGCAGCAATGCGGTAACTGCTCTCTTTGATAGCATTGTCGGGTAATCCGACCAAGTGGTAGCCCACTCCTTTATCAATATTTACTTCAACTGTAATCGTGGTGGCTTCAACGCCGAAAACGGCACTTCCAAATACTTTAACTAACATGGCGTATACATTTAATGTGACAAATATCACAAATTGATTTGAATAATTACTTTAATTTTGAAAAAAATTTAACATGTGTTGGTCAAAATATTTCAAATTCGTATTAATTTTACTACTCTCAGCCACTTCCATTTCACAAAATAAAATCACTGAAAATCAGCAAATTTGGTTAGGATACATCACACAAACAAAGTTATCCAATCATCTTTCATGGTGGAATGATGCTCACTGGGTTCCGGAGAGTTTTGGTTTAGTCAGAACTGGAATAACTTATCATTTCGGTAAAAAAAATCAAATGACCACAACTGTCGGTTATGCTTTTGGGAAAATATATCCGCCGGAAGGAGCAGAAACTTTTCGACCGGAACATCGCTTGTGGGGTCAAACAACATTAAGCCATAAACATAATGATTTTTCGTTTTTACACCGATTACGTTATGAAGGACGATTTAGAGGAAAAATTATCGAAGATCATCTTCAAAATGAATTTAATTTTAACTACCGATTACGCTATTTACTGCAAGCACGATACTATTTTAAAAATCAAGAAAAAGGAAAATTTTATCTAATGGCATCCGATGAAGTCTTATTTAATGTGGGAGATGAAATAAAAAATAATTTCAGATTAGACCAAAACAGAATTTCGCTTGGCGTTGGTTATCAGCTAAAAAAAATGACTTTTCAGGTGGCATACATGAATCAATTGATAGAATCCAATACAAGTTACACTTTTAAAATGAACCATAATTTGCAAATTTTGGTTTTGCATCACTTCGACTTACGGAAAAACCCGAAAACGAATTAACTTTTTTAAAACCATACTTTTAGTTTTTACGTATATCCATTTACCAATAAAACGAAAAACAAAAAGTATGGATAAATTAATTTCATTAACCAATGAGCACCAAAGGTTAGCAGCCCTAAAAAGTTATAACATTTTAGACACTCAACCTGAAAAAGATTTTGATGATATTACTGAATTAGCCTCTCAAATTTGTCAGGTTCCAATTTCTGCTATCACATTGATGGATAAAGACCGACAATGGTTTAAATCAAAAGTAGGTTTTGATAAGGTCGAAATTCCGAGAGAAGAGGCTTTTTGTACTTATATGATGGACAACAATTTGAAATCCATAGAAGTACAAAACATGCATATGGATAACCATTTCAATACGAATCCATATGTGGCAGGCGACCCAAAAATAGCTTTCTACGCTGGAGTTCTTTTAATTGATCCGGACGGACAAACCTTAGGTAGTTTGTGTGTTTATGATCTTGAACCAAAACAATTAACTGATTTTCAACTCAATGCTCTTGAAAAACTTGCACATCAGGTAATTCAGTTATTGGAACTTCGAAAAAAGAATGCTCTTTTAGAAGAAAATAATGCCAATCTCCTATCAAAATATAATGAATTGGAACAATTTGCCAGAGTAGTTTCACATGATATTAAATCGCCTTTAAACAATATAATTTCACTAACCAATTTATTTCAAGAGGAATACGGAAACAGCATAGATGAAGCCGGAAATGAATATTTAGAATACATTTCGAAATCTTCATTGGAATTGAAAAATTTTGTGGATGCGATTCTGATTTACTACAAAAGTGACACCATCAATACCACACAAAAAGAAGAAATTAATTGGAATGAATTGTTTCGTAAAACAATTTCGATGTTAGATTCTAAAAATGAATATGAGATTGTTTTTCCTTCAAACAATACCGTTCAATTTTATTCTAACAAAATGGCGATGGAACAAATCATTTCCAATTTAATCAGTAATAGCATCAAATACAATGACAAAGAGAAAGTGAAAATTGAAATTGGTTTAACGGAACGAACAAAAGAAATTTTACTCACCATCAAAGACAACGGAATTGGTATTGCTAAAGAAGATTACGAAAAAGTCTTTTCATTTTTTACAACTTTAGGCAAAAAAGATCGTTTTGAAAATAACGGAACCGGAATTGGTCTTTCAACTGTGCAAAAAATGGTACACAAATTAGATGGCCGAATTGAATTAGAATCAGAAATTGGTAAAGGTTCTACCTTCACATTATATTTCAAAAAATAGTTAGTGAGTTAGTTTACGTTTTTAAATCGAAAAAGCCACTCTAAAAAGTGGCTTTTTTATATTTATTTTTTAAACTTGTCAATTCCTTCTCGCAACCATTTTTCGTATAAATCGATGTCTGGATCATAACTTGCCGGTTCTTCTGAAATGGTATTTCCATCGGTATCTAAAATCAAGTAATACGGCTGTGCATTGGCTTTGTATTTAGTGATTTGGAAATCACTCCATTTATTACCAACTGTTTTTATTTTTTTGCCGGTTTCTTTAGAAACATATTTGTCTTTTTCGGCTAATTCTTTTTTATCATCTACATAAAGAGAAATCAATACTACTTCATTTTTTAAAATAGAAAGTATTTTTTTATCCGACCAAACATAATCTTCCATTTTACGGCAATTCACACATGCATAACCGGTAAAATCAAGTAAAATAGGTTTATTTATTTGTTTGGCATAAGCCAATCCGTCTTCATAATCATGAAAAGCAATAATTCCATGTGGGCCCGAATGAGCTCCTTTAGGTAAAGCTCCTAATTCTGAAGAACCGCCACTGCTTCCAATTCCGGTTGGACTTTCGCTGTAATTCAATGGTGGTGGAAAACCTGAAATAATCTTTAATGGAGCACCCCAAAGTCCGGGAATCATGTAAATAGTGAAACTCAATACAAACAATCCCATAAATAATCTTCCTACGGAAATATGTGTCATCGGACTATCATGAGGTAAAGTTATTTTTCCGAATAAATACATTGCCCAAGTTCCAAAAACAGCTATCCAAATCGCTAAAAAGGTTTCTCTTTCAAACCAATGCAATTGCAATACCAAATCGGCATTGGATAAAAATTTAAACGCAAAAGCTAATTCTAAAAATCCTAATGAAACTTTTACTGTGTTTAACCATCCGCCTGATTTGGGTAAGGAATTCATCCAACCCGGAAATAAAGCAAATAACATAAATGGTAAAGCAATGGCTGATGAAAAGCCTAACATTCCGACAATCGGAGCAATTCCGCCTTTAGAAGCCGCTTCCACAATCAATGTTCCAACTATCGGACCGGTACAAGAAAATGACACGATGGCTAACGCTAATGCCATAAAAAAGATACCGATGATGCCTCCTCTATCCGCTTGACGGTCTACTTTATTGGCCCAAGAATTAGGTAAAACAATTTCAAATGCTCCTAAAAAAGAGGCTGCAAAAAAGACTAATAACCCAAAAAACACCAAATTAAAAGTAACGCTGGTAGATAATTCATTCAACGAATCAGGACCGAATATAGCAACTATGGCAGTACCTAAAAGCACATAAATAACTATAATAGAAGCACCATAAATAATTGCATTTTTGATTCCTTTTGCTCTATTTTTACTTTGTTTAGTAAAAAAACTCACCGTCATTGGAATCATTGGAAATACACAAGGAGTCAACAAAGCGAGAAATCCTGAGAAAAACGCAAGAATAAAAATAGTCCATAAATCCTTCTGTTCTTCTTTTTTTGTTTCTTTTTCAATTTCCTCCTTTAATTCTTTTGAAGCTAATTTTTCTGAAATTTCATCATTTGATGTTGTAATTGTATCAATAGTTTCAACCGGAGCAGCAACTACACTTTCTTTTAGAGGTAATTGAAATTCAAAATTCTTAAATTGTTGGATACACTGTTCCAAACAAGCTTGATATTCTACCTCCACTTTAATCGACTTTAAAGCTGGATTCGTGACTTTTACTAATTGTGAAAATTGAGCGGAACCTTCAAACATGTATTCATCTACTTCAAAAATTTCGCTATACACTTTTTTGTATTTACTTTCTGTCGTTTTACCGATTAACTGATAGTTTCCTTTTGAATCGTTGTAAATGAATACTGTAGGTAAAGAACCTCCATCCGGCGTAAACTGTGAAAAGAAATGCCAATCCTTTTGAATGGTTGCATCAAATTTTAAAAGAAATTCCGTATCCGATTTTTGTTCTATGGACGTTTTCCATTTCACAGGATCTAAAATTTGTGCTTGCGTAATCGTAATTACAAAAAAGGAAAGTAGCGTAAAAAATAAATGCTTCATTATACTAATTGAATTTTTAGGATAGTTTGTGTGTTTTCGGTTACTTTGAATCGTTCGTCCATTCGTTTCCCAACGAGCCAAACAATTTGATTGTCAGAGCATAAAAGCCATGCCTTTTCTTTATCGATGATAGAAAATTTTTCGTCTTTAAAAAATTTACTCAACTTCTTTTTTCCATTCATTCCAAAAGGGTAAAAATAATCACCTTCTTGCCAATTTCGAAGTTGTAAAGGAAACTTTAATGCCTCTGCATCCACAAAGATAGTTTTTGCATCGGATTTTCCAATTTCACATACACTAATTAACCTCAACTTTAAGGGAAAATTAAGTTCATCTTGATGTTCATGAATAAAATACTCACTAGAAATTTCAGTAGATTTTGTTTCGACAATCAATGTATTTCTATTTTTCAGTAATCTGAAATGCTCCGAAAAAATTTGTTTTCCGGATTGAGCATTCACTAAATCATAAATATCCAGCCATGCCGAAAATCCGAATGGTGACAACCATTGAAATAAATATGCTTGATAATTAGGTAATTGTAGTAGTTCATTTAAATTAATTATCTTTTGATGATCAACATCTTGCACTACTTTTCGATACACCATTCGCGAAGCATCATCCACTAAACTTTGTGTTTGATTAAGGTTTTGAAGGGTGTTTTCAAACGAATCTAAAAAACTTGGATTCAATTCTTTTAAAACCGGAACCAGTTGATGACGAATTTTATTACGTACATATTTATCAGACGCATTACTGGAATCTTCTCGCCATTTTAGATTGTTTTCTTTGGCAAACGTTTCAATTTCTGCTCTTGAAAAATGTAAAAGCGGTCGAATAATTTTATCATTTTGGGATGGAATTCCGCACAATCCCTCCAAACCGGTTCCACGAGATAAGTTTATCAAAAAGGTTTCCAATTGATCATCTAAATGATGAGCAGTAAGCACAAAATCGAAATTTTCAGTAGCTAACAATTCATAAAACCATTCGTACCGCAACTTTCGAGCAGCAACTTGAAACGATAATTTTTCGTCTTCGGCAAATTGTTTCGTATCAAATTTTTGAAAAAAACCTTTAATAGAATTGGAAGTACAATAAGATTGCACAAAATGCTCATCTTCATTACTTTCATCACCCCTAAGTTGAAAATTGCAATGAGCCACTGCAAATTCTACATTCATTTTCGAAATTAAATCCAACAAAACCATACTATCTAAACCGCCACTCACCGCAATTAGTATTTTTGCCTTTTGCAGAAAAGGAAATTGAGTTGAAAAGTGATTTTGGAATTTCAAAAACATTTTCAAAAGTAAGGAATTTTGTCCGAATGGAATAATGCTAATTCAACACCTCAAACATAGCCTTCGCTTTCAACAAACATTCTTCATATTCGCCTTCCGGTGTGGCTTCGGAAGTAATGGCACTTCCTACTGAGAAAGATAGATATTGATTTTTAGCATTGAATAAAATACTTCGAATGACAACATTGAAATCGAAGTCGCCTTCAGGCGTAAAATAACCAACAGCCCCACTATACAGACCGCGTTTTGTTTCTTCTAATTCTTCAATGATTTTCATCGCTGAAATTTTGGGAGCACCAGTCATACTTCCCATCGGAAAAGTCGTTTTGATAATTTCTACAGCAGAAGTTGTATTTTCCACTTGAGAAACAACTGTCGAAATCATTTGATGGACTTGCTGAAAGGAGTAAATTCCACATAATTCTTCCACCTCAACCGAGCCTTTCGAAGCTGTTCGAGACAAATCATTGCGAACCAAATCGACAATCATAATGTTTTCAGCTCTTTCCTTGGGATTATTTTCCAAATCAACTTTCGATTGTTCATCCAAAATTGGATTTGAATTCCGTTTAGCTGTTCCTTTAATGGGTTGGGAAATCACTTTTATTCCTTCCTTTTTCAAATAGCGTTCCGGCGAAGCCGATAATAAATACTGATGATTATTTTTGAAATAGACGGCAAAAGGCGGTTGCGAAATGGCATTAAGTTTTTGGTAAATTTCTAAAGGCTCAATACTTGCATTCTCAGCAAAAAATTCCATGCAAAAATTGGCTTCATAAATGTCGCCGTAATGAATATATTCGAGCATTTTGGAAACTTTTTGAAGATAAGCTTCTTTTGAAATACGTTGTTGGATTTTAATTTCGCTTCCTACTCCAAACTCCTTACCCCCAACTTTTGACTCCCAACTTCCCTCATTCAAAATTTCATGAAAATCATCCTTCATTTCATCATCACACAAATTCAGATACTTCATTTCAACTTGATTGTCTTTTAAAAAAAACAACTTCTTCGGTTGAAAAAAAAACAAATCCGGAAAGTCTAATCCATCAAAATTTTTCGAGTTTAAAGCTTCCGTATCGTTTTTAAGATCATACGACAAATAACCAAACAACCAATCTTGGGTTTTACTTTGGTATTGATGTAAATCTTCAAAAGCATTAAAATAATCGGTTTTAATGGAAGTAAAAGCATCTACAGCCAAAACCGCATCATAACAGGAATACTTTTGATGGTAATTATTGCTATCTAAGAAAACAACTTCTCTGAATTGATTAGCCCAAATCAACAATTTTTGTTTGAAGATTTCAGGATGTTCAATGGTAAAGACTTTTGTAGCTCTGAGCATTTTTTGAAAAAAATTACTTTAAAACAGCTTCAAACTGATGTAGTTTAGCTACAATTTCATTTTTAATATCTTCATTACTGATTTTCGTTTCTTCAACAGAAAAATTTTCTTTGAAAGATGGAAAGGAATAAGTTGAAACAACTTCTCCACCAAAACGAGGAATTAATTTTTCAACAACTTCCAAAGCACTCATTCCGCCACGAGCTCCGGTTGAAGCACTTAATAAAAATACTTTTTTTCCATCTAAAAACTTTCTATCCAATCGTGATAACCAATCCAATACATTTTTAAAGAAAGCAGATGGGTTACTGTTGTGTTCGTTAACGGAAATAACTAAACCTTCTGCTGCTTGAATATGTTTGTAAATTTGGTTGATTGAAGAGGGAAACCCGTTATCTCGTTGTTCATCTTCACTGTACACAATCAAATCCATATCGGATAATTTGAATAATTCAAACGAAGTTTCTTTTAATTGAGTGGTTAAATAAGTTACTAATTGGTGGTTGATGGAAGTGGAAGAGTTACTTCCGGCAAAGGCTAAAATAGTTGACATAAAAATACTTTTTGTAAAGGTACGGAAGAAAAAAATTCAATTCAAATTAAAATGCTAGGGTTTACTCTATCTTTTTAAATTATTTTCTTTGGTTTGACGCTTTGGACATAACTCTAAAAAAAACTTTCTTTTAAAATTGAATATTTTATTTTTACAGAAAAAAACATGAAACATTGGTATTTGATATTAATATTTATTACGCAATCAATTGTAAGCCAAAATTACTCTATTACCTACGAAAAATGGAGTAACGGTACAAAAATTGAAAACCAAGACCCACTTTTAGTTTACACGAATTCATTATTAACTTTAGTTAGTTCGGAGGGAATATTTTCAGGTAAAAATAATTTTCCTTTGGAACAAATTTACATTGATCGAGATAAACAAACGCTCATTCAATCAGCTCAATTAAATCAAAATAAATTAATTGCCTCAAAGGACTCATTAGCTTTAGGAAAACAAACTTTTGAACTGTTAAATGAAACCAAAACCATTTTAGGTTACAAATGCACAAAAGCAAAAACTATCATAAATTCTAACACGATTGAATTATGGTATACCAACGACCTCAACGTGAAAGGTGCTCCAACGGTTTTAGGTCAGAATTTAGGATTGGTTTTAGAAATGAATCGCAACAATAACTTTGTGATTACCGCCACTAAAATTGAAAAACTAAAAAAATTACCTTCTCAAATTTCTTTGCCAAACTCCAATTTTTCTGATGCATTAACCTATCGCGACTTACTTTGGAAAAGTCGTTTTATTTCGCTTTCTGTTTTTGAAAACGAGACCATCAATTTTTCGGATGAATCTAAATCAACTGATAGTATTTTACGATTTGCCAATGGAACTGTCATTTTGAGAAAAGTAAAATTTCCGGAAATCAAAAATGGAAGTCCGATTTTTGCTGAACTAAAAACCAATTCTACAGGTGATGCTTATGATAGAACCGGTTCCATCTTCGTCATTCCCGTGAAGGCTGAAAATTCTTTTTTTAATGGTCTAAAAAATGGTATGAATACCCTACCAAGCTATCAAAATGGAAATGGAAAAACCTATCAAGGTGTTGTGTTAAAAGATGATTATCAGCCGTTAACAGAGTTAATGCGGTTTTTTACACCTTTTGGAATTAAGCAATACAATCATATTTCGTTAAAAGACAAAACGTGGCATAATGAAGTTCCGTATCGTCAAGACATTTCTGAATTGCAACCCATTTTAAATAATCAAGAAATGTGGGTGGGAGCTTTTATCGGTAATTATGACAAAGGTGGTCACCGAGTGACTGTAGAAATTACAATTCATCCACAAGACAATGAGCCTAAAAAAACATCCTTTGCTTTACCACTTTTTAATACAACCAATGTAATGGAAATGGGTGGACAAGAATATGCTACGATGTTTTCGGAGGAAAAAGGTTTGGAAGTAATTTTTAATTTAGAAAAACCGATTAAAAATGCTCAATTACGATACATTACCACCGGACATGGCGGCTGGGAAAACGGAGACGAATTTGTTCCCAAGAAAAACAGCATTTACCTTGATGAACAACTTGCCTTTTCATTTATCCCTTGGCGACAAGATTGTGGTTCGTATAGGTTGTTTAATCCGGCTTCAGGGAATTTCAGTAATGGTTTATCCTCATCGGATTACAGCCGCTCCAATTGGTGCCCTGGTACAGTAACCAATCCAATGTTGATTGATTTGGGGGATTTATCGGCCGGAAAGCATTCCATTCGAATTCAAATTCCGCAAGGATTACCGGAAGGCGGCAGTTTTAGTGCTTGGAATGTTTCGGGAGTAGTGATAGGAGAACCGGTAGAGTAAAATTCCCTACCGATTTCCCTTCAATCAACCAATCAACTAAAACAATCAATCTTTTATTTTAAACACTTTTGTCAAAATATCATCCATCAAACACCATTTGGTTAAGGATGATTGTAATAAATTGGCTCCTACAAATGCAGTGAACCACAACCAATTTTGGTTGACATAAATAGCCAGAAGTAAACTAAGTAAAATAAACGTTCCGGCAATACCACGTACGATTCTGTTTTTCATTTTTTTAAGGTTCTAAGGTTCTGAGGTTCTAAGGTTCTGAGGTTGGGAACTATTTTTATCTTAATCCCTCAGTTCCTCAGCACCTTAGTCCCTTTTATATAAATTTTTCGATATTAAAAGTCGCCAAATGCACTTTAGATTTGGTTTCTAATTCTTGATTAAAAGCGAAAATTAATGCATATAATTTTTCTAAATTTTCAATTGGCACAAAAGCATAAAAAGCAATCGATTCATTTTCGTTTACTTCGCTGCCAAACCAATTGGAAGCTAATGCTTCTTCTGATACATCTTTAAATCCGGTTACGTTACGATACGAATAGGTTTTTACACCGGATTCTTTAAGCAAATGCTGTATCTCTCTTTTGAAAGAATGGACAGCGGTTATAAGGACTAATTTCATTTTTTATAAGGTTCTAAGGTTCTGAGGCACTAAGGTTCTGAGGTTTTACTAATTACTATTCACTATGGACTAAGGACTAATCACTAAGGACTAATCACTATCCTTCTCCCATTTCTTCCGTTCAGTGATGTAATAAATTAAGGGTACTACAATTAAAGTTAAGAGTGTCGATACAATCGCTCCCGCCACTAGCGAAATCGCTAATCCTTGGAAAATCGGGTCAAACAGAATAATTGAGGCTCCAATGACTACGGCTCCGGTGGTTAACAAAATAGGCGTGGTTCGCACCGCTCCGGCTTCGATTATGGCTTGTTTGATTTCGATACCGTCATTTAACCTGATTTCTATAAAGTCGATTAAGAGAACCGAGTTCCGAACCATCACCCCGGCCAAAGCAATCATACCGATGAAAGATGTAGCTGTAAAAAATGCTCCTAACAACCAGTGACCTAAAACAATTCCCACCAAGGAAAGTGGAATGGCCACCATCATCACAATGGGGGTTTTAAAGTTTTGGAACCATCCCACAATCAACATATAGATAATGATGATGACTACTAAAAAGGCAGCCCCTAAATCACGGAAAACTTCTAATGTAATTTGCCATTCTCCATCCCATTTTACGGTAAAATCATTTTCATCTGTGGGCTGTTCCATATACAATTCATTTACTTTGTAGCCTTTGGGAAGTTGCATTTTTTCCAATTTTTCATTCATCCCTAAAATAGCATACACCGGACTCTCCAAAGCTCCCGCCATATCGGCTAATACATATACCACTCGTTTTTGATCCTTACGGTAAATCGTATTTTGCAAGGTATCGGTTGTTACTTTAACCAAATCACTTACCGGAACCACATTGCCTCTACTTCCTTTAATTTTTACATTTTGAAGGTCTTCGATGGAGGTTTTATCTGCATCGTATAAGGATAAAGTAATTCCAACCGGATTGTTTGAACGTTCGTCATACAAATTGGAAACCGGCATTTCTCGTAACAAATACGTCAAATTACCCACCACTTGCTGTGGAGCGATTCCGTTTAACATGGCTTTCTCTCGGTCAATTTCCAATTTGTATTCTACTTGAGGAGCCTCTACCATCCAATCGGTATCCACTACATCAGAAGTACTTTCCAAAATAGATTTCACTTGATTAGCCACTTTAATTTGTTCTTGATAATCGGGTCCGTAAACCTCCGCCACCAAAGTGGAAAGCACAGGAGGTCCTGGTGGAACTTCAACAATTTTTACATTAGCTCCATATTTTTTCGCAATTTTTTGAACTTCGGGACGAACTAATTTCGCTAAATCATGACTTTGTAAATCTCTGTCTTCTTTGTGTAATAAATTCAATTGAATATCGGCCATATTGCTTCCGCCACGCATATCATAATGACGCACCAACCCATTGAAAGTTATGGGTGCAGAAGCACCTATATAATTTTGATAATCCACCACTTCAGGAACCGTTGACAAATATTGAGCAATTTCTTTCGTAACTGCTGCCGTTCGTTCTAAAGTAGTTCCTTCCGGCATATCAATCACCACTTGGAATTCATTTTTGTTGTCAAAAGGTAACATTTTTACGGCTACCGATTTGGTAAAAAACATGACTACTGACCCTATCAATAAAACAAGCGTTACTAAGAACATCGCATTTCGCTTTTTAGAATTGTCCAATAAGGGTTGTTCTATTTTTTTGTAAATTCTATAAATCCAAGATGTTTCTAGACCTTGTTCTTCTTTTTGTTCTTGTTCGTCTTTTTCATGCAATAAATGATAACCCAAATAAGGTGTCACCGTTAAAGCCACGAATAAAGATAAAAGCATTGCGATAGAAGCACCAATCGGCATCGGACTCATGTATGGTCCCATCATTCCGGACACAAAAGCCATCGGAAGAATTGCCGCAATAACCGTAAATGTGGCCAAAATGGTTGGATTACCTACTTCATTAATCGCATAAATCGCAGCTTGTTTAAAGGGCAATCGCTTCAATTTAAAATGTCGATGCATATTTTCGGCTATAATGATACTATCATCTACCACAATTCCAACCACAAACACTAAAGCAAAAAGCGTGATTCGATTTAATGTATAGCCTAACAGATAATAGCTAAATAAGGTTAAGGCAAACGTCAATGGTACAGAGAAGAAAACAACCAAACCACCTCTCCATCCCATGGCTAACATTACTAAAACCGTAACCGCAATGATGGCTACACCTAAATGTAATAACAACTCACCTACTTTGTGCGAAGCTGTTTCGCCATAATTTCGGGTTACTTCTACATGTACATCATCCGGAATAAGTGTTTTCTTTAATACTTCCACTTTATCCAAGATTTTTTCGGCAATTTTCATCGCATCAGCCCCTTTTACTTTGGCAATTGAAATGGTTACTGCAGGGTACTCTGAATTATATGTTGTATATTTTTCATTGGCTTTTCCGTAGCCAAAAGAAACATAGTTTTTAGCTGTTTGCGGTCCATCTTGAATGGAAGCCACCTGTTTCAAATAAACCGGTAGATTGTTGTTCACCCCAACCACTAAATTCTCAACATCCTCAGAAGTGGCTAAAAATTTTCCGGTGGTGACCAAATACTCTGTATCATTTTGTACAAAAGAACCCGATTGTGAACTCCCGTTATTGGCTTGAATCATTTGCATAATGCTTAGTGCATCCACTCCATTTTCCGCCATTTTATCTTTGTCTAAAACCACTTTCAATTCTCGGGTTCGTCCACCAATTTCTTTGGTAATAGCCACATCTTTTACCTTTTCAATTTCAGAAGTTACTTCTTCTGCTAATTGTCGGATTTCAAAATCATCGTATTTTTCACTCCACAATGTTAGTCCCAACATAGGAACATCATCAATCGAACGGGTTTTAACTACCGGTTGCATTACCCCTGTCGGGAACATATCTCGGTGTTTCATCAATTCATCATATAATTTCACATACGAATCTTCACTGTTTTCACCTACATAAAATTGCACCACCATCATGGAGTAGCCATTCATCGCCATACTGTGAATATGCTCTACCCCTTTGATGTTTCCGATTACTTTTTCTAACGGTTTCACCACTCTGCTTTCAATTTCAGACGGACTGGCTCCCGGATACATCACCATGACATCCGCCATGGGAACATTAATTTGTGGTTCTTCCTCTCGTGGAATTAAAAACGAACTATATGTACCAATAATCATCAACGCTACCATTAATAAAATGGTTAGTTTGGAGTTGATAAAGAAATTGGCAATTTTACCTGATATACCTTCTTGCATAATATTTTTTGTTTGAAGTTTCAAGTTTAAGGTTTCAAGTTTTTTAACTTAAAACGAAGACCGAAAACTGTTTACTATTTATTGAACACTCACTTTTGCTCCGTTGAACAATTTACCTTCTGCTGAAACGATATACGGTTCTTTGGAAGATAAGCCTGAAAGAACTTCTACTTTATCACCATACTCTTTTCCGACGCGTAACCATCTCAAAATGGCAACGTTTCCACTTCCAACGGTATAAATACCGGTGAGCTGACCTTGTTTCACTAATGCCGAAGTTGGGACTATCACTTGTTCTGAAACAGTTGTATTTGTATCTTTTTCAATTGGAAATTGTACGTTAACAAACATTCCGGAAAGAATGGTTTTATCTGTAGCATCTAAATTGACTTTTACTAAATATTGCCCGCCTGTGTTTTTGGATGACAAACTCACTTCCGATACTTTTCCGGGTACTTTTTTATTCATAGATTTAATGATAACCGAAACTGCCATTCCTTGTTTGATTTTAGCAATATCGCTTTCAGAAACCATCGCGGTTACTTGCAATTTTCCTGAACCTTCTACACTCACCAAAGGCATTCCCGGATTGGCCATGTCGCCTTCTTTGATAAACGTATTAGTCACCACTCCACTAAACGGAGCTGTAATGTTGGCGTAATTAAATTGAGCCATCACTTCGTTTCGCATTTGCTTTGCCCCTTCCAATCCGGCTTTGGCCATTTCAAAACGAGCGGTCATGTCGTCCAATTCTTTTTGCGAAGCACTTTGTTGAGCAAACAAGTTTACAAAACGATCGTAATCTTTTTTGGCATTGTTATAACCGGCAGTTGCTTGAAGAATCGCAGCATCTACTTGTGCTTTTTTGGCTTGTAAATCGGTGTTGTTGATACTTACTAATAATTGACCTGCTCCGACTTTTTGACCGACTTTTACATGCATTTTTGTAACGTAACCCATCATTCGTGTACTTACATTGGCACTGTTTTCAGCTTCGATTTTACCACTTGCCGTTACAAAAGGATTGGTTGAATTTTCGATTGAACCATTTACTTTTACAGAAATGGGTGGTAATTCTTTGGTTTCTTTTCTATCGCTTCCACAGGAAAATAAAAGAATTGCAGAAAAAATAATTAGGGATGTTATTTTGATTTTCATAAGGTTGAATTTTATTTTTTAATTGATTGTTTTTTTCTTGAACACAGATTTAAGAAATTTTAATAATTTTAATAATTTCTCTAATCAGTGTTCTTTTAATGATTATTTTGTTAAAAATTCCAAATACATTTTGGTGAAGTTGTATTCAAAAACCGCCTGTAAGTATTCCAATTCTTTTTGAGCCGTTTGTGTTTCCGTCATCAATAAATCAGACGTTTTTTCTAATCCTTGTACGAAACGATTTTGACGGATTCTAAAACTTTCCTGAGTTTGTTCAAAAGCCAATTTCGATAGAGCTACTTTATTTTGAGCATCGGCCAATTGACGGTTGGTTTTGTTCAATTCCAACTGACTTTGCTTTTTGTATTGTTCGGCCTCCGTTTCCGCTTTTTGGAGTTCTACTTTTGATTTTTCATATTTTCCGATGGATTTATATCCGTCAAAAAGATTCCAAGACAATTGAGCTCCGATGGTGTAACCGTTTGCTCCAAATTGAAAAATTTCGGTATCGTATAATTCATAAGTTCCAAAAGCATTTAATCTGGGTAAAAAACTCATTTTACCGGATTTCATCATATTCTTATACGCTTCGGTTGATTTATCCATCGCTAAAAAATCTTTTCTCGAAGTAGACAATTGAGCGATTTCCAAAGCAGGATTGATTTCATTTTCTAAATTTTCAACCGGTTTATAAATGCCACCCTTTGTATCTTCATTCAATAGAAAAGCTAAATAATCGGAGGCGTTTCGCACATTACTTTTGGCATACGAAAGTTGATTGGTAATTTCATTAACCCGAACTTGTACATCCAATACATCGGTTTTTTGTAACATGCCTTGTTTGAAATAATTGTTGACCAAATTAAGATTGGCTTGTGCGGTAGTATTGGCTTTTTCCAAAACACCAACTGCTTTATACGCCAATTGCAATTGCATGAACGCTTTGTTTACTTCCAATTCTAAATATTCTTTGGTGCGTTCGGTTTGCAATTGATAGGCTTCCATTTTGGATTTGGCTGCTTTTCGTTCAAACAAACCATCAGCATTTAAAATGGGTTGAAGTACTTCAATTCGAGTTGCATAATTTTGCACTTGAGACGGATCATTCAACAACGCCGGATTAAAATCAGCTTGCGTTAAAATTTCCTGATTCAATTTTGAACCAAAGGCCATTAACGGATTGGTTGTCGTAATAGCCGTATGAGAAGCTGAAATATTCGGCAAAAAAAGAGCATTGGATTGGCGGTAATCTGAACGAGCCGACTCAACATTTTGTTTGGAAATTTTCAATTGAAGATTTTGATCCGATAATTTTGTGGTCAAATCCGTTTTGGAAATTTGCAAGGTATCTTGACTGAATACAGCTGAAGAACAGACAAATATCCCAATTGCAATTGTATTTTTAATGGTTTTCATTCGATTTACTTCTTAATTACAAGGCAAAAGTAGAACGATGAAAAGAGGTGTGCAGTAACATTTGTTACCAATAGGAAAATTACACCCATATAAATTTGTGAATAATTTCTTTTGTTAGAAGATTTAATACTTATACTTTTGCAGTGTGAAAAATCTGTATTTCATATTGGCCCTTTTTCTTTTTGTAAAACCTATAATTCCTGTTTTTGAATATATAGTGAATTATGATTTTATAGTGAAAGAATTGTGTGAAAACAAAGCAAAACCGGAATTGGCTTGTAACGGGAAATGTCATTTAATGAAAGAATTGGCCAAAGCAAATGACAGCGACAATCCCTTATCAACAGATAAAAAAGAAACAAGCAAACAGCCAATTGAAGTATTATTTTTAGAAAAATTCCCAGTTGATTTTCAACTTTTTAGTTTTAAAGAAATAAAAAAGTTTAATTCTTTTTATTCCAATCTTTACCAAAACACTACTACTTTTTCTACTTTCCACCCACCCACTGTGTAATTGCTATTTCAGTTTTATTTTATCGTTCAGGATACTTCTCCTTGAGCAAAATTTTACATTCAACTTTTATAACAATTAACACATTTAAAAATGAAATTTCAATTAAAAAATTTGGCTTTAGCCATCATGACTACTATTGCCTTAACTTCTTGTTCAAATGATGATGACAATGCACCAATTTCCGGAGAAGGAAGCCTAAAACTAGAATTTGACAACGTTTATGGAGATGCAGATTTAATTTTCGGAACAGAATATACTAATTCAAATGGCGAAAAAGTAAAACCAAATAATGCTATTTACATCGTAAGCAATATTGTTTTAACAAAAGAAGACGGCACAACTTATACTGTGCCAAAATCAGAAAGTTACTTTTTTGTAAATGAAGCAGATGCGGCAAGTACAATTATAACATTACCTAATATTCCAGCAGCTAATTATACCAGTGTTAAATTTGGTATTGGTGTTGACCAAGAACAATTCAATGCAGGAGCAGACGGTCAAGGGGACATGTGGACAACTGCTCAAGGTTTAGGAATGACATGGTCATGGGCAGCAGGATACAAATTCATGAAATTTGAAGGGACTACAACAACAACTTCGCACACCGATGCTGTTTACAGAGTACATACCGGTAAAACAGGAGATGTTTACAATTATGCAGAAGTTACGTTAAACATGCCTGAAAAAGCTTTAGTAAGAACGAATGTAACGCCACAAGTTCACATTATGGCTGACTTTAAAAAAGTAATTGACGGTACAACCAAAATCAATTTTGAAGAAGGTCTTGATGTAATGGGAGGAACCAAAGTACAAAATATTATGGCGAATAATGTTCCAACCATGTTTGAAATTCACCACGTACACAACGATTAATTTCGTTTTTTGATTAAAAGTCCGGGCTTGCAGTTGCTGAATTGCAAGCCAAATGGACTTTATCTTATTTCTTTTAAAAACTTACATAGTTTAATAACTAGGGCTAAAATCCTTTCATTATGAGAAAAATATTCTCTTTATTAGTTGTTATAAGTTTCTTCAGTTGTCAAACCGATGACGATGCCGCTTATCAAAATATTCCGATTGACTTTCAAGTTCCGTCCAATTTTCCTCCTTTGGCTTATGATATGACAAATAATCCTTTAACCGAAAAAGGATTTGAGTTAGGAAAAAAAATATTTTACGACGGAAGACTCGCATCTGACGGTGTTGTTTCTTGTGGTTTTTGTCATATTCAAGAAGATGCTTTTACCCATCACGGACATACTTTTAGTCATGGTGTGGGTGACGGAGTGGGCACGCGAAATGCTCCTCCTATTCAAAATATGGCTTTTCAAACGCAATTTTTTTGGGATGGAGCATCAGACCATATAGAATTATTGTCAATGTCACCCATTTCAAATGAAGTGGAAATGAATGGAAACATTGTTAACATCATGAACATGATGAAAAATGATCCACAGTATAAAAAATTATATAAACAAGCCTTTATCAACGGAGAAATTAATCCGGAAAACATGCTTAAAGCATTGGCTCAATTCATGACGATGCTAACCTCAACCAATTCTCGTTTCGACAAATATAGAAGAAACGAAACCGGAGGAACGCTTACACAGCAAGAGTTAGAAGGGTATGCGATTTTCAATCAAAAATGTGCAAGCTGTCATGCTACTGATATTTTTACAGATAACACTTTTCGAAACAATGGTTTACCCATCAATCCTCAAATTAATGATTTCGGACGTTACAGAGTTACAGAAAATCCTTCGCATAAATACCAATTCAAAGTACCAAGTTTACGCAATATTGAATTGACTGCTCCTTATATGCATGACGGTCGTTTTTATACGTTGGAGGCTGTGTTGAATCATTATGCTCAAGGAGTAACTTCAACTGAAAATTTAGATCCCATTCTTAATAACAATGGTAGTTTGGGTATTCCGCTTAACTCAGATGAAAAAGCAAAAATCATTGCCTTTTTAAAAACGCTTACCGACCACGAATTTATTTCCAACCCTAAATTTGCAGAATTTTAAAGATGAAAAAGTATCTATCTTACCTTTTAGTTTTAGTGTTTTTTTCAATTCATGCAACAGAAAAGGACAGTTTATCTCTTTTCAAAAAATATGATTTTTCGAATAGAGTCGGTATTTTTGAAGAAGAAGAAGATTGCGATGCCTGTGGGTGTTCAGCCAGTGGCGGAAGTATGGGATTTGCCTCTATGTTAACGACCAATTTCATCGGAATTCGTTATTTTAATCAATCGTATAAAAGCACAGATGGTTTATATAGCAATTCGCCATGGTACGATGAAAATTTCAATACCATACAAGTTTGGGGTAGAATTCCAATCGTTAAAAATGTGCAGGCAACTGTTCTTTTGCCTTATCACTTTCACAACAGAGAAAGTAACAACGGTAAACAAAACATCAGTGGAATTGGCGATATTACACTTTTGGGGATGTATCAAATTGTACAAACCAAATCAGACAGTTTGTTTTTCAAACATACTTTACAACTCGGTGGTGGAGTAAAAATGCCAACCGGAAAATTTGACGAAACCAACAACGGCAGCGTCAACCCAAGTTATCAAGTAGGAACCGGCAGTTGGGATTATCTTTTAGCGACAGAATATATCATCAGAAGAAAAAATTGGGGTTTAAACAACATGGTAAACTACGTCATTAAAACCGAAAATGATAAGTCCTACCGTTTTGGAAACCAATTTAATTATGCTTCTACGCTATTTTATTTAGTAGAAAAAAATCATTTTTCATATGCACCTCAGCTTGGAATTGCCGGTGAACTGTATGAAGATAATTATCAACGAGGTCAAAAAGTGAGGGGCACAGCCGGTGATATCTTTTTGGGGAAATTGGGAATTGAGATAGGAAAAAACAACTTCTCCTTTGGAGCCAATTATATGATTCCTATTCAACAAAATCTAACCGGAGGAAATGTGGAAGCCAATTATCGATGGAGTTTGAATTTGAATTATATGTTGTAAAAAGACAAAAGCCGCTTAAGAAATCATCCTAAACGGCTTTTTTACTATCAAAATATTTCATCTTGTTCCACCATGACCACCGGCGACAATTTTTAATATTCTGATATTTAAATAGAAAAATTTAAAAAACTGAATGAATGGATTTTGCATTTTTCTTTTTTGTGAAATCGATATTCGTTGCATAATTATATTTTTAAATGTTATTAACTTTTTTTTGGTATATCTCTGAACTTTATTCAGGAATTAACCACCAAAAAGGCTTCATTTTTGCTTTGTAAAGAAAGGCATAATGCAGCGAAAGTTTCACCCAATGACCAGCTAAACCAATGTCGCCAAATGTTTTTTTGATGTCACGACCGCCGGTCTCACCATATTTTTTATAATCAGGAACAATCGGATAAGTAGTTATACTGACACCACTACCTTGTGTGAGTCCATAACCGGCTGAGGCGATACAAGCCGCTCCCATATTTCCAAGTGAACCTTTATGATGCATCGATTCTTTACCCAATTTTATAGAATCGATAATATTGTCGGCTACCAATTTAGCAGTGATTCCGGAGGGCATTCCGGTTCTGGGTGGAGACGGAAAAATTTCTGTTCCGTTTTTACTTTTTCTGGGTTTAGAAATGGAATGTGGCGGTGCAAAAGCAATTCCGGGTGCAAAAATGTTTTTATAACTTGGATTTTGATACGTTTCCGGCCAATCTTGAACTGACCAATCTTCGTATGGTTTTGATGTATAATCCGCATCAACAATCATAAATCCTTTGAATAATTTTTCAGTTATATTTTGTCCGGTTTTATCATACGCCTGAAATCCATGACCGGAAAAAGCCGGAATTAACATCCCAAAATCAAACGTTTCTGTTTTAAATTCTCCGTCCAGATTTTCGTAATGTACTAATCCGTCTTCCACTTTATTTACAGCAGCTCCTAAAATCCATTTTATTCCACGGTCTTCAAAAATCATTTCAATCATATCTTTCGATTTCATGTTGAAACCGTTATATTCCATCAACATGCCGTCCATTCCAAAATCGCCTAATTCGTATTCGTTGGAAATCCAAGTTATTTCAGCTTTATCCCGAACACCAAACTTCTGTAATTCTTTTTCAACATTTAGAATATATTCAAACGCTGCCCCTTGGCAAGTTGCTTTACCATGACCTGTACCAATCAGAATTTTTACCTTTTTATCTGATTTTTTTATTTCATTAATCAATTGATGAAGAGCTTTCGAAGCATGGTCTGCATGATCATACGTACAAACCGAATACACTTTATTGGTTCCCGGATTCAATCCTTCGGTTAAATCAAAAGCTAATTTTGGACCGGTTGCATTGATTAAATAATCATAGGTTACTTTTTCCTGTTTACCTAATTTTTCTCCAAAAACACCTTCAACTAAAATATAGGGATTTGTTTCTGAAGAATCTCCTTCCGGATGAAAGGAAACGGCTTTGGCTTGTTTGTAACCAATGCCTTTTCGTTTGTATAAAGGTTCAAGTGGAAAAATAACTTCTTTTGGTTTCATTCGTCCAATTCCCACCCAAATATTAGAAGGAACCCATTGATAATTTCGATTAGGAGAAACCACTAAAATCTCGTGTTCTTTGGATAATTTTCTACGTAAATGAGCTGCAGCCGTATGTCCGGCAATTCCTGCTCCTAAAACTAAAATTTTTGCCATTTTGTTATGAAATATTGTACGAAGTTAGATGGAATTAACAGAACAAAACGCAACAATTGTTACATAACCAAAAATTAATAACTGGTGTCGTCCAATATAACTTTTCCTTTAAAAGTTCGGTACAGAAATAGAAAATAAAACGCCAATAAAGGAGCTCCAATTAACACAATCGTCAACATGATGCCTAGTGATTTTTTTGAAGAAGCGGCATTATAAATGGTGATACTGTATTTCGGATTCAAGGTTGAAATCAACAAGGTAGGATACAATTGAAAAGCCACCAACATCAACAGAAAAGCCATGGTGAGTGAAGAAAACAACAAGGCCTGGAAATATTTCTTTTTAGAAACCAAACGAGGTACATTGGCTACAGCTAAAAAAGACAACAAAGGAATAATAAAAAAAACCGGATTTTCTCTGAAATTATCGGTTACCCCCGGAATAAAAATTAAGGTGTAAAGCGATGTTACTGAAAAACTGATGATAAAAAAAATCATTCCTTTACGAAGTAAAAAAGTGAGTCGGGCATGTAATCGTCCTTCTGTTTTTAACAACAAAAATATTGCACCTTGGGTCATAAAAAGGGATAAGGTTGTGAAGCCTGTCATCAAAGCATAAGGAGATAAAAAAGTAAAAAATAGGCCACCTTGATAGGAATAATTAGGGCCGATAGCAAAACCTTGCAACACATTTCCTAACACAACTCCAAGTAAAAAAGCGATTAAAGTATTGGAAATAAAATAAATATAATCCCAAGAATTTCTCCACCATTTCATTTCCTCAGCACTTCTAAATTTGATGGCTGCCGAACGCAAAACCAACAACATCAAAAACAACATAAACGGAATATACATCGCTGAAAGCATCGTGGCATACATCACCGGAAAACCGGCAAAAAGTGCTCCTCCCCCAATAATTAACCAAACCTGATTGGCATCCCAAAGCGGACCAATGGCATTTATGGCAATACGGCGACTTTCATCTTTTCTGAAAAACAAATGCCAAGCTCCGGCACCATAATCAAAACCTTCCAAAATGGCATAACCGGAGAACAACAAACCAACTACTAAATACCACAAGGTTGGGTAATCTATTCCTAAAAAAGTTTCCATATTTTCCATTAGTAAATTGAATTTAGATTTGCTTCTT
The DNA here is from genome assembly GCF_004122145.1 of Flavobacterium piscinae. Taxonomy (GTDB): domain Bacteria; phylum Bacteroidota; class Bacteroidia; order Flavobacteriales; family Flavobacteriaceae; genus Flavobacterium; species Flavobacterium piscinae. The sequence goes on from NZ_SBKQ01000007.1 coordinate 124,277, forward strand.
GCTCATTATAAGGGCCATGCTTAATTTTTTTGTTCAGTGAATACAAAAACAATAAAAATAAAAGCGTGTAAATCACTAAAAATAAAATCAATGAAAATAGAATTTGATTGGCTGAAACCTCTTGCGAAAATCCTTCACTTGTTCGAAGATGTCCGTACACAATCCATGGTTGCCTTCCCATTTCGGCTGCAAACCAACCGGCTTGATTGGCAATTTGAGGTAATAAAACGGAAAATGAGAAAATCCATAACAGCCATTTTGTTTCAAATAATTTTCCCCTCCACCATAAAAAACTGGCATAAAACGTTAAGGCAATCAAAAACATTCCTATTGAAATCATAATGTGATAAAATTGAAAAACAGCATTCACTTGGCTCGGTTGATCTTCTTTTGGAAAAGCATTCAACCCTGTTACCGGAGCTTGAACATCTTGATGAACCAAAAAAGACAATCCACCGGGAACCGCAATACCTGAAACTTCTTGTTTTTCATTGTCCACCCAACCTAAAAGATACAAATCTGCCGGAGCAGAAGGTTCGTAATGTCCTTCCATGGCTGCCAATTTAGCCGGTTGATTTTTGACCACACCATCCGCAGAACTATGTCCGGAGAGTAACTGAGTAAAAGATACTACAGTTGCCACTACCAATGCAATTTTGAACGCTTTTTTTGAAATAGCCTCATAACGTCCTTTACGAAGATAATAAGCGTGAACACTTAAAACCATGAAGGCACCGGCCAAAAAAGCCCCTTGCCAAACGTGAATTATCCTGTCTACACTGGAAGGATTAAATACCATCGCCCAAAAGTCAGTAACTTCTGCTCTGGCATTAAAACCTTCACCAACAATATGATAACCGGCAGGTGTTTGTTGCCAACTGTTTGCCACGACAATCCAAACAGCAGAAAACATGGAACCCAGAAAAACACCAATGGTTGAAATAAAGTGAACTTTAGGTGAAACGCGATTCCATCCAAAAATTAGTATTCCTAAAAAAGTACTTTCTAGCCCAAAAGCAAACAAACCTTCTGCTGCGAGTGCACTACCAAAAATATCCCCTACATATCGGGAATAAACTGCCCAATTGGTCCCGAACTCAAATTCCATTATGATTCCGGTTGCCACACCAATACCAAAAGTAATGGCAAATATTTTGAGCCAAAAACGGGTTAATACTTCGTATTCTTTATTTCCGGTTTTGAGGTAAAGTCCTTCAAAAATAACCATCAATAAACCTAATCCTATACTCAATGGTGGATAAATATAATGAAAGGCAACGGTGAAGGCAAATTGTATTCGAGCTAATATTTCAACATCCATAATTTTGTGTTTTAAGGTTCTATTTCCAGCATTTTCTTGATAATTTCTTCTTTTGAAAGCACTTCTCTGGTTTTCCAAATCAACTTTCCGTTTGCAAAAAGTGCTAATAAGGGCAAAGAATCAATCTGTAGATGGTTGATTTTAAAAGGTAATTGATTTATTTCAAAGGTATGTATTTCAACTCGCTTTCCAATGGAATTTTTAACCTGTTGTAAAGTTGGTTTAATCATTTCACAAGGGTCACAGGATGAAGATTTAAAATTAATTAAGATCAATTCATTATTTTGAATGACGGTATTTATTTCGTGATTCATTCTGTTTTAGATTTAGAAATTTGACAACTACCCGAACTACAGGTATTGAAAACAGCTTGAAAAAGAAAAAAAGCCCCAAAAAATAAGAAGAAATATTGTTCTGTTGCAAAAGCATGATAAGTAATACCCAAAGCCGCAAACAAACGTATCCAACGCATCAAATGCCAGTTGGTGAAAAGCATTTTTTTCATCATTTGAATTTTGATGTAAAAGTAATTTATGGCTTTAACCTAAACTGTAACAAATATCACACAGTTTTGATTTTTTCAACAATTATTTTAAACGAGTATTAACTATTTATTTTCGGGAGAAACCGACCCACTTTTTCTTGGTAGGCTTTGTATTCTTTGAATTTTTCCGAAAGTTGTTCTTCTTCATATATTGATTTTAGATAAAACCAAATCAATAAAAAAACACCAATCAGAAGTTTATAAGTAGAATAACTGTTTAGTGCATATCCGAAAACAAACATCAAAATTCCGGTATAAATGGGATGACGGCTAAAACGGAAAAATCCATGTGTTAAAAGAACTGCTTTTTCGGTTGGGGTTGGGAAAACGGACAAGTTGGTTTTCAATTCAAATACGGTTAAAACAGCTATTATTAGTCCAATAATTGCTATTCCCATTCCTAAAGTGGCCATGTAATTTGGAATGGCTAAAGGAGAAAAAAAATCAAAAGTATAAGCTCCAAAAAGGAGAAATTGAATGAATACAAAAAGATAATCTTTAGTTGTTTTTTTCATGCTTTGTTCCTATAAATCGAATGACAACCCCTTTTCCTTGGTGATATGGCCCTTCATTTAAATTGATTACCGTTGTTTCTAAAAGATCAAAACAAATAAGAGGAAATTCTGCTTTGATTTCCTCTTCTGAAAAAAGCATCGTTACCTCTTTCGGACCACCAGAGGTATATTGAAGTTGATTTTTTTCAAAAGCTTCAAATAAAATTTTCCCATCTGGTTTTAGTAAAAAAACTAACTTTTGGTGGGCTTGTTTACGAATTTCTGAGGGAAAATGGGCAAAAATGAATACTATCGCATCAAAACTTTCAGGTTCAAAAGGTAATTCCATCACATCAGAAACCAAATAATCAAGCTCTACATTTTGCTCTTTTGCAAGCGTTATTGCTTTATTTTTAGCTGATTCACTATAATCAAAAGCAACAACAGTATAGCCGTTTTCAGCGGCAAAAACAGCATTTCTCCCTTCTCCTTCAGCTACAAATAATATTTTTCCTTTTCGTAATTTGTGAAGGTTATCTTTTAGAAATTGGTTTGGTTCTTTGCCAAAGGCAAACTCCTTCTCAGCATAACGTTCGTTCCAAAATTGTTTCATTTAGTCTTTCTTTTTGGGTGAAGTTACGAATAAATTGAATAACAAACCACACATTAATCCACCGTATAAAGTACTGTTTAATGGCTTCGAAGTAATGGCACAGGTTCCACTGACGCAACCAATTTGTTGGTAATATAAGTAGCCGGCAATTAGTCCGATTACGACTCCAATAGCGGTAATAATAATTGCTTTTTTATTCATTTTTTTTCTTCTCAAAAGTAATACTCCAAATACCTCTCACTTCATTTTCGCCATATCCAAAAGCTAAATCGTTAGGATATAATTTTAGAATTTGACGTTGAACTTCAGGTTTAATTTGTTTTCCATGGCATTGCAAACACATCGTGTTGGTTTCAATTGGGTAATAAAACTGAACTTTATCTTTTTTTTCTAAAGTAATCGGTTTGATTTCTTTCTTGTTGGCTAGCTCTTTTTTGAATTGAGTAATATACTTTAATTCTTCTGCATTGGCTTTATTGTTTGGATTTCGATTTTTGTCGGAAACCCTTTTAATAGTAGCTTTGTAATGCAATGCTATACTATCTGTCAACGGAATCGCTTGATGGTTACAAAAGGTCAAGGCTTCCATAGTTCCTTTTTGCTGAATGGCTTCCATTAAATTTTTACCCAACACTTTTTTGGTACCCAAAGCATAATCTAAACCGATATCGGCATAGGTTTTAGCCGTCTCCATTTCTTGAAGTTTTTTACCGGATTGTGTCCAATTTTTATTACCGTGACCTTCCCAATGGGCTTTAAACCATTCGGGTTCTTAAATTTGATAATCAAACATAAAAGTCGCTATTTTTTCCACACTACCTTCCGGAAAAACTTGTTTGGGCATGAGTCCATGTTTTTTTACTGCACCATACATCAGGGCTTTTTCTTTTGTAGGATGGGCTACAAACGCTTTTACATTTTCAATAAATTCGGCTTTGTTGTAGCCTTCCTTATCTATATACCTGGCTTTGATGGCTACCATAGGCGGAGCAATTCTACCTTGTTTTTCTTCAGCAGATGGACTATGACAAAGATAGCAATGGGTTTCCATGAGTTTTTTGGCTTCTAATGGGTCAAAATTGGACGCGATAGTATTTTGTTCCTCTACTTTTTGATATTCTTTTTTCTCATTTTGGCAACTCATCAATAATAAAATAGCGAATAAGAAACTTATATTTTTCATGATGTATAATATTTTTTCAAAAGTAATCATTCGTAATATGTAATGTTGTAACGTTTGTTACAGAAAAAGATTAGTTAGAACCCAATAGTATAATAAAAACCTATTGTTTTAAAATATTCATAGATAATTATTATGTTATAAAACATTTGTTACAATTCAAATGAAATAATCAGCCGAAATTTGTGCCATTAAATCATAGTAACTTATTAAAAACATAAAAAAATGGAAAATCAAGTATTTATGCCGAGAATTGGAGAACAAGCACCAGAGTTTACCGCAATTTCAACACAAGGAACCATTAACTTCCCAAAAGATTATGAAGGAAAATGGGTAATATTCTTTAGTCATCCTGCTGATTTTACTCCGGTTTGCACCTCAGAGTTCATGACTTTTGCCAGTATGGAAAAACAATTTCAAGAAGCAAACTGCGAATTGTTAGGATTATCTGTTGATGGTTTGTACAGCCACATTGCATGGTTGAGAACCATCAAAGAAAAAATTGAGTACAAAGGAATGAAAGACATTGAAGTAAAATTCCCTTTGATTGAAGACATCACGATGGAAGTTTCCAAAAAATACGGAATGATCATGGAGGGCGAAAGCAATACCAAAGCAGTAAGAGCGGTATTTTTTGTAGATCCGAAAGGAACAATTCGTACCATTTTATATTATCCTTTGAGCATCGGTAGAAATTTTGATGAAATTTACAGAGCTTTAATTGCGTTACAAACCGCAGATGCCTTTGACATTGCCTGTCCGGCAGATTGGAGACCGGGTGATGATGTTATTGTACCCACTGCAGGGTCATGTGGAGTAGCCAAAGAACGCATGGATGATACTGAAAACTTAGATTGTAAAGATTGGTTTTTCTGTACCAAAAAATTAGACAAAGATTTAGTATTAAATACAGTTTTAAAAAAATAATACTAAGGTAAGCAAATGTGGAGAAGCCGTTCTGAAAAGGACGGTTTTTTTATATTAAAAAAGTTTCTATAAGTGATTGAAAAATCAGAATCCTACAATTTTATCCATAACCCAATTAGTGTGAGCGGCAGATTTTCCAAGAGAAGGATGAACAGAAAATCCTAAGAGATGATCACGCATATTTTGTACATGATACAACTGAATATTTTCGGGATGATCGATAAAAACCTCTTTTGTCCCATTTTGATTGGTAAGAAATAGAGGGACTTCATCAAAAACAGCAAATTCAATTTTTCCTTTACTACCGATAATTTCTACTTTATCTTTTCGCTCAAAACTGCCAAAATTCCATGTTCCGGAACCCGTTACACCTGATTTATGTTGCCAATTGGCAACAATAGCATCTTTTGCTGAATAAAGCTTTTGCTGATTTATACTAATTCCGTTAGCAGAAGTGATTTCTCCAAAATAATAAACAAACAAATCGATTCCGTGACTAGCTAAATCTTCAAAATAGCCACCAGGAGCAATTTTAGAATCAGTTCGCCAATTGTAAGTTTGTGCTAAATCAATGGGAGAAGGAACTTTGCTTAAAAACCAACTTACATGACGAATTTCACCTATCTCTTTAGTATCCAACCATACTTTAATTTGGTTAAAACGTGGTAATGACCTTCTGTAATAAGCCACAAAAAGAGGTAATTTCTTTTCTTCAAAAACATTTAGAATTGTAAGGCATTCGTCATAATTTAAAGCCATGGGTTTTTCTATACAACAAGGTTTTCCGGCTTGTGCTACTTTTAAAGCGTAAAATTTATGAGAATCCGGTGGAGTAGCAATATAAATTGCATCAATTTCTGTGTGATTAATCAACTCATCTGCATTAGTAAAATAGTGAGGTACTTTGTGTCGTAAAGCATACTCTTTTGCTTTTTCTTTATCTCTTCGCATGACAGCAAATAATTCAAAACCATTTATCTTTGAATAAGCTGGGCCACTTTTTTTTTCAGTCACGTTTCCACAACCAATAATTCCCCATTTTATCGTATTATTTAACGGCATAAATTATTTTTTTTATGTGCTAAAAGTAGTAATTAATTTCATCCTCAAAAATTACTTTCAAAATATTCTACCAATATTTATAGTACTTTTAAAAATAAGTTAATCTGTACCGCTATACTCTAATATTTTGAATACTTTTGCTACCGAAATAAATAATCATAAAAATGAAAAAAATATTTGTATTACTTGTTACAGCTTCTATATTTATAGCTTGTAATAAATTGGAAGATAATGAATATGTTATTAAAGGAATTGCTGAAGGAATTGAAAATGGTAAATTCATCATACTTGAAACCCAAGATGAAACTATGAATTTAAAATCTGTTGATACAACAGTTGTAATGGAAGGAAAATTCGAATTCAAAGGAATTTCAAATGAACCTGAACTACACTTTTTACAAGTAGAAAACATTCCTGGCAAAGTTATATTTGTTCTTGAAAATGGTGAAATAAATATTTCTATTTTTAAAGACAGTATTAATAAATCTAAGATTGGTGGAACTTTTAATAACGAACAGTTTGCAAAATATAATTTAGGTCAATTTAAAATTCAGAAAAAAATAGCTGATTTCAGAAGTGTTAACAAAGAAAAGATGGAGGCTGCCGTTCAATCAAATGACTCTTTAACAGTGAATGCTCTGAGAGATAATTTTTTACAATTGAAAGAAGAGGAAAAAAATTATAATTTTACTTTTTGTGAAGATAACCCTAAGGCTTTCATTTGTGTATTAATGATTCAAAGTATGCTTTATCAGCCGGATGCCGATTTCTTTAGAATTGAAAAAATTTATAATAATCTTGATAAAAATGTCAAAGATACCAAACCAGGTAAAAGTGTAGGTGAAATGATTATGAATAATTCTGCCGCAGAAATTGGAAAGCAAGCTCCGGAATTTTCTGCTCCTAATCAGGATGGAAAACTAGTTTCTCTTAAAGAATCGCTAGGTAAAGTAACCATCATCGATTTTTGGGCTTCTTGGTGTGGTCCATGCCGAAAAGAAAATCCAAATGTGGTGGCTTTGTATAACGAATTTCACGACAAGGGTTTGAACATTATTGGAGTTTCTTTGGATAAAGAAGGTGATGAAAAAAAATGGAAAGATGCTATCACTGCAGATAAATTAAATTGGCCTCAAGTATCAAATTTAAAATATTGGAACGAACCAATAGCTAAAAAATATAGTATAAAAAGCATACCTGCCACATTTATCTTAGATGCTTCTGGAAAAATTGTTGCAAAAGACTTAAGAGGTGACGAATTGAAAGCAAAAGTTATCGAATTATTAGGCTCTTAATTCTTTATGAAAAAATATCATATAAAATCCCCGAATTGGGGATTTTTTTATGATACTCATTCCCAAACGCTTATCATATAATTGAAAATTATAGCGTAAAAAGGTTTGTACTATGTAAAAACAATTCTATATTTGCAACCGCATAATGCAGGGGGGAGATACTCAAGCGGCCAACGAGGGCGGACTGTAAATCCGCTGATTACATCTTCGCAGGTTCGAATCCTGCTCTCCCCACAAAACAAAAATCCCTGACACGTCAAAAGTTTACTTTTGTAAGTGTCGGGATTTTTGTTTTGGGTAAGGTTTCCTCCTCTCAGGCTCACCGAAGGTAATCCTTTCTCGCCAGCAGATAACATTCTATGGAATACTAAGAAACCTTACTACAAATTTGAATTTAAAATAAAGAAACTCTCATTTGTAAGTGTCGGGGATTTTTGTTTTGGGTATGGTTTCCTCCTCTCAGGTTCACCGAAGGTAATCCTTTCTCGCCAGCAGATAACATTCTATGGAATACTAAGAAACCTTACTACAAATTTGAATTTAAAATAAAGAAACTCTCTTTTGTAAGTTTCGGGGATTTTTGTTTTGGGTAAGGTTTCCTCCTCTCAGGCTCACCGAAGGTAATCCTTTCTCGCCAGCAGATAACATTCTATGGAATACTAAGAAACCTTACTACAAATTTAAATAAAAATAAAGAAACTCGCTTTTGTAAGAATTGGGAATTTGTTGGATAAAAAAAGCCCATCGATTTAATCGTGGGCCTCTATTTTTTATTAATGACAAAAAAACTACCTCGAATAATTCGGAGCCTCTTTCGTAATTGTTACATTATGTGGATGGCTTTCCCCTATTCCGCTGGCTGTAATTCGCACAAATTTTCCGGCTTCTTGTAGCGTCGGAATATCTTTTGCACCGCAATAACCCATTCCGGCACGAAGTCCGCCAATGAATTGTTGCATACTTTCGTTTAATTCGCCTTTGTATGGAACTCGGCCCACAATTCCTTCCGGAACCAACTTCTTCACATCATCTTCCACATCTTGAAAATAGCGATCTTTTGAACCTTCTTGCATCGCTTCCACCGAACCCATTCCGCGGTATGATTTGAATTTTCTTCCTTCAAATATGATGGTTTCACCCGGTGATTCTTTCGTTCCGGCTAATAATGAACCTAACATCACACAATCAGCTCCGGCAGCAATTGCTTTTGGAATATCTCCCGTATAACGTATTCCTCCATCTGCAATAACAGGAACCCCACTACCCTTAATGGCGGCTGCCACTTCCAACACCGCAGAAAACTGTGGAAATCCAACTCCGGCAACCACTCGTGTTGTACAAATGGAACCGGGACCAATACCCACTTTCACCGCATCGGCTCCGTTTTCTACTAGATATAATGCCGCTTCTGGTGTAGCGATATTTCCAACCACCACATCCAAATCAGGAAATTTGGCTTTCACTTGTTTTAAAACCGTTACAACGCCTTGCGTATGTCCGTGAGCTGTGTCGATTATGACAGCATCCACTCCGGCATTCACCAAAGCGGTGGCACGTTCTATTGCATCTGCTGTTACGCCAAGAGCGGCAGCCACACGTAAACGACCAAATTTATCTTTATTCGCAATTGGTTTTTGTGTCAGTTTTGTAATATCCCGAAAGGTAATTAACCCCACCAATTTATAATTTTTATCAATCACCGGAAGTTTTTCAATCTTATTTTCTTGCAAAATTCCTTCCGCTTGTTGTAAAGTTGTTCCTTCTTCGGCAGTAATTAAATTTTCTGAAGTCATCACTTCTAAAATAGAACGGGAATTTAATTTTTCAAATCGCAAATCACGGTTGGTTACAATACCTTTTAAAATTCCGTTTTCATCTACAATTGGAATTCCGCCAATGCTAAATTCACGCATCGCTGCTTTTGCATCGCCAACGGTTGCTGTTAAAGGTAGGGTAACAGGATCCAATATCATTCCGGCTTCTGCCCTTTTCACTTTTCGCACTTTAGCGGCTTGTTGATCGATCGACATATTTTTATGCAAAACACCAATGCCGCCTTCTTGAGCCATCGCAATCGCCATTGAACTTTCAGTTACGGTATCCATTGCAGCTGAGGCAATTGGAACATTCAGCGTTATATTTCGTGAAAATTTAGATTGAATACTTACTTCGCGGGGTAAAACTTCAGAGTAGTTGGGAATCAGCAGAACATCATCGTAGGTTAATCCTTCACCGATGATTTTTGTTGTGTGTGCTTTCATGGTTGCAATTTGTAGTTAAATTGCGTGCAAATATACAAAATTTAACGATACAAATTACGTTGAATTAACGGTTAAATTTTGAAGGTTTTTCTATCCGAACTAAAAAATAAGAAACCATACAATAATAGGTAATCAATTGGAAGAAAATATTGATATAATTAAACATATCAATCGGTTCAATGAAATGATAAAAGGAATAAAACACGTCAGAAATCACGATACACAAAGCCATAATCGAAAAATACAATGCCGCTTTAGATGCTTCAGAAAAGAAATTAATCAAGGATATTACGGTAAGAATCAGCAACGTAAATCCATAAAATAAAAAAATAATATAACGTTCTGTGGATTCAGGTTCAATCAAATCGATAATGGAAAACAATACAAATAACAAAAAGACAATGATTAAAATTCCTAAAAAAATATTCGAAATTGAAAGTTTTTGTGGTACTAAATCATCAATTCCAAATTTAATCAGTATGCAATAACTAATAAAAAAGCAGAGAATTATCCAAAGAACATCAATATCAGCATCGAGTAAAACCAACATATCACCCACAAAACAAGCTAATAATGAAATGGAAAACCACCAATTCATTCGTTTAAATCGGTGTTGTAAATAATAAAAAAAGATAGCCGGTATTACAATGGGCTTAGCAAATAATTCTAATTCCTGAATGTCAAAAAGAATTGCTGTCAAAACCAGTAAACTGGAAATGATATAAAGATAAAAGGCTGGTTTTTGTTTATTCATTTATCATTTGTATAAAATCCTCTTCACTAATAATATTAATTTTTAACTGATTGGCTTTTTCCAATTTCGCCGGTCCCATATTTTCTCCGGCAACCACATAATCCGTTTTGGCAGAAATAGAACTTCCTACTTTTCCACCATTATCTTCGATGGCTTTCTTTAAATCATCACGAGAAAATTTTTCAAAAACACCGGAAACTACAAACGTTTTCCCGGCAAACTTATCACTTACTTGTGTGTTGTTTTCAACTAATTCAAACTGAATTCCAACGGATTTTAAACGTTCGATGGTTAATCTGTTTTCGATATTTTCAAAAAACTCGATCACACTTTGGGCAATTTTATCTCCTATTTCATCTACCAAAATCAAATCCATTAAACTGGCATTGGCAATAGCATCTATATTTTTATAATGTTTCGCTAACTTTTTGGCTACCGTTTCACCTACATACCGAATTCCCAACGCATACAAAACCCGTTCAAACGGTACTTCTTTTGACTTTTCAATTCCGTTGATTAAATTCTCTGCACTTTTTTGAGCCATTCGTTCCAACGGAAGAATTTGTTCGATTTTTAAATCATACAAATCGGCATAATTTTTTACCAATCCATTTTGATAAAGCAACGCCACCGTTTCGCCACCCAATCCTTCAATGTCCATTGCTTTTCGGGTAATGTAGTGCTGAATGCGACCAATAATCTGTGGCGGACAACCATAAAAATTCGGACAATAATGATTGGCTTCGCCTTCTTTGCGTTCCAACTTCGTTTGACATTCCGGACAATGTGTGATATAATGCGTAGGTTCGGTTTCATTACCTCGTTCAGCAACCGCAATAATTTTCGGAATGATTTCGCCACCTTTTTCTACAAAAACTTTATCTCCTATGCGAATATCCAGTTTCTCAATTTGATCGGCGTTATGCAAAGAAGCTCTTTTGACAATTGTTCCTGCCAATTGTACCGGTTCTAAATTCGCCACCGGGGTAATCGCTCCTGTTCTTCCCACTTGATAGGAAATGGAATTTAATCGTGTGTAGACTTGCTCTGATTTAAATTTATAAGCCATCGCCCAACGAGGTGATTTTGCTGTATATCCCAACTCGTCTTGGTGTTGCAAACTATTCACTTTGATCACAACCCCATCAGTTTCATAAGGCAAATCATGGCGATGAACATCCCAATAATTGATAAATTCCAAAACTTCTTGCATGTTTTTGGCCAATTTGGATTGTGTGGGCACTTTGAATCCCCAATTTCTCCCTTTCTCTAAACTATGAAACTGAGAATTAAAAGGTGAGTTTATTTCCTCATAATTAACAATAAATGAATAGAATAAACAGTCTAGCGGTCTCTTAGAAACTTCATTAACATCTTTTATTTTTAAACTTCCTGAAGCCGTATTTCTAGGATTTGAAAAAGGTGTTTCACCTATCTCAATTAATTCTTGATTCATTTTTTCAAATTCATCAGTAGGAATAATAATTTCTCCTCTAGCAAATAAATCAAGAGGATAATCTTCAGTTAAAAATTTTGGAATAGATTTAATTGTTTTAACATTCTCAGTTACATCTTCTCCAAAAAAACCATCACCGCGTGTAAGAGCTTGAAATAATTTGCCTTCTTTATATTGTATACTTATAGAAGCTCCGTCATACTTTAGTTCACAAGTATATTCAAAATCCTCAGTTCCTAGTTCCTTAATAATTCTTTTTCTCCAATCTTCAATATCTTCTCTTGAATATGAATTATCTAGTGAATACATTTTAAACTTATGTTCAAAAGTCTTGAAATATTTATTACTTGTCTGGTATTTTTTGTTTGGTTTTTTATTTCTAATTGGGTTTATACCAACTTTTCTAGTTATACTGGAGGGAATAAATTCCCCAAGAATTTCCTCTAAGTCAGTTAAAATTTTGAATAAAATATCATATTCATAATCAGATATTTTGCTAATTCCTCTCTCATAATAATTAACACTATGTTCTTTCAGACTTTCTCTTAGACCTTTGGTTAATAATTTAACACGCTCATATGTAATATTATTCTCAATTAATAAATTAAATAAATATCTTTTTCTATTAGAATCAATTTTAAAATTAAAATCTCTAATATCTCTTTGGCTCTCAAATAAATTTCCTTCAACCTCATATATTGCAAGTTGTTTCAATAAAAAATCTTTATAATCCTCCATAAACAATATAAATTTACGTTGCGTTTATAATATTATCAATTTGTTTATACAATTGTCCGTCACTTAAAATTGCTCCTTGTTGAATAATGTCAAAAATGGCAGCATTGCGTTCGCCTTGGTATTCTTTTCGTCCCACATGAATGTCGATTGCATCGGTGAACATATTTTTTACCATCCATTCTAATCCTTTTGTGGTCATAAAATCGACTTCAGGTTCCAATGTTTTCAGAACGATCGACTGCACTTCTTTATCTAAACAATGAAATAGAAAAATATGGTTTTTAGAAAAATGTTCTAAATAGTTGGCTTGCGATAAAACGCCTTCCCAGATTAAATCGGAGAAAACATCCATTTCTTGTTCCGCAATTTCCGGTTTGTTAGTTTTTAAATCGTCCCATTCTTTTTTATCGATGGATTGTGTGGCTAAAAAATTAGCAAATTCTTGGTGAAGGGCTTCGAATTGTTCTTTGGTTAGTCTGGTATATTTCATTATTTCTGAGTTGCTGAGATTCTGAGTTGCTGAGTTGCTGAGAAACTGAGAAGCTTAGTTTTTTTTAATTATTCATAATTTTTTATGAGATCCCTCCTGCGTCGGGATGACAAGATCGCGGAATATAATGCGGTAAAATTCTACCTAATTCACATTTATACCTATTACATTTATACAACCTACCCACTGAAAACTGAGACTGAGACTGAAAACAGCACCTATCCAATCACATCCAACTTCGCAAACCGAAGTAACAACTTCTTAATCCCACCCACATCAAATTTAATTTCTGCTTTTTTATCGGCTCCAACTCCTTCGAGATTTAACACTTGTCCTTTACCGAATCGTTCGTGCATCACGATATTACCGGGAACTAAACCGTAATCAAACAAATTATTCCCAGACGGAGCATTACCGGATACGGGTTTTAATTTTCGTATTGTAGATGTCGGTTCTTCTCCATATCGTTTTGGTGGCGTTCCGTTGGTTGGTTTTGCCAAACGCAGTTTGGATTTATCCACATCACCAAAAATATCGTTGTCTATCATGGGTTTGTAGCGATAACCGGTTTCTAACGGACTAATATATTCCAAATATTGATCATCAATTTCTTCGATAAAACGAGAAGGTTCGCTGTCCATTAATTTTCCCCATCGGTAACGCGATTGAGCATAAGTCAAATAAGCTTGGTGTTCGGCACGAGTTAATGCAACGTAGAACAATCGGCGTTCTTCTTCCAATTCGCTTCGCGTGTTTAAACTCATCGCACTCGGAAACAAATCTTCTTCCATACCTACAATAAAAACGGTTGGGAATTCTAATCCTTTTGCTAAGTGAATGGTCATTAAAGCCACCCGGTCATCATCACCGGTGTCTTTGTCTAAATCGGTGGCTAAGGCAACATCCTCTAAAAATTCGGATAAAGCTCCACGAGCTCCGTCAATTTCTTTTTGTCCTTCAATGAAATCTTTGATCCCGTTGAGCAATTCTTCAATATTTTCAATTCTAGCAATTCCTTCCGGTGTTCCATCTTTTTTGAGTTCTTGTACCAATCCGGTTTTTTTGGTCACGTGTTCTGCCAGAAAAAAAGCATCTTGGGTTTCATTGATGACTTGAAAACTTTTGATCATCATCACAAAATCTTCCAGCTTTTGTTTTGTCCCTGAATTAAGTTTGAGGTCAATTTTATCAATATTTTCCATCACTTCAAAAATGGAACGTTTGTAATGATTGGCAGCGACGGTTAATTTTTCAACAGTACTGTCGCCAATTCCACGAGCAGGATAATTGATGACACGAACTAACGCTTCTTCGTCTTTTGGATTGATCACCAAACGCAAATAACACAACACATCTTTTATTTCTTTGCGTTGATAAAAAGATAATCCGCCGTAAATTCGGTAGGGAATGTCACGTTTTCGCAACGCATCTTCCATCGCACGGGATTGAGCATTGGTTCGATATAAAATAGCGAACTCACCATTTTTCATTTGGTTTCGCATTTTTTCATCAAAGATGGTGGAAGCTACGAATCGACCTTCTTCTCCATCGGTAATACTGCGATTGACTTTTATTTTTGGACCGTCTTGGTTGTGTGTCCAAACGACTTTGTCGAGTTTGGTTTTATTTTTATCGATGATGGAATTGGCTGCTTGCACAATATTTTTGGTCGAACGGTAATTTTGTTCTAAACGAAAGGTTTGCACATCAGCATAATCTTTTTGGAAACTTAAAATATTATTGATGTTCGCACCTCGAAACGCATAAATACTTTGAGCGTCATCACCTACTACACAAATATTTTGAAAACGGTCAGACAAAGCACGAACAATCAAATATTGCGAATGATTTGTATCTTGGTACTCATCCACCAAAATATAACGAAAACGGTCTTGGTATTTGGCTAACACATCCGGAAATCGGCTTAATAGTTCATTGGTTTTGAGTAATAAATCATCAAAATCCATTGCTCCCGATTTGAAACAACGCTCCACATAATTATTATAAATTTCACCTAGTCGTGGTTTTTTGCTCATCGCATCTTGCTCCATTAATTCCGGATTATTGAAATATGCTTTTACAGTAATTAATGAATTTTTATAGGATGAAATTCGGCTAAAAACTTGTTTTGGTTTGTAAATATCTTTGTCGAGTTGCATTTCTTTGATGATGGCTCCGATAAGGCGAACACTATCTTGAGCATCATAAATGGTAAAGTTGCTTGGGTAACCTAATCGTTCCGCTTCGATGCGAAGAATTTTAGCAAAAACCGAGTGAAATGTTCCCATCCAAAGATTTTTGGCTTCGTTGCTCCCCACGATATCGGAAATCCGTTTCTTCATTTCTCGAGCGGCTTTGTTGGTAAATGTGAGCGATAAAATGTTGAACGCATCAACTCCAAGGCTCATTAAATAGGCAATTCGCATGGTGAGCACACGTGTTTTTCCGGAACCGGCACCGGCAATCACAATCATTGGTCCGTCTTTTTGTAGCACGGGTGCACGTTGAGCTTCGTTGAGTTGATTTATATATTCTTGTATCATAGTTTTTAGCAAAGTTCAAAAATAAGCTTACTTCTGATTTATTACAATTAAAATTGTAACGAATTATCAACTAAAATTCTATTTTTGCAGTAAACGTTTTAAGATAACTAAAATTTGATTTAACCATATAAGTCATGTAAGCATTTAAAACTTATATGACTTATATGGTAAAAAAAGTTAAAGTAAGTTTGAATGTAGCTCCAAATTAAAAAACTCATAAATATGGAATCAATTAAATGGATTGAACTTTTATCGTATACTTTGCCGGCGATTATTACCGGTGTGGTGGCGTATTCATTTTTTCATTTGCATCATAAAGGTCTGGAAGACAGACGCAAACATTTGATGCGAAAGGCGTTGCAAAAAGAGTCGTTACCGATTCGTTTACAAGCGTATGAGCGAATGGTTTTGTATTTGGAACGGATAAATCCGGCGAAATTGTTGATTCGTGTGGCACCGTATTCAGATGATAAAAATGCCTATGAAAACTTATTGATTCAGCAAATTGAGCAGGAATTTGAGCATAATTTGACGCAACAAATTTATATTACTGAGGAGTGTTGGACGGTGATTACGACGGCGAAAAACACCATCATTCAATCGATTAGAAAATCGAATATGAGTGATCGTGTGGATACTTCGCACAAATTGAGAGAAGTGATTTTAAGTGATTTATTAGACAAGCAATCACCTAGTTATGTGGCCGTTAGCTATTTGAAATTTGAGGTGATTCAGATGATGAGTTAGTTTTCGAGTAAACGATTCAACTGATTTTGCTCGGCGGAACTTAATGTCGGCAACATCTCCTGAAAAAACTTTTTGTGTCGCTCGGTTTTGATTAATTCCCGAATTTGATTGCGGGCAAAAAGGGTAAATTGCCATTTGTGATGCGTGGTAGCATTCACCAAATTTCGAAGAATATTTTGGTCATTTGGATTTAGGTAAAGTAAGTTGGTCAATGCATTTTGACGAATGGAACTTTCGTATTTTGAGGAAGAAAAATCAAATAATTCGTCATAAAACTTTACTTTATTTAAAACTTCGTAACCTTCTGATAATAAAGCTAATGTTAACCAAAGTATTCGCAAGTTTTTGTCGTTAAACCCAATCCAATCTTTTGATAAATTAAGGTAATGTTCTTGTCGTTCAGGAAATAATCTCCATAGTGTTCCTAATGCGATTTCTTTGGTAATGTAAGAATCATCGTTGAGCAAGGTTTCGTATTCCGACTGAAAATTGCGTGGGATTTCGACCATAATGCGAGAAACAGCCTGACGAACTTTGATGCTTTTGGATGCCAAAGAGAGGTTTAGCAATTGTTCCTTTTCTTCAAACGGTATTTCTGCTAATTGAAAAATCACTTCTTCTTTGATAGGATAGAAATCGTCGCTTTTTAAAATGGTTTCAAATAACTCCTTTTTTTCTTCAAAGGGTTTTGACTGTTGTTGAACCAAGTTTAAATACAATTTCATGAAGCTGTTTTTCTTAAGCAAATCAAGAGCTTGATTGACTTCAAAACCAGGTTTTTCAAGCCAATTTTGTTGAAAAGTGGTTGTGTTAAAATTGGAAACGGCATTGACTTCTTTTAGAAAATTGGTGGTGTTTACATTTTTAAAACCATATTTTTTCAGGTAATTTTTGACTGCTTTTTGAAAGTTTTCCGGTCCAATGTTTTCCCGTAAATAATGCAAAGCCCAAGCTCCTTTTTGGTAAAATGTGAGCGAACTGGCTTTTTCGTTCAGCAATGGAATCGTATCCGTTTTGGAAGCTTGTTGCAAACGCTCGGCCATTTCATACAATTCCCATTGAAAATAATCGTCGCCAAAGAGTTCTTTTTCGGCCAACAAAGCATAGTAAGTAGCGAATCCTTCCTGCAACCAATGGTGTTTTCCGGTTTCGGCGGTGATGAGATTGCCAAACCATTGGTGAGCCAACTCATGAGCATTTACGTTGATGTAGGTTTTGTCATTAAAACCAATTTCATTCACCACAAAATCTTGTGAAAAAATGGTGGAAGTGGTGTTTTCCATACCGGAATACAAAAAATCACGAACGGGAACTTGTCGGTAAATTCCCCATGGATACTTCACGCCTATTTCTTGTTCAAAAAAATCAAAAATTTGAGTGGTGTATTTGTAGGTTGTTTCAAATTTGTTGGCATCCTTTTGATCTAAATATAATTCTAATGGCGTTCCCGATTTGGTTTTGGCGGTTTGTTTAGTAAATTTTCCGATGGCCATCATTACTAAATAGGACGACATTGGCTTTTTCATTTGATAATGCCAAATCTTATTCGGATTTGATTGTGGAGGATAAATCGTTGTACCGTCTAGTTTTCCATTTGAAAGGACTTCAAATGATGAATCAAATTCAATAGATAAATTAAAGACAACTTTCTCATTCACATCATCAAAACTGGGCAACCAATGACTGGTATATTTGCCTTGACCTTGTGTCCAAATTTGTAAATTTTCGCCTTCTCCAATAAAATAAAGTGTTTGTTTGGGATTGGCTTTGTAGTAAAAAGTCAGCGTGTTTTTTCCTTTTTTAAAACCTTCGAATAATTGTAATGCTTTGGTTGTATTTTTAAAATTTACTGATTTACCGTTGATTTTTATGTTAGAAAAATCCATTCGAATAGCATCTATAGCAATAGTATCGATGGATGACAAAACTTCAAATTCATAGTTTACTTCCCCTGAAATTGATTTCTCAATTGAATTTGGAAGTAAGGTGGCGTGTACCGTTTTGAAATCAACTTTTTGTGATTGTTGAGCGAATGTTATAGTATAAAAAAAAATAAATAGAAATCGCATGAATATTCTAAAAAATTATCCAAAGATACATAGTTTCAATTTGATGAGTTAGTGCTTATAGAATTTTTCTAATTTAAATTTATCCATTAAAAAAAACACCAACCGGCACAGTTGGTGTTTTAACTTAACAAACTAACTAGAGATCTATTGCGAATAATAGATTCTTCTTATTGGTATAACAGCATCTTGTTTCAAAATCACTTTGTCGTCTGTAATTCCCCAAATGGTAGTATCTACTACACGTTTTGCTAAATCATCTTCAAAGTATATTTTAGTTTTAATGTGCTCTAAATTGCCGAGTGCCAACGCACGTGAAAGTTCTGCAATTCTTGCTCTTTTTAATTGTTTATCTTCCAAAACATCTAGTTGTGGAAAATGTAAAGAATGAATTGTTTCTTTCTCGATGGGCTCAAAGAAAGAAGTAGCTGTATCTGTCATAAATAGTCTTTTTAATTATAAAATTTAAAAGTCCTATATATTCTATTAATGGGAATACCAATTCCTTGGTTCAAAATCACACGATTCTTTGTTACACCGCATACTTTTGCTTCCACTACCTTCTTAGATTGATTGTCTTCAAAATAAATTTTAATCTTAAAATAATCAAGATTACCAAATGTTAATGCCATTTTCAACTCTGAAAGTCGTTGATGAATTGCTTCGTTTCTACTTAAAACATCGGACTTGGGGAACACGAGAGAAGAAATTTTCTCGTTTTCAATGGATTCGTAAACAGTAGCCATAAATAGTCAATTTAGGTTAATAATAGATTTAAGGGGACTCAAATTTAACATAAATTTTTAAATAACAATACTTTTATTCATATTTTTTTAAAAAATATTTAAAAACAATCAAATTAAAATGAAGAAAAAGTTCAATTAAAAAAAAATCCCTTGAGCAATGCTTAAGAGATTTTACTGTCGGGATGACTGGATTCGAACCAGCGACCCCTAGCACCCCATGCTAGTACGCTACCAGGCTGCGCTACATCCCGTAAAGTGATGGCAAAAGTAAGGGTTTGAAATAAATAACACAAAAATTATACTGCAGAAATTTTCAAATTCATACTTTTATTTAAAAATATATCATGAAAATTATTGTTTCAATTTTTATAACGCTTGTTTTTCAAACAACTATAGCCCAATCCCAAACCACAACCATCTACCTCATTCGTCATGCCGAAAAAGCAGATAGTTCTCAAAATCCCGAACTTTCTGAGGAAGGTTTAAAAAGAGCCGTGAGATGGACTAAATATTTTGAGCAAAAAAATATAGATTTCTTTTACACTACGCTCACTCGAAGAACACAAATGACTTGCAGTACGATTGCTACATCCAAACAAAAGGAAATGATTTTTTATGATTTTTCTAAATTCACATTAAAAGAAGTTATAGAAAAACATCCCGGAAAAACAATTTTAATAGTTGGCCACAGTAACACTGTTCCAAAACAAATTAATGATTTTATCGGGGAGGAAATCTATCAGAAAATCGATGAAAACGAATTTGGTAATCTTTATACGATTACGATAAAAGGAAATAAAATTGAGCACAAACTCACTCATCACAAATAAAAAAAGCCTCTTTAAAGAGGCCTTTTAATTGTATGATAAATCTTTTTTATTGAACTGCAGTTAATGCATTGATAATTCCGTGTCCGAATTGTGAATTTTTAGTGGGGTAAAATTGTGATGATTGTTTCATCTTAGTCAATACCTGATCTTTTGTCCACGATGGATTTTTTGCCCAAACCAAAGCTGCAATACCAGCTGTAGTTGCCGTTGCTACTGATGATCCACCTACATAATCCGCTTGGTTGTTATAATAACTTAATACAGGTACCGTATTGTTACTTCCGGCACGTTGCATCATGATGGTGAAGTCAATTTCGCTTCCGCTATGGCATACATCACATTTTTGATATGTTGAGGCTTCTTTAATTCCGGTTACTGCAACTGTTTCCGGTATCCAAGCTGGAAAAATAACACCTACAAAATTGGTGAATGAAGTAGATGTTCCTCCGGCACAAAAAATTAATTTCCCTCTATTGTTTGCATACCGAACACCATCTGTTATCCTTCCTACAGAAAAAATATGTCCCATGGACATTGAAATTATTTTTACATCTGAACGGTTTCCTAAAGCAGTAAATGCATTTTGAACACCTCTTTGCTCATGATACCCATTCAAAACCACATCAGAAGAAGCTCGATAGGAAACCAAATTGGCATTGTATGCCACTCCAACCGGTAACCCGGAATTGTTTCTAGGAGCTGTAGCTACAGAAGCCATACTGGTTCCGTGACTACATAAATCGTTTACTCCATCTGTTGTAGTGGACCATGGCCATATTGAATCCACATATGTTCCATATTTTTGAACATAACGTCCGGAAGATTGACCTGTGTTAAAACTACCATTCATTAAAGATTGTTGTGGTGATAATCCTGTGTCAACTACACCAATAGTTATTCCACCTCCGGATGTTAAAGACCAAGCTGCAGGAATATTGTGTTTGTAAAAAGCCCAAGGAACTCTGGCATTAGGTGAAACAGTAGTAAAATCAGCGGTACTTAATGTGGATGAACTGTAGCCACAACCGGAACTGGATTGAATTTGATTTTCACCGGGATTACCTTGATTTTCAAATGTAAAATAGCGATAATCTGCCGGCTCAACATAACGAACGTTTCTGTTTCTTCGAAGTGCCTCTAAAGTCTCTTGTTTAGTGATTCGAACATCAATTAAATTTAAAAAAGGATCTTCATAAATTACAATATCTTCTGTTTGATCGGTTTCATAGCGTTTAATCAGATTTAAAATCTCGGTCTGCATTTGACTAGCCGAATTGGATTGCGAACGATCAAAATCATTGGCATTCTTACCAAATCCAATTGTAACTAAATTGTCACCTTTTACAACTGCACTCCACAACATGTGCGTGCTGGCTTCTTTCCAATAAAACTTTTTACCATTTTGATTAAATGAGTTGATTTTGTCATTAATCTGTCGGGCTGTTAAAGGTTCTTGCTGATTTTCAATGGTGATTAATTCTTCTTTATAATCCTCTTCTTTGGAACAAGAAGCAAAAACCAATAATGCCAATACTGAAATTTTGAATACTTTTTTTGTCATACTGTTAATTTTTTAGCTTGAGTACGACGAATATAGTAATAAAAAGATTTATTTTTTAAAAAGTTAATAAAAAGTTAATAAAAAAAAGTTGGTTTATAAAAACCAACTTTTCAACATTAAAATGAGTAATTAACCAATTTTTTAAAATTTCATACCGAAGCCTAAGCCTACAATCCAAGGGTTAATTTCAACTTCTGCCGGAATTACTAATCCTTCTGCTAAATTTGTTGCATCAACGGAAACATCGGTTTTTAAGAACAAACGTTTTACGTCAAAGTTTACAAAAAACGTATCGTCAAACATCACATCAAAACCGACTTGAGCTGCAAAACCAATAGCATTATCATATTCAATAGCTTTGACAACATCACCTTCTTTTACATTGTAAAATAATGTATAATTCAAACCTGCACCAACATAGGGTTTAAATTTTTTCTCTTTTAAAGGAAAAAAGTGATATTGAGCAGTCAACGTTGGAGGCAAAAGCATTACGCTTCCTAAATCCACATCAAAACTTGTTGGTCCGCCTATGGCAGAAATATCAGAACCAACTGTATTCACATCATGTTTTGCTGTCCCTAAGATTAATTCAGCAGCAAAATTTTTGGTAAAGAAATAAGTGAAATCTAATTCAGGTACAATGGCGTTGGAAATAGCGACATCTCCACCAATAATTCCGATTTTAGCACTTTCGTTTGGCACAACACCTATACCTCGCAAACGAACTTGCCATCTTTTAAAATCGTTACTTTTTTCTTCTTGAGCTTGTGTAAAAGTTGTTACAAATAATGACATTACTACGAATGCATAAACTATTTTTTTCATTTTTTTGTTTATTTTGAATTATAGTTCAAAAGTAATTTTAACTAAAAACAGAAATACTGATAAAAGTCATTGAATGAAAAATATTTCTACATTATAAAATTTTAGTTTTAGTAAAATTTGTTCATACCTTTGTTCTCCTATGCAAAAAACGATTAACATACTTAATAAAAGAGCTAAATTTGATTATGAAATTTTGGAACGATATGATGCCGGAATCGTTTTAACCGGAACCGAAATCAAATCCATCCGAATGGGAAAAGCGTCAATCACAGAAAGCTTTTGCGAATTTCATAATAATGAACTCTTTGTGATTAATTCACAAGTAGAAGAATATTTATTTGGAACCCACTATAACCACAAAGCCAAAAGCGAACGTAAACTTTTGCTGAATAGAAAAGAGTTAAAGAGTTTAGAAAAAAGTATGCAAAACAAGGGATTAACCATTGTGCCGTTGCGACTTTACATCAACGAAAAAGGTTTTGCCAAAATGGAAATTGCCCTTTGTCGCGGGAAGAAAAACTATGATAAACGCGAAACCATTAAAGACCGAGATACCAAACGCGACATTGATCGGGTAAAGAAAAACTTTTAATTTTCCGGAATAATTATTTAATTGAATTACATAATTACACTGCGTTCGTAAGAGATAGCAGCGAAAAGTTCGACCAAAACTTGAAGTGGAAGGCTATTAAGTTTTGAAAAAGTTTTTAAATCAAAAACAAATGACTATTTTTGTCATGACAATTTTTAGAAGATGAAAGATTTATTAAGAACAGCCCGAGAAAAGAAAAATTTAAAAACCCGTGAAGTAGCTCAACTTCTTGGGATAGATCAGGCTTTAATAAGTAAATTTGAAAGCGGTAACCGAAAACCCACCCGAGAGCAAGTGACAAAACTAGCTTCGGTATTGGATATTGATTTTGAAACATTAATGGTAGCTTGGTTAAAGGAAAAAATTCTATATGAAATTGGTGACGATACACGTTTTGGAATCAAAGCCATGATGGTTGCAGAGAGTGAAATGAAATATGAACTCACGCAAAAAAAGAGAGAAGTATCAGCTTCTTTATTAAGGATTTTGAATGAAATTGATTCGCTTAAGAAATTATTAGACCAAAAAAGAACCTTTGACAGTTTTAGAATAGCTCAAGCTCTTGAATTGGAATATACGTTTGAAAGTAACCGAATTGAAGGAAATACATTAACCTTACGAGAAACCGATTTGGTT
This sequence comes from Flavobacterium piscinae, assembly GCF_004122145.1. GTDB lineage: Bacteria > Bacteroidota > Bacteroidia > Flavobacteriales > Flavobacteriaceae > Flavobacterium > Flavobacterium piscinae. The sequence goes on from NZ_SBKQ01000007.1 coordinate 147,958, forward strand.
ATTAACGAAGGATTAACCATTTCCGGAAAAAGCATGCGAGAACATTTGGAAGCCATTAATCATCATGAAGCGATTGGCTATATCAAACAATTGATGGAAAGCGGTTTTAGTTTTACTGAGCGTGAATTATTATCGATTCATAATTTGATTCTTCGTGGGATAATTCCCGAAGATGCCGGCCGATACCGCAAGGTTCAAGTGATGATTAAAGGAAGTAGTCACATGCCACCTCAACCCTATCTGGTTGCCAAAGAAATGGAAAATTATTTTTTGTGGTATGAAAGTGAGAAAAAGAAATTACATCCTGTAGTTTTGGCTGCAGAATTGCATGAACGATTAGTTACGATTCATCCTTTTATTGATGGAAACGGTAGAACTTCACGTTTGGTAATGAATTTGATTTTACTACAACACGGCTATGTAATTGCCAATATTAAAGGTGATTATGACAATCGAATGAACTATTACAATGCGTTAGAAACCGCTCAAACCAAAAACAATAAAGAAGATTTTTTACTCTATATTGCTCAAATTGAAAAGGAAAGTTTAGAACGCTATTTAAGTATAATTGGTTAATAAAAAAACCCGCTTTGGCGGGTTTTGAATTTTAATATTTAATTATTTTTTTAGTTTTTATTTGATTTTCTTCTTCAATCTGAACGACATAAATACCCGGACTTATTATAGTTGTGTCAATTTTTTCACCAGTATAATTTTCTTTTTCCAATACGCTCCTACCCTGAACATCGAATAATGTAATTTTAGCAGAAGATATACCTTTAATAGAAAAATTAGTCGAAAACGGATTAGGTGAAACTTGAAAAACCGTTTCAGAAAAATCATTTACGGTTAAAGAACAGTCTATCGGTGTACCGGGAAGTGAAGCAAATATACCGTTATTTATAGACCAATGTTCCCAACTTCCACCGGAATTTGAACCGCTTTCCCAATTGCTCATGTCAAAAAAATGTTCACCGTTCATCGTTCCCGGAACTTTATACACTTTTAAAGCTTGCCCGTTGTAATTCCACGTTAACGGTACACCTGACTGAATGGTTTCAATATTATTTGGATTACTACAATTGGCTTGTACAAAAAAGGCATATTCTTCATAAGCCGGATATTCGCCAAAAACGCTGGCTTTTCCGTTTTCATCAATGCAAATCGCAACATATTCATTGGCGGCTACTCCTTTTACATTCACATTCAAATCATTTTTAAAACGAGCAATAAAGGTGCTTTGTCTTCCTCTTCGGTCGGGATTATCATAATGTGTATCGGTAATCACATTTTCTAAATACGGAACGGAAAGAAAATCATCATAACCCAACGTTACATTGGGATGATAAGGATTATTCATCGCCTGTGAGGAGGTAACTGAACCATTTTGAGCATTGAAATATTTGCCGCTTAAAATCGCCATTCCGGCACTTGTTCCGCCAATTGGAGCGTTTTTTACATTGATGTGTTGATTGAGTAAATCTTCTAATGCATTGTCTTTAAAAAACGAAACATAATTCAATTGATCACCACCGGCAAACCAAATCATTTCGGCATTAGCCACTTTATCTAAAACGTATGGATTCGTGGCTCCCGCAACAGATGTAATAACTAAGGTTTCTACTGAATTGACTGTAATTCCTAATTCTGAATACAAATAATTATTATAACCGTTACTTCCAGAGCTTCTCAATACTACAACATCTCCTCCATTGGCTTTTTGAAGTAACCATTTCATCGCTTCATTGTGTTCAGAAGCTCCGCCCATTAGGCAAACACCAAATTCCGGTGTTGTGGTTATATTGGTTGAATTTCCTGTAAAATAACTAGTATAACCTTGAGCATTAAGAAAAAATGGAACCAGCAGAAAGAGTAGTTGTTTAAGCATAGTTTTAATTTTTATAAAAATAGGAAAATATTTTAATTTATCTGAAACCTAATTCTTATCTTCTAACAACGGAACAAATCGAAACTCACCAAATTCATGTTTTTCAAATTGGGTTTCGTTTTTGCGGATTAATAAGGTCATGATTTGTTCTTTTTCCCCAAGCGGAATGACCAGCCTTCCTCCTATTTTTAGCTGAGCCATTAATGGTTTTGGAATAATAGGGGCACCGGCTGTAACAATAATACTGTCAAAAGGAGCGTAATTTGGAAGACCTTTGTATCCATCTCCAAAGGATAAGTGTTTTGGACGTATCCCTAATTTAGGTAATAATAACGATGTGCTTTTAAATAACTCATTTTGGCGTTCAACTGAATACACTTTAGCTCCCATTTTGCATAAAACCGCCGTTTGATATCCCGAACCTGTACCGATTTCCAAAACTTTATCATCCTTTTTTACTTCCAATAATTGCGATTGAAAAGCAACGGTAAATGGTTGAGAAATCGTTTGCCCGGCTCCAATTGGAAAAGCCTTATCCTGATAAGCAAATTGTTCAAAACCGGAATCTAAAAACAAATGTCTCGGAATTTTTTTTATGGCTTCCAACACATTTTTGTCAGTAATTCCTTTTTCTTGCAAAAGCTTAACCAATTGATTTCGAAGTCCTTGATGTTTTTCAGTATCTCTCACATTAGTAATCGTTTTGTTTGAATAAAATTAAATTAAAGAAGGCTAAATCTAAAAAAATAAACCTTTTAAACGAGTGAATTTATAATCTTCTTTATATTATTAATCAGAATACCTTCATGCGAATTGTGATATACGCATTTTCCCTCATAGAAGAGTAAAATTTGAGGAGATTGATGTATTACATCAAAACGAGTTGCAACTTCATTGGAAATGTTTCTGTATTCTAATAAATCCAAATAATACGATTTAACTTTATTCTCTTCAAAATCATATTCGTTTTCAAAGTTCTTCAACGCAAAACGGCTGATGCTGCATCGTGTGCTGTGTTTAAATAATAAAACCGGTTGTTGATGTGATAATTCGACTATTTCATTAAGCTGACCTAAATCTATCAGCATCCTCCATCCTACTTTAGAAGATTTCTCCTCTTCTGAATTCCCAAATAAACTAGAAAAAAGATTCATTTTTGACGTATTTTAAGACATTTTGACTTGCTTTTCAACTATTTTATTCGAAAAAACAGTCATTTTGTCTTGATTTGTGCTTTGGAATAGTAGTTGACTAAACCTCAACAAAGATATCAAATTAATAGGCATTTTTTGTCTGAATAATATAAAAACACATCAAATGAATTTAAAAAATTTAACCATTAAATCGCAAGAAGCTCTACAACAAGCTCAGCAAATTGCACAAAGTTTTGGTCAGCAACAACTGGAAAACGAACATATATTAAAAGGAATTTTAGATGTGGACGAAAATGTTGCTCCGTTTATTTTGAAAAAAACGAATGTGAATGTCACTCTATTTTCTCAAATTTTAGACCGAACCATTGAAAGCTTTCCAAAAGTTTCGGGTGCAGAGATTATGCTTTCCCGAGAAGCAGGAACCATGCTAAATGAAGCAACCATCATTGCCAAAAAAATGAATGATGAATATGTTTCTATCGAACACTTGATATTGGCCATTTTTAAATCCAAAAGTAAAGTTGCTCAAATTTTAAAAGACCAAGGAGTAACCGAAAAAGGATTAGAAACCGCCATTTCTGAATTGCGAAAAGGCGAACGAGTTACGTCTGCTTCTGCGGAAGAAACCTACAATGCTTTAAGTAAATATGCCAAAAACCTCAACGATCTTGCCAAAAATGGCAAACTGGATCCCGTTATAGGTCGTGATGAAGAAATCCGAAGAGTGTTGCAAATTCTTTCCCGTAGAACCAAAAACAACCCGATGTTGGTAGGTGAACCCGGTGTAGGTAAAACGGCCATTGCCGAAGGTTTAGCCCACCGAATTGTAGATGGCGACGTTCCTGAAAACCTTAAAGACAAAATCGTTTTTTCATTGGATATGGGTGCGTTAATCGCCGGTGCCAAATACAAAGGTGAATTTGAAGAACGCTTAAAATCAGTTGTCAAAGAGGTAATAGCCTCTGAAGGAGACATTGTGTTATTCATTGATGAAATTCACACCTTAGTAGGTGCAGGCGGAGGCGAAGGAGCTATGGATGCTGCAAACATATTAAAACCTGCATTAGCTCGTGGTGAATTGCGTGCCATTGGTGCAACAACTTTAGATGAATACCAAAAATATTTTGAAAAAGACAAAGCACTCGAACGACGTTTTCAAAAAATTATGGTCGATGAACCGGATACTGAAAGTGCGATTTCGATTTTACGTGGAATTAAAGAAAAATATGAAACGCATCACAAAGTACGTATCAAAGATGAGGCAATCATCGCAGCTGTAGAATTATCGCAACGCTATATTACCAATCGATTTTTACCGGACAAAGCCATTGATTTAATGGATGAGGCCGCTTCTAAATTGCGAATGGAAATCAATTCAAAACCCGAAGAATTAGATGTTTTGGATCGTAAAATTATGCAATTGGAGATTGAAATTGAAGCCATCAAAAGAGAAAATGATGAATCTAAATTAAAAATTTTAGGTTTAGAATTAGCCAATTTAAAAGAAGAACGCAACGAGATTTTTGCTAAATGGAAATCGGAAAAAGAAGTAGTGGATAACATCCAAAACGTGAAAATTGAAATTGAAAACTTCAAATTGGAAGCTGAACGTGCTGAACGAGATGGCGATTACGGCAAAGTAGCCGAAATCAGATATGGCAAAATTAAAGAAGCTCAAGAACGTTTGGACAAATTACAAATTCAATTACAAGAAAATCAATCGGGAACTTCATTAATAAAAGAAGAAGTAACTCGTGAAGATATAGCCGAAGTGGTTGCCAAATGGACCGGTGTTCCCGTGACTAAAATGCTACAAGGTGAACGTGAAAAGTTATTAAAATTAGAAGACGAATTGCATCACCGAGTGGTGGGTCAGAATGAAGCCATTGAAGCAATAAGCGATGCCGTTCGCAGAAGTCGTGCCGGATTGCAAGACATGAAAAAACCTATCGGAACGTTTCTTTTCTTGGGAACAACCGGTGTGGGAAAAACTGAATTAGCCAAAGCGTTAGCCGAATATTTATTTGACGATGAAAACGCAATGACCCGAATTGATATGAGTGAATACCAAGAACGTCACGCTGTGAGCCGATTAGTAGGTGCTCCTCCTGGATATGTGGGATACGATGAAGGGGGTCAGTTGACCGAAGCCGTTCGACGCAAACCGTATTCTGTCGTATTATTAGATGAAATTGAAAAAGCCCATCCGGATACCTTTAATATATTGTTACAAGTCTTGGACGAAGGCCGATTGACCGACAACAAAGGACGTGTAGCTGATTTTAAAAATACCATTATCATTATGACCTCCAATATGGGAAGTCATATTATACAAGATAAGTTTGAAAATCTGAGCGGAGGATTAGAAGCCGCTACCGAAGCTGCCAAAGTAGAAGTGTTAGGATTATTAAAACAGACCGTTCGTCCGGAGTTTATCAATCGAATTGATGAAATTGTGATGTTTACGCCATTATCTGATGCAAACATTCGAGAAATTGTTGGTTTGCAATTAAAAAGTGTTACTAAAATGTTAGCTCAACAAAACATCACTATGGATGCTACACCGGAAGCAATTGTTTACTTAGCTCAAAAAGGTTATGATCCGCAATTCGGAGCCAGACCGGTGAAAAGAGTCATTCAAAGAGAAGTATTGAACAAGCTTTCTAAAGAAATTTTGAGTGGAAAAGTTAAAACCGACAGTATTATTTTGTTGGATGCATTTGATAATGAACTGGTGTTTAGAAATCAAAGCGAATTAGTAAAATAAGTATTTTTTTGGCCACAGATTCACAGATTTTCCTTTCAGATTTTAAAAATAGTAGAAAATAATTAGCGAATCTGCGGCTAAATTAAATTAAAATAAAGTAGTTTTTTCATAAATTGATTAGTTAGGTTGAAAGCACCAATTCGGAAACGGATTGGTGTTTTTTTATTTTAATATTGCTAATATTTCCATACTTTTATTACGAAATTTGAGTTTTATAATTTCTAACTGATTTGTATGAAAACATTAATTTGCTTACTAGTATTTACACTTACCTCCTATGCACAAACCAATACGGAGAATACCACAAAATTAAACCACACTGTTACCGGTGAAAAAGTTTATTTAGTAAGTGAAGTTGATATAAAACCTAAACTAATGTATGGCGAAAATGCCTTGTATCGATTTCTTTCCAGAAATTTTAAGTTTCCTAAAAGTGATACTTTTGTTACTGAAATTGTGTGCAGCTTTATCGTTGAAGTAGATGGAACATTCAGCGATATTAAAGTAATTAATAAGATACCGGATGAATATAAAATAGAGCTCCTTCGAGTGATGAATAAATTTGATGAGCCATGGTATCCTGCTGTTAAAGATCAAAATCAAGTCAGATGCCAATATGTCTTACCCATTAAAATTAATTTAATGTAGCACAAAAAGCAACAATAAATTATATTGATAAAAAAATAATAAAAATTTTTATTTAATGAGACACAAAAAAAGCCTCGAGTTTCCTCGAAGCTTTGAGTTTTTTGGGTGAAAGACGGGTCTCGAACCCGCGACCTTCGGAACCACAATCCGACGCTCTAACCAACTGAGCTACAATCACCATTTGTTTTTGCGAGTGCAAATATAGTGCAAACCTTTAATTTCGCAAAGATTTTTACAATAATTTACATTAAATCTCCTAAGCTATTGACAGCCACATATCTTTCAACGGTAAATCCTTCAGCAAAGTCAGTCCCAATGAGTCTTCCCAAGTCTTGCGAACGGTATTTTATGCTGTCTAAAAAGTTTTTGGTGGCAATTGGTGTAACCATTTCATCAGAATTTGGGTTATAGAATTGTGAATCATACGCCATAATTGCTTGCAGTTTTTTGTCCATAAATCCTGAAATATCGACTACAAAATCAGGTTTCAAATCTTTCCATTGGATATAATGATAAACGACATCTGGTCGCCATGCTTCTTGTTTTTCTCCTTCTAAAACCGTTTCAATTCGTTTTAAACCAGATAAAAAACAAGCATCTGAAACTAATTTTGCCCCTTTTCCATGATCAACATGACGGTCATCAATGGCATTGCATAACACAATTTTCGGACGGTATTTACGAATCATTCTAATCACTTGCAATTGATGTTCTTCATCATTTTTGAAAAAACCATCCCGCATTTTTAGGTTTTCACGAAACGAAATGCCTAAAATTTCTGACGCTTTTGTAGCTTCTTTATACCTAATTTCAACCGAACCTCGTGTGCCTAATTCGCCTTCGGTTAAATCGATGATACCGACTTTTCTTCCCAATGAAATTTCTTTGGCAATTGTTCCGGCACAACCTAATTCAACATCGTCAGGATGGGCTCCAAAAGCCAATATATCTACTTTTAAACTCATTTTATAAAATGGATTTCATGATTTGTGATTTATGTTCGGTTTCAAAAAATTCCTTTTCCGGGTTACTGTCTCCGGTGATTCCACAACCGACATAAATGTTAATTTTATTTTTTTCAACTTCTATACAACGTAAATTTACAAAAAGATTGGCAGATGCCTCTTCTTCATTCCATAAACCTAAATAGCCGGCATAAAATTTTCGGTCATATCCCTCATTTTCGTTAATAAACTGTACCGCTTTTTGTTTTGGAAAACCACAAACTGCGGGCGTTGGATGTAAATTTTGAAGGATGTTTTTAGTGTTTTCTATCGAAAAAACTTCGCCAGAAATAATAGTTTTTAGATGAACTAACGAACCGGCTTCCACCGTGAATGGTTCTGTTACTTTCAAAGAAATTACTTCTTTGTGTAAGTTATCTAAAATATAATTGGTCACAATTTGTTGTTCATTTTTTTCTTTGGCTGACCAATTCTCAAAATTATCTTTTTGATGTGTTCCGGCCAATGATACGGTTTCAAAATGATTATTTTCCACTTTAATCAATTGTTCCGGTGTGGCTCCCATCCAATAACCAATGTGCGGATGATAAAATAATGAACGAAAAGCTGTTGGATAACGGTTGATTAATCTTAAAAATGCATCCGTTAAATCAATCTTTTTTTCAATTTCAATTTTTCGTGAAAGGACAACTTTTTCAAAATCGCCATTATGAATGGATAGTATTGCTTTTTGAACACTATTTTCAAAATGTTTTTTTTCTCTTTCAGAAAAGCTAGCGAAATCTTCCGTTTGATTTACTGTGTCAAAACTAAACTCCTCTTCCAAAAAATCTGAACCCTCAAAAGGAATAACATATTTTTTAGTACCATCAAAAGAAACAAAAACAAATCCGCTTTGACCTTTATAATCAATAATAGTATTGTCCTTTTGAAATAAACCATAAAGTTTGTTTTGATTCGGAAGCACATACAAAACAAAAGGCAATTTTTGTTCTACTTGTAATTTAATTTTTGACAAAATTGCCATCGTTAAGAAGTCTTTTTAGGTAAAACAATGTTTGACAGTTTGCATAGGCAGATTAGTTTTCCTTCTTCATCTTCAATTTTTATTTCCCATAAATGAATGCTTCTCCCTTGATGAATGATTTTGGCGGTGGCAAAAACAGTTCCTTCTCGCTTACTTCGTAAATGGTTGGCTGAAATTTCAATACCTCTCACTTCTTGTTTTTCAGCATTCACAAACAACATCGAAGCAGCACTCCCCACACTTTCGGCCAATGCAACAGATGCTCCACCATGCAATAATCCCATGGGTTGATGAATTCTGGAATTGACAGGCATTTTGGCTTTTAAAAAGTCTTCTCCCACATCAACGAACTCAATTTCAAGGGTTTCCATCAAAGTATTTTTGCTAAAATCATTACAATTTTGAAGAATTTTGGCTTTATCGAATATCATCTCATCTATTTTTTTGTAAAAATAAAGATTTTTCAAAGGAGCATAAACTAAAATCCTCTTAAATTCGTTAAATAATTTGATTTTGCTATTTCAATTTAATGGTTAATTTTACCAAAAATCAGGCTCATGCGTAATTTACTTTTTCTATTATTTATTATTTCTGCCATTTCACTGACTTCTTGTCGAAATGATTTTGAATTCAAACCCAGTTCCGGTGGATTGGAATTTTCTAGAGATACCATTTATTTTGATACTGTTTTTAGTAATATAGGTTCAAGTACGTATACCTTAAAAGTCTATAACCGCTCTGATGAAGACATTAGTATTCCCTCCATCCGTTTAAGAAAAGGATTGGATTCTAAATACCGTATGACTGTGGATGGAATGGTTGGAAATAACCGCATTTTTGAAAATGTAGAGATGCTCGCTAAAGACAGCATGTATATTTTTATTGAAACAACGGTGGATATTTCAGAAGCAAATCCAACTGACTTTTTATACACCGATCAAATTCTTTTCGGTCAAGGAACATCAGAACAAAAAGTAGAATTGGTTACGTTAATACAAGATGCCTATTTTCTTTATCCGCAACGCTTTGATGATGGAACAACAGAAACCTTACCAATTGGCGATGACGAAATTTATGGTTTTGTGTTGGATGAAAACGACCCAATTAACGGAAACGAATACATTTGGAATAACTCTAAACCGTATGTCATTTATGGTTATGCGGCAGTTCCCGCAAACAAAACATTAGTTGTTGAGTCCGGTGCTCAAATTCATTTTCATGCTGAATCCGGTTTGATTATAGGCAATGAAGGAAGTATAAAAGTCAACGGACTACCCTCTACTAATCCTGAAAATCCATTAGAAAATCATGTCATTTTTCAGGGTGATCGATTAGAACCACTTTATGAAGATGTTCCCGGACAATGGGGAACAATTTGGTTGACTCAAGGAAGTAAAAACAATGAATTTACGAACTGCGTTATTAAAAATGGCGTTGTTGGACTTTTAATTGAAGGCAACACCGGTTTAACAAATCCGGAAGCTGATGTTAAACTCAAGAACGTGCAAATTTATGATCATTCCAACTATGGCATTTTAGCAAGAACAGCTCATATTAAAGGAGAAAATGTAGTAATAAACAGTGCCGGACAAATTGCTCTCGCCTGCTCATACGGCGGGAAGTACAATTTTAATCACTCTACATTTAATAATAATTGGGCAAGTTCAAGACAACTTTCGGTCTATTTAAACAATTATATTGAAGGGGCTTTACCCGAAGTTCAGCCCATGGAAGAAGCGACTTTTACCAATTGCATTATTTATGGTTCAAACCAAATTCAAATGCTGATTGATAAAGTTGACCATCCAACATTCAACTATAAATTTGACCATTGTTTGATTAAATTTAATAACATTAACAATACTTATACAACCGATGAACTTTATCTATTTGCAACGGATAATCAACGTTATGTAAATTGTATCATCGCTACAAATAATTCGGTTGCCAATCCTAGATTTTTAAATGTTATTAAAAACCAATTAATAATTGGTGATGATTCAGCGGCTAGAGGTCAAGCTAATTCAGCCTTCTCTGGTTTTCCGGACATCATAGAACAACCAAGGATAAGTCCCACAGATATAGGAGCTTATAATCATACTGTTTTTGAAGAAGATTAAAATATTTTTCATAATTTTACATATCAAACCTAACAAAACAATAAAATTATGAAACTAAAATTTTTATCCCTTATTGCGATTATTTCGCTAGTTTCTTGTGGAAAAAAAGAAGAAACCAAAACAGACTCGACAAGTGTTACCGACACAGTCAAAGTAGAAGAAACACCGATTACAATTCCTGATTCTGCTACGATTGCAAAAGCATGGGAAGATTTCATGACTCCGGGTGAACCACACAAAATGTTAGCTTTGGAAAATGGCACTTGGAATGAAGAAATGACCATGTGGATGGAACCGGGTGCAGAACCTATGAAAAACACCATGACCGCAGAATCAAAAATGATTTATGGTGATCGTTATCAGGAAACTATTCACAAAGGAGAATTTATGGGAATGCCATTTGAAGGAAAAAGTACACTAGCCTACAACAATGCATCGCAAGAATACACTTCTACTTGGATTGACAACATGAGCACAGGAATTATGGTAATATCCGGAAAATATGATGAAGCGACCAAAACTATCAATTTTTCAGGAACAACAGTAGATCCGGTTACGAAGAAAGAAAAAGCAATCCGTGAAACCTACACTATTGTTGATAAAAACACTCGTAAAATGGAAATGTTTGATGTTGATTTTAGTGGCAAAGAATACAAAAGCATGGAAATTATCATGACAAGAAAAAAATAATTTTTTATATTTTTTTTAAAAGACTGTTTGATAGACAGTCTTTTTTTTGTTCACAACTTAGTGAAAAAATATACTTTGAAACTACTTTTTTTCAACGTAAATTTGCACCTACAACAACACAAATAATTTTTTATGATTCATTTCTTCGGAAACGAAAGTTCAACTGTTTTTGCCGTTCAAACGCAAAACGAACTTTTGACTCAAGACATCGCAAAATTAAACTGGCTTTTTGGCAATACAAATAAAATTGAAAAATCCGTCTTAGCGGATTTTTTTGTTGGCCCACGTGCCGCTATGATTACGCCTTGGAGTACGAATGCTGTGGAAATTACTCAAAATATGGGTATTGAGGGCATTATTCGTATTGAAGAATTTCATAAGGTAGAAAGTAACCATTCCGATTTTGATCCGATGTTGTTTCAAAAATATACGGAATTACATCAAGACATTTTCACCATCCACATTCAACCGGAATCCATCAAAGAAATTGAAGATATCGCGGCCTACAACAAACAAGAGGGGTTAGCATTGAGCGATGAAGAAGTCAATTATTTGAATACACTTGCCATTAAACTGAAACGTAATTTAACCGATTCCGAAGTGTTTGGGTTCTCACAAGTAAACTCCGAACATTGCCGTCACAAAATTTTCAACGGAACTTTTGTGATTGATGGTGAAGAAAAACCTTCTTCCTTATTCAAATTAATCAAAAAAACATCGGCTGAAAATCCGAACGACATTGTATCAGCATACAAAGATAATGTTGCATTTATCAAAGGTCCTAAAGTGGAACAATTTGCTCCCAAAAGTGCCGACAAACCTGATTTTTATCAAACAAAAGAGTTTGATTCCGTTATTTCTTTAAAAGCAGAAACCCATAATTTCCCAACAACGGTTGAGCCTTTTAACGGGGCAGCTACCGGTTCTGGTGGAGAAATCAGAGACAGACTTGCCGGTGGACAAGGTTCACTTCCTTTAGCCGGAACTGCGGTTTATATGACTTCGTATTCTCGATTGGAAGAAACTCGTCCGTGGGAAAATGCGATGGAGGAACGAAAATGGTTGTATCAAACCCCAATGGATATTCTAATCAAAGCGTCGAATGGTGCTTCCGATTTTGGTAATAAATTCGGACAGCCGTTAATTACAGGTTCAGTTTTAACTTTTGAACACGAAGAAGAAGCTAGAAAACTTGGTTTTGATAAAGTAATCATGTTGGCAGGAGGAATAGGCTTCGGAAAAGCCAATCAAGCTCAAAAACACGAACCGAAAACCGGAGATCAAATTGTGATTTTAGGTGGTGAAAATTATAGAATCGGAATGGGCGGTGCTGCCGTTTCTTCAGCCGATACCGGTGCTTTTGGTTCCGGAATAGAATTAAATGCCATTCAACGTTCCAATCCGGAAATGCAAAAAAGAGCTGCCAATGCCATTCGTGGTTTGGTGGAAAGTGATGAAAATCCGATTGTTTCCATTCACGATCACGGTGCGGGTGGACACTTAAATTGCTTATCTGAATTAGTGGAAGCCACCGGTGGATTAATCGATTTGGATAAATTACCAGTCGGTGACCCAACTTTATCTGCTAAAGAAATTATTGGTAACGAAAGTCAAGAACGAATGGGATTGGTTATCGGTCAAAAAGACCTAGAAACCCTGCAACGCATTGCTGATAGAGAACGTTCGCCTATGTATCAAGTGGGTGAAGTTACGGGCGATCATCGTTTTACATTCGAATCAAAAACAACCGGAGCCAAACCCATGGATTTTGAATTGGCCGATATGTTCGGAAGTTCACCCAAAATGATCATGAAAGATGTTTCGGTAGACCGTCATTTTACTGAAATCAATTATAAAGATGCCGATTTTGAAACCTATTTGGAACAAGTTTTACAACTTGAAGCTGTGGCTTGTAAAGATTGGTTGACCAACAAAGTCGATCGTTGTGTAGGTGGAAAAGTAGCTAAACAACAATGTGCCGGCCCAATTCAATTACCGCTGAATAATGTAGGAGTCATGGCGTTGGATTATCAAGGTAAAGAAGGAATTGCCACTTCTATTGGCCACTCGCCTATTTCGGCTTTAATTGACCCAAAAGCGGGTAGTCGCAATGCCATTGGTGAAGCCTTATCAAACATTGTTTTTGCTCCGCTAAAAGACGGATTGAAAAGTGTTTCACTTTCAGCTAACTGGATGTGGGCGTGTAAAAACGAAGGCGAAGATGCTCGTTTATATGAAGCCGTTGAAGCGTGTTCTGAATTTGCTATCGAATTAGGAATCAACATTCCAACCGGAAAAGATTCCCTTTCCATGAAGCAAAAATATGCCGATACCGAAGTCATTGCACCTGGTACGGTGATTATTTCTGCCGCCGGAAATTGTAATGATATTAGAAAAGTGGTCGAACCCGTTTTTCAAAAATCAGCAGGTTCGATTTACTATATCAATTTATCACAAGATGAATTCAAATTGGGTGGCTCTTCTTTTGCTCAAATTAGAAATGCAATTGGAAAAGAAACACCAACTATTAAAGATGCGGCTTTCTTTAAAAAAGCGTTTAATGTCATACAGGAATTAATCAAAAACGATGAAATTGCTGCCGGACACGATATAGGAAGCGGTGGTTTGATTACAACTTTATTAGAAATGTGTTTTGCAGATAATCACTTAGGTGCAAAACTCGATTTTAATTCATTTAATGAAAAAGATTTGTTGAAAATTTTATTTTCAGAAAATATCGGAATTGTACTTCAAGCGAATGATGATCACGTTTTTGAATCATTCTTGAAGGAAGAAAATATCTCTTTCCATACTTTAGGAAAAGTTACTGATTCGGGTGTTTTAAAAATCGAAAATTATGCGTTACCGATTGAAAAATATAGAGATATTTGGTTTAAAACTTCCTATTTATTAGATCAAAAACAAACCAAAAACGGTAGAGCTGCAGCACGGTTTGTAAATTATAAAAATCAACCGTTACAGTATCATTTTCCCACTCATTTCAATGGAAAAAAACCGGAAGTTGATGCTTCAAAACCAAGACCAAAAGCAGCCATTATCCGTGAAAAAGGAAGTAATTCGGAACGTGAAATGGCCAATGCCATGTATTTAGCCGGATTTGATGTAAAAGATGTGCACATGACCGATTTAATTTCGGGTCGTGAAAACTTAGAAGACATTCAGTTTATTGGTGCGGTGGGTGGATTTTCTAATTCAGATGTTTTGGGTTCTGCCAAAGGTTGGGCAGGAGCCTTTTTATATAACGAAAAAGCAAAAACGGCGTTAGATAATTTCTTTAAAAGAGAAGACACCTTGTCGGTTGGAATTTGCAATGGTTGTCAGTTATTTATGGAATTAGAAGTCATTAATCCGGAACATGAAATTCACGGAAAAATGCACCACAACGACAGTCAGAAACACGAAAGTGGATTTACTTCTGTGAAAATACAGGAAAATAATTCGGTCATGCTTTCTTCATTGGCAGGTTCAACTTTAGGTGTTTGGATTTCGCACGGCGAAGGAAAATTCAAGTTACCGTACGAAGAAAGTCAGTATCATATTGTAGCCAAATACGGTTATGAAAATTATCCGGCCAATCCAAACGGGTCCGATTACAACACAGCCATGCTATGTGATAAAACCGGTCGTCATTTGGTAATGATGCCACATATTGAACGTTCTACTTTTCCATGGAATTGGGCACATTATCCGAATGACAGAGTCGATGAAGTTTCGCCTTGGTTGGAGGCATTTGTGAATGCAAAAAATTGGTTAAGTAAACATTAAGAAACCATTAAGCTAAAATTAATCAATTGATAATTTTACTAAAGTAAATTTGGCTTTCGTAAAATTTCAAATGAAAAATTTATCTTATTTAAAACCTATTTTTACATTTTTCTGCTTGGGGATTTTGATTACTTCCTTAAGCAGATTTTTTTTATTTATTTATTTTTTTGATAGGGTTTCAGAAACTCAAAATTATTGGTATATTTTTCCGATAGGTTTTCGTTTTGATATTATTGTTTTTAGTTATCTTTCTTTTTTACCTTTTTTAGCATTAACATTTATTCCGGAAAGGTTTGTCCACCATATTCAAAAAATAATCAATTTTTATTTCTTGTTATTTCTTATACTAATTTTATTGACAGAAATAGCTTCAGTGAATTTTATAAGTCAATACGACACCAGACCAAATAGAATTTTCATAGATTACTTAATTTATCCCAAAGAAGTATTTGGAACCTTATTAAAAAGTTACTTTCCATCACTTATTTTAACCTTTTTATGTCTATTAATTAGTATCTACTTAGGAATCAAAAAAAGTAAACAACTTTTTAAAATCGAACCAATACCTCTAAAAATGAGATTGATTTTGATGCCAATAATCTTATTTCTTTTGATTTTTGGGGCAAGGTCAAGTTTAACATCAAAACGACCAATAAATGCGAGTAATGCAGTTTTTTCAACTGACCAAATGACAAATTCATTAGGATTGAATTCATTGTATACTTTGGGATTTGCAATTTATTCAATTAAAAACGAAACAGATATATCAAAGTTATATGGAAAAATGAATATTGAAGAAGCCAATAACAGAGTAAAAAAATACATGACAACAAAAGAAAGTGGCTTTCCATTTGACAGTATTACTTTTTTACACATGAACAAATCAGATAGTATTTCTAAAAAAAAGTATAATGTTGTAATTATATTGGAAGAAAGTCTTGGAGCCGAATTTGTAGGCTCTTTGGGTGGATTGCCTTTAACTCCGGAATTTGATAAACTCACCAAAGAAGGATTACTCTACACTAATTTATATTGTACGGGTACAAGGAGTGTTCGTGGAATTGAAGCTGTGATTTCTGGATTTTTACCAAGTCCCTCAGAAAGTGTAGTGAAACTTAGTAACTCGCAAGAACACTTTTTTACACTCGCTTCTGTCTATAAAAATGAAGGATATGATACCAGTTTCATTTATGGCGGAATGGCAAATTTTGACAACATGGCCTCGTTTTTCAACGGAAACGGTTTTGATAATATTATTGATGAGACTGATTTTGACCAAGACAACCAAAGCTATGCGTTAAAAGGAACTTGGGGATATAGTGATGAAGATTTAGTAACCAAAGCCAATCAATATTTTATATCATTGAAAAATAAACCATTCTTTTCTTTACTTTTTTCAACTTCAAATCACGAACCATTTGAATACCCAGACGGAAGAATAATATTATACGAAAAAAATAAAAATACGGTAAATAATGCTATCAAGTATGCTGATTTTAGTATTGGAAAGTTTTTCGAATTAGCGAAGAAAGAAGCTTATTATAAAAATACTTTATTTGTAATTATTGCAGATCATAATACTAGAACCTACGGTAAATATTTAGTTCCCATAAAAAAATTCAGGATACCTGCTTTAATCATAGGGCCAAATGTACCAAAAGGAATGACTTTCAATTTACAATCCAGTCAAATTGATATACCGCCTACTCTGTTAAGTTACAGTGGAGTGAATATTGAAACACCCATGATTGGCAGAAGTATTTTCGAAATTAATACAAAAACAAAAGGTAGAAGTATTATGCAATTTCATGACAATTTTGCATTTCGAGTTGAAAACGATATTATAATTTTGCAACCTAAATCAAAACCTTTACAATTTAAAGTAATAAATGATAGTATTCTTAAACCGTCAAAATTAAATGTAGAACTTTCCAAAGATGCATTGGCTCATCTAATTGTAGCTCAAAATCTTTATAAAACAAGAACTTATAGGTTGAGAAAAAATTAAAAATTCATTTAATGTATGTAGTTATTTATTAAAAAATGAAGTCGTTATAATTCATATATTGTATAAAAAATCAAGGAGTTGAGAAATTTCAGCTCCTTTTTTTATTAAAATGGTTTGAAAATCATTGTTTTTTCTCTAATTTGCATAAAATTCTATGAAAAAATGATTCCAATAACCCGACTTTTTGATTTTCCATATTATCAACTTGCAAAAAACAATGTTCCTGATTGCTTGGTTACCAAATACAATGGTGAATGGGTAAAAACCTCTACGCAAGAATATATTGACAAATCGAATGCAATTTCAAGAGCTTTTATTCGATTAGGCGTACAAAAAAATGATAAAATAGCCTTAATATCTTCTACCAACCGAACGGAATGGAATATTTTTGACATTGGTTCCTTGCAAGTTGGTGCACAAACGGTACCTATTTATCCAACAATCGCATCAGAAGATTACGAATACATTTTAAATCACTCTGAATCCAGCTATTGCATCGTTTCTGATCAAGGGGTTTATGATAAATTAATTGCAATTAAAAATAATGTCCCTTCGCTTAAAGACATTTATTCTTTTGATGAAATTTCGGGTTGCAAAAACTGGAAAGAATTATTAGATTTAGGTGCGGATGTGTCCAATCAAGATGTAGTAGAAGACCGAAAAAACAATGTTAAACCGGAAGAATTAGCCACTATCATTTATACTTCAGGAACAACAGGAAGACCTAAAGGAGTAATGCTTTCTCATAACAATATAGTCTCGAATGTATTAGATAGTGCACCGCGAATTCCTTTTAATGAAGGAACCAGTACTGCCCTAAGTTTCTTGCCTATTTGTCACATTTTCGAACGAGTTATTTTATACATCTATCAATATTATTCGGTGTCTGTTTATTTTGCCGAAAGCATTGAAAAATTAACTGATAACTTAAAAGAAGTTCATCCTAATGTAATGACAGTGGTACCGCGTTTGTTGGAAAAGGTATATGACAAGATTTATGGTAAAGGTGCAGAACTAACCGGTATCAAAAAAATGCTGTTTTTCTGGGCGATTAATTTAGGATTACGTTACAAACCTTACGGACAAAACGGTTGGTGGTATGAAAAACAATTAGGAATTGCCCGAAAATTAATTTTCAGTAAATGGAAAGAGGCGTTAGGTGGAAATTTAGATGTGATGGTATCCGGAAGTGCTGCTTTACAACATCGTTTGGCAAGAGTTTTCGCTGCAGCAGGAATACCTGTTATGGAAGGATATGGATTAACAGAAACCTCCCCTGTTATTTCTGTGAATGACATGAGAAACGGACTTTTCAGAATTGGAACTGTTGGAAAATTAATTAAAGGGGTTGAAGTGAAAATAGCAGAAGACGGCGAAATCCTCTGTAAAGGTCCCAATGTAATGATGGGTTACTATAAAGATAAAACTTTAACTGATGAAGTTATTAAAGACGGTTACTTTCATACCGGAGATATTGGTGAATTTGATAAGGATGGTTTTCTTCGCATCACTGATCGCAAAAAAGAAATGTTTAAAACATCCGGAGGTAAATACATTGCTCCACAATTAATTGAAAATCGTTTAAAACAATCCTTTTTTATTGAACAAGCAATGGTAATTGGTGATGGTGAAAAAATGCCGGCCGCATTCATTCAACCTAATTTTGAATTTGTTCGGGAATGGGCAAAAAGACACCAAGTGAACCTCTCCGATTCTAACGAAGAATT
Organism: Flavobacterium piscinae; assembly: GCF_004122145.1. Lineage (GTDB taxonomy): Bacteria > Bacteroidota > Bacteroidia > Flavobacteriales > Flavobacteriaceae > Flavobacterium > Flavobacterium piscinae. The sequence goes on from NZ_SBKQ01000007.1 coordinate 166,738, forward strand.
AGTGAATAACCCTAAAGTGTTAGAACGTTTTCAAGAGGAAGTAGATCAAGCCAATGAAAAATTCGGAAATTGGGAAAAAATCAAACGCTTTGAATTAACACCTGATATTTGGTCAATTGAAGGAGGTCATCTTACTCCCACTATGAAGTTAAAACGAAAAATTGTGAAAGAAAAGTACAAACAGTTGTATGACAAAATTTACAATTCTTAATACGGAAAGCTCTCTTAATTGGGGGCTTTTTTTGTATTTATAAAACAGTTAACACAATCATAACAAGCTTTAAATATTGAATTTGTAAATTGTACTAAATATAAAACTTAATTCTATGAAAAGACATGCAATTGCCGTTTGGAACGGTTCCGGTAAAGAAGGAAAAGGAAATTTAACAACACAAAGCACCGTTTTAAACAAAACACAATATTCATTTGGTTCACGTTTTGAAGATGGTATAGGAACCAATCCTGAAGAACTGATTGCTGCCGCTCATGCAGGATGTTTTACAATGAAACTTAGTTTCAATTTGGGTGGAGCCGGCTTTGAACCTACCGAATTGGAAACAAAATGCCAAGTCACCTTTGTAGACGGAGCTATTACAAAATCGCATTTAATACTCAAAGCAACAGTAAATGGAATTTCGGAAGGTAGGTTTGCCGAATTGGTTAAAGATGCCGAAGAAAATTGTCCGATTTCAAAAGTATTGAACACTGCCATTTCGGTCGAATATACTTTAAATTAACTATTCAGCATTTTAACAGAATCAGTAGAAAGACGGACTAAAATCTGTCTTTTTGTTTTGATATAAAGACTAATACCAGTCTGTTTTTATACAATTTACATATTATCGAAATGTTAAATTTTAAAAAATACTATGCGTGCATAATAAATTTTTATTATCTTTGAAAACGTTTGCGTAAAATATGAAAGATAAAACGATAGATTATATTCTTCGAGCGACTTGGCAATCAGTTGCAAGAATGTACAATGAAGAAGCTTCCAAATTCGACGGTTCAATGGCTATTGGATTTGCGTTGCTTAGCATTGACAAAGAAGAAGGAACACCTTCCTCCTACATCAGCAATCGGATGGGAATGGAAGCAACCAGTTTGACCCGAACGTTAAAAACTTTAGAAGAAAAAGGACTCATCATCCGCAAAAAAAATCCGGATGATGGTCGAGGCGTTTTAATATACTTGACCGAATTAGGCAAAGAGAAAAGAGAATTGTCTCGTAATACTGTATTGAAATTCAATGAAGTCATCCGCCAAAATGTAAGTGATGAAAAATTACAAAACTTTATGGAAGTAGCAGAGGTAATTACGGAGTTGATTAATGAGAAGAAGATTTTTTAGATAGGAGTTGGAAGATGGGAGTTGGGAGTTTTCATCCCGAGGCTTCGGGAGCAGTCGCAGTTTTCAGAAAAGTAGTAAAAAAAGAATTATTAGCGGTAATGAATCCATTCAAATCCATTTTCGCTAAGCGAATAAAAGAAATCAGTGAAAATCCACTTAATCTACCTCATCCGTGTTCGATAAGATAAAAAGTGAATTGAAAGTATAAAAAATAAAACTATCAAAAACCAGCGGAAAGTTAAAACCCGCAATAAGAAATAAAAAATGAAAAGAACAATCAAAAAAGTGGCAGTCATCGGTTCCGGAATTATGGGCTCCGGTATTGCGTGTCATTTTGCCAATATTGGTGTGGAAGTCCTTTTGTTAGACATCATTCCAAATGCATTGAACGAGGCGGAAGAGAAAAAAGGACTCACTTTAGAAAGTAAAGCAGTTCGCAACCGTATTGTGAATGACAGTTTGGCAAATGCTTTAAAATCGAACCCCTCGCCTATTTACAGTCAAAAATTCGCTAACCGAATCACTACCGGTAATACGACGGATGATATGCCGAAAATTTCATCAGTCGACTGGATTATCGAAGTGGTGGTGGAACGATTAGACATCAAAAAATTGGTTTTTGAACAAGTAGATAAATATAGAAAAACCGGAACATTGGTGACTTCTAACACCTCCGGAATTCCGATACAATTCATGAGCGAAGGAAGATCTGATGATTTTCAACAACATTTTTGTGGAACACATTTCTTCAATCCGGCTCGTTATTTAAAGTTGTTTGAAATCATTCCGGGACCAAAAACGAGTCAGTCGGTTTTAGATTTCTTAACGAATTACGGCTCACAATTTTTAGGTAAAACATCGGTCGTAGCCAAAGATACGCCGGCTTTCATCGGTAACAGAATTGGAATTTTCGGTATCATGAGTTTGTTTCACCAAGTGAAAGAAATGGGTCTAACCATCGAAGAAGTAGATAAATTAACCGGTCCGGTGATTGGTCGTCCAAAGTCGGCAACCTTTAGAACGGTAGATGTAGTAGGTTTAGATACCTTGGTTCATGTAGCCAACGGCATTTACCAAAACTGCCCGAATGATGAAGCTCACAACTTGTTTAAATTACCTGCTTTCATTGATAAAATGATGGAGAACAAATGGTTGGGAAGCAAAACCAAACAAGGATTTTATAAAAAAGTAGATAAGGATATTTTGTCTTTGGATTTAGATACGATGGAATATCGTCCGAATAAAAAAGCTTCTTTTGCCACTTTAGAACTAACGAAAACCATCGACAAACCGATTGATCGATTCCGTGTTTTAGTAAAAGGAAAAGACAAAGCCGGTGATTTTTACAGAAAGAATTTTGCGGCGATGTTTGCCTATTGTTCCAATAGAATTCCTGAAATATCAGACGAACTATATAAAATTGATGACGCCATTAAAGCCGGCTTCGGTTGGGAAAATGGTCCGTTTGAAATTTGGGACAGCATCGGCGTAGCCAAAGGAATTGAAATGATGCGAGCAGAAGGTTATGAACCGGCCGCTTGGGTGACTGAAATGGTAAAATCTGAAAACGCTTCTTTTTATACCGTAAAAAATGGAGCGACCTATTTTTATAACATTCCAACGAAATCACAAGAGAAAATTCCGGGTCAGGATGCGTTTATAATTCTTGACAATATCAGAGAAAGCCAAAAAGTTTGGGGTAATTCCGATGCTACAATTCATCATTTAGGTGACGGAATTTTGAACTTAGAATTCCATTCCAAAATGAATACTATTGGTGGTGGTGTTTTACAAGGCATCAACAAAGCCATCGATTTAGCCGAAAAAGAATACAACGGTTTAGTTATTGGAAACCAAGGAGCAAATTTCTCTGTGGGTGCCAACATCGGAATGATTTTCATGATGGCTGTTGAACAAGAATATGACGAATTGAATATGGCCATCAAAATGTTCCAAGACACCATGATGCGTTGCCGTTACTCCTCTATTCCGGTTGTCGTAGCTCCACATGGAATGACATTGGGTGGTGGTTGCGAAATGACGATGCATGCCGATAGAGTGGTTGCCGCTGCAGAAACCTACATTGGTCTGGTTGAATTTGGTGTTGGAGTGATTCCGGGCGGTGGTGGTTCTAAAGAAATGACCTTACGTGCCTCCGATTTATTCCGTAAAAATGATGTGGAATTGAATGTGTTGCAAGAATATTTCTTAACCATCGGTATGGCAAAAGTAGCGACTTCAGCATATGAAGCCTTTGATTATGGCATTCTTCAAAAAGGAAAAGATATAGTGGTAGTAAACCGTGACAGACAAATTGCGGTAGCCAAACAAGTTGCTTTACAAATGGCAGAACAAGGCTACACCCAACCAATTCAACGCAAAGACATTAAAGTATTAGGAAAACAAGCGTTGGGAATGTTCTTAGTGGGAACCGATCAAATGCAAGCCGGAAAATACATTTCGGAACACGATAGAAAAATTGCCAACAAATTAGCGTATGTCATGGCTGGTGGCGATTTATCAGAACCTACATTGGTGAGTGAACAGTATTTGTTGGATATTGAACGAGAAGCGTTTTTATCATTATGTACAGAACGCAAAACATTGGAACGCATTCAATTTATGTTAACCAAAGGAAAACCGTTAAGAAATTAGATAATAGAAAAAAGAAAATAGAATATAGATTTAACCGATAAAATCTATTCTCTATACTCTATTTTCTATACTCTTAAAAACAAAAAACATGAAAACAGCATATATAGTAAAAGCATACAGAACAGCAGTCGGAAAAGCACCAAAAGGAGTATTCCGTTTCAAAAGACCGGATGAATTGGCGGCAGAAACTATTCAGTTTATGATGAATGAACTACCCGATTTTGACAAAAAACGCATCGACGACGTAATGGTCGGCAACGCTATGCCCGAAGCGGAACAAGGACTAAACGTAGGTCGCCTAATTTCCTTAATGGGATTAAAAGTAACGGATGTTCCGGGTGTAACCGTGAATCGTTATTGTGCGTCCGGTTTGGAAACGATTGGAATGGCAACCGCTAAAATTCAGTCCGGAATGGCCGATTGCATAATTGCCGGTGGTGCCGAAAGTATGAGTTTTATTCCGATGGGTGGCTATAAACCCACTCCGGATTATTCCGTTGCGGCAAATGGAAACGAAGATTACTACTGGGGAATGGGTTTAACTGCAGAAGCGGTGGCGAAACAATTCAACGTGTCGCGTGAAGACCAAGATGAGTTTGCCTATCATTCCCACCAAAAAGCTTTAAAAGCTCAAGCAGAAGGCAAATTTGACAAACAAATTGTTCCGATTACTGTTGAGCAAACGTTTTTGAACGAAAACGGTAAAAAAGAAACCAAATCCTACACCGTTACCAAAGACGAAGGGCCACGAGCGGACACCAACAAAGAAGCTTTGGGAAGACTTAAACCTGTATTTGCTGCTGATGGTAGCGTTACGGCAGGAAATTCATCACAAATGAGTGATGGTGCTGCTTTCGTATTAATCATGAGCGAAGAATTGGTTAATGAATTAGGAATTAAGCCAATTGCTCGCTTAGTCAACTTCGCATCAGCCGGTGTTGAACCAAGAATCATGGGAATTGGGCCGGTAAAAGCCATTCCAAAAGCACTTAAACAAGCAGGATTAACCTTAAATGATATCGATTTAATTGAGTTAAATGAAGCTTTTGCTTCGCAATCACTAGCCGTAGTTCGTGAATTAGGTTTAAATCCTGAAATCGTTAATGTGAATGGTGGTGCGATTGCATTAGGGCATCCACTAGGTTGTACGGGTGCTAAATTGTCTGTCCAACTTTTTGATGAGATGCGTTTGCGTGGCAGTAAATATGGAATGGTGAGTATGTGTGTGGGAACCGGACAAGGAAGTGCTGGAATTTTTGAATTGCTATAAAAGAGAAAAGAAAATAGAATATAGAAAATAGACTTTTAAAGAAAAACTTAAAAGGAAGATTCATGAGGCATAATTATAAAAATTTGAAAGTTTGGCAACTAGGTATTGAGATTGCTAATGATGTTTCGGATATTTTATTAGAATTTCCTAAACATGAACGATATGATTTGAGTTCACAAATGAGTCGATGTTCAGTCTCTATACCTAGTAACATAGCAGAAGGTTCATCAAGAACAGATAAATCTTTTAGTCATTTTGTTGACATAGCACTTGGTTCTTCTTTTGAATTAATTACACAACTTATTGTTGCAAAACATAGAAACTATATAAATGAAGAAAAGTTTGATAAAATGGAAAAGAAAATTGAAGAATTTCAAAGAATGACGATGTCTTTCCAAAATGGATTGAAGAAAAATATATTTTCCTTTATTCCACCTTTCTTCTATAATCTATTCCCTTTTTAATAACCGATAATGTGTATTCTCAAAACTCTATTTTCTATTCTCTATATTCTATTTTCTAAAAAAACTATAAAAACATAAAATAATGAACGACATAACAAGAGGCGGACAGTTTTTGGTAAAAGAAACCAAATGTGAAAATGTATTCACACCCGAAGATTTCTCAGAAGAGCAAATCATGATGCGTGATTCGGTAAAAGAATTTGTAGACAAAGAAATTTGGCCGAACAAAGACCGATTTGAAAAGAAAGATTACGCATTTACAGAAGAAATGATGCGTAAAGCCGGAGAAATGGGCTTTTTGAGCGTAGCCGTTCCGGAAGCATATGGCGGAATGGGAATGGGATTTGTGGACACCTGTTTAGTATGTGATTACATTTCAGGAGCAACCGGATCGTTTTCAACTGCTTTTGGTGCTCACACCGGAATTGGAACGATGCCGATTACCCTTTACGGAACTGAAGAACAAAAGAAAAAATACGTGCCAAAATTAGCCTCAGGCGAATGGTTTGGAGCGTATTGTTTGACTGAACCGGGAGCAGGTTCTGATGCGAATTCCGGAAAAACAAAAGCCGTTTTATCGGAAGATGGAACACATTACAAAATCACCGGACAAAAAATGTGGATTTCAAATGCCGGATTTTGTTCGTTATTCATTGTTTTTGCTCGAATTGAAGATGATAAAAATATCACCGGATTTATTGTTGAAAATGATCCTTCCAACGGAATCACCATGAACGAGGAAGAACATAAATTAGGTATTCGTGCTTCTTCTACGCGTCAGGTTTTCTTTTCAGATACAAAAGTTCCGGTTGAAAATATGTTAGCCGGACGTGGCGAAGGTTTTAAAATCGCGATGAATGCCTTGAATGTAGGCCGTATTAAATTGGCTGCCGCTTGTTTGGATGCACAACGCAGAGTGACTTCAAACGCTATCAATTATGCCAATGAAAGATTTCAGTTCAACACACCGATTTCACAATTTGGAGCCATTCGCTATAAATTAGCGGAAATGGCCACATCGGCTTATGCCGGAGAAAGTGCCACCTATCGTGCAGCAAAAGACATTGAAAACCGCATTAAAATACGTGAATCAGAAGGTGCTTCGCATCAAGAAGCAGAATTAAAAGGGGTGGAAGAATTTGCCATTGAATGTTCGATCCTAAAAGTTGCCGTTTCGGAGGATGTACAAAACTGTGCTGATGAAGGCATTCAAATCTATGGCGGAATGGGATTCTCAGAAGACACTCCGATGGAAAGTGCTTGGAGAGATGCCAGAATTGCCAGAATTTATGAAGGAACTAACGAAATTAACCGTATGCTTTCGGTGGGAATGTTAATCAAAAAAGCCATGAAAGGTCATGTGGATTTATTAGGTCCTGCTATGAAAGTGCAAGAAGAATTAATGGGCATTCCTTCGTTTGATACGCCTGATTATTCGGAATTGTTTTCCGAAGAAAAAGAAATGGTAGGCAAATTGAAAAAAGCCTTTTTAATGGTTGCCGGAGCTGCCGTTCAAAAATATGGAATGGATTTAGATGCTCACCAACAATTGTTAATGGCAGCTGCTGATATGCTAATTGAAATTTACATCGCTGAAAGTACCGTTTTACGTACCGAAAAATTAGCTAAAAAAGTGGGAGAAGACAAAGCCAAAGAACAAATTGCAATGGCCAAATTGTATTTATACAAAGCCGTTGACGTTGTATCTCAAAAAGGAAAAGAAAGCATCATTTCATTTGCCGAAGGCGATGAACAACGCATGATGTTAATGGGCTTACGTCGTTTTACCAAATATACCAATATGCCGAATATTGTTGGTTTAAGAGAAACCATTACGGCCAAATTAGTAGCTGAAAACAGTTACTGTTTTTAATCAATTTTAGTTTAGTTGTTGATGAAAGAGCCACGTTTGAAAAAGCGTGGTTTTTTTATAAAAAAAACTCCAAATTTCTTTGGAGTCTTAATTTAAACTATGCCTATACAATTAGTTTATAATAACTTTTTTTGTTACTGATTGATTATCAGAAATTATTTTTAAAAAATAAAACCCCGAAGATAAATTCTCAATCGTATAAGTATTATTTTGATGATCAGGATTTTGAATCTGTTGCATTACTTGTCCATTGATTGTAATCAATTGAATTTCATCTAAAATTGCTTCAGATTGAATATGAATTCGATTAGAATTTGAAGGATTTGGATAAACTATAAAATTAAACTGAGTATTGCTTTGAGTAACTGACAATGAGTTTCCCCAAATAGCTTGAACCCATTGCGGATTATCAACAAATGGATTTCTATTTCCTTGGTGTTCAAAAACATCGTTGTTTCTGTCAATTTCTTTTTGAGAAACCGGATCATTCACATGCCAAGAATAAAGTATATCTAAAAATGGATCGGCGATTACTTTATTCGAACTACCATCAAACATAGCATAAGAAGACCAATTAGAAACTAAATTTTCATACCGTGTGACAAAATAAAAATGAATTCTGGCAATATCTCCTTTAAACTCATCAATCGGTTCAAAAACAATTCCTGAAAAACCGGCAGCAATTCCGGTATTAATATTATTTCCTGCTTTAGAACCATTTTGAGTAGGATTGGAAATTCCGGATTGCGAAATTAAATTAGAACCAACTATTCCATAAGGATAACTTCCTCTGAAACCATTCACCCGACCATCCGTTGGCAACAAATGATGTGCATCACCACGCATTGGAGTATTAGAACTAAAAACAGATTGCGGAATAACATGCTCCTTGTTGAAGCAATCTCCCTCTCCGTTGTAATTTCCACATTCATCAGAAGCAAAGAAATTATAGGGATCCGTTCCGTTTGGATTTTCAGAATAAATATCTAAAATGGTGTTATCATCTTCATAATAATTATCGATGTCAGCAATTGGAAAAAAATCATCAATCGCATTATAACCTTGGTCGTTATGGTCTTTGATAATATTATACAACTGTGTTTTCAGAGTAAAACCTGTTCCCGTGGCAGAGTTATAATAACCAGCGGGAGGTTGAGCAAATGCAACAAAAGTTGAAAAAATAAATAAAAATGTAATAGTCAATTTCATAGTAATAATAATTTTCGTTCCAACAAGGCCATGTAAAACCCGTCAAAACCAGATTCGGAGGCTAGAATTTTTTTATCTTGTACAAAGGTAAAGTTTTTTCCGTTTTCAGTTGTTAAAAAATGTTTAACTTGATCCTGATTTTCAGAAGGTAACACCGAACAAGTAGCATAAACCAATTTTCCACCCGGTTTAACAATTCTGGAATAGTTTTCCAAAACTTCGGCTTGCACTTTGCGGATATTGTCGATAAATTCAGGTTGTAATTTCCATTTACTGTCCGGATTTCTTTTTAAAACTCCTAAACCACTGCAAGGTGCATCAATTAAAACCCGATCGGCTTTGTCGTATAATTTTTTGATGACTTTTGTTGAATCAATAATACGGTATTCTATATTGAAAGCTCCGTTTCGTTTGGCTCGAAGTTTCAATTGTTTTAGTTTACTTTCATATAAGTCCATCGCAATCAATTGACCTTTGTTTTGCATCAAAGAAGCCATATGCAAGGTTTTTCCACCGGCACCGGCACAGGTATCTACTACACGCATTCCGGGTTGTACATCTAAAAAAGCAGCAACTAATTGTGAACTGGCATCTTGCACCTCAAACAATCCTTCCTTAAATGCATCGGTCAAGAAAACATTGGCTCTTTCTTTCAATACTAAAGCATCGGGTTGGTCTTTTAAAAAATCCGTTTCGATGTTTAAATCCATCAAAATGGCACGCAATTTTTCTTTTGTGGTTTTTAGCGTATTTACGCGTAAAATTACTTGCGCTTGTTGATTTTGAGCGGCAATTTCTTTTGACCAAAGTGCCTCGCCTAATTCCTTTACACCCAATTCATCCATCCAATCGGGAATTGACTCACGGTATTTTCTGATTTTGGATAATTCATCAAACCGTCCTTTAATTTTACGTTGTGGTGTTCCCTCCAATTGTCTCCAATCCGGAATAGGATACCCTCGAAGAACAGCCCATGTGGCAAACATTCTCCATAAATCATCGCGGTCATAAGGTTCTTTCACTTCGGCTATTTCGGCGTATAAACGCTTCCATCTCACAATTTCGTAGATGGTTTCCGCCACGAACTTTCTGTCGGAACTTCCCCAACGTTTGTCCTTTTTTAAAGCTCTTGCCACCACTTTATCGGCATATTCGCCTTCGTTGAAAATGGCATTCAACGAATCAATGGTGGTATAAACTAAATTTCTGTGTAATCTCATTTCAATAAAATAGCCCGCAAAGTTAGTATTAATTATCAGTTCCTTGGAAATTAATCGTTAAAAAATCAAAACCCAATGGAAAAAATCCATTGGGTTTTGAGAAAATCAAGCTTACTTTTGGTTAGATTTATGCTAACACATTTTCCAAGGAAGGACCTGCATAAACAAGTTTCTTACCCTCCTCTGTATTAGTATATTGTTCAAAATTTTTGATGTATCGAGCTGCTAAATCTTTTGCTTTCACTTCCCATTCTTCTTCTGATTTATAAGTCTCTCTTGGGTCTAAAATACCTTTATCAACATTCGGTAATGCAACAGGAATCGTTAAATTCAAGAATGGAATGTGCTTGGTTTCCATTTGGTCAATTTCACCACTGATGATGGCATCGATAATCGCACGTGTATTTTTCAACGAAATTCGTTTTCCGGTTCCGTTCCATCCGGTATTCACCAAATAGGCTTTTGCTCCGTGTTCTTTCATTTTTCCGATTAAGGTTTTAGAATACATTGTTGGATGTAACGTTAAGAACGCTTCACCAAATGCAGGAGAAAAGGACGGTTGTGGTTCTGTAATTCCTCGTTCTGTTCCTGCTAATTTAGAGGTATAGCCACACAAGAAATGGTATTGAGCTTGGTCGTCGTCTAAAATAGATACCGGAGGTAGCACTCCAAATGCATCGGCAGATAGATATATAATTTTCTTAGCATGACCGGCTTTAGATGGCAAAACGATTTTATTGATATGATAAATCGGATAAGAAACCCTGGAATTTTCAGTAATGGAATGATCGTAATAATCCACTTCGCCGTATTCATTCACAACCACATTTTCTAACAAAGCGTCGCGTTTGATAGCTCTCCAAATATCAGGTTCATTTTCTTCACTTAAATCAATTACTTTCGCGTAACAACCGCCTTCATAGTTAAAAACCCCATTGTTATCCCAACCATGTTCATCGTCGCCAATTAAATAACGTTTTGGGTCGGCAGACAACGTAGTTTTTCCGGTTCCGGATAATCCGAAGAAAACAGCAACATCTCCTTCTTCACCTACATTGGCTGAGCAGTGCATAGAAGCCATTCCTTTGAGTGGAAGATAATAATTCATCATGGCAAACATGCCTTTCTTCATTTCGCCACCATACCATGTACCACCAATAATTTGAATTTTTTCAGTCAAGTTAAACACTACGAAATTCTCAGAATTTAAGCCATGTTCCTTCCAATTCGGGTTGGTGGTTTTGGAACCATTCATTACAATAAAATCAGGTTCTCCAAAATTTTCCAACTCATAGATAGAAGGACGAATAAACATATTGGTTACAAAATGAGCTTGCCAAGCCACTTCCATTACAAAACGAACTTTCAATCGAGTATCTGGATTGGTTCCACAAAAAGCATCTACCACATAAAGTTTTTTAGAAGTTGAAAGTTGTCTGAGAACTAATGATTTTAATTCGCTATAGACTTCTTGCGTTGTGGGAAAGTTTACTTTATCGTCCCAATAAATAGTATCTTTTGTAACTTCATCTTTCACAATATATCGGTCTTTGGGAGAACGTCCGGTAAAAACTCCGGTTTTCACAGCCACTGCTCCTGTATCGGTCAAGGCTCCTTTTTCAAATCCTTTACGCATGTGAGAAGTTTCGGCTTGAAATAATTCTTCATACGTTGGATTATAAACCACTTCATGATAACCTGTAATCCCTAAATCATGTAGTTCCTGAATGACTTTAATGTTTTTCATAGTAAATAATTATTTAAATTGTGTTTCTTTTTTCTATGTATCAAATTTCCGATTTATCAAGAGAAATAAACCTGATAAATATCACATTTCCAAGAAATCTACGAAAACGTTTTCATTGTTAATTATTGATTTTCAATACATTAACAAAACATCATTTGTTCTCTTCTATTTTAGCTAAAGTTTAATAAGTCAATGCATTAAAGTCCTCAAAAACTTTCGTAATTTTGCAGTCGTTTAACTGAATTTCAACTACTAAATAAAAATATATGAGTCAATTTGATGTGGCCATTATAGGTTCAGGACCAGGCGGATATGTTGCCGCCATCCGATGTGCACAATTAGGATTTAAAACGGCAATTATTGAAAAGTATTCCGTTTTAGGCGGAACTTGTCTTAATGTAGGCTGTATTCCTTCTAAAGCTTTATTATCTTCTTCTCATCATTACCACGATGCGGTAGCTCACTTTGAAGAGCACGGTATCGAAGTGGGAAAAGTTAAAGTAAATCTGGAGAAAATGATTGCTCGAAAACAAGCTGTGGTGGATCAAACGACAGGCGGTATCAAGTTTTTGATGGATAAAAATAAAATTACTGTTTTTGAAGGAGTTGGTTCGTTTGAAGATGCTACCCATGTGAAAGTAACCAAAAATGATGGTTCTTCTGAAACCATTGAAGCGAAATATTCAATTATTGCAACGGGTTCAAAACCATCAAATTTACCATTCATTACCTTAGATAAAGAAAGGGTTATTACTTCTACGGAAGCCTTAAAATTGAAAGAAGTTCCGAAGCATTTAGTCATAATTGGTGGAGGTGTAATCGGAATTGAATTAGGTCAAGTGTATCTTCGATTAGGAGCACAAGTTTCTGTGGTAGAATTCATGGATAGAATTATTCCCGGAATGGATGCTTCATTATCGAAAGAATTGACAAAAGTGTTGAAAAAACAAGGCATGAAATTCTACACTTCTCACAAAGTAAAATCGGTGAACCTAAAAGAGAAAACTGTTACTGTTGAAGCGGAAACGCCAAAAGGAGAAATTTTATCTTTAGAAGGTGATTATTGTTTAGTTTCCGTGGGAAGAAGACCTTATACTGATGGTTTGAATGCCGATAAAGCAGGTGTAAAAGTAACCGATAGAGGTCAGATTGAAGTGAACGATCATTTGCAAACATCTGCTTCAAACATTTATGCGATTGGCGACGTGGTGCGTGGAGCCATGTTAGCTCACAAAGCAGAAGAAGAAGGAGTGATGGTTGCCGAAATTTTAGCCGGACAAAAACCGCATATCGATTATAATTTAATTCCGGGTGTAGTGTATACTTGGCCGGAAGTGGCTGCTGTGGGGAAAACAGAAGAACAATTAAAAGAAGAAGGCGTAGCCTTCAAATCGGGAAGTTTCCCATTCAAAGCTTTAGGAAGAGCAAGAGCCGGTGGCGACACAGACGGATTCGTAAAAATCTTAGCCGATGCCAAAACGGATGAAGTGTTAGGTGTTCATATGATTGGACCCCGCTGTGCCGATTTAATAGCAGAAGCGGTTACCGCAATGGAATTTAGAGCCAGTGCTGAAGATATTTCGAGAATGAGTCATGCACATCCAACGTTTGCTGAAGCGATTAAAGAAGCGGCTTTGGCGACTACGGATAATCGGGCATTGCATGTGTAATTTTAAAATATAAACTACAAAAAAACCAACTTGAGAAAGTTGGTTTTTTTATATTTAAAACTTCCAATCAAATTCATCTTGGTTTTTAATAATCGCTCCAATTTCAACTTTGATTACTTCATCAAATTCAGTTTGTAGAATCGTCCAATAATCTTCATTGAATAAATTTGAAAAAGAATCAAAGGATTCCACTTCAAATGATTTTAATCCTTTTTTAAATAAAAATTCTTTGGATTCAATGGAATTTTTACCAATAATTTTTTCACCAAATAAAATCGCATTTGGATTGGATATGATAATGTAGCCTAACTTAAAATCTTCTTCTGCATAAAACGTTAAGCGAGCTTTTAATGCATTGTAAAGAAAAATAACATTATCATCATCATCAATAAATGAATGATTGGGTTTGCCATAAATGGCTTCTACATCTTTTTGTTTCATGCCAAAAAGAAGTTGATCATAGCCGAATTTTGGTTTAATTTCCATAATTAAGTATTTTGAACGATGAGTTTTTTGGTTAATAAATTAAAGCGATAAAATAAGAACAATGCTGCTACGCTTAATCCGGCTAACAAGCCGATCCAAACACCAACTGCTTTTAAATCTGTGAACAATCCTAAATAAATGGAAATCGGAAAACCAACAATCCAATACGCCACAAACGTGATATACATTGGGATTTTCACGTCTTGTAAACCACGTAAAGCTCCTAATACTACTACTTGCAATCCATCTGAAATTTGAAATAAAGCGGCCACCAACAACAAATTGGATGCAATTGACACAACTTCCATATTATCTTTTAAATAAACGACCTGCTCAATATCTAAAAATGGTAGTGGTAAGACGTTATGAAATACAACGAAAATCAAAGCAAAGAAAATCTCCAAAATTGTAGCCAATAAAAAAATAGAAATCGCCACTACTCGCAATTTTTTATAATCTTGTAACCCTTTTTGATTTCCCACCCGAATCATCGCTGTCACACTCAATCCCATCGCAAACATAAACGTTAATGAGGCTAAACTCAACGCAATTTGATTGGCAGCCTGACTCGTTGTGCCTATCATTCCACAAAGCCAAATGGCTCCGGTGAACAATGCGACTTCAAAAAACATTTGCATCGCTGAAGGAGTTCCTAAATTGACAATTTTTTTTATTGTTGCTCTTGAAATTTCATCCCAACTGAATTTTTCAAAATAGGGATGGAATTTTGGCTTCTTTAGCATGACATAATGCATAAATAGAAGCATCACGATTCGAGATGTAATCGTTCCAATGGCAGCACCAATGATACCCATTTCAGGGAAAATCCATATACCAAAAATTAGAAAATAATTGATGACCACATTTACAATATTGGCAATAATGGTCGCCCACATCGAATATTTAGTTTCACTTTTCCCATCAGCAAACTGCTTATATGCCTGAAACATAATCAACGGAATGAGTGAAAAAGCCACGATATCCAAATACGGTTTGGCTAAATTCACTACCTCTTCCGGTTGTCCCATAAAACTGATAATCGGTTTGGCAAAATAGATGAGTAAAAACAAAATCAAACCTAATAAGGTACACAAAAACAAACCATTGTGAAAGGCACTTCTCCCCTTTTCAATCGAATTTTCTCCATCAGCTTCCGCTACAATGGGTGTGATGGCGGTGGAAAAACCAATTCCCAACGACATGGCAATAAAAATAAAACTATTTCCTAGCGAAACCGCTGCCAACTCTTTTGGTCCGAGTTGACCTACCATCGCATTATCAACAATACCCACCACGGTATGACCTAACATTCCAATAATAATAGGATAAGCCAACCGCATGTTATAGCTAAATTCTTTGGTATACGTTTGAAGGGTCATACATTTTATTTTCGACGGCAAAAGTACAGTATTTAATATAAATTAAGCTAGTGAATAATTGAAAATGAAAATTCAGCCAGGTTATTTTTGTAAATCCAAAAAACTAAAAAAATTAAGCTACAAAAAAGCTTCCTTTGAGAGCTCTTTTAGCAGCTTAGTTTTTTACATTTTAGTTTGAGAAATCGGAATGAATAGCCACTTTTGCGGCTAAAATTTATAATTAAATTAAAAAATGGTATAGCCTACTATTAATGATGTAGAAGAAAAGTCTGATCCCCAAAAAGCATAGTTTGAGATAATAGAACGATTAAAAGATTGAAGGATTTCAATACTAAATTTATTTCTTTTATATCCTATTCCTAGTGAAAAATTACCATTCCCGGAAATATCTAATTCTGGGGCATAATTTGAAAAATCGATACTTCCCGAGGTTAAAATAGCATAGTTATAACTAAAGTTTCCGTAAAATTTTGACTTATCTGGTAAAAAGAAATAATGTCTTATTCCTACACCTAAATCAATGGAGCTATATTTTACACTAGTAGTCGTGAGTGCATTTTTTGAATCTGAACTAAAGGTATTGAAAGTAGGTTCAGTTAGTATAGCCCATTTATTGTTATTGAAAGGTAAAACAAATTCTAACTCAGACCCAATTCTAAAACCAATTGTTTTGTTGAATTCTGTAGTAAATCCATTTAAAGAATTATTTAAACTGATGTTATTTAAACTGACTCCTAATCTTAAATTAATATTTATTTTTTTTCTCTTTACACTACTTTCACTATGATTTATGTAGTCGTCTCCCAAAATGCACTTATTGTATTCCAAGAAAATCGAAATTAAATCTTTGGAAAAATAATCTAAATTTTCAATTTGACGAAGAGTAATTTTGTCACACTTTAAATTATTTAATATCTGTTGTTTATAAGCAATATTATAACTCACTTTATCATTCGTGATTAAAAAAGGCTTATAGACTAATTGTTCAATTGGTAGTTGGTCTGTGGAGAAAAAAAAACGGACAAGATTATTGTCTTCATATAAAAATAAATTTGCTTTTCCTTCAACAATATTCTTTAAAAATAATGTTTCATTTTTAAAAACTGGTAATTTGTTATTACTCAAATCTTTTGTTATGCTTGAAGAACGATCAATATCTACTTTAGCTCTAATATATTTACTTTTTCCATCAACAACAAACTCTTTTGCGTTATTTATAGATATTATTTGAGACTCTTCATTTTCATTATATTTAAATTCAAATTCAGTTGGATTATTTTTCCAGTCAATGTTCTTAATTAATCCTTCAACTTTATTTCCAATATTATCAACATAAAAGCCTTTTTCGAAAAGTGTCTGAGCTTGAATAACAGAAACCATAAATAATAGAAACAATATGTAAATAGATTTTTTCATAAAAAAATAATTTAAAGATTCTTCAAATATAATTTATTTTTCGATTTGTAATATTTTTTTGTAAGAATTAATATTTTCTTTTATTTCATCATTTAGCTCAGGTTCTTTGATATCCGTATATTTTTGAAGCTCTTCCAGAATGGTCTTTGCCACAATGTAACGTGCGGTTTCTTTGTTGTCTGCCGGCACAATATACCAGGGTGCATGTGATTTTGAGGTACGATTAATCGCTTCTTCGTAGCAATTTTGATAATCGTTCCACAACGCACGTTCTTTTAAATCGCCGGGTGAAAATTTCCAATTGTGTTTCTCCGTTTCGAGTCGGCGAAGCAATCGCTGGCGTTGTTCTTCTTTGCTGAGATGTAAATAAAACTTTAGAACGATTATACCGTTTGAAGCAATGTGTTTTTCGAATGCATTAATGCTTTCAAAACGGTTTTCCCAAAACTCAGAAGTGATATCTTCGACAGTTTCGATACCGGGAATATTTTCGTTAAGAATGTATTCGGGGTGAACACGAGTGACCAGCACATTTTCATAATGAGTCCGGTTAAAAACAGCAAACTTTCCTTTTTCGGGCAAGGCAATATAGTGTCGCCATAAATAATCGTGTTCCAATTCAGTCGAATTGGGTGTTTTAAAACTATGTACCACCACACCACGAGCGTTGAATTCTTTAAAAACTTCGCGAATGAGGCTATCTTTCCCGGCGGTGTCCATTCCTTGCAAGCAAATGAGTACGCCGTAACGGTTGTGAGCATATAGTGTATCTTGTAGTTTGCTCAACTTTTCACGGGTTTTTTGAAGTATTTTTTCCTTCTTTTTTTCAGAGGTTTCTATATCTAAAAAAGTAGGGGTTTGGGCTAAACTGATTTCGGAATCGACTCTAAATTGCTCGGGTTTTATATTTTTCATTGCTTGTAGTTTAGATTGATTAATTTTACAGCAAAGTACAAAAAAGTATGGATAAAATTAAATTAGAGTTGTTTTTTCAGATTTTGGGAATTGGAGCGACTTCGGGTTTGGTGTTTGAAAATGATTCCTTGTTTCTAGTTTCCGATTCAAGTTCGTTTTTGTATGAGTATAATTTTAGTTCAAATCGATTGGATAAAATTAAACTTTTCGAAAATAGTCGGGAATCAATCTTAAAAAAAGACAAACCTGATTTTGAATCAATTACAAAAATTGAAAATTCTTTTCTGCTATTAGGTTCAGGATCTACTCAAAAGAGAATGTTAGCCACCAAATATGATTTGAAAACCAAAAAAACAATAACTACAGATTTGACTGATTTGTTTGGAAAAATTTCTGCCTCAACGGGTATTGACGATGAAAATTTGAATATTGAAGGTGCAGTGAACTATAAAAACAACTGGCTTTTATTTCAACGTGGGAATGGTTCTGCTAATCAAAATGGAATCGTAATTTTAAAGGAATCGCTTGAAAATCCCTCAACAATTACTTTTGTTCCATTGATTTTACCAACAGAAAAAGCAGTTAATGTAACTTTTACTGATGCAATTTTAGTGGAAGGAAAAATTTATTTTTTGGCTGCTGCCGAAAATTCTGAATCTACGTTTGAAGATGGAGAGGTATTGGGCAGTTGGATAGGTGTATTAAACCCTGAGAATTTTGAACTAGAAATGGTTGAAAAAATTACAAACCAGCATAAATTTGAAGGCTTAACCAAATATCAAAATTCATCAGAAGAAATCACTTTTTTACTCTGCGAAGACGATGATTCTGGAATAGTAAAATCCGATATCTACAAATTAGCCATAAAAAAAACCATTCGATAGCGAATGGTTCTTCTTAGGTTAAGGTAAATTCGGGGCAAAATTACCTTTTCATAAAAATGTTGGTGTAGTATTTTCTTCCGGTAGTTGGATTAGTTTTTACTGAAATTCCGAAGTGGGTAAAATCTCCTTCGATGTTGTCTCTGTGTCCGTCACTCATTAACCAAGCATGTAAAACACCTTCGTTTGATTGATAGTTGTAGGCCACATTTTCACTCACTTGAACAGCTCCTAAAACTTGTTTGATATTTGTTGCTCTCTGATCAAAGTATTGATGACCAACTACATCATTTTCAATCATGAAGTCGTTGTGCTCAGCTGATTTATAAGAAATATGATTGATTTGTTCTAATGGATTTAACCCAACACTGATTCTGTGCTCGTTAATTTTGTTCATTAAATCCAACTCTGTCTCGTTGTATGAAAAATTTTCAACGATTGGTGCAACGGTATCCTCTGAAGAATCAGAAGAACAAGAGATTAAAGTGAACACAATTGCAATCGGCAACAATGCTCTGAACATTTTTGCTTTCATAGTAGTAGGTTAAGTTTTTAAAAGTAGATGTGGGGCAAATACTTTTATGTTGTTTTAATTATTTTTAATTAAAGCGTTAAAATAGATGTGGGGCAAATATCTTTATGCTTTTATAAGAACGTTTCGTTTGATTTGATGTGTCAATATTACTACTATGTCGTTAAAGTGCAAAATAAAATCGATGAAATGCGCTATTTTTATTTTTATTTAATTTTTTTCCTACATTTTAAGGTGCTAATCTTTCTATTTTCCATGAATAATCCGTTTGTAATTGGTACCGAATTCGATCATGTAATCGATTTGGACGACCTTGCCAAAATTCTACTTCTTGTGGTCGCACTAAATATCCACCCCAAAAAGTTGGTCTTGGAATCTCTTTCCCCTTAAAATCAGCTTCCAAAATTTTCAACTTCTCTTCTAAAACAGTTCTGGAAGCAATTACCCTACTTTGGTTGGAAACTAATGCACCTAATTTGCTTCCATCCGGACGCGAATCAAAATAATTATCTGAAATTTGAGCTGGAGTTCTCTCGGCAATTCCTTTTATAATGACTTGTCGTTCCATGGAATGCCAAAAAAAAGAAAGACAAATATTTGGGTTAGCTTCAATGGCTTTTCCTTTTTCCGATTCGTAATTAGTGTAGAAAAAAAATCCTTCTTCGTTGAACTTCTTCAATAAAACCACACGTGCTTTCGGAAATCCATCTAAACCAATGGTGGAAACGGTCATGGCATTGACTTCTTCAATATCACTTTGCTCTTCGGTTTCATAAAACCATCGGTGAAATAAATTGATTGGATCTTCCGGAATGTTTGTTTCAAGGAGTTCGCTTTTTTCGTATGACTTTCGGTAGTTGCTGAGATCTTTCATTGTAAAAGGTACTAGGGTTCTGTGTTGCTAAGGTACGAATAAAAGGAAAAGCTGAAAAAAGTGGAATTATTTAATTACTCAACTTTAATAGCACACGGATTTCTAGGATGAAATGGATTTTCACTGATTATTTATTCGCTTAGCGAAAATGGATGAAAAAGGATTGACAACAACTAGATTTTTAATTATAAGTAACTACAGAACCTGAAACTTGAAACTTGAAACCTGAAACTTGAAACCTGAAACTTGAAACCTGAAACTTGAAACTAAATTTAAAACGCAAACTCCTTCCCATCTTCCGCTAAAAGAATAGTTGGAAAAATGGTTTCTGCTTCAGTTTTGAATAACTCTATTGATTCGTAGCGAGTGGAATAATGACCCAATACAAGATGCTTTACATTAGCTTTTAAAGCAATTGTAGCAGCCTGTTTGGCAGTCGTATGCATTGTTTTTTCCGCAAGATGTGCTTCTTTTTCTAAAAAAGTCGCTTCGTGATACAAAACATCTACATTTTCAATGATTGGAAGTATATTTTCATCATAAACCGTATCCGAACAAAAGGCATAACTTTTCTCGTGTTCCGGATCAAAAGTGATTTCGTGATTAGGAATAATTGTTCCATTATCTAACGTAATATCACCACCGTATTTGATTTTTTGGTAATAAACAACATCAATTCCAAGGTTTTGTATTTTATCGATATTGAGTTTTCGTTCTTTATTTTTTTCTTGGAATAAAAATCCGTTGGTGTAAATACGATGCTTGAGCGGTATGGTTTTGACAATCACTTTTTCATCCTCAAAAAGCACTTCACTGTCTTTTGATTCTAATTCGTGGAAATAAAGGTTGTAACCTGTAAATGAATTTCCGGCTCTGAGTTGCATTAAAATTAACTCTTTAATCCCTTTTGGTCCATACACATGCAAATCACTTTCCCGATTGAGTAACATAAACGTTGAAATCAATCCGACCAAACCAAAAAAATGATCGCCATGCAAATGCGAAATAAAAATATGATTGATTTTGGAGAATTTGATTTTATTCTTCCGCAATTGTACCTGGGTTCCTTCGCCACAATCAATCAAAAACATACGGTTTTTTATTTCTAAAACCTGAGAAGTGGGATTGGTAATGGTGCGAGGTGTGGCGGCGTAACAGCCGAGAATGGTTAGCTTCAATGTTTTTTTATTTCAGGTTTCAGGTTTAAAGTTTCAGGTTTCAGATTGAATAAATTTGTTGAACAGTACCAACTCCAAACTACTCACTCCCAACTCCGCTTAAAACCCTAAATCGCGTTCAATTTCCTCCATTTCAATGATATCATGGGCTTCTAAAAGTGTGGGGACAACGGTTAATTTGGCAGGGACATCGTTAAAATCAATGTCTTGAACTACCATGACAAATGATTTTTTACCTTTTTTATGAGTCTTGGATAAATCACTGAACAACTTTATTTGTTTCAGTTTTACATCTTTATCCTTCGACATATCTAAAATCAAGTTCTGATCCTTAAAACTATTGTGTTGAGTAGTTACTTTTTCTAAAAAAGCTACACAATCGCCTTGGGTGTTTTTGAGAATGGTAGTATGTCCTTTTTGATCGACTTTCATTTTTTGAGGTGCTGAGGTGCTAAGGTTCTGAGTTACTAAGATATGAAAATTTATTTAATTTTTGAAGCCAAAAGATAAATAACCGCCATTCTTATTGCGACACCGTTCTCAACTTGTTCCAAAATAACCGATTGTTTGGAGTCGGCTACATCACTTGTGATTTCTACACCGCGGTTAATTGGCCCCGGATGCATGATGACGATTTCTTTACTTAAAGAGTCTAAAAGTGCTTTATCTACACCGTATTGCTGAGCATATTCTCGGGTGGAAGGAAAATAATTCACATCCATTCGTTCGTTTTGCACGCGAAGCATATTGGCAACATCGCACCATTCTAAAGCTTTTCGTAAATTGGGTTCCACCGAAACACCTAAACTTTCAATATGTTTTGGAATTAATGTTTTGGGGCCACACACTTTCACTTCTGCTCCTTGCATTTGCAAAGCAAATATATTGGAAAGTGCTACTCGGGAATGCAAAATATCGCCTACGATCACCACCTTCTTACCTCCTACTTCGCCCAATCGCTCTCTAATCGAATAACTATCTAATAACGCTTGCGTAGGATGTTCGTGTGCTCCGTCACCGGCATTGATAATACTGGCTTTTACATTTTTGGAAAGAAAATAAGCTGCTCCCGGATTCGCATGACGCATCACCACCATATCCACTTTCATCGCCAAAATATTATTGACCGTATCAATTAATGTTTCTCCCTTTTTCACGGATGATTGAGCCGCAGAAAAACTAATCACATCCGCTGAAAGTCTTTTTTGAGCGAGTTCGAAGGATAATTTTGTTCGGGTACTATTTTCGAAAAAAATATTTGCAATCGTAATGTCCCGCAAAGACGGCACTTTTTTAATCGGACGGTTGATTACTTCTTTAAAATGATCGGCTGTTTCAAAAATAAGTTGAATATCTTCCGGTTGAAGGTATTTGATGCCTAATAAATGGTTGACAGACAGTTCAGACATTTTCAGGTGTTTGTGAGTTTGTAGTTACTAAATATACGGTGTCTTCGCCTTCATTTTCAGTCCAGCAAACTTTTACTTTTTCATTATTTATAGCATCTACCTGTCTTCCACGGTAATCGGGTTGAATGGGTAAATGACGACTAAAACGTCTGTCAATGAGTACCAAAAGCTCAATTTCGCTTGGTCGTCCGAAGGATTGAATAGCGGTTAAAGCGGAACGGATACTTCTTCCGGTATATAAAACGTCATCAATGAAGATGACTTTTTTATCTTCTACAATAAAATCAATTTCGGTTTTATTGGCTTCCAATGGTTTTTCGCCCCGACGGAAATCATCTCTGAAAAAAGTAATGTCCAATAATCCGAATTGTATGTTTTTGATGTTGTATTCTTCCTGCAATAATTTCACAATCCGTTTGGCTAAAAAAGAACCACGCGGTTGTAATCCAATGGTGATTGTATCAGTAAAATCAAGGTGTTTTTCAATCAGCTGACAGGCCAAACGATGGAGAATGATATTGACTTCTTTGGAAGTGAGCAATACTTTTTGACTCATGGTAGTGGTGTTTGGTGTGTAAAGATATACTTTTTTTGTGACTTGAATTTAAAAAAAATCCCGAAACAAGGTCTCAGGATTCAATTTATAGTTAGCTATACATTTTCTTTCTCAATTCTTTGATTTTATCATCTTCTAAATATTCATCAAACGTCATGTAGCGGTCAATCACACCATTTGGCGTAATTTCAACTACGCGATTGGCAACGGTTTGAGCAAATTCGTGGTCATGGGTAGTGAACAAAACCGAGCCTTTAAAATTCTTTAATGAGTTATTAAACGCTTGAATCGATTCCAAATCCAAGTGATTAGTCGGTTCATCAAGCATTAAAACATTAGCACGAAGCATCATCATTCTCGAAATCATACAACGCACTTTTTCTCCACCGGATAAAACACGACCGGTTTTAAGAGCTTCTTCTCCGGAGAAAATCATTTTTCCTAAGAAGCCACGAACATACACTTCATCCCGTTCCTCCTCTGTTTTGGCCCATTGGCGTAACCAATCTACAAGTGTGTAATCATTATCAAAAAAAGCTGCATTATCAGCCGGTAAATACGATTGTGTAGTCGTAATTCCCCATTCATACTTTCCTGCGTCTGCTTTTAAATTGCCATTCAAAATTTCATAAAAAGCTGTAGTCGCACGAGAATCTTTTGAAAACACGACTACTTTGTCGCCTTTTGCCATGTTTAAATCAATGTTTTTAAAAAGTACTTCACCTTCCATAGAAGCACTTAACCCGACCACATTTAAAATTTGATCACCGGCTTCACGCTCTTGGTCAAAAATAATGGCTGGATACCTTCTACTGGATGGTTTTATTTCATCTAAATTTAACTTTTCAATCATTTTTTTACGCGAAGTAGCTTGTTTTGATTTGGCTACGTTGGCACTAAAACGACGAATGAATTCTTCCAATTCTGCTTTCTTTTCTTCTGCTTTTTTGTTTTGTTGTGCACGTTGCTTGGCGGCTAACTGACTACTTTCGTACCAAAACGTATAGTTTCCGGAATAATGGGTAATTTTTCCAAAATCAATATCCGAAACATGTGTACAAACTGCATCCAAAAAGTGACGGTCGTGAGATACTACCAATACTGTATTTTCATAATTGGCCAAGAAATTTTCTAACCAACCGATGGTTTCAAAATCCAAATCGTTGGTAGGCTCATCCATTATCAACACATCCGGATTACCGAAAAGAGCTTGAGCTAATAACACACGTACTTTCAGTTTTCCTTCCATTTCACTCATTAAAGTGTAGTGATAATCGGCAGAAATTCCTAAATTTGACAACATAGAAGCCGCATCAGAATCAGCATTCCAACCGTTCATCTCTTCAAATTGCACTTGTAATTCACCTATTCTATCCGCATTGGCATCATTATAATCGGCATACAAAGCATCCATTTCTGCTTTAACGGCATACAAAACTTTGTTTCCCATCAAAACCGTTTCCAAAACCGTATGTTCATCAAACATATTGTGATTTTGGTTCAAAACAGACATTCTTTTACCGGGTTCAAGTATTACACGACCGGCTGTTGGTTCCATGTCGCCCGAAATAATTTTCATGAAAGTCGATTTTCCGGCACCGTTTGCACCGATAATTCCGTAACAATTGCCTTGTGTGAAGGTTACGTTCACTTCGTCAAACAAAACTCTTTTGCCAAATTGAACGGATAAATTTGAAACTGTCAACATGTGTTCTCTAATTTTAAAAACGTTGCAAAAGTAGAAAAAATAAAGCACTTTTGACTTACAGTTATTTAGAATAAATATAGGTTTATTTTAACTGTCTGTTAACAAGATGTAAAGGATAGAAAAAATACTTTTGTTATAAATTAATACCACAAAATGATTGCCTATTCAAAAAAAATACCTTTCCCATTACTTATTGCACTACTGTATGTAGTTTCAGGTTGCCAAAAAGAATTTGGCAACGACAACTATACGGCATATTTTGGTGGTGAAGTAATTAACCCGAAAGACAACTTTGTCTTATTTCTTAAAGACGATGAGGTTGTTGATACCATTTTTTTGGATAAAAATAATCGTTTTATCAAAAAATTTGATTCCTTGGCACCCGGCATGTATACTTTTAAATATGAACCGGAATATCAATATGTCTATTTTGATAAAAATGACAGTTTGATGGTACGCATCAATCCTGTGGAATTTGATGAATCAATAGTTTATTGCGGTCGAGGCGATGAAAAAAATAACTTTTTGATGGAGCTTTACCTCAAAAACGAAGACGACAAAAACAAAATGTTTGACGTTTTTGATTTTGGTGTTGAAAAATTTATTTCAAACTGTGACTCGTCTTATGAAAGTAAAAAGAAATTTTATAATTCGAAAAAGTCAAAAATAAAATGGAGTGATGATTTTGATTTGTATGCCAAAACCATGTTGAATCTTCATCATTTTTCTAAAAAAGAAATTTATCCGATGGCTCACAAAATGAGAACGGGTGAAAATGTAAACAATCAATTGCCCTCCAATTATTATGACCATCGAAAAGATGTTGATTTTAACAACAAATTATTGGTAAATTATTCTCCATTTGTTCGATACCTAACCCACTTTTTGGGAAATGTTTCGTTTAGTCAAATCAATTCGGTGAATGTTGAAGAGGAAGATTTAGAACAACACATTCACAAACTTAACATTGCCGACACGCTCTTTAAAAATGAAAAAATAAAGAATAAAATATTAGATAATATTGCTTTTTCTTATTTATTAGAAGACCAAAACATCATTAATAACCAAACATTTTTAAAACGTTATAATGAGTTGTCGACAGACAAAAGCAAACAAAACGAAATCAATAAAATAGGTAACTCCATTCAAAACCTTAAATTAGGAAATGAATTACCGGATGTTGCTTTAATTGATTTGAATGGAAATAAAATCAGCAGTCAATCCATTTTAAACCGAAAAACGGTTATTTTCTTTTGGACGGAAAATGCAGACTCACACCTCACAGCTGTTCACAGAAAAGCTCTTGATTTCCACAAAAAAAATCCTGATTATCAATTTGTTGCGATTAATATTGATGAAGATCAGACTAAATGGAAAAAAGTATTGGAGAATCATCGATTTGGAATTATCAATGAATTCAGAGCTGCAGACTTTGAAGAATTAAAAGACAAATGGGTTATTACCAAATTACACCGCTCTATCATTCTGGACGAAACCGGAAAAATCCACAATGGTTTTGTTAACTTGTTTGATGTGAAATTTAATGACCAACTGAAATAAAAAATAGTATAAATAAAAAATCCCGTCACTTTTTCTAAATGACGGGATTTTTTTATGTTGAAAAACTATTGATTTGCTTTCGCATGATCGGCCAAAAACTGAGCCAACCCGATATCCGTTAACGGATGTTTTAACAAACCTAAGATCGCTGATAAAGGTCCTGTCATCACATCGGCACCAATTTTAGCACAGTTTACAATGTGCATCGTGTGACGCACAGAAGCAGCTAAAATTTCTGTTTGATAACCATAGTTATCATAAATATCTCGAATTTCTTCAATCAACGCCAAACCATCCGTAGAAACATCATCTAATCTACCAATAAAAGGCGAAACATAAGTAGCTCCCGCTTTTGCCGCTAACAATGCTTGTCCGGCAGAAAAAACTAAGGTTACGTTTGTTTTTATTCCTCTGTCTGAAAAATATTTACAAGCTTTTACCCCTTCTTTTGTCATCGGTAATTTTACCACAATTTGCTCGTGTAATTCCGACAATTCCTCGCCTTCTCTTATCATTCCTTCGTAGTCGGTTGCAATAACTTCGGCACTTACATCGCCATCCACAATATTACAAATGTCTACATAATGTTTCAATACATTATTTTTTCCGCTGATGCCTTCTTTGGCCATCAAAGACGGATTGGTCGTTACGCCATCTAAAACGCCTAATGCTTGAGCTTCTTTGATTTGTTCAAGATTGGCGGTGTCAATAAAAAATTTCATATGTGAGTTGTGTTTAATTTGAGTGCAAAATTAGGAAAACAATGTCAATTTCAATGTCAATGTCAATAACAAATTGAAAAGTCAATAGAATCGAATGCCACTAATTACTATTCACTAATTACTAATTACTTCAACTTATAGTGATTCATCAACATCTTCTCATACATTTTATCAGGTAAGATACGTTTTAAAACAATGGAAAAACGTTGGAGAAAACTGCCTACTTTATAATGTACATTCGGATGAGCGGTTTCAATGATTTTATGAATAGCAAATGCCATTTCATCCGGGTTACTGCCGGAATCCACGTGTTCATCCATCATTTTTAAGGTATTTCCGTAAGGGGTTTTATAAGCAGAATCCTCCTTCAACGGAGCATGATAACGACCCGAAGCAATATTGGTTGCAAAATCACCCGGTGCTACATTGGTTAATTGAATGCCGAACGGTTTGACTTCCATACGAATGGCTTCGGTGATGATTTCTAATGCCCCTTTTGAAGCGGAATAAACGCTTCGATATGGCAAACCCATATACCCTGCAATCGAGGTAATATTAATGATTAAACCGGATTGTTGGCTTCTCATTTGCGGTAAAACGGCTTTAATGACTTCAATCGGACCAAAGAAATTGATTTCAAAATTGTTTTTGATTTCTTGGGTGGGAATTTCTTCCAACGGACCCGTGATGCCAACGCCGGCATTATTGATGACCACATCCAATTTTCCTTCTTTTTTAATCAATTCGGAAACGGCAGTTTTGATACTATCAACATCACGAACATCCAATTGCAATAAGGGAAAAACAGATTCTCTTACTTGATTTGGATTTCTACTTGTTCCGTAAACGACATAACCTTTTTGATGTAAAAAAGTGCCGATGGATTTACCAATTCCGGAGGAACCGCCGGTGATGAGAATGACTTTTGACATGAGTGAATAAAAAACAAAGATATAGAAAATGTTTAAGGTTGCTTTTTAAACATATTTGAATAACTTCTGACCCGTCCTAAAATTACTAAACAGGTTATTAAATAAATCCTATTATAGTTACAAAATTGGCGAATGGGTTTATTATCATGAAAGTGGTAAACTGAAGTCAAAAGGAACTTATAAAATTGGAAAAAAACTAAAAAATACAAATTGTGGAAATAACGTTGAAATCAATTTTGGATATGATACAGAATCTTGGCTGTTCTATGATAAAGACGGAAATAAAATCAAACTTTGAATATCAATGCAATTTAATCGGCTTGATGAGTTAATTACTTTAGAAAAGAAATCATTTGAAAAAGGCATATTAAATCTATTTTCTTTTAAAGAAGATGTAAAGAAACGCTCAAATAATAAATGTTTTTATCCTAGTAATCAAATTATTAAACAATAACGAAAATTAAAAAAAGCAACCCGTTTCCGAGTTGCTTTTAAGGGTAAATTATTGTTAGTGGAATTATTTCACATCAAAACGATCAGCGTTCATGATTTTAACCCAAGCGTTTACAAAGTCGCGAGCGAATTTTTCTTTGTTGTCATCTTGGGCATATACTTCCGCATACGCTCTTAAAATAGAATTCGAACCGAATACTAAGTCCACACGGGTAGCCGTCCATTTAGTCGCTCCTGTTTTGCGGTCAACGATGTTGTATAAGTTTTCGCCAACCGGTTTCCAACTGTAATTCATATCCGTCAAGTTCACAAAGAAATCATTCGAAAGAACGCCTTCGTTGTTGGTGAACACACCGTGTTTGGTTCCGGCATAGTTGGTTCCTAATACTCGCATACCTCCTAAAAGCACGGTCATTTCCGGTGCGGTTAAACCTAACAATTGAGCTTTGTCTAACATCATTTCTTCCGGAGCAACGATGTAATCTTTTTTCAAGAAGTTACGGAAGGCATCGTGTAATGGCTCTAAATCAGCGAATGAATTTGCATCAGTCATTTCTTGGGATGCATCACCACGACCGGGTGTAAATGGAACATCAATGTTAAAACCACCGTCTTTGGCTGCTTGTTCAATAGCAGCAGAACCACCTAAAACAATTAAATCTGCTAAGCTTACTTTCTTCGCTAAACCGGCTTGGATTTCCGTTAATTTGTTAATTACTTTTTGTAAACGACCCGGTTCATTACCCACCCAATCTTTTTGAGGAGCTAAACGAATACGAGCACCGTTAGCACCACCTCTAAAGTCAGACCCGCGGAACGTTCTCGCACTATCCCAAGCGGTATTAATTAAATCTGTTCTGGTTAAACCGGAGTTCAATAATTTAGCTTTTAATTCTTCAATCTCTGAAGTTGATAAAGTATAGTCCACCGTTGGTACCGGATCTTGCCAAATTAAATCTTCTGATGGAACATCTGCTCCAAGGTAGCGTGATTTTGGCCCTAAATCTCTGTGGGTTAATTTGAACCAAGCTCTGGCAAACACATCGCGAAAATACGCCGGATCTTGTTGAAAACGTTCAGAAATTTTGCGGTATTCCGGATCGATTTTTAAGGCCATATCCGCATCCGTCATCATTGGATTTCTGCGAACAGATGGATTGTGAGCATCGATTGGCCTATCTTCTTCGGCAATGTTTACCGGTTCATACTGCCAGGCACCCGCCGGACTTTTAGTCAATTGCCAATCGTATTTAAATAATAAGTCAAAATAGCCATCATCAAATACTGTTGGGTGAGTTGTCCACGCTCCTTCAATTCCTGAAGTAACCGTATCACCACCGTTACCGTTACCTTTTGGATTCATCCAACCAAAACCTTGGTCTTTAATATCTCCACCTTCCGGACTTTCACCCAGCAAAGAAGCATCACCGTTTCCATGAGCTTTTCCTACTGTGTGACCTCCGGCAGTTAAGGCAACCGTTTCTTCATCGTTCATTGCCATTCGCTCGAAAGTCACTCTCATGTCACGAGCTGTTTTTAATGGGTCAGGGTTACCGTCTACTCCTTCAGGATTCACATAAATCAACCCCATCATTACAGCCGCTAACGGATTTTCTAAGTCTCTTTCGCCTGAATAACGACTTCCTTCACTTCCGCTTGGTGCTAACCATTCTTTTTCTGAACCCCAGTAAATATCTTTTTCCGGATGCCAAATGTCTTCTCTACCTCCTGCAAATCCGAATGTTTTGAAGCCCATCGATTCATACGCCATGTTACCGGCTAGAATCATTAAGTCGGCCCATGAAATTTTATTTCCATATTTCTTCTTGATTGGCCATAACAAACGGCGAGCTTTGTCTAAGTTACCATTATCCGGCCAACTGTTTAAGGGTGCAAATCGTTGGTTACCGGTGTTCGCTCCTCCTCTACCATCAGCTACACGATAGGTTCCCGCAGCGTGCCAAGCCAAGCGAATCATTAATCCACCATAATGACCCCAATCGGCTGGCCACCAAGATTGACTGTCCGTCATCAGGTTTTTTAAATCTTGTTTTACGGCTTCTAAATCCAATTTTTTAAATTCTTCTGCATAATTAAAATCTTCCCCAAGTGGATTGGTTTTTTTGTCATGTTGATGTAGAATGTCCAAGTTTAATGATTTAGGCCACCATTCCATTACCGATTGGTTAGCATTTGAATTAGCTCCATGCATCACCGGGCATTTTCCTGATGCTGTTGGTGATGGTGTAGCTTCATTTCCCATCGCTTGATGATGATGAGGACATTTTCCTTCAGTTGAATTGTTCATAATAATATCAATTTGTTGTTTATTAATTTGTTTTTAACCTAAGAATCATTTTGACTATAAATTTACGAAATTTCAAACTAGTACTAAAGGATATTATCCTTAATTAGCAATAAAATAACGTTATAAATGATATTAATTTTCGAATTAAATGTGGCACTAAAGTAATACAATGATTTCTATTCAAAAACAAAAATGAATAGATTTTATCTATATTGAAATATAAACCCCTTCTTTTCTTTTAACATTCCTATGGATAGAAAAGTGTCAATACTAATAAATAATATATCAAAAAAATCATAAAATGATAGATGATTAAGCGAATTGAATTAATATTGTAAACGCAATACATTTAAATCATGAAACCATTAGTTATCATTTGCATTTTCTTTCTTTCTTTTTCCCTAACGGCACAGGATTTTACCCGAAGAGATTCGTTACAAGGTAGTCTACGGCCGGAACGTACTGCTTTTGATGTACAACGATATGATTTGAACATTACGATAAATCCACAAAACCGAACAGTAGCAGGTTACAATGATATTACGTTTAATTTACTTGAAAAAACCTCTTCAATTCAATTGGATTTATTTGAAAATATGATGGTTGACAGTATCCTTCACGAGGATAAAAAACTAACTTACCAACGTGAATTGGATGCCGTTTTTATCGATTTCCCTTCAGATTTACCTTTAAATTCTGAACATAAAATACGTTTTTACTATTCCGGAAATCCTTTAGTTGCAAAGCGTGCACCATGGGATGGCGGTTTTGTATGGAAAAAAGACAGCAATGGGAATGACTTTATTGGCGTTGCCGTACAAGGTACCGGTGCCAGTTTGTGGTATCCGGTGAAAGACCATCAAACGGATGAACCGGATCGAGGAGCTTCGATTAAAGTAGCTGTTCCCAATGGTTTAATGAATGTTTCCAATGGTCGCTTTTTAGGAAAGGAAGAATTAACAAACGGTTACACTCGTTGGGACTGGGAAGTGAAAAGTCCGATTAACAATTATAATATAGTGATTAACATTGCCGATTATGTGCACATTCACGATGAAGTAAACGGATTGGATTTAGACTATTATGTTTTGCGAGAAAACGAAGAAAAAGCAAGACAACATTTTGAGGAAGTAAAACCAATGATGAATTGTTTTCAAGAGAAATTTGGAGCTTATCCATTCATCGAAGACGGATTCAAATTGGTGGAAACCCCTTATTTAGGTATGGAACACCAAAGTGCTGTAGCCTATGGGAATAAATACATGAAAGGTTATTTGGGTAATGATATGACCGGTACCGGAATCGGAATGCTGTTTGACTATATCACCATACATGAAACCGGACACGAATGGTTTGGTAACAGCATCACCTCAAAAGACATTGCCGATATGTGGATTCACGAGAGTTTTACTACTTATTCAGAATCAGTATTTGTAGAATGTCAATTTGGTTATGAAAAAGCGATGGATTATATCAATGGACAGAAAATGATGGTAGGCAACAGAAAACCAATCATAGGTCAGTTTGGAGTAAATTTCAAAACCGGAAATTCGGATATGTATTATAAGGGAGCATTGGTTTTGAATACCATTCGACATATGTTGGACAATGATGAAAAATGGTGGAAATTAATTCGCAACTATGCAGAAACCTATCGGCATCAAATCATAGAAACCAAAGATGTGGTGGACTTCTTCACTAAAGAATCGGGAATGAATTTGGCTCCGATTTTTGACCAATATTTGAATTATAAAAATTTACCGGAACTGGAGTTTAGAATCAAGAATAAATCCCTTGAAGCAA
This sequence comes from Flavobacterium piscinae, assembly GCF_004122145.1. Taxonomy (GTDB): domain Bacteria; phylum Bacteroidota; class Bacteroidia; order Flavobacteriales; family Flavobacteriaceae; genus Flavobacterium; species Flavobacterium piscinae. Next base: position 199,308 of record NZ_SBKQ01000007.1, read on the forward strand.
GATGGAACACCGATGTAACCAACTTTGAAATGCCAATAGAGTATTTTTTTGATGGAAAAAATACAAAAATAACTGTTAGCAATGAATGGGTGACAATTCCACAAGCAAATACAATGGAAGAAATTCAATTGTCATTAGATAAAATGTTGATCACAGTGAAAAGATAAAAATAAACCTGACAAGCTTTTAAAACCTGTCAGGTTTAACTATTTTTCAGTAAAAGGATTAACTCATAAACTTCCCCAACGTCTCTTTCCGAACAATTTTTCCCGTTGGTGTTTCTTCAAAATGTTTCACAAAGTGAATTTCTTTGGGTTTTTCATATTTGTCTAACACTTCAAAAACAGCATCTTCAATGGTCATAGGCTCTCCTTCCACAATCAAAACCAATCGTTCGCCTAAAACAGGGTCAGGTTTACCGGCCACAAAGTAGCGTCTCGGGATTCGGGTGGCGAGTTTTTCTTCAATTTGTTCAGGAATTAACTTGATACCACCACTGTTGACCACGTTATCATATCTGCCTAACCATATGAATTGATTTTCGGAGACCATTTCCACAATGTCATTTGTTTCAATAATATCAGGAGAAACAGAAGGAGCCTTAATCAACAAGCAATTTTTATCATCTAACGACAACATCACATTAGGAAAAACCGTAAAGGACTCCTCGCCCATTTTTCGGGCAGCGATGTGCGTGATTGTTTCGGTCATTCCATACGTTTCATAAATTTCCGATTTTATTTTCAGTAATTTATCTTCTAAAGGTTTGGTGATTTTTGCACCGCCAATGATTATTTTCCGTACGTGTTTCAATTGATCTAACGAATATTGAGCCTGCATCGGAACTAAAGCAGCAAAATCATAATCATAGTCAATTTTTGCTAACGGATGAGAACTGGGAGCAACAAAATCAATTTCCAATCCTAAAATAAATCCGCGAATCAACATCATTTTTCCGGCAACATAATTGGCCGGTAAACAATGTAGTACCTTATCGCCCGGCTTTAAATCAAAAAAATCTCCCGTTGCCAAAGCCGACCGAACCATGGCTTGTTTATCAACCTTAATCAATTTCGGCTTACCGGTTGAACCGGAAGTATTCATTTCGATATAGCTTTTTTCATCAAACCAATCCAATAAAAAATCGCCAACGGGTTTTTCAAAATCTTCCCCTTCTTTGATAAAACTATAGGCAAACATGCAAAGTTCCTCTCGGTTCAAATGAAAACCGTTTAATTTGAATTTGTTGTGTACATTGTGATAGGTAATTTCAGTATCAATCATGGTTTCCTATAGTATTAATAACTTCATTTTCAGGTTTGTATTCATGGACTTTCCCAGTGAGCTTATCCTTCCAATTGGTCCATTTATACTTCTTACCAAATATAAACAAAAGAATTGGAAAAATGACCAAAACCGGAAACAAAACATCATAGTCGGCAGAAGGTTCAGAAACATCTTTCAGAATGGAATGGGTTTGAAAAGCGGTCCAATCCGCTGTTACTAAAAGAGCTCCGATTAAGTTGTTGGCCGCATGAAAACCAAGTGCTAATTCTAATCCTTCATCCATCAATGTAACTATCCCTAAAAAGAAACCGGTGCCAATGTAATACACCATGATAATCGGTCCTAGTTTACCCACTTCCGGGTTGGCAATGTGCATTACTCCAAACGTTATGGAGGTAATTATTAAAGGAATTAACCTGCTTTTCGTTACCACACCAATTCCTTGCAATAAATAACCTCGAAAGAAATATTCTTCAAAACTGGTTTGCAACGGAATTAACAAAAGTGCAATAATTAGAAAGGGAAAAAATTTAATCGGATCATAATTGATTTCAAAACTTTCCGGCGACAAGTAAAATAAAATTAACGTTGTTATCGTCGTAAAGGTTCCCCAAAGGGTAAATGAAAAAAATATTCGTTTCCAATCTACTTTTTTTCTGGAAGTGGTTAAGCTTCTTATACTCTGTCCATGTATAAATTTGACCCAAAAAAGCAAAATCACACAACAAACTGCCAATTGACCTACCATGAGGGCAAAAGTCAAATTCGTGCCAAGTTTATCAATCATTAATTGCATCATTTCTTCCACATTTACATCTTCTGTGGCAAAATAATTCATCACAATTAAGCCTAAAAAGACTAAAGGTATTGGCAGATAGAGAATGAAATTGAATTTTTTATTATTAATCTGATCGATGTACATGGTTGGAAATTTAGTTGTTCAAATATAAGTTTTTTTGTTAAAGAATATGTTACATTTTTTTTAACGAAATTTGAATTTCAAACCACTTACTTTGTAAAAAAAGTAAATGATAAAAATTTTACACAACCCCAGATGCGGTAAATCAAGAGAAGGTCTTTCGCTCTTGGAAGAAACCGGTAATCCGTTTGAAGTAATAAAATATTTAGATAACCCACTCGCTGAAAGCCAGTTGACAGAGCTTGTTAAAAAATTAAACATCGCACCTTTAGATTTGATTCGACAAAAAGAAAAAATTTGGATCGAACAATTCAAGGGAAAGGAACTTACTGATGCTGAATTAATCAAAGCGATAGCCAATAATCCCATTTTAATGGAAAGACCCATTGTTATCAGCGAAAACAAAGCGGTTATTGGTCGTCCACCTCAAAAAATCATCGATTTTCTTAAAAAATAGTTAAGAAATCATTTAACAAAGCTTTGTGAATATAAGCTTAAACCTATCAATAGTTTTGCAGTCTTATCTTTTTAATCAAAAACCAACTGAATGAAAAATTTTAAAGCAGCGTTTATTTTATTTTTTTTAAGTGTATCCTTTTTTTCTTTCGCACAAAGACCAGATGCCAAAAAAATTAAAGTAAAAGGAAAAGTTATTGAAAAATCTTCTTCTCAACCGTTGGAATATGCCACTATTGTTTTTCAAAGTGTGCGTAACCCTGAAATTGTAACCGGTGGTATTACAGATCCAAAAGGAGAATTTGACATTGAAGTAAATGCCGGAAACTACAATATCAGAATTGAGTTTATTTCATTCAAAACTGTTGAATTTAAAGGACGTAATTTACAGGAAAACACAAACTTAGGCACCATTTCTTTAACCGACGATGCAACTCAACTGGAAGGTGTTGAATTGCGTGCAGAAGCATCAACCGTGGAAATAAAATTAGATAAGCGAGTCTATAATGTTGGTCAAGACATGATGGTTAAAGGCGGAACGGTGAGTGATGTATTGGACAATGTTCCCTCCGTTTCTGTGGATGTAGAAGGAAATGTGAGCTTACGAGGAAATGAAAATGTACGTATTTTGATTGACGGAAGACCCTCTAATGCGATAAATGTAACGGATGCCTTACGATTGATTCCGGCTGATGCCATTGATAAAGTAGAAGTTATTACGAACCCCTCCGCCCGTTATGATGCAGAAGGTAGCGGTGGTATTTTAAATATTATTCTGAAGAAAGGTAAAAACCAAGGTTTAAATGGTGTGGTTACCGGAACAGTTGGAGATCCCAGAAACTACGGATTAACGGGCAACATCAATTTTAAATCAGAAAATTTTAATGTTTTTGCAACGTTGGGTTACAGTGATAGAAATAGTCCTGGTAATTCAATAACAGATTCAGAGTATTTTGATGAAGAGGGAAATACAACCAATTTTATCAACGAAAGAAGAACCAATAATCGCTTAAGAGAAGCCTACAATGGTAGCTTTGGTGCTGAATGGTTTTTGGATAAAACAACCAGTTGGACAAACACCGTATCGTACCGAAGAGACGATGGATCGAACCCGGACGAAGTTTTATTTTATGATTACGATGCTGATTTTAATTTTATTGGCGTTCGCAGACGTTTTAATGATCAAACAAACAAAGGTGAAAACATTGAATATTCATCTAATTTAATTAAAAAATTCAAAAAAGATGGCCATCAGTTAACCGTTGATTTTTCAACATCCTTAAACAAAGACAATGATCTTTCTTATATTTTTGATGAAACTGACCAAACCACAGCCAATATTCAGCGTCAAAACAGAAATTTAATTCAAACTGATTACGTTTTACCCATTGGAGAAAATTCGCGTTTTGAAGCCGGTTACCGTGGAGATTTCACAAAAGTATTAACCGATTTTGATGTTCAGACTTTTAATGACGATTCGAATGAGTTTGAAGTAGATCCCCTGTTCTCCAACGTTTTTGAATACAAAGAATATGTCAATGCTTTTTATACCCAATTTGGTTCTAAAATCAATAAATTCTCTTATTTGTTCGGTTTACGTTGGGAAGATTCAAACATTGGGGTGAACTTAATTTCTGAGAGTAATTTCAATAACAAACGTTATAACAATTTCTTTCCAAGTGCTTTCTTTGCTTATGAAATTTCAGATAAAAGTAATGTAACATTAAGCTACAGCAGAAGAATTCAACGACCAAGAGGCCGATTTTTAAATCCGACGGCAAACCTTTCCAGTAATATTAACATCTTTCAAGGAAATCCGGACTTAGATCCGGCGATGACACACGCTGTCGATTTAGGTTACATCAAACGTTGGGAAAAATTCACATTGAGTACTTCAGCTTACATTAATAAAACGGACGATGTTTTTCAATTCATCAGAAGAGAGTCAGGAGAGTTTTTCGATAATTGGGTAGATGCTAACGAAAATGATATTGTTGAAGAAGATGAAATTACTCGAATACCAATCATCCTAAGTGGTCCGATTAACTTAGCTACTGAATACCGTTTTGGCTTCGAATTTACATTAAATTATTCCCCTTACAAATGGTGGAAATTAAACGGAAATTTTAACTTTTTCAGAAATGAAACCAAAGGGGAATACAATTATATAAATTTTCAAAACAATCCGGTTAACATTAATCTTGATAATATTGCAACCGGTTGGTTTGCACGAATCAATTCAAAAATTACTTTGCCATTTAAAATCGATTGGCAAACCAATGCAACATACAACGCTCCTCAAAAAACAGCTCAAGGTAGAAATCTAGGTGTTTTAAGTGCCAATTTAGCCTTAAGTAAAGATATTCTCAAGGAAAAAGCTACCATTGCTTTTAATGTGAGTGACATTTTTAACTCACGAAAAAGAATCTCTGAAATTAATTTAGCTCAAGTTGAATCCTATAGTGAGTGGCAATGGAGAGTTAGACAAATAAATCTTTCTATTACCTACCGTTTCAACAAACCTAAAAACGAAAAAGAACGAATGCCACGAAGAGAAAATGGCGATGACGGTGAGTTCATGGGGAAACCATAAACACAAAAAGGGACGCAATAGCGTCCCTTTTTTGATCAATATATTTTATCAAATATATTATTCAGCGTCTTTTTTTGCTCTTTTCTCTTTGATTAATTCCATAATTGCACCGCCCAACCAATAGTGAACAAATCCAACCAAAAAAATCATCAACCAAAAACCAATGGTTAAAATGGTTAAGAAAAGTAAAAAGCCTAAGTACTGTTGAAATTCAAACATGTTTTCCGGAATTTTTCGAATTCAATTACAAATGTAAATCAACTTAATCATTTTATCAAGATAATTTCAAAATTATTTTAAAATAGAAATGTTAATAAGTAAATTTGTAGCTCGGTTATCAGTTATCGGTTATCGGTTTCAACGATTGTGGTTAAAGATTTTGAAATAAAAAACGAAGATGATAAATAAAAATCCGTGTAAACCCATTAGAGCAAAGCTGTCAAAATTCGTTAAAGTCCGCGTTTAGCGTCAGCTAATCCGTTCAATCCGTGTCCTATTTTTAAGTTAAAGGTTTAAAAAAACATTTAAATTTTAAAAATTTTTCAAATGATTAAAATCTGCGTTCAATAAAAAATTAAATTATAAACACAAACAACCATGAACTACCGTATTGAAAAAGACACCATGGGCGAAGTAAAAGTACCCGCCGACAAATATTGGGGAGCACAAACCGAACGTTCCCGCAACAATTTTAAAATTGGCCCTTCTGCTTCTATGCCAAAAGAAATTATTGAAGGGTTTGCTTACCTCAAAAAAGCCGCAGCTTACGCCAACCACGATTTAGGTGTTCTATCCCAAGAAAAAAGAGATGCTATTGCAACGGTTTGCGACGAAATCTTAGCCGGAAAATTAGACGACCAATTTCCTTTGGTTATTTGGCAAACCGGATCAGGTACGCAAAGTAACATGAATGTAAACGAAGTGATTGCCAACCGTGCTCAAGTATTAGGTGGATTCAACATTGGCGAAGGCGAACAATTAGTTAAAGCCAATGACGATGTAAACAAATCACAATCGTCGAACGATACCTTCCCAACCGGAATGCACATTGCTTGTTACAAAGCGGTGATAGAGAAAACCATTCCCGGTGTAACGCAACTTCGCAATACGTTGAAAGCCAAAGCCGATCAATACATGAATGTGGTAAAAATCGGTCGAACGCATTTAATGGATGCCACTCCCCTTACTTTAGGTCAAGAATTTTCGGGATACGTTTCGCAATTAGACCACGGTTTAAAAGCGTTAAAAAACTCTTTAGAGCACTTGTCGGAACTCGCTTTAGGAGGCACTGCTGTTGGAACCGGATTAAACACACCTCCCGGCTACGACGTAAAAGTAGCTCAATACATTGCAGAATTTACCGGTTTACCTTTCATAACCGCTGAAAATAAATTTGAAGCACTAGCCGCTCACGATGCCATTGTAGAATCGCATGGAGCTTTGAAAATGTTAGCCGTTTCGTTAAATAAAATTGCCAATGATGTGCGAATGATGGCCTCCGGTCCACGTTCCGGAATTGGTGAAATTTTAATTCCAGAAAACGAACCGGGTTCCTCCATCATGCCGGGAAAAGTAAACCCAACACAGTGTGAAGCCTTAACGATGGTATGTGCTCAAGTATTCGGAAACGACGTAACCATCACCGTGGGTGGCACACAAGGTCATTACGAATTAAATGTATTCAAACCGGTTATGGCGGCTAATTTTTTACAATCTGCTATTTTAATTGGCGATGCGTGTGTATCGTTTGACGAACATTGTGCCCAAGGCATTGAACCCAACTATGGGAGAATCAAAGAATTGGTAGATAATTCATTGATGTTAGTCACGTCGTTAAATACTAAAATCGGTTATTACAAAGCGGCTGAAATTGCTCAAACCGCTCATAAAAACGGAACAACTTTAAAAGACGAAGCCGTTCGTTTGGGGTATGTTTCACCCGAAGATTTTGAGGCTTGGGTAAAACCCGAAGACATGGTGGGAAGTTTAAAATAATTTCACCTTTTGATATAAATTCTAAAAGCACTTTCCAACGAAGGTGCTTTTTTTGTCTTAAGGAAAACCGAATTGATATTGAAAAAGAAGTGTTTTACTTTGTTGAAAGAATGTGTATATTTGAAAAAAGTTGTATAAACTTGCGTATATTTACTAGTTAGCACCAATATAAACTGAACCTTGAATACAAAAACATTATTCCGAATATTTTTAACATCTGGATTCCTTTTATGGGTTTTATCTTGGATTGGAGATTCTAAAGGAATACTTCCTATATCAACTTATGGAATGATTTTTTCTGCTATTTTAACTGGATTTGGAATTTATTTTTGGTTAAAATCATATAAAGAAGAAAGAGGACACTATCCAAAGTTTTTAAAAATTTACGTAAATTTATATAAGAAAATGAGAAAGAATCCATTTAATGGAATTTTCTTTATGGTAAGACATTTGCTCAAATTTTACACTTTAATACTAATTTTTTCAATGATTTTAGTGTTTATCGGATTTATAACGATTGGGCAGTCTGAACCTGTAAAAACAGTTCAAAACTATTGTGAAAACGACCCTGAAATAAATAAAATAACTGGAAAAATTAATCATTACGGAATTTTACGAAATGTTAACTCTAAATGGAGTTCTGAAACTGGAACTTCTGAATTATCATTAGTTTTAGTTTCTGAAAACGGAGTTTTTAATGTGTCCTCAAAATTGGAAAAAGAAAATGGAGAATGGAAAGTAAAAAAACTGGAATTGAAAGATAAAAATACTGGTGCTAATCGAGTAGACTGCCCTGCCAGAAACTGACAGGAAGAGCCTCTCACACCACCGAGCGTACGGGTCACGTACTCGGCGGTTCGCAAAGAGATGGGTTGAGTTGAATGTAGCATTCCATTAAGGTCTC
>NZ_SBKQ01000008.1 GCF_004122145.1 Flavobacterium piscinae
TTCAATAAAACTGACAAAGTCCTGATCGGGGGATAAGTCTGAAATCTTTGCTACCGCAAATGGTTTACTTTGTCAGTTTTGGTTGTTATTAAAATTACAAAATTTTCAATGAACAAATCTAAAGGCTCCCCAATCAATCTTCCTAGAAAAATACATCACCGCAGCTAAAATCAAGAACAAACCGATGCTTCCTACCAACAATGCATAATCTTCCATTTGAATAATCACAAAAATAAACGTGTATAAAAACGTAAGCGAAATGCCAATAAATGCCGGAAACTTTTTGTTCTTTAAAATTGAAATCGAGTAGAGCGAAATCAAGACAATCACTGAAGCTCCGGCTACTATGTAGGCTAAGGTAAAACTACTGTGTTCTGTTATCGAAATCAGCAACGTATAAAACATAATCAACGCCAATCCAATCATCGAATATTGGAAAATGTGAATGTTGATTTTGCTAATGCTTTGGATGAGGAAAAAGATTAAAAAAGTCAATCCAATCACCAAAAATCCGTATTTTGAAGCTCGTTCGTTTTGTTGGTATTCATCCACTGTCGTAATAAAATCGACACCAAATGCGTGCGGTTTTACATTCGGTAAGGTTTCAAACGATTGTTGCGGAAAAGGTCGGTTGAGGTGCAAGACTTACCATTCGGTTTCAAAACCTTTGGCTGTAATGAGTTTGTTTTTATCATTGGGTAAAAAGTTTCCTGAAAAACTCGGTGACGGCCAATTGGATTTCATTTTTGCCGATGTCGTTTTACCAATCGGAGCAAAGTGAATCATTTTACTTCCATTGTAATTGATGTTGAACGTAAAGTTTTGCTTTTTCATCTCTCTGAGCGGTTGCAAATTCACCAAACCGGTTTCTAAAGTGGACATCGAATCGTTTTGCTTGTTTTGCGTTGGTTCAAATCGATAGACCGAATCACCTAACTTCAAATTCACTTGACTTTTGATGCTTTTTAAATTGGTGGTTCGAATCTGAATCGTGGCTTTGTCCCACATAATATTTTCATCCGCAATCGAATTGATTTTAAAATTCGGAACCACATAACTTCCCGAAAAATCCATTTGAGCATTGAAGACATTCGACTTATACAAACTGCGTTGCAAGGGTTTCACCATGGTAACATCAGTTGTATTTTTTAATTCTTCGGGGAAGAAATAGGCTAATTTGGTTTCGGTGACGTATTTTTTTACCTGAACGTTGGTTTTAGCATCGTATTCGACTATTTCACTGGTTTGTTTATATGGAATTTTTAAAATCGGACCATAAAAATAGATTGCTTCTCCCCATTTTTCAGAGGTTTCAGAAACCACTTCTTTTTGGCGGAGGGAACGTTCTTCAATTAAGCTTTTCACAAATTGAAGCGGAATCAATAAAATGAGCGTTAGAAAGCCAACCATGATAATTTTTGCGGTGTTGGACTGAAAGAAATTGGTTTGTTTTTCCATGATTTTTAAGTTTAAAAGTTTAAAAGGTTAAAGGTTTAAAAGTTTAAAAGGTTTGAAGTGATTTAGACGTTATTATTTTTAGAAATGAAGGAAGCTGTAACGAAATATAGAACAAGTAAAAAAGTGCCGAAACCGAGCGTGAAATTCTGTACATCAGGAATGAAAAGGCAATCCACACAAGAAGCAAATAGCTCAATTGGATTAGTTAATAAATCCCAACTGTTGAAACGTAAAAATCGTCCTAGGTAAATGCCAAAAGCGGTTAAATAAAGAATACAAAACAGCATGATTTTACTTTGGACTTTGGAATAATGCAATTGAATGATTTTTTCGATGGTTCGTATGGAAAATAGGCCCAACGCAAATCCGGTTATGGAGAAGGAAGAAACCAATACCAAATCAAACCAAAAAGGCACATCCGGAAATTTGTTGACGTGGACAAAATCGGTTAATAAATAAAAAGAGTTAGGTAGAAATAATAACCAAACCAAAAGCGTTCCGATTCGTAAAAATCTCCTTTCTTGAAAAGTAACTGATGTAAAAAGAAAGAATGAAATCAAGTAGGGGATAAAGGCGAGGAATAAATTCCAAATCAAAAAGAAGAAGAAAACACTTTGTGTTACTTTGGCTCTAATGAGTAATAACAAGAAACAGAAAAGCGTTAACGTTGCAAAAACGATGACTTCATTTTTTCTGATGTTTTGGTAGTAGTGTAATTTTTTCATTTGTAAAGTACTTTGTTTTTCAAAGTTATTAGATAAAAAAATAGATTAGCTTTTTCTGATTAATTTTTCAAGGGCCTCAATGTGCTCTTGAAAAGCTTTTTTTCCGAGTTTGGTGGCTTTGTAACTGGTGTTGGGTTTTTTTCCAATGAATTGTTTTTCGATGGCAATGTATTCCTCTGCTTCTAAAGCTTTGGCGTGGGAGGCAAGGTTGCCGTCGGTTACGCCTAACAGTTCTTTTAACGTGTTAAAATCGGCACTTTCGTTTACCATCAATATCGACATAATGCCCAGTCGGATGCGATGGTCAAAGGCTTTGTTGATATGTTGGATGATGTTTTTCATTTTGCAAAGGAAAGGAATTATTTTTTTGAACACAGATTAATAGAAATTGAAAAATTGTAAGAATTTAAAAATCGGATCATCTGACAATCCAAAAATCTAATTTCGTTCATATTTAAAATACATAATGCTTCCATATAAAATGTGGCAAACGCCAAAGCCAAGAATCCAAAATACTAAGACATAGCCGGAAAATTGTACTGCAAAAAGGCCTAGAATGATTTCAGTTATTCCAAGGTATTTAATATCTCTAAAAGTATATTTACTAGCATTTACACATGCTAAACCATAAAAAATAAGTGTCATTGGAGCAATTAAACCATACGATCCATTTTTTAGTAACAATAAGATCAGGATTCCACCAGTAATTAAAGGAATCGAAAAATTGGCAAGTAATCTTTTTGAAGAAGCATTCCATACTTTTTCATTTTGTTTTTTTGCTTTCTGTGCCGTAAGAATGTAGGCAGAGACAATTGATAACACCAACACAATCACCGCCGTTAATAAAATTAGCTTGAAAGTTTTACTTTCTAACGTCACATAATAGGAAGAATGATTACTAATCAATTGGTTTACTATATAAGCACCAATCAAGGCATAAATTCCTGCTAAAATTCCGGCCAACCCACTTAAGGAAATAAATTGAGTAGATTTTGACATCATTTCTTTGATGTCCTGTATGTCTTTTAAATAATCTTTTGCTTCCATATAAAAGTACTTTGAGTTGCAAAGTAAAATATAAAATTTTTCACAACCAAACAAATTTTCATTTATTTTTGAAAAATGAAACCGGCAGAAGCATATATCTTAAATCAACCTGAACCGTATCGTTCGATTTTACTGCATGTTCAGGCGGTAATTGAATTAACTGTTCCGGAGATAAAGTTACTTTACAAATATAAAATTCCGTTTTATTATTATAAAAACAAACCGTTTGTTTATTTGAATGTCAGTCAGAAAAGACAGTATGTTGACGTTGCCTTTATGAAAGGTTATAATTTGACATTACATCAAAATGAGTTAATAGGAGAGGGAAGGACATTGGTAAAATCATTACGATACAAATCTTTGGAAGAGATTGATCAAGCGGTTTTGGTTGAATTACTACTAGCTCAAATTATTTTAGTAAAAAACTAGACGTCAAATATGTTTTTATTAATTCCATTTTCTAAAATAATAAGTTAAGAGCAATCTGATAAAACTCATATCAACTTAAAAAAAAAGGTTGAACCCGAAAGTTCAACCCTGTTATAAATTATTTGTTTAAAGAATAGTATTGAAATATGTTTTCAATTTATGTTTTTCTTCAAATTAGTAATAGGCATAAATTTTATTATTGACCTTGTCCTAGTGAGTAGGCTGCTTTACCGTTGAAGGAATACAAGTTTTCTGTTTTGATGGTATCAATATCTTGATCGATTGCATTTTTCAAAAGTTGATAGATGTCTATTTTGGTGATGGTTGTGGATTCGGTTGGTTTGAATCTGCATCTCCAATGGTCTGTACAAAAAGTTTCATTAAAGCCATCCGGCCATACTTTAATCCCTCTGTTGGTAATCATGCTTAGCTGAATTCCGTCTAGTTCTATTTTTTTCAATTTTTCTGCCAATTCATTTGGATTAGTTCCGGCCCAATGAACAAATAGATCTACGCCTACTAATTCTTTTTTTGCGGCTGGTTTTCGAATGTATTTTGGAAGATTTAATGCCGAACTATTGGCATAAGAAACTGATTTAAGTTTTGAAGGTTTGTAGCCCAAGTTTGCAATTACTGCTTGTGCAAATTCTTTGGTTCCTACTTTTTGGTTGCTTGTTCCTTCTTTAAAAATATCATACGTATGAATTCCGTCTTCCAGTGTTTTTAGCCAAGCGTTTTGCACTTTTTCGGCAACATCAGTTTGACCAATGTGATTCAACATCATGATGGCACCTTGCAAAAGTCCTGATGGATTTGCCACATTTTGTCCTGCTCTTCTGGGAGCTGAACCATGAATTGCTTCAAACATAGCACATTCTTCACCAATATTTGCAGAACCGGCTAAACCAACAGAACCCGTAATTTGAGCGGCCACATCACTGAGTACATCGCCGTATAAATTAGGCATCACAATCACGTCAAAGGCTTCGGGTGTGTCGGCCATTTTGGCGGCACCTATATCGATTATCCAATGTTCGTTTTCAATTTCCGGGTATTCTTGGGCGATTTCATCAAAAACTTGATGGAATAATCCATCGGTTTGTTTCATGATGTTATCTTTTGTGAAGCATGTAACTTTTTTTCGGTTTTGTTGTTTGGCATATTCAAATGCATAGCGAACAATCTTTTCGCAACCCGGTCTACTGATTAATTTTAAACATTGTACTACTTCATCGGTTTGTTGGTGCTCAATACCGGCATATAAATCTTCTTCATTTTCTCTAACAATCACAATATCCATAACAGGATGCTTAGTCTCTACAAAAGGATGTAAGCTCATACAAGGTCTAACATTTGAATACAATCCAAGAAATTTTCGAGTGGTCACATTCAAACTTTTATAGCCTCCACCTTGTGGTGTCGTGATTGGAGCTTTTAGAAAAATTTTATTTCTTCTAATGATGTCCCAAGATTCATTTGAAATTCCTGAAGTATTTCCGGCTAAGTAAACTTTTTCACCAACTTCAATTTCTTCAATTTCAATTTTGGCACCTGCAGCGAGAATAATTTCTAAAGTTGCATCCATAATTTCAGGACCGATACCGTCACCTTTTGCTACTGTAACTTTTGTCATATTATATAGGTTTAATGATTATTGATGCAAAGTTCAGTATTATAATTCATAATTTTTTATTTATATAATTAATGAATTGCATTAATAATGTTTATGACAATAAAGTGTTATAACTTTGCAAATCACAGTTAAAGCGTTGTAAATTAGATTCTTAAATATGTTTTGAAACGATTTTTTTTAAGAAATATAAATATAAAATTTTCTTAAAATTAGAGTAATTTTAATAGTTTAGGACATTGTTTTTAACTCTATGATAACATTTTACGATTTAAAATTTTGAATAAATTTTAAAAAAAAATGCTTCTCTAGAGAAGCATTGTTATGACAATAAGATAAAGTTAACTGTTTTAAATCCTAAATATTCCTCCAACGACAAGAATTCGTTGTAAAAACCAGAAATCTTGTTCAGCACTGTCGGCTTTGTCTTGAGTAGTCCGAATGTTATTCATGTTAATATAACCGCCTTTTAATTCTCCTTGAATAAAGAAATATTTAAGGAAAGTAATATTTAAGCCGGCTTTGGCAGAAAAACCGTATCCGGAAATATGAAATTCATCATATCGTTCTTTGTTTAAAAGCGTTGTATTCGTTTTTGGATATAAAAATCCGCCTCCAATGGCTTCCGTAAAATTTACTTGTAAAAGATCAGTATTCTTTATTAGAAACAATTTTGAAATATCATCTACACGTGCTATTTCCGTATTTACATAGTTTAAACCATCAGTATGTTCAAATTTTAAAAAATCTTTTGTCAATAAAATTTGACCGTTAGGTAACATTTCTCCGTAACTTCCTTGGTTAGGATAATAACCCGAATAGTCAACCGCTTTGTCTTGATACATAACATATTTCATATGGTCAAACCCTATGGAAATATTGTATTTGTCTGTTATAAAATAACCGATTCTCAAATTGGTTTGTGGAATGGTCATTCGAATCGGATTAAAGTAATCGATATGGAAACCTTTAGGTTTATCATGAGCATCAACATCATAAAGGGTAAAATCATAATCTTTTCCTTTAAAACGGATATCAGATTTTGTATAATCTTCTCTATTTCCGCCCCAAAATATGTAAAATTTACCTTTGTTGTGGGCTGTGTATTTTTCAGGAGTTACCGGAGTTTCTTGGGCTGATATGTGTTGAAAAACGGCACAAAAAAAGAGCACAATCAATAACGATTGATTTTTCACGGGATTAAAAATAATAAGGTTTAGAATTGATTAATTGTTTTACGTATGGCTACTAATTTGGTCATTAAATTTTCAAAATAGTCTAGGTGAAGCATATTAGCTCCATCGCTTTTTGCATTTGCCGGGTCAAAATGGGTTTCTATGAAAATGCCATCTACACCGGTTACAATTCCCGCCTTAGCGATGGTTTCTATCATATCCGGACGACCACCGGTTACACCCGACATTTGATTGGGTTGTTGCAGTGAATGGGTAACATCTAATACAGTTGTTGCAAATTGTTTCATAGTTGGAATTCCTCTGAAATCAACTATCATATCTTGGTAGCCAAACATGGTTCCGCGATCGGTAACCATTACGTTTTCATTTTGACAATCCAATACTTTTTTCACGGCATGTATCATGCTTTCCGGACTCATAAATTGTCCTTTTTTTAAATTAACGGTTTTGCCTGTTTTTGCGGCAGCCACCACTAAATCGGTTTGACGAACCAAAAAAGCCGGAATTTGCAAAACATCCACATATTCTGCGGCCATGGGAGCATCTTCATTGGTGTGAATATCGGTTACGGTTGGTATTCCGAAAGTTTGTGATACTTTTTGTAAAATTTTTAAGGCTTTTTCGTCACCAATTCCTGAAAAACTATCGATTCGGGAACGATTTGCTTTTTTAAAGGAGCCTTTGAAAACGTAAGGAATTTCTAATTTATCGGTAATTTCAACCAAACGTTCCGCTATTCTAAGTGCCATTTCTTCGCCTTCAATAGCACAAGGTCCGGCTAAAACAAAGAAGTTTCCACTCTGAGTATGTTTTATTTGAGGTATTTTAGTAATCTCCATAGTTGGTTTTTAAAGTGCAAAAGTACGAATAATTTGAATTCATTTTGTAACCTACGTTACTCATCTTTTTTGGCAGTTAAGCCTTTGGGAACCATTAATTTTCCCTTTTCATATATGTTGAAATAGAGTACTAAGGGTTTTTTACATCCCACCCATTGTAATTGGTAAACATCTAAAAATCCGGCACCGATTTCACTTCTTTTGGTTGGAAACGGACAGCAACTTTCCAATTTCTTATAAAACAATTTCTCTCCGTTAGGTCCTGCCAAAGCTTTCAAAAATCGTTCTTGGTTGATAGTGTCGTTAGAAGTGGTTCGATAAAAAATATTAATAGGATAATCAGGGTCATAGCCATATTTGGCATCCTCGCTAATTGCTGTTAATACAAAAGAATTATCTTTTTTCAACATGGGAGTAGGGGCTGAATTATCAATATTTTTTATCGTGTTTTTAATTCCGCCACAAGAAACCGTCAAAACGGCTACAAAAAAGAGTAATAGAAAGATTTGTTTTTTCATTTAATTGGTTCAAATTTTAGTCAAAGGTAAAAGTTTTTTCGGATAACATTTACTATTTCATTTGTTATAAAGCACTTCATATTCTATTTTTGTAAAAAAATTACACTATGGAATTACTTTCACAAACATGGCATTGGTCTATTTCCGGCTTTTTAATCGGATTAGTCATGTTGCTTTTGATTTATTTCGGGAAAACATTCGGAATGTCATCGAACCTTCGTTCACTTTGTGCCATGACCGGAATTGGTAAAAAGATTCCTTTTTTTGATTGGGATTGGAAAAGCCAACGATGGAATATGGTCGTTGTAGTTGGAGCCATGCTAGGCGGTTTTGTAGCTGTACATTTTTTGCATGATATTTCCAATGTAAGTCTTCATCCGAAAACAATCGAGCAATTGAGCTTAATGGGAATTGATGAACCAAACGGAAAGCTATTGCCTAATTCATTGTTTGAAAATTCATCTCCTAAAATGATTATTATTTTGATTATAGGTGGAATTTTAATCGGTTTTGGCAGTCGCTATGCCGGCGGTTGCACCTCCGGTCACGCAATTTCAGGATTGAGTAACCTTCAAATACCTTCACTAAAAGCCGTTATTGGGTTTTTTATTGGCGGTTTAATCATGGCTCATTTTCTTTTACCTTTACTTTTTTAAATTATGAATTTATTAAAATATTTACTTGTTGGTTTTCTTTTCGGAATTGTTTTAACCAAAACAGAAGCTGTTTCATGGTATAGAATATATGAAATGTTTCATTTTCAGTCGTTTCATATGTATGGAATAATCGGAACAGCGATTGCAACCGGTCTTTTTGGTATTCAAATTATAAAGCGGAAAAAGCTCAAAGACATCGATGGAATGCCAATTGAAATTTTAGATAAAGAAAAAGGGAATGCCCGGTATTGGATTGGTGGAATACTTTTTGGTTTAGGTTGGGCATTGGTAGGGTCTTGTCCGGGACCGATATTTATACTTTTAGGAGCAGGTTTTTACAATGTTGCTTTTGTGCTTTTAGGTGCACTATTTGGTACTTTTTTGTATGGATTATTCAAAGATAAGTTACCACATTAAACAGAAAAAGCATTTCTTCCGAAGATGAAATGCTTTCAGGTTTTGGTGTTTGGTTAGTTTAGATGGAAAGGATGTATTCTACTAATCCTTGTTCGTGCGATAAATCCATTTTTTTACGTAATCGATAACGTTTTATTTCTACGCTTCGCACCGATATATTTAATAACGGAGCAATTTCTTTAGAGGATAGATTTAGTCGCAGAAAAGCACAGAGTCTCAAATCGTTTGGCGTTAAACTTTGATGGGCCATTTTAATTTTCTTCAAAAAGTCTTTGTCGGCATTGTTAAAAGCATCTACAAAAACATTCCAGCTATCTTCTTCATTAATATTTTTGTTGATATTACTTATTAATGATTTTAGGCTTTTATTGGGTAGTGTTTCATTAGAGTTTTTTAAATCTTCTTTAATCATCGAAAGCAATTCGTTTTTCTTAATCAAATTCATTGTAGAGGCGGCCAATTCTCTATTTTTAATTTCAAAATCTTGCTCCAATTGTTGGTTTTTAACCCGCATTAATTCCTGTTCGGTTTCTAGTTCTTTAATTTCAAGTAAACGGTTATTTTCTTCAATTAATTTTTCTTGTTGTTTAAAATAATATTTCTGGTAGGCTTTATTAATAAAATAAGCTAAAATCAGTAAAAACAACGTATAAATTATCAAAGCTAAATTGGTAGCATACCAAGGTTTTAGTATGGTGAAAGAATATTTCTCTGCATTTTCACTAATAGCATTTCCAATTTTCGATCGTACTACAAATGTATATTTACCGGGAGAGAGATTTTTAAAATTTACAGATGATTTTGAGCTCCATTCACTCCAATCATTTTGGAATCCTTCCAGTTTATATTGAAATTCAGGAATGATATATTTATTGAATTTTGGAACAGTGTATGAAAATGTGATGTTGTTATTATTTGAATTAAAAGAACCATTATCTTGAATTGATTCATAAACCAATGCTTCATTATGTCTGTTAGTTGATATTGAAGAAATGTATAGATGGTTGTTATTGAACAACAAATCATCAATATTTATGGTATAATAGCCGTCAGTGGTTCCAACTAAATAATGTGATTCAGAGAGTTGAGATATGTTTTCATAACCTAACATAGAATTAGTTAGTGAAGAAGGAATCGGAATAACGTTGTGTTTTAAAGTTGTGCTTAATTTTCCATATGAAAAATAGTTAATGTAATTTTTTGAAAAAAACCAAAGGCGATTTGATTTATCGGTCATTAATTTACCGGATAGGTACTCATCTTTTTCAAAGACAGAACTAAGTTTATTATTTTTTTCAAACTTATTTTGTTTTTTATTAAATGAGAATATTCCATCTTTAGAAGCATAATAAATAGAATTATTAAAATTGGCAATACTGGCATTTTTACCTTTTTTAGGAAATTCATGTGCTTCAAATAAAGTAACTTTTTTATAGTCGGAATCAGTTTTAATTCTAAAAATTCCTTTGTATTCATGGCTAATAATAATTTCGTTTGGAGAAGAAAATTCAAAATATTTGGAAGAATAATCAAAGCCATTTATTTTATTTTTAAATTTCCATTTATTATCAATCTTTTCCAAAATCGAAATACCATAGTAGTTTCCTTGTAATATTATGTTTTTGTTGATAGGACTTATTTCAAATTTCCAAGTGCCGGAGCCATTGTAAATTGTTGTCGCTTGTTGGTTTTCAATTAAGAAAGTACCGGAATCATGACCACAAAATAATTGATTATCATGTGAAAATAGCGACCAAACTTGGCCCTTTGTTCCCGAAACAAATTTAAAAGTATCCTCGCCCTCTTTATTTTTATAAAACAATCCTTGATTAGTTCCTACATACAATTTATCTTTAAATAGTATTGATGCGTAAACTGTTCCTAAAATTCCGGTGTCATCATAATAACTTAGAATTGGCGAAGTTATATTTATACAATTGATTCCGTTATCTAATCCTATCCAAATATTTTTATCAGCATCTTCAAAAAGAGATAAGGCGGTGTTATTGCTTAACCCTTTGTTTTGAGTCATGTGAAAAAGGGCTTTTCCTTCTGAATTGACAATAAAAACACCATTAGAAACGGTGCCGATTATATAACCGTTTTCCGAGTATTTTTTCCCACAATAAACACTACTGTTTTTGAGTTCTTCGTCAATATCAGTAACCCATTTATAAAGTTTATTTTCTTTAAATTCATAAAAACCATCATATTGAGTCAATAGTAATAATGAATTATCGCGTTTATAAATTGATACAATTTTATTATTGATAAAAAACGGATCTTTAGATATTAACTTGCTCACGCCGTTCTCTATCTCGTAAAATCCATTTTTTACCGTTTGAAAATAAATTGATTTTGCTACGGAATAAGCTTTAAATATTCCTGATTCAGGTTTAATGGCTTTAAAATTTTCTCTTTTGGAATCATAAATAAAGATTTGATTCAACGATTGAAAAATTACCCAATGATCAAATTGGAGTATGTTCCAAAACTGTTCATCGTCCAGTATTTTTGATTTAATTTTTTCACTTAATGATTTATATTTCAGTAATCCATTTTGATTGCGTTCCCAATAACCAAATTCCATGTAGCAACCGGTATAAATTCTATCTTCAATTACTTTTACCGACCTAAGAATTGATTCATTTGGAGAGGGGTAAAGGATCCATTCCGAGCCATTAAATTCCAATAAACCGTCATTATTTGCAAAATACATGAAGTTTTGTTTGTTTTGAGAAATCATCCAATTTTGATTTCCTGCCTTATAGGTATTGGGAGCATATTTAATGATGGGTGGCAGTTCTTGCGAATGCACCATAAATGCCATAAAAAGAGGTAGGCATTTAAAAATCAAATTATAGATATGTAGATATCTTTTTTTTAAATCAAAAGATTGTTGAAGCATAATTAAATAATCATATTTGAAAGTATAAAAATACAACTTTTAACGAGTATTGCTAATTTTAAAGTAGTACTTGTGGAATTTTTGTTACTTATTATCTAATCAGAATCTAAAACCTTCATGAGATAATAATTGAAAAATGAAAGCGTTTGTGAATTGTACGTTTGTTAGAATAAGCTAAACTTTATTGTTAGTTAAGATACTTTTTACAATAAAATATTGAGCTCCAAGATATGTGCTCATAATCAAAAAAGAACTAAATTGTAGTATTGTGTAGAATTTATTTATTGCCAAAATGCTATCTGATATAACAAACAATAAAACACCAATCAAAACCAAAAGATTAGCCGGTTTTTTCCATTCAAAATAAGCTTTTATACTCATCAAAAGCATGATTGAAATAACCAGGGCATAAATGGTTACAGGAATTTTCATTTCGTTTAACGATGACCATAATAAACTCAAAATTGCAAAAAGATAAATCCCCACAAGTGGAATATACTGTAAATAATTTTTGTTTGTAGTATTTTTATTTTGCTTGTTAAACAAAAAAATAAAAGCTAAATGAGCTATTAAAAATACAATTAGTCCTGAAATAAAAAACAAAACATTTTTATTGGTAAACATCAACAAAACATCACCAATCCAAGAAAAAAATAATGCAAGCAAAAGTATTTTTTGTGTTTTAAATTTATCTGAAATCGCCACTATACTGATTAGAAACGGTACTAACAATGGTTTCAACCACCAAGCCATTTCTTCTTTATTGGTAATCAATAAGATAAGATAACAAATCGCAATAACCGCAAAACTTCGGGTATAATTTTTAACTTTCATTAGGAATTAACAGGTTTAGCTGAGTTTTTGTACCCAGAAAACTCTCGTATTGAAAAATAATAGGCAAACACAAACGAAATTAAAAAGTAAAAACCTATTGCATAATTTGTAAAATCCAGTGTAGTATTTAATCCAAACCAGTCTCCATAAATAAACAAAATACCAAAACCAAGTAGCATACGGTAAAGCTCAAAAAAGTATGCGTTGGTATTGGTATCCATTAATTCAGTTTGACTGTAAATTGTGATTAGAATGAATAATCCGTAAACAAAAATTGAGGGTAAACCAATGGTTCCAACATTTGCAAATAGAAGACTCACAAATCCCAATGTCATAAATAGTTGAGTTATCGAATAATAAGTTAAAAATGAGGAATGTTTGGGATTGTATTTTTCAAAATTATACACATTGTCAATTTTATGAACCGGGTATTTTTCTTCAAAGCCTTCCGGTCTCCAACCCGTTGGCATGAACCAAATTCTGAATTTATCTTTCCAATTTTCAGTTCGCCAAGCATCTTGTATTAAAAGCCATAAATGCTGAAAATTAATTTTTATCGGATTCCAGGTTTGAGCGGGTCTTGTAATGCCAAAAACAGGCGGAACTTCTTTTAATTCTTCCTGAAAAGTACCAAACCATTTGTCCCAAAAAATAAAAATTTGTCCGTGATTTTTATCTAAATATTCTTTGTTAATCGCATGATGCACTCGGTGATGGGAAGGCGTAACAATGATATTTTCTAAAAATCCCATTTTACCAATGTGTTTGGTATGGTACCAAAATTGTAAAAACAAATGCAAAGGTAAAACAATGGCAATCACTTTTGGCGGAACGCCTAGAAATGCTGCCGGAAGTAATAAAAAAGTAAATAAATTGACAAAAGAAGAAATAGATTGTCGCAAAGCACAAGCCAAATTGAATTCTTCACTACTGTGATGAATGGCATGTTTATTCCAAAAAATATTTATTTGATGTGACCAACGATGGGTCCAATAGCCATAAAAGTCAATGACAAAAAAAGCAATTATGTAAGTAAGGATTGTGTTTTCCACTGTAAAGAAAGCTACTTTAGCAACCATCCATTCATACGTTAAAATCGAAACACTTATTCCTAAAACATCTTTTGTGGCATTGGTAATTCCTGAACTTAAACTGGAAACGGTATCCATCAAGGGAGCGGTATCGTTTCCACGAAAATACCCATAGGCTTTTTCGATTATTATTAATAATAAAAAAAGCGGCATGGCGATAATGAGTATTTTGCCGTATTGTTCCACTGTTCAGTTAGATAATTTCGGCACTTAAACCGGCTTCTAATAATTGAGTACATTGTGGTTTTAATTCGTCAAAAGGTCCGGTTTTAACCGTGCATTTACCTTTATAATGCACTAAAATGGCACATTGTTCAGCTTGTTCACTCGTGTGATTACAAACGCGAATTAAGGTATCAATAACATGGTCAAAAGTGTTGACATCATCATTAAACAGCACAATTTCGTTGTTAATGCCAATGGCTTCTTCAACTAAAACTTCTTCTTGAATTTTTTCTATCGTACTCATATTTTTTTATTTTTATCATTATTGAATTATCAGATTTTTTTGATTTTTGAATTAATCCAACAATCTAACAATCGAATAATTTAACCATTCAACAGATATTTCAAACTCACCCAATTGTTCCGTTCCAAGGTTTTTTCCAATGTCAATCCTAATTTTTGGCAACATTCATCAATGACGGGAATATCTTCTTGGTAAAATCCACTCAAAAATAATAAACCATTTTGATTTAAACAATTCACATAACGATGCATATCATTCAAAAGTATATTTCGGTTGATGTTGGCAATGATAACATCGTATTTTTGATTTACCAACAATGAAGCATCTCCTTCATAAACGGAAATGTGCTCACACTTATTTCGTTCTGCATTTTCAATTGAATTCAAATAACACCAATTGTCAATATCAATGGCATCAATTGGTTTAGCTCCTTTCATTTCGGCTAAAATGGCTAAAATGGCGGTTCCGCAACCCATGTCCAACGTCTTTTTATCAACCAAATCGGTTTCCAATAAATGGTGGATGACCATGTGGGTGGTTTCATGATGACCCGTTCCGAAACTCATTTTGGGTTCGATAATAATATCAAATTCAGCTTCCGTTTTGGGATGGAAAGGGGCTCGAACATGGCATTTACCTTCTACATCAATCGGTTCGAAATTTTTCTCCCATTCTTCATTCCAATTGACTTGTTCAATTTCTTCCACTACATATGAAATGACAAATTCAGGAGATGATAAGATGAAAATATCTTCTAAAATAGTTTTTGTCCAAAGGTCTTTTTGCACATAAGCTGTTACACCAAATTCGGTTTCAATAAAACTTTCAAATGGTTTTTCGCCCAATTCGGCAACTAAAATTTCGCAACCTAATTCCTTCGGTTCTACCGTAAAATGATATCCTAAATAAATGTTTGACATTTTGTTTTTTTTGCAAAGGTAACAATCCCGCTACAAAACTTTTACATTACAAAAATTAAATTACTTTTGCCAAGCAAACACAACCACTACCAATGAATAAGTTTTTTTCACTTTTATTTTTTTTAATATCCCTATTTTCAATTGCTCAGGATATAAAGTTTAGTACAAAAGACAATGATTTAAAATTAGCCACTTTACCTTATTATAATTACGGAAGAGGTTTGGGGTTAACTTCTCCTGACAGTATTTTTCAATTGAACATTCGTTTTAGAATGCAAAACAGATTAGGCTATTTGAATCATGAAGACCAAGAAGATGCTTTTGATGGTCAAATTCGTCGATTACGCTTGCGATTTGACGGTTATGTGGGAAATCCAAAATTCTTATATGCTATTCAATTGTCTTTTGCACCGGGTGATGTAGGAGAAATAGAAGAAGGCGAAAACATCAATATTATTCGCGATGCGGTGATGTTTTACAGACCAAATAAACATTGGAGTTTTGCTTTCGGACAAACAAAGTTACCGGGAAATCGTCAACGGGTTAATTCCTCAGGAGCGTTGCAATTAACCGATCGTTCTATCAATAACGCACGATTTAATATTGACCGAGATTTTGGATTTCAAGCGTATTTTCTAAATGAGAAAAAGGATAAATTTTCATATAATATTAAAACAGCTATCAGCACCGGAAATGGAAGAAATGTAACCAAGAGTCCAGATGATGGTTTTGCTTTGACCGGAAGATTGGAGTTTTTTCCGCTGGGCTCCTTTGCAAAAGACGGAACAAATTTTGAAGGCGACATAGCTCGTGAACAAAAAATTAAAATGTTATTAGGAGGGACATTTCATCGAAATGTGAAAGCTCGTCAAACGCAAGGACAATTAGGGTCCGATTTATTTGAAAAAAGAACGATGGAATCTTTTTTTGTAGATGCAATGTTGAAATACAATGGCTGGGCCTTGATGAGTTCTTATATGAATCGAACGGCAGAAAATCCATTGACCTTCAATCCTGAAGATGTTACTGACTTTCGTTTTGTTTATGTAGGAGAAGGTTTTGATTATCAATTAAGTTATATTTTTCCAACAAATTATGAAATAATTGGCCGTTTTTCAACCCAAAAGGTCAATGAAAGTATTCAAAATTTCACACCCGATACCAAACAATACAGTGTTGGAGTTACCAAATATTTTTGGGAACATGCTTTTAAAATTCAATCCGAATTTACATTGGATGATTTATCTTATTTTGACGGAAGCAGCAAAACAAACTGGTACATTCGTTTTCAAGTTGAAATCGGAATTTAAAGACGAGTTAACAAATATTCAATACGGTTTATTAAATTAAAATTTAACTTGGAAACTGTTTTTCACTTTCCAAGAATATAGCTATTTTTGCCCATGCAACACAACGTACTAATTTTAGATTTTGGTTCGCAATACACACAGCTTATTGCGAGAAGAGTTCGGGAATTAAATATATTCTGCGAAATTTTTCCTTATAATAAAATTCCTGAAGATTTGTCCAGCTTTAAGGCTACAATTCTATCCGGAAGTCCTTTTTCAGTTCGAGCTGAAGATGCTCCTCATCCCGATTTATCACAAATTAGAGGTAAAATGCCTTTGTTGGCCGTTTGTTACGGAGCACAATATTTGGCCCATTTTGATGGTGGAGAAGTAGCTCCTTCCAACATTCGCGAATACGGTAGAGCTAATTTAAGTTTTGTGGATGACCACGATCCGTTTTTTGAGGAAGTAGCATTGAATAGTCAGGTTTGGATGAGTCACAGCGATACGATTAAGAAATTACCAACAAACGGAGTTCGATTGGCTAGTACTAAAGATGTAGAAAATGCAGCTTATCGAATTGAAGGCGAGAAAACCTATGCCATTCAATTTCACCCGGAAGTATATCATTCTACCGATGGAAAACAAATGTTGGAAAACTTTTTAGTTCGCATTGCTGAAGTACCACAAAACTTTACTCCCAATGCGTTTGTAGAAGAAATTGTAGCAGAACTGCAAGAAAAAATCAAAGGAGACAAAGTGGTTTTAGGACTTTCGGGTGGAGTAGATTCAACTGTTGCAGCTGTTTTGTTAAACAAAGCCATTGGCAAAAATCTCTATTGTATTTTTGTCAATAATGGTTTGTTGCGAAAAAATGAATTTCAAAATGTATTAGACCAATACAAAGGTATGGGATTGAATGTAAAAGGAGTAGATGCTGCCGATCGATTTTTAGACCAGTTAGCCGGAATTGAGGAACCGGAAGCCAAACGTAAAGCCATCGGAAGAGTGTTTATCGAGGTTTTTGATGATGAAGCACATCGAATTGAAGACGTGAAATGGTTGGCACAAGGAACGATTTATCCGGACGTGATTGAATCGATTTCGGTAAAAGGACCGTCAGCAACTATAAAATCGCATCATAATGTGGGAGGTTTACCGGATTTTATGAAGTTAAAAATTGTTGAACCATTGCGAATGCTGTTCAAAGATGAAGTGCGTCGAGTAGGAGCAACACTGGGAATTGACCCTGAATTATTGGGAAGACATCCTTTTCCGGGGCCCGGATTATCAATCCGAATTTTAGGCGATATAACAAAAGAAAAAGTTCGTATATTGCAAGAAGTTGATGCTATCTTTATCGAAGGTCTAAAATCACACGGACTCTATGATCAAGTTTGGCAAGCAGGTGCCATTTTGCTCCCCGTAAATAGCGTAGGAGTAATGGGTGACGAACGTACCTATGAAAAAGTAGTAGCGTTAAGAGCTGTTGAATCAACTGATGGAATGACCGCAGATTGGGTTCATTTGCCTTATGATTTCTTGATGAAAATATCCAATGAAATCATCAATAAGGTAAAAGGAGTAAACCGTGTGGTGTATGACATTAGTTCTAAACCGCCTGCAACAATTGAGTGGGAATAATTTTAAGTTAAATAAAAGATGAAGAAGTTTTTGTTTGGAGCAATGATATTGCTAAGCCCCCAAATCACTTTTTCACAAACCGTCGTGAAACCCGGAATGGATCCTGTGAAACACACAGTAGCTTCGGGTGAAACCGTATTAGACATTTCTAAAAAATATGTGGTAGATCCAGCTGAAATATACAGAGCCAATCGTTTTGCTATTGATGGTTTAAAAGAGGGTATGGTTTTAGAGTTTTATGCACCACAAAAATCCCCGGAAATTGTTCTTCCTACTGAAAATTATCAAGCGAAACCGGTTTCAAATCCAACGGAGACAATTCCAAAACCAGCTGAACAACATGAAAAAACAGTTGTTCAAAAAAGAAATACCATCATCAAAATGCACAAAGTGAAACCGGGTGAAACTTTATATGGACTTTCTAAACTATACAATGTTTCAGTGGATGAAATCAAAAATGCAAATACAATTTTGATGAAAAATGTTTTGCAAGCCGGTCAAACATTAAAAATTCCGGATGGCACAGTTGTTGGTACTGAAAATACTAAAGTGGTTAAAAAAGACGAAAAACCGGCCAAAACTGTAAATAATCAAAATACAGGCGAAATAATCAAGCATACGGTGGCTCCAAAAGAAACCTTATATGGATTATCAAAAAAATATAATGTTTCAATTGAAACCATAATTAGCCAAAATGAACGTTTATTAAAAAATGGATTACAAGCCGGTCAAGTATTAACTATAAAAGCCAATTAAACGCATTTAAATAGCAGTAACCTACAAGTATGATATTAATATTTAGAACTCTAATTGTTTTTTTGATTGTCACCAATTTTTTGATGGCACAAACGTCTACTTATAAAAAGCATATAGTTGTTAAAGGAGAAACAATTACTCAAATTGCTCAGAAATACAAAGTTACACCTTATGATATTTATCGTTTGAATCCAGATGCTCAAAATGGTATTCAAGAAAATGCAGTTTTGCTCATTCCAAACTCAGTGATAACAAAAGTGCAAAACGAAGAACAAAAGACCCATGAAGTTCAGCCAAAAGAAACTTTGTTTGGTATAGCTAAACAATATGATACAACAGTTGAGGAATTGGAACGATTGAATCCGGAAGTAAAAACCGACGGACTCAAAATAGGACAAACAATTCAAATTTCAGGCAGTAAATCAGAAGTTGTTGCAAATGTAAACATTAATACTAAATCCGTTTTTCACGAAGTGCAACCAAAAGAAACGTTGTATGGTATTTCTAAACAATACAATGTATCAGTTGAAGAACTTGAAGTGTTGAATCCTGAGGTAAAATCGGGCTTAACAATCGGACAAAAATTAATCATTACAAAAGGAAAAACAGTCGATACAACGACTTCTATTCCAACTAAAAAAATCGAAGTACCCAACAATGGTAAATATTTGACTTACGAAGTAAAACCTAAAGAAACGTTATTTGGTTTAGCTAAAATGTTTCGTTTGAGTCAAGACGAATTGATTGCTTTAAATCCGGAAATTAAAGAAGGTGTTAGAGAAGGGATGCTCCTCAAAGTTCCATCAGATGTTACCTTTAATTTAGGTACTGTTCGTGAAGTAAAAGATTTAAGTAAATCCATTGTAAGAAAAGAAAAAAAAGAAATAGTTTTATTAATTCCTTTTAATGTATCCAACATTGAGAGCGATACTACCTTATCAACTCAAGCTAGATTGAAACGAGATGGGTTTTTAAATATGACGTTAGATTATTATTCAGGCGTTTTGATGGCGATAGATTCTGCCAAACGACTTGGACTTAATTTCAATGTAAAAATATTTGATTCTCAAGAAACTAAGAGTTCGTCCAACGTTGTTTCTATTCTTCAAAACAACAACATTCATCAAGCGGATGTTGTGATAGGTCCTTTTTATCCTCAATATGTAGAAATGGCTGCAGAACTTTTAAATCCCAATAATATTCCAATTATTTCACCTTTGCGGGAAACAGCAAAATCCTACAGCAATTTGTATCAATCGTTACCTTCTGCAGAATTTGTGAAGAACGTAATGTTCGATTATATTCGTTCTAAAAAAGGCAATATGATTGCCATGATAGACAGAAAAAAAGGCTCTTCTAAACAATTTATTGAAGAAAATCATAAAGATATTTTTATTGTACCATTAGGCGAAAAAGGTGGGGTTATCGGTGATAGTATCACTCCTAAACTTTCAAAAGACAAGGTGAACTATTTTATACTTGAAACAGCTACAACAGGAATGGTTCTCAATGCTATAACACATTATGTAAATGCAAAAGCTGCCGGTTTTCAGACGGAGTTGGTTGTTTTAGATATTAATCCAACTTTTGAAACAGATGAAGTTTTTCGAAGAATTATAAAACATAATATTATTTTTCCATCTTTAACAAAGTATAAAGACACTCCTGAATCATTAGTTTTTGCAGCCAACTACAAGAAAATAAACAATGTTTATCCTAATCAGTATGCTGTGCGTGGTTTTGATTTAGTTTTCGACACAATGCTCCGACTTTCCCAGGAAGAAGATTTTGAAACTACAATACAATCAACAGCAACGGAAGGTATAGAAAATAAATTTGATTACGAGAAAAAATTAGCTTCCGGTTATTCGAATAAAGGTGTTTACATTATGCGATACGAAGAAGATTTAACCGTTAAACCTGTTGAATAATGACATCCAAAGTGACTTATATTGGCGATTTACGCACTACATCCGTTCATTTACAATCGGGTACAGAAATTTTGTCAGACGCTCCTAAAGATAATCACGGGAAAGGTGAAGCCTTTTCGCCAACCGATTTGGTTGCCAATTCTTTAGCGACTTGCATGATTTCCATTATGGGAATAAAATCCAGAGATTTGAATGTGGATTTGACCGGTTCAACCGTTGAAGTGACCAAAATCATGCAGGCAGAACCTAGAAAAATCGCCAAAATTATTACCGTTTTAAACATGAATATAGCCGCTGATGATAAAACCAAAATAATATTGGAAAGAGCTGCGATGACTTGTCCGGTGCTGTTGAGTCTTCATCCGGATATTGAAAAGGAAATTACTTTTAATTGGAAATAATCTTCTGTTTTCGGTTGTCAGTTAGCTGTCAACCGACAACTGACAACTGACAACCTTCTTGAATCAACAAAAAATTCTTATCAAATTAGCTCATACCAAAATGCCATTCGGAAAATATGAAGGGAGATACTTGATCGATTTGCCTGAATATTATATTGTTTGGTACCATCAAAAAGGTTTTCCTAAAGGAGAACTCGGACAACAACTTCAGTTGATTTATGAACTTAAATTGAACGGTTTAGAACATTTAATTCGAACGATTAAAGACAAATTTCCTAAACCATAATTATTGAAATTCATTGAATTTTTTCTAAATTCAATAATTACATCACAATCTCAATATTTCATTTTTACATTGATGAATTAAATCGTACTTTTGCACCGTTTTGCATTAAAGTATGTCTTTTAATTCATCACACACAACTACAACAACAAACAACAACACAATGAATCAGACGAAGTATATTTTTGTAACGGGTGGCGTAACTTCTTCCTTGGGAAAAGGAATTATTGCGGCTTCGTTAGCAAAATTATTGCAAGCCAGAGGTTATCGAACCACCATACAAAAGTTCGACCCGTATATCAACGTCGATCCGGGAACATTAAATCCTTATGAACACGGCGAATGTTATGTAACAGATGATGGAGCAGAAACCGATTTGGATTTGGGTCATTACGAGCGTTTTTTAAACGTTCCCACTTCGCAAGCCAATAACGTAACTACAGGAAGAGTCTATCTTTCTGTGATTGAAAAGGAAAGAAGAGGCGAATTTTTAGGTAAAACGGTACAAGTGGTACCGCATATAACCAACGAAATTAAAGAAAGAATGCAGTTGTTGGGAAATTCTGGCAATTTTGACATCGTGATCACCGAAATTGGTGGAACGGTGGGTGATATTGAATCATTGCCTTACATCGAATCGGTTCGTCAATTGTTATGGGAATTGGGGGAAGAAAATGCCATCGTTATTCATTTGACATTGATTCCGTATTTGGCTGCGGCAGGGGAATTGAAAACAAAACCAACGCAACATTCCGTAAAAACCTTAATGGAAAGCGGAATTCAAGCGGATATTTTAGTTTGCCGAACGGAACATGAATTGTCTGATGAATTACGTCAAAAATTAGCGTTGTTCTGTAATGTAAAAAGGGAAGCGGTGATTCAGTCCATTGATGCCTCAACAATTTATGATGTACCCAATTTGATGTTGGAAGAAGGTTTGGATAAAGTAGCGTTGAAAAAATTGAATTTACCTGAAAAATCTTCTCCCGATTTGAAACAATGGAACGAGTTTTTATACAAATTGAAAAACCCAAAACACACGGTTAATATCGGTTTGGTTGGAAAATATGTGGAATTACAAGATTCGTATAAATCCATTTTAGAAGCGTTTATTCACGCCGGTGCCGCCAACGAAACGAAAGTGAATATTGTTAGCGTACATTCAGAATATATTGATAGAAATAATGTAGCTGAAAAAATAGGTGGTTTCGATGGAATTTTAGTCGCACCCGGATTTGGAGAAAGAGGAATTGAAGGAAAAATAGAAACCGTACGTTATGTTCGTGAAAACAACATTCCTTTTTTCGGAATTTGTTTGGGAATGCAAATGGCAGTGATTGAATATGCTCGAACTGTTCTAGGTTTAGAAGATGCCAATTCAACCGAAATGAATTCGCAAACTAATCATCCGGTAATCGATTTGATGGAAGAACAAAAAACCATTACCGATAAAGGCGGAACCATGCGTTTGGGAAGTTGGAAATGTAACCTAGAAAAAGATTCGTTGGTGTATCAGATTTATGGAAAAAGTCAAATTGAAGAACGTCATCGTCATCGTTTTGAATTTAATGGACAATATAAAGAGCAGTTAGAAAAAGCTGGTTTAAAAACAAGTGGTATAAACCCAGAGACAGGTTTGGTTGAAATTATTGAAATTGAAAACCATCCGTTTTTCATCGGAGTGCAATACCACCCGGAATATAAAAGTACAGTAGCCAATCCGCATCCAATTTTTGTTGGATTTGTTAAAGCGGCTGTACAACATAAAACCGTTTCTGTTTAATTCGGAAGCGTAAATTCTAATAAGTAAGTAAATGGAAGAAAAAAAATTAGACTTAAACTCGATCATCGGATTCGGATTAATATTCCTAATTCTGATTTGGGTCATGTACAACAGCCAACAAAACGAAGCAAAAGAAAGAGCTAAAAAGGCTCAACAAGAACAAGTTGAGGCCAAAGAAAAACCTACTTCAACAAAAGTTGCAAAAACAGAAATAAAAGCGGTTGAACCGGTTTCTGACTCAATTCAAGCTGCTCAATTACAAAGTAGCTTAGGGTCTTTTGCTTATTCGGCTTCACTTCCTTCAGCAAAGAATGAATTCACAACCGTTGAAAATGAAGTTTTGCGATTAAAAATTGCCAACAAAGGGGGTTACATCGTTGAGGCAGAAATGAAAGAATTTGAACAATTCCGTAAAGGTTCCGGCAAAAAAGTGCATTTGATTAAAGATGGCAATGCCGATTTTAACATTGAATTAAAAACCAACGATAATCGTACGTTAAATACTAAAGACTTGTTTTTTGAACCTACTTTGTCTAAAGAAGGAAATAACCAAGTCGTTTCATTAAAATTAAAGGCAGGAAATAATCAATACTTAGAGTATCGTTATGTATTGAAACCAAACGAATACATGCTTGATTTTGCCATTCGTTCCCAAGGTTTAAATACGGTTTTAAACACATCCAATCCGTTAAATTTAGATTGGAAAATCAAAACCTATCGCAATGAGAAAAGTGTAACTTACGAGAACCGTTATACAGAGCTTATTTTCGAATATGAAGGTGGAAAAGACGATTATTTAGGTCAAAGTTCTTCAACCTCGGATGAGCCAGTGGACGTATCGTATATTGCATTTAAACAACATTTTTTCACTTCAGTTTTATTGACTGACACTGCTTTTGAAAAAGCAGTTGTAGTTTCGGAAAATCTAGTGAAAGACGAAGAAAAAGATACTTTGTTTACTAAGCAGTTTAAAGCAACTGTTCCTCTAGCTTTCAAAAATGGAGAAGTAAATTACAATATGAATTGGTATTACGGACCGGCTGATTACCATATTTTAAACAAATACGACAAAAATTTAGATGAAATCGTACCGTTAGGTTGGGGGATTTTCGGTTGGATAAACCGCTATATATTTATCCCTACTTTCGACTTGTTGATTGGGTTTTTACCTTACGGAATCGCCATTATTATCTTAACCATTTTGGTACGAATTGTCATGTCGCCTGTTACCTATAAATCATATCTTTCCCAAGCAAAGATGAAGGTTTTGCGTCCGGAAATTCAGGAATTAAGTACCAAATTCGCAAAAGACCCGATGAAGAAGCAACAGGAAACCATGAAATTGTATTCCAAGGCGGGGGTGAACCCTATGGCAGGATGCTTACCGGCTTTATTACAAATTCCTGTTTTCTATGCCTTGTTCAGTTTCTTCCCGTCGGCAATAGATTTAAGACAAAAAAGTTTCTTGTGGGCAGATGATTTATCTTCATTTGATTCGATCATCAATTTACCTTTTTACATTCCTTTTTATGGTAACCACGTGAGTTTATTCCCGATTTTAGCTTCTGTTGCTATTTTCTTTTACATGAAAATGACAACCGGAGACCAAGCGATGAGCACTCCTCCACAAGAAGGCATGCCGGATATGGGTAAAATCATGAAAATTATGATTTATATTTCTCCGTTAATGATGTTGTTTTTCTTTAATAATTTTGCATCTGGCTTGAGTTTATACTATTTTATTTCAAATACGATCACGATTGGAATTATGTTAGTCATTAAAAATTACATCATCGATGACAAAAAGATTCACGCTCAAATTCAAGAGAACAAAACGAAGCCTAAAACCATGAATCGTTTCCAACGCAAAATGCAGGAAATGATGGAAGAGGCTGAAAAGCAAAAGAAATTGAAGAAATAGGCTATAAAAAAAGCTCCGATAACTTCGGAGCTTTTCTTTTTCATAACAATTTTTAATATTAGTTTAAGTCGGGTACCAATACATTATTTAATACGTGTATAACACCATTAGCAGCTTGAACATCGACGGCTACAATTCCCATTGTTCTGCCAGAACCATCAGTAATATTGGCGATATTGCCATTTGTTCCCGGTAGAGTGATATTCAAATTTTGACCTTGTAAAGAAGGAGCTGTTGTTGTACCATTAGGAGTCAAATCGCTTGATCTCACATTTCCTCCGGCAATTACGTGATGTGTCAATACAGCGGTTAACTGTTCTGATGTTAAAGAAGCAACTACACCTGGAAGATCATTATCTAAAGCAGCAAAAGCATCGTTTGTAGGTGCAAAAACTGTAAATGGTGCTGGAGTTGTAGATGAATTTAATGTTGGAACTAATCCTTGTGCAGTTAAAGCTCCCGCTAAAGCAGAGAAATTTGGATCAGCTGCAGCAAAAGTAACTACAGTAGGTAAACCAATTACTGCATCTACTACATGGACCACACCATTAGAAGCAATAATATTTGGTGTCACAACATTAGATACACCATTCAATCTTACGCCAGGTGAGGTACTCACATACATACTTAAATTTTTGTTTGCTTCACCGTTGTAAGTCGCTGATGTGTTAATGTATCCAGTTGATAACTGTGAGGATTGAACACTACCTGAAACAACGTGGTTTAATAATACTTGTCTTAATACGTCAACATCAACGTTGTTTACGTTAACACCCGATCCTAAACCAGCGAAGAAAGTGTCGAAAGCTGCATTGGTCGGAGCAAAAACAGTTAATTGAGTAGTTCCATCAACAGCAGCAACTAAACCTGCACGATCTAAAGCTTGTACCAATGTACTTAAATCCGGAGTACGAGAAGCAATGGCAGCAATTGTATTGCTTTGTGGCGGATTTGAATCATCATCGCTACAAGATAAGGTAGCTATTGCTAAAAAAGCAAATAATACTGATTTTAAAAATTTTCCATTTTTCATAGTTATTGAGTTTTTTATTGTTCGGTACAAATATAGAAATATTTTTTAATATTGTTTAACTATTTATTAAATAAGATAAACAATATATGATTTTTTAATGTCTAATATGAACATGATATTTTAATTAAGACCTTGTTTTATATGGTATTTTTACGAATTGTTTAATCTCTTTGTTAAGGTTATTTTTGTTTAATTTTAACAAAAAATTAATAAACATTATAGTTTTAAAGTAATTTTGTTTATGCTATTTTAAATCAAATAGTATATAAAGTCATCATTGTTTAGTTAGTATTATTCATGTATTTATTAAATAAGAAAATAAATTAAGCAGATTTAAATTTGTGCATTTTCAAACAAAATATGTTTTTGTTATACTATTTTTGTTCTTGTTTAGTTTTATTAATAAAAATAATATACACATGAGTGGTCAATTTTTTAAAAATAATGTTTTAATTATTTTTCTTATATCATCTGCAATTTTTGCTCAAGACAGAATAAATCAACTCGATGCAAACGGGAACAAACATGGCATTTGGAAGGGTTACTATGAAGACACCAAAAACCTCAAATATGAAGGTGAGTTTAAACATGGTAAAGAAGTGGGTGTATTTACTTTTTATGACAATACTAAAGTTAAAAAAGTGGTGGCTACACGCGATTTTTCTGCGAATGATGGTTCATGTTACACCATTGTTTTTAATGGAAAACACAAAGTAAGTGAAGGAAAATTAGTTAATAAAGTCCATGAAGGAGAATGGAAGTTTTATCATCTCCGTTCGGATACCATTATGAATTTAGAGAATTATAAGAATGGAAAATTACATGGTATTAAAAAAGTATTTTACAACACCGGTTTAATTGCTGAAGAATCAAATTACATTAACGGAATAAAAGACGGACCTTATAAAAAAGTGGCGGAAAACGGAATCGTTTTGGAAGAATCGTTCTTTAAGAATGGTCAATACCACGGACAAGCTATTTTTAGAGAAGCGGCGGGTGGAAAATATACGGTTGGGGAATTTAAAAACGGAAAATCAGTTGGTATTTGGAAATTTTACGAAAAAGATAAGCTCGTGAAAGAAGAAAACCGTAGCGAAAAGAAAAAAGCTAAACCAAAAACTCCTGCAGGTGAGGCCAAAAGAAAAGTTAAAGCACAGAAACAGTAATTTCAGAAATAACTACCTTTGCAAAAATTGTTGAAATGAAAAGAGTAGTAGTCGGACTTTCCGGCGGAGTGGATTCCAGTGTTGCGGCGTATTTATTGAAAGAACAAGGGTACGAAGTTATCGGGTTGTTTATGAAAAATTGGCACGATGATTCCGTGACAATCTCTAACGAATGTCCGTGGTTGGAAGATTCCAATGATGCTCTTTTAGTGGCCGAAAAACTCGGAATCCCATTTCAAACCGTTGATTTAAGCGAAGAATATAAAGACCGAATCGTGGACTATATGTTCAAAGAATACGAGAACGGTCGAACGCCAAACCCTGATGTACTTTGTAACCGCGAAATCAAATTTGATGTATTCATGAAAATAGCCCTTTCGTTAGGAGCTGATTATGTGGCAACCGGACACTATTGCCGCAAAGGAATTCTTGAAAAAGACGGAAAAGAAATCTATCAATTACTAGCAGGAATTGATAACAATAAAGATCAATCGTATTTTTTATGTCAGTTATCACAGGAACAATTGTCAAAATCGTTGTTTCCGATTGGCGAATTAACGAAACCACAAGTTCGGGAAATTGCTTCAAAATTGGATTTAATTACTGCCGAAAAGAAAGATTCACAAGGGTTATGTTTCATTGGAAAAGTAAGATTACCTGAATTTTTACAACAACAATTACAACCCAAAGAAGGCATTATTATCGAAATTGATAAAAATGACCCCATTTATTCTATAGATAAACCAACTTTTGAATCGTTAGAAGAGCAATTGAATTTTGATTCGCAACCCTACCATTATTTACCAACCATGGGGAAAATCGTTGGCAAACACCAAGGAGCACATTATTTTACCATCGGTCAACGCAAAGGATTAAATGTGGGGGGTACAAAAGAAGCCTTATTCATCATTGCCACTGATATTGAAACCAATACGATATATACCGGACAAGGTCAAACGCATCTGGGATTATTCAGAAAAACATTAAAAGTTCAACCACAAGAAATTCATTGGATACGAGAAGATTTACGATTAAATAATGGAGAAACGATGGAAGTCATGGCTCGAATTCGATACCGCCAAGCTTTACAAAAAGCAACGTTGCATCAATTTGAAAGTGGATTATTTGTAGTTTTCGATGAACCACAATCTGCCATCACCGAAGGTCAATTTGTGGCTTGGAATAGTAAGGATGAATTAGTAGGTTCGGGTGTAATTTCGTAAATTGGTCTTTTCTTTTTAATTCAATTTTAATGAACAGAATAACATCTCTATTTAATATACAATACCCAATTATTCAAGGGGGAATGATTTGGAACAGTGGATATAAATTAGCCAGTGCCGTGAGTAATGCCGGTGGTTTAGGATTAATTGGAGCCGGTTCGATGTATCCGGATGTTTTGCGTGAACATATCCAAAAATGTAAAAAAGCTACTGATAAGCCTTTTGGCGTAAATGTACCGATGTTGTATCCCAACATTGAAAAAATCATGCAAATCATTGTGGAAGAAGGAGTGAAAATTGTTTTCACATCAGCCGGAAATCCGAAAACGTGGACACCTTTTTTAAAGGAAAAAGGAATTACGGTGGTGCATGTGGTAAGTAGTTCAAAATTTGCCTTAAAAGCCCAAGATGCCGGTGTAGATGCCGTTGTTGCAGAAGGTTTTGAGGCGGGTGGACACAATGGAAGAGAAGAAACAACCACCTTAACATTAATACCGATGGTGAAGGAAAATATTACCATTCCGTTAATTGCAGCGGGTGGAATTGCAACCGGAAGAGGAATGTTAGCCGCTATGATTTTGGGTGCGGATGGTGTTCAAATGGGAAGTCGTTTTGCGGCTTCTGTTGAAAGTTCAGCTCATGAAAATTTTAAGCAAACCATTATTGATACCCAAGAAGGCAACACTTTGGTTACATTAAAAGAATTAGCTCCTGTTCGTTTGATTAAGAATAAGTTTTTTAATGACTTGCAAGAATTGTATGCAAAATGCCCTACCACCGAAGAATTAAAAGAATTGTTAGGACGAGCCCGAGCCAAACGCGGTATGTTTGAAGGTGATTTGGTAGAAGGCGAATTAGAAATCGGTCAAATTGCCGGATTAATTCACGATATCAAACCGGTGAAAGAAATCATTGATTCGGTGATGGAAGAATTTGAGTTGGCTAAGAAAGAAGCGGTAATGCTTTAAAAAGTGTAACCAATTCTTGCATGTAAATCAACAGCTGCACCTGATCTGTCGCCTCGGTATTCTTCAAAATAAATAGCATAACCAATCCCAAAACCGGCTTCGTAATTAAAATTGGAATTTCCAATATTTCTTTTAATTGCCCATTTTGGAATAATCGATAGTGTACTGATTACATTAATATTATCCACTTTAGAAATATAAAACCAATCTGGACTATAAATAAAATTTAAAGCTAGGAAATTGGAACTGTTATTTTTTATCGAACGACCTTTTTCAACTCGTTTATCTAAATTATAATGCCATCTTGGCTCCATTCGGATTGATGGAATAAAAAGTGAAGTAACATCATCGTTATTATTTGTTGCCAAACCTAAGTCCATACCAATTTCAGAACGTAAACTAAATTTGTTTGCCAAACGAGTCTCGTTAGTTATCCAAGCTCCGAAAAGTCCGGTTTGAATGCCAAAAATATTTTTTTCAACACTATTATCTTGGGCATTTCCCACAAGATTAAACAACAAAATGATAGCGATAATTATTCTTTTCATTTCTCCAATTTTTCTTACGGCTACAAATATATTATTAAAAAGTATTATTAGAATATAGTTTTTTCAAATTTGGATTTTTTTCATAAAAAAACCGTCCAACTTAAAATTGAACGGCTTATTATTTTGAAAAATATTATTAAAGATGAATCACTTCGCCATACGCATCTGCCACAGCTTCCATTACCGCTTCACTCATAGTAGGGTGTGGGTGAATCGCTTTTAAGATTTCGTGACCGGTTGTTTCTAATTTACGGGCTACAACAGCTTCGGCAATCATATCGGTTACGCCGGCACCAATCATGTGACAACCTAACCATTCACCATATTTGGCATCAAAAATAACTTTTACAAAACCGTCCGGAGTTCCGGCTGCTTTTGCTTTTCCGGAAGCGGTAAATGGAAATTTACCCACTTTTAATTCGTATCCTTTTTCTTTCGCTTGTTTTTCAGTTAAACCTACTGATGCAATTTCAGGGGTAGCATATGTACAACCCGGAACATTGCCATAATCAATTGGTTCAACGTGGTGTCCGGCAATTTTTTCAACACACAAAATTCCTTCTGCGGAAGCCACGTGAGCTAACGCTTGTCCGGGAGTAACATCGCCAATGGCATAATAACCAGGGATATTGGTTTGGTAATAATCATTTACTAAAATTTTATCGCGGTCAACAGCAATTCCAACCTCTTCTAAACCAATGTTTTCAATGTTGGTTTTAATTCCAACTGCAGATAATAAAATGTCAGCTTCTAAAACTTCTTCGCCTTTGGCTGTTTTTACAAAAGCTTTTACACCATTTCCGCTTGTGTCAATTCGTTCAACAGAAGAATTGGTCATAATTGAAATGCCGGCTTTTTTCAACGAACGTTCGAATTGTTTTGATACATCTTCATCTTCCACCGGAACAATGTTAGGCATGAACTCCACAATGGTTACCTCTGTTCCCATGGCATTATAAAAACTCGCAAATTCAACACCAATGGCACCTGAACCCACGACAATCATTTTCTTAGGTTGTTCCGGCAATGTCATGGCTTGACGGTAACCAATTACTTTTTTACCATCTTGCGGCAAGTTGGGTAACTCGCGAGAACGAGCTCCGGTTGCAATGATGATATGATCGGCACTGTATTCAGTTACTTTACCATCGGCAGCGGTAACATCAATTTTTTTGCCCGGTTTTATTTTTCCAAAACCTTCGATGACATCAATTTTATTTTTTTTCATCAAAAATTGAACCCCTTTACTCATTCCATCTGCCACTCCACGGCTACGGTTGATAACGGCTCCAAAATCTTTATCGAATTCTTTTACGGTCAATCCGTAATCAGATGCATGTTTCAGGTATTCAAATACTTGAGCCGACTTTAAAAGAGCTTTGGTCGGGATACATCCCCAATTTAAACAAACACCGCCTAAACTTTCTTTTTCAATAACGGCTACTTTAAAGCCCAATTGCGAGGCACGAATAGCAGTTACATAACCACCCGGACCACTACCTAAAACAATAATATCGTATTTCATTATCTATGGATTTTTTCGTAATTACAGTTTGCGAATTTAATGATTTAATATGTTTTTAAAAAGTTTTTTGATAAACAGTTTTCGGTTGTCCGTTGTCTGTTTTCGGATAACTGACAACAGACAACTTTCTAATGTTCCGTTACAAATTGCGAATCGTATAAATTTTTATAAAATCCTTTTTCGTTTAATAAGAGTTCAGCATGTTTGCCTTGTTCAACGATTTTTCCTTTATCCATCACAATAATTTTATCGGCATTCACAATAGTAGCAAGGCGGTGTGCTATAACAATGGAAGTCCTTCCTTTGGTTATTTTTTCTGTCGCTCTTTGAATTAATTCTTCAGAATACGTATCGATAGAAGAGGTAGCTTCGTCCAAAATTAAAATACTCGGATTGCTCACATAAGCACGAAGAAAAGCAATCAATTGGCGTTGTCCGGAAGAAAGCATCACACCACGTTCTTTTACATTATAATCATAGTCATTGGGCAAAGTCATGATGAATTCATGAACGCCAATTTTTTGGGCTGCTTCAATAACATCCTCTCTGGTAATGTTTGGATTATCGAGTGTAATATTATTCAGAATGGTGTCAGCAAACAGAAAAACATCCTGCAAAACTACAGCAATTTGCTTGCGTAAACTTTTCAATTCAAAGGTTTTAATGTCTTTTCCATCGATGGAAATGGAACCACTTTGAATTTCGTAAAATCGATTTAATAAATTAATTATGGTTGATTTTCCTGCACCGGTGGAGCCTACAATAGCGATGGTTTCGCCCGGATTGACTTCTAAATTTATACCTTTAATTACTTCTTCCTCTTCAATATAACCAAAACGAACCTCTTGAAAAGATAATTTTCCTTCAAAATGTGGAGCTTCAACCGTTCCGTTTTCCTGCACTTGGTCTTGCATATCTAAAATGGCAAAAACACGATTGGCGGCTATCATCCCCATTTGCATCTCGTTGAATTTATCGGCAATTTGTCGAAGCGGGTTGAATAACATCCCAATCAACATCGTATACGTAAATAAATCTCCAAAAGTGGTGGTTGTTTCTCCTCCAATCAACGATAAACCACCAAAATAGACCACAAAAGCTAAGGTGAAATAGGTAACCAAGTCGGCAATCGGAAAGAAAATAGAGTTATACCAAACTGTTTTTATCCATGCTTTATTGTGTTTGTCATTAATGACTTTAAACTTTTCATAATCAATTTGTTCTCTTGAAAAAAGTTGAACAACTTTCATTCCGGTCACTCTTTCCTGCACAAATGTGTTGATGTTTGCCACTTGTGTTCGCACTTCTTCAAATGCCGATTTCATTTTTAATTGAAAAATTCGGGTGGCATAAATTAAAATGGGCATGGCCAAAATAGCAATCCATGAAAGTTTCCAATTCATATAAAACATGACAAAAATAACAGCCACCATTTTCATTAAATCACTGATAATCATGAATAATCCTTGACTGAAAATACGAGCAATGGCTTCAATATCTGAAACGGAACGAGTGACCAATTGACCAACCGGAGAATGGTCGTAATATTTCATTTTAAACCGAAGCATGTGGTCAAAAAGCTTGATTCGGATGTCGCGAACAATATCTTGGCCTAGCCAATTGGCCCAATAGACAAAATAAAATTGCGATAGTACTTCAAGAATTAATACAATTCCCATTAATAATATATAAAACATCAAGCCCTGACTGTCATTTGTTTTGATATAATCATCAACTGTATTTTTCAATAAATAGGGACGAAGAGCGGCAAAAACAGAAAGTCCGATTGCCCAAAATATTACTCCTTTAAACCGCCATTGATAGGGTTTGGTATAGAATAAAATTCGTTTGAATAATTGAGTATCAAATGCTTTCATTCGGTGCTATAGGGATATAAAATTCGGGTTAAATAGAGTCCGTGAGCCGGTGCAGAAAACCCTGCCTGACTCCGGTTTTTACTTTCGATGATGGTTCGCAAGTCTTCCGGTTCAATTTTTCCTTGGCCAATATTGATCATAGTTCCAACGATGGCTCGCACCATATTTCGCAAAAAACGATCAGCAGTTATTGTAAAAATTAATTGGTTGTCTCTCTGTTTCCAAAAAGCATTTTTTATTTTACAATTAAATGTAAACACATCCGTATTCACTTTTGAAAAACATTCAAAATCGGTATATTCTACTAAAATTTTGGTGGCTTGGTTCATTTTTTCCAAATTTAAAGGATAAAAATGATACCAGCTTAATTCGTTAATAAAAGCATCTTTGGTGGAATGAATGAGGTATTCGTAAGTTCTTTCGATGGCATCAAAACGGGCATGAGCTTCTGCTTCAACTTCAAAAATCGAATAGATTACAATATCTTTTGGTAGATAGGAATTGAGTTTAGGGACCCAAAAATCACTATCAATTTCTTCTTCAAAATCAAAATGAGCAAACATTTCTTTGGCATGAACACCGGCGTCTGTTCGACCGGCAGCCACAATTTCAATTTTATTTTTAAGTAAAAGCGAAAGTGCTTTTTCCAAAGTTTCTTGTACAGAAACGGCATTAGGTTGTGTTTGCCACCCGTGGTAATTGGTTCCGTTATAGGCTAGTTTGATAAAGTATCTCATATTTCAATCCACAAAGATAATTGAATTGAAATTGTATCAAATTTAAGGGGTATATAATTTTACGTTAAACTTTGGAGAGATGGAAGATTGAGGATGGAAATTCACTCACGAACACAGTTTTCACTTGTAAAATCTTTGTATCTTCGTATTCCCTTGAAAATTTAAAAATTGAAAAAAATTCTTCTTCTTTCTGATACACATAGTTATTTGGATGAAAAAATTCTCAAGTATGTCCGTTTAGCCGATGAAGTCTGGC
The DNA here is from genome assembly GCF_004122145.1 of Flavobacterium piscinae. GTDB lineage: Bacteria > Bacteroidota > Bacteroidia > Flavobacteriales > Flavobacteriaceae > Flavobacterium > Flavobacterium piscinae. Next base: position 34,479 of record NZ_SBKQ01000008.1, read on the forward strand.
ATGCCGGAGATATTGGTGATTTGGCAGTGACCGATGAAATTAAAAAATTTAAACCACTACGGGCGGTTTATGGCAATATCGATAACGACAAAGCTCGAATGGAATTTCCGATGAACAATCGTTTTTTTTGTGAAGGAGTGGAGGTTTTAATCACGCATATTGGTGGTTATCCCGGAAAATATAATCAAGCGATTCGGGAAGAACTTCGAAAAAATCCGCCAAAGCTATTTATTTGTGGTCATTCGCATATTTTAAAAGTTCAATTTGATAAAACGTTGAATATGTTACACATGAATCCGGGAGCCGCCGGAATTCACGGATTTCATCAAGTACGAACAATGCTGCGATTTGAAATTGACGGAGAACAAATTAAAGCCTTGGAAATTATAGAAATGGAAAAGAAAATTTAATGAGGAATCTGTAATTTAATGTAAACCAATGTTCCTGCATTTAGTTTTGAATTAATGGTAATTTTGCCTTTAAGGTTTTTTACACGGGCTTTAATCTGAGTAAGACCAAAACCGTCGCTGCAAAAGGTTTTTGTGCTGTCAAACCCTTTTCCGTTATCTTCTACGTTGATGATGATTTGATTATTTCGTTCTTCCAATGTGATGTAACCACTGGTTGCTTTACTATGTTTTACAATATTATTCACAAGTTCAGTGATGATGAAATAGACTTTGGTTTCAAATTCTTCGTTGTATCTTTTTTGGTTCGAATCGAAAAAGTTAAAGGTAAAATGGATAATAGAATTTGAATTTTTTTCGCATAAATCTTGTACAGCGTAGTATAAACCCAATTTCGCTAAAACAGGTGGTACTAATTCATGAGATAAATCACGTACTTGATCATGAGCTTCTTTCAAGAGTGATCTAGCTTTTAGAATTTCTTCCGGAGTTTCGCCTTTTTGCCCAACTAAATAAGCGGATAAATGCAAACCGGCAGACGAGAGTAAAGCACTAATGTTGTCGTGAAGTACTTCAGAGAGTTTTTTTCGTTCAATTTCTTGTCCGTCAATAGAGGCGTTGATGATGTTTTCCTGAATTTCACTATCTAATTCTTTGATTTTGTTGCGTTGTTTTAATTGTAAGTTTTGATAAAAGAAATAAAACAACACCAAACTGAACCCAAATAAAGCTACAAATATGAAAATGATTTTTCTGTTTCGACTTTGTCTTTCTTCCAGTTGTTTCGATTTTTCTTTGAATTCATCCTCAACCTTTTCAATGATGTATTTAGTTTCTATTTCACGTATTTTATCATTTAGGTTTTCATTGTATAACATTTTACTATAATCCAAGGCTAAAGAACTATTGAAATTAGCACGTTTGTAATCGCCCAATTGTTCATAGGCATAAACTAGATTACTATATAATTCTACATAGTCAAAAGTACTTAAATCATCTTTGAAATCTTTTTTTATTTTTTCGTATGTATCAGCCCCTTTTTTAAAATCATTTTCAAATTGCATGTAGTAATATCCGTAATTACTTAATGATGAGATGATTAGTTTTTTGTTGTTTATTTTAATGGCATAACTATAACTACTATCTAAATAAGATTTAGCCATTGAATGCTTATTAATCAATGTGTAATAAACAAAATGATTATTATAACTGCCAGCAATCCCAAAAGGCGAGTTGACCAATTTGTCCAACTCAAATTTCTTTTTCATGTAAATATATGAGCTGTCAACTTTATTTACAGTGTGTAGCCTGAAAAGATTCTGATAAATATTTTTAAGAGAAGCGGTGTCTTTTTCTGTTAAAGCTATACGTTTTGCTTTGTAATAATTTTTAAAAGCTTTTAAAGTGTCACCGATAATAGAATAATGTGTTGCAATTTGTTCGATTATTTCTGCTTTACCACGTAATTTGTTTTTTTCAGAAATAGACAAAGCCTTGTAAAGTGTACCTAGCGATTTGTCGTGATCGTTTAGAGTTCCATAAAGTTTTGATTTACGAACAGAAATTTTACAGAAATCTTGATATTTTTTTTGATTTAAATATTCTTCAGATTTGTTTTTCGCATAATTTATAGCTTTTGTTAATTCTTTTTTTTCAGAATAATAATCTATTGAATCAATCATCGACTGACTTACAGCTATTGTTAATCCTAGAAAAAAAAAGAAAAAAAGCAAAAAAAACTTATCCATCAATCAAAATTTTCATTTTTGGTCTTATTGCAGTTCCATCACCCCAACCATTCCCTGTAGGGTCATAAATTTGTTGTACAAAAACAATTTCAATTTGACCATTGTATTGTGTGCAATTAATTGTATCAGATATATAATTTGAAGACGGTTGAGTTTGTCCTTTTTGAAGTTTGATTTCAACTGAATATACACCATCTTTTTGTGTGAAGCTAATATCACAATTATCTGGAAAGTAATAGGTTAGTTTGTAATTGTCTGTATCTATTCGTTCTGTTAAATAAGTATTTAATAGTTCCATAGTTATTGTTTGATTAAGTTATTTTTAATTGCAAATTTCACTATACCAATTGTATTTTTTACATTCAGTTTTTTGATTAAATTTTTCCGATGAGTTTCCACAGTATTTAAACTGATGGAAAGTTCTTCGCCAATTTCTTTTCCGCTGTATTCCAGAGAAATGAGTTTTAAAATTTCTAATTCTCGGTCGGTTAAATTCGTGTTGATAGAAACTTCATTGGTAGAAGGCTCAGTGCCATTTCCCGAAAAAGAACTAACAATTTTCTCTTGAATGTTTTGTGAAAAATAATCTTTTCCGGCTGCTACGCTTTCAATGGCTTCCACAATACTCTCTCCGGCACATTGTTTAGAAAGATAACCATTGGCTCCTAATTTTAAAACTTCTTTAATTAACTTAATATCGTCATAACTCGATAAAATGATAACGCGACAAGAATGTTTAGTTTGGGATAACTCTTTTAAAACTTCTATTCCATCTTTATGAGGCATATTAATATCCATGATCAAAATGTCAGCCTCATTTGATTGAATTTTATCAACCAATTCTAATCCATTTAAAGAATGCCCAACAACTTCAAATTTTGAATTCGTTTTAAGTACTGCCAACATCCCATCGATTAAGACTTGATGATCATCAGCTAAATGAATTCGTATTTTTTCAGACATGTAATTTTAAAGTTTATTTTTATGTAATGTAATATCAAATGTAGAAAAAATTACTTATAAATTATTCATTCCTTTGATAATTTATAGAATCCGTTCTATCAAAAATTTAAAAAAAAGACGATAAAAAAAATCCGAACTTCTGGTTCGGATTTTTAACGCACTAAAATAAACTAAGTTTACAGTATTATTTACGTAGTCTGCCCGACGATTTTACGAGCTTTTCATCCTTTTGAATAGCGATATTGGCTAACGCTAAAAACACGATAGAAAGTAAAGGAAGAACCAGCCCAATACCCTTCTTAGACACATACGGGTCTCCAGATAATTTTGGAGCATACAACACAAATAATAACAATAAAATTACGTTTAATATGATGTTCAATCTGCAAAGTACAAATTGATGTTGTCTTTTTCGGTAGGATATTATTGCTAATATTGACAATAAAGCACTGAAACCAAATAAAATGGAAATAGGTAAATCTCCTTGGAAATAAAAAGGAAAACCATTTTCGTCAAACCAAAGTGGTAGAAAAAAAGGAAGAATTCCTGAACATAAGATAGCACCAAGTAAATGGAGCGATTGTATTCTTTGTAACATTTTTTATTATTATAAAGGCAAAAATATATTTTCTTTTTTAATAATTGCTATTGTTTATTAAAAAATATTTGTAATATTGCAGTATAAATCTGTTTTTCTTCATTACCGCAGATAAAATATTTATAGTGTACCTCATTACATTTTCCGACTAAAAATTAACATCCTAGAACATTCATGTTTGAAATTTCTGTATTAAAAGAAATGAAGCTTGCTGAGCTTCAAGAAATTGCGAAAGCAGCCAAAACAATTAAATTCAACGGCGTAAAAAAAGATGATTTAATTCAAAAAATTATTGAAGCACAAAATAGTGTTTCAAATACTGAGAAGAAATCACCTGCCGAAGAACCTGCGTCAAAAAGCAAACGAGCACGAATTGTGGCCAATAAAGATAATAAAGAACAAGTTTCTACATTATTTTCTGAAACGGAAACAACGCCCTTGATGAAAGTTGAAGAAACGGCTGCACAAGAAAGCAAAGTTGAAACGCAATCGTCTACTCAAGATACTAAAGGCAATGATAGACCGGCGAAGTTCATCAAATCAAAGTTTGAGAAAAAGGTATTTAAAAAGAAAAATGAAGAACCGGAAGCATCCGATACAACCGAAGTTCAAACACCTCCGGCTACAGACGAAAATCAGGTATCAAATACTGAAAACCAGCCTCAACGTCAGCAAAACCAGCCTTTTCAAAAGCATCAAAATGGCAATGGAAACGGAAATGGAAACCATAATCCAAATTTTAAAAATAAAAAGACCAATTATCGAGACGCCGACTATGAGTTTGACGGAATCATCGAAAGTGAAGGGGTTTTGGAAATGATGCCCGATGGATATGGCTTTTTGCGTTCTTCGGACTATAATTATTTGGCTTCACCGGACGATATTTATTTATCCACATCACAAATTCGCCTTTTTGGTTTAAAGACCGGAGATACAGTGAAAGGTGTGGTTCGACCTCCTAAAGAAGGAGAAAAGTTTTTCCCATTAGTAAAAGTGTTAAAAATTAACGGTCATGATCCGCAAGTAGTCAGAGATCGTGTTTCATTTGAACATTTAACACCGATTTTTCCACAAGAAAAATTCAAATTAGCCGAAAAACAAGCAACTGTTTCAACCCGAATTATCGATTTGTTTTCTCCAATAGGAAAAGGACAACGTGGTATGATTGTGGCTCAGCCCAAAACAGGTAAAACCATGTTGTTGAAAGACATCGCCAACACCATTGCAGCCAACCATCCTGAAGTATATTTAATCGTTTTATTAATAGATGAACGTCCGGAAGAGGTAACCGACATGCAACGCAATGTGCGTGGCGAAGTTATTGCTTCAACCTTTGATGAACCAGCCGATCGCCACGTGAAAGTAGCCAACATTGTACTTGAAAAAGCAAAACGTTTGGTTGAGTGTGGACACGATGTTGTGATTTTATTGGATTCCATTACACGTTTGGCAAGAGCTTACAACACCGTTCAACCGGCATCAGGAAAAGTATTGAGTGGTGGGGTGGATGCTAATGCATTACAAAAACCTAAACGTTTCTTTGGTGCTGCCCGAAACATCGAAAATGGTGGTTCGTTGAGTATCATTGCCACAGCTCTTACTGAAACAGGTTCTAAAATGGATGAAGTTATCTTTGAAGAATTCAAAGGAACCGGTAACATGGAGCTTCAATTGGATAGAAAAATTTCCAATAAACGTATTTTCCCTGCGATTGATTTAACTTCTTCAAGTACGCGACGTGATGACTTATTATTGGATGAAAATACCATTCAACGCATGTGGATTATGCGGAAATATTTAGCAGACATGAATCCGGTGGAAGCCATGGATTTTATCAACGACCGATTTAAGAAAACCCGAAATAACGAAGAGTTTTTGATTTCAATGAATGATTAAACGAAATTGAATTACATAAAAAAAGTCGTCAGAAATTATTTTTGGACGACTTTTTTGTTTTGTAGAATATCTAAATTGCTAAAACAATTTTTGTAAAATCTTCACTTTTTAAAGCAGCTCCACCAATTAATCCGCCATCCACATCGGGTTTTGAGAAAATTTCGGCCGCATTTTCAGGTTTTACGCTACCTCCATAAAGAATGGAAACATCTTCGGAAACAGCATTTCCGTATTTTTTATTGATGGTATCTCTAATAAAATCGTGCATTTCTTGTGCTTGATCCGGTGAAGCGGTTTCTCCTGTTCCAATGGCCCAAACCGGTTCGTAGGCCAAAATAATATTTTTCCAAGCCGACGCTTCTAAATGGAACAAACCGTCTTTCAACTGATTTTCTACCACATTAAAATGTTGACCCGATTGACGGTCTTTTAATTCTTCACCAAAACAGAAAATGACTTCCATTTCGTGTTTCAAAGCAGTATCCACTTTATTTGCAAGCAACGCATCGGTTTCGTGAAAGTAAGCTCTTCGTTCTGAGTGTCCTAAAATCACAATATTAATCCCAACACTTTTTAACATGGAAGCAGATATTTCACCGGTAAAAGCTCCGCCTTCTGCTTGGTGCATATTTTGTGCGGCCACTTCAATGTTAGTAAATTCCAAATGATCGGCTGCTGCTGATAAATTCACAAACGTTGGAGCAACAATCACTCTTTGCTCAATATCAGTTGGAATTTTGTCAATTAATTCATTTAATAAATCTTCGGTTTCTTCTGCATTTTTATGCATTTTCCAGTTTCCTGCAACAATTTTTTGTCTCATTAGTTTAGGTTTTTTATGGTCGATATCAATTTTTCATCATCGGCTTCGATGGCTCTATACAAAGCAATTTTTCCTGTTTTATCTAAAACGATGTACCGCGGAATCCAATCTAAATCAATTGAATTGCTAAATGTTCCGCCCTTCCATTTGGATAAAATTAAATAATGTTCGCCTTTCACCGCATATTTTTCAATTCCTTTTGCCCAACTTTCGGGCGTTTTATCATACGATAAAAACAAATAAACGGCTTCCGGAAATTGTTTTTGCAACGCCTCTACTTTTGGCATTCCTTTGATGCAATCCGGACACCAAGAGGCCCAAACATCAATAACAACAGTTTTTCCTTCATATTTTTTAAGGATGTCTGAAAAGGTCAATTCAGTACCATCCACAGACATCATTTTATCAGCTAAGGCTTCTTTTGAGAATTCCGTTTTTTGAGCATTGGAGCAGGAAATCAATCCTAACGCAACAATAAAAGACACTATTATTTTTTTCATTGTTTTTATTAATTTATTTTATTTCTTTTTGCTTTGCTTTGTTTTTTTGCAACTGATTCACAGATTAAAAGAAATTTTTAAATATCTGCGAATCAGTGGCTGTTTTTTTTATACTACTTCAGAGATATGAACTGAGTTTATTTATCACACAAATTTACAATAACTCCGGAAATGAAATCCCAAAAAAGTCCTAATTAAAAACCGAAATCGTTTTAGCTTAACCTGATTTTTGGATCTAAATAAGCATATACCAAATCGACCAAAATATTAATCACCACAAAAGTTGTGGCAATCACAATGACTGAACCCATGATGACGGGCAAATCCAGATTATTCAATGCTTCTACAATTTCTTTTCCGAGCCCGTTCCAACCAAAAATGTATTCTACAAAAACAGCTCCGGCCAACATCGAGGCAAACCAGCCTGAAATAGCCGTAACGACAGGGTTTAGCGAATTTTTTAATGCATGATTTTTAATAATTTGATAGGAATTTAATCCTTTGGCTTTCGCTGTTCTGATGTAATCTTGACCAAATGTTTCTAAAAGTGAGTTTCGCATCAATTGAATCACAACACCAAGCGGACGAATTCCTAAAACTATTGCCGGAAGAATGATGTTTTTCCATTGAATGTAGCTTCCTTCGCCAAAATCATCTACTTCATACAAACTGCCTGTCATATTGAGTCTGGTGAAATGATGCCATACAAACCCAAACAACCAAGCAAACAAAATCGCACTAAAAAAGGAAGGAATGCTCATGCCTAGTGTACTAATTAGAGCAATTATTCGATCTAACCACGTGTCCTTGTATAGTGCAGAGATAATTCCTAAAAGAACCCCAATAACAATTGCAATAACAATAGCAAACAAGGCAAGAATAAAGGTATTAGGCAATGTATTTCCGATGACATCCGTCACTTTTTTACCGCTTTTCTGGAAACTTTCTCTTAAGTAAGGTGTTTTTAATACGGTTGTTGTGTTTCCCAACTTCACTAAATGAAAAGCATTGTATTTTCCTTCCGTTAAAAAAGTATAATCTTCTGGATTGGAACTATGAAAAGAAATTGGCGACAAATCATTCAAATAATACAAGTATTGTGTAGAAATCGGTTTATCAAAACCATATTTTTTCTTCACAATTGCCAATTGTTCAGAGTTTTCATTTTGATCGAGCATCATTCGAGCCGGATCGCCGGGAAGTATCGTAAATAAAACAAAAATAACCGTAATTACACCGAAAAGTGTAAGCAAAGCATAACCCATTTTATTTAGGAGATAGCGAATCAACTTAGTTTAAAGTTACTTGATCAATATCATTAAAATGTTTCTTTTCTACAATCGTTCCTTTTTCCAAAACAACAATGCTTGGGTTGGCTCTTTCAATCGTTTTTAAGGTAGTTGCATCACAGAAATAATAATCAAAACTGAATTTATATTCCGCTTTTACTTGATCTATAATCGATTTGTCTGAAGAAGTCATTCCAATTACTTTATACCCTTTTTTGGTTGCTTTTTGATAAAAATCTTCCAATTCATTCAATCCATCGTGTTCAGCTTTCGTTAAATCGTATGAAATAAGCATGATTAATTTGGGTTCGTTCAGCATATCTTCGGTATAATCACTTCCATCCAATTCTATTGTAAAATCGTGGATTGGCGGAACATAACCTTGCTTAATCAATTTATCTTTTCTGTCCACAAATTCAGCAGTTTCCGGCACTTTATTTGCCATGACATCGGCTTGTGAGAATTCGGTCTCTACACCATTTACTTTATAAATAAATAGCATTTCATATTCCGACATCGGAGCACCGGCCGGAATTTCCATTCCTTTTTGAATGTTGGTTCCCACGGCATACGCCCTGAAATCAATAAATGGCAAATGCATTAATACGGTGTATGCCATCCATAAACAAAAAATGTAAGAGGCTAAAACGGTGATGTTTAACGCTAATCGTCCAAAAAGCGGTTGAATGTATTTAATATTAATCAATAAAATTACTATCAAAGCCAACAGAACAATATCTTTTGTGAATGACTCCCAAGGTGTTAATTTTAATGCATCGCCAAAGCAACCACAATCGGTTACTTTATTAAAATAGGCAGAGTAGAAGGTAAGGAAGGTGAAAAACACAATCATCAAAAATAAACTCCAAACCGTGAATTTAGGTTTAAAACCGATGAGAAGCATAATGCCTAATACTACTTCAAAAATAACCACCAAAACGGCAATAATCAACGCGATAGGTATTAAAAACGGAAGATTCAAAACACCTTCCGAAAAATATTCTTCCAATTTAAACGAAAACCCAACCGGATCATTTAATTTGATTAATCCGGAAATGATGAATAATAATCCGACTAAAATTCTGGAAATATGTGTGATAATTTTCATGTTGATAAAGTGTCAATTAGTTAATTTGGCAATCTGTCAATTTGGTTTATTTTTCGTGGAAACCTAAATGAATTAAGGCAAAAACAGCGTAATTAATCATGTCTTGGTAATTAGCATCAATTCCTTCGGAAACCAATGTTTTACCTTTGTTGTCTTCAATTTGCTTTACGCGAAGGAGTTTTTGCAAAATTAAATCGGTTAAAGAGCTTACTCGCATTTCACGCCAGGCTTCACCATAATCGTGGTTTTTATTTTCCATCAAGGATTTGGTTTCGGTAATTTTTTCATCATACAAACGGGTGGCTTCTTCTAAACTTAAATCGGGTTGATCTACGACACCTTTTTCCAATTGAATCAACGCCATAATCGAATAATTGATAATCCCGATAAATTCTCCCGTTTCGTCTTCTTGCACTTTTCGAACTTCATTTTCCTGAAGACTTCTGATGCGTTGAGCTTTGATGAATATTTGGTCGGTTAGCGATGGTAAACGCAAAATTCGCCATGCACTGCCGTAATCTTTCATTTTGTTGCAATATAATTGTCGGCAAATGGCAATTACTTTATCATATTGTTGGGACGTACTATTCATTATTGAATTATATTTGTAAAGATTTTCAAAAATACAATTTTCAAAACAAGTAGATGCTACTTTTTAATGCCTTTTTTCAAACGATATGTTAATAAACTGCCTCGGAAATTTAATCGATTTGACCACGCCAAAAGTAATGGGGATTTTAAATGTCACGCCCAATTCTTTTTATGACGGTGGAAAATACCAACACGAAACTGAAATTCTAAAAAGGGTAGAAGTGATGTTGACTGAAGGAGCTGATTTTATTGATATAGGAGCCTACTCAAGCAAACCCAATGCTGAATTTGTTTCTGAGGAAGAAGAAGTAAATCGATTACTTCCTATTTTAAAATCGGTTTTGAAAGAATTTCCAAATACCATCATTTCCATTGACACATTTAGAAGTCAAATTGCCAAAGTTTCAATTGAAAACGGTGCAGCAATCATTAATGATATTTCTGCCGGAAGTTTAGATGAAAAAATGATGGAAACTATTGCAAAATTTCAAATTCCGTACATCATGATGCACATGAAAGGAACGCCGCAAACGATGATGAGTTTGACAACCTATGATGATATTGTCAAAGAAATGTTATTCTATTTTTCAGAAAAAGTGGTTCAAGCCAGAAGTTTCGGAATTAATGATTTGATTATTGATCCCGGTTTTGGATTTGCCAAAACAACCGAACAAAATTATGAAGTGATGCAAAAATTACAGTTATTTCAAAGTCTTGAACTTCCGATTTTAGCCGGAGTTTCCAGAAAATCGATGATTTATAAACCGCTCGAATCATCGCCCGAAAAAGCACTCAATGGCACTACGGCACTCAACATGATTGCATTGACTAAAGGAGCTTCGATTTTGCGAGTGCATGATGTGAAAGAAGCGGTAGAATGTGTGAAATTATTTTCTTTAATGAGTTTGTAAGATGAAAAAACTAACGTTACTATTTGTTGTTTTGATGATGATTTCCTGTCAAAAGGAATTGGAATTAGTGAAAGCCAATCGAACGATTGATTCAACCGTTGTAGATCATTCGCCTGTTTATATTTTTTTAGATACGAAAGGAAAAGATACGGTTGCCGAAGTGAATCGAAAAAATACCATCGGCACAACCAACTGGATTTTTCATGTGGACAAACGCCTTCCGTTGAATAGAGCAATTCCTGAAATTGTAGCGTTGCAAGAACGAAGAGACAAGGCACAATTTCATAAAAACGATGAAGCAGGAAATTTTTATTCGTACACAGACAGTGTTCAAAAAACATTGGCTTTTATTCCATTTAAAGATGTGAATTACAGCTACAACAGTTATTTTTCAACCATTTATGTAAAAGAAAATCCAGAATACCATCTTCATTTTCAAACTTTTTCAGTCAATTTTAAACCTAAAAATAAAGTTTCGGTTGATGGGAATGAGGTAGAAATGAACGAACTGTTCACTTTTTTAAAAGAATACATTGCTTTTTCCAGCGAAGGAAAACGAGTTTTAATTTATTTGAATTTTGATGAGCGACTGACCTTTAATCAGTATTTATCTAAATTAATTGAACTGAAATCACTCGAAAACGAAAGGATTACCATTTCTCCGGTTCATTTTATTTATGATAAAAAGAAATTACCGGATTGTGATTGTGGGATGTAAAGTTTCACGTTTCATGTTTCAGGTTTTTAACGCAATGTTGTCATCCCGACGAAAGAGGAATTTCATAAAGTTGAGTTGCAATCCTGATTTTGTGTCCTTTGCGAAATTCTTTGTGCCCTTAGTGGTTAAAAAAAGAAGCAAAGCGATTTTTACTGATGATGATATGGCTCATTCTTCAAAATCGTAAAACCACGATAAACCTGTTCAATAAAAAATAACCGCACCATTTGATGTGAAAAGGTCATTTTAGAAAGCGAAATTTTCTGTTGTGCTTTTTGATAAACTGTTTCTGAAAAGCCATATGGACCGCCAATTACAAAAACCAACGTTTTGATACCGGCATTCATTTTCTTTTGCAATTCGTTTGCAAATTCAATACTTCCGAATGATTTTCCGTTTTCATCCAATAGAATTAGAAAATCGGTAAGAGCTAATTTGCTCAAAATCAATTCGCCTTCTTTTTCTTTTTGCTGAGTTTCAGAAAGGTTTTTAGCATTTTTGATATCAGGGATCACTTCCAATTCAAATTTAATATAAAACGACAATCGTTTTTGGTATTCCTCCATCAACGATTGAAGATTTTTATTATCTGTTTTACCAATTGCGATTAATTTAATGTTCATGATTAAAACTTTTTTCAAATGTACAAAGTAAATTTTTTTTAAATTCGTTAAAAAAAATAACATGAATTGTAAAAATTGTCAAAAGCCATTGCTTTTAGAAGATAAATTCTGTTCCGATTGTGGTGCACAAGTAGTTACTCAAAAGTTAACTGTAAAAAAAGTAATTCATGAATTTTCTGAACGTTATTTGAGTTTGGACAACAAGTTTATTACTACTTTTAAAACGATGTTTACTCATCCTGAATGGGTTGTAAATGGTTATTTAGATGGGTTAAGAATGCGTTACGTCAATCCAATCTCCTACCTAATTATTGCCGTAACATTAAGTAGTATCAATGTGTATTTGATGCGTAATGGGTATCTTGGCGAAATTGACTATACCTCTATGTCCGGAAACCAAAAGACACCTTTTGACATGAATGAATACATGAATTCAATTTATGATTACAATAGTATTTTGATATTTTCCATTTTACCATTACTTGCATTAGTATCAAAAATTGTTTTTTATAACTATAAACAATTTAATTATGCAGAGCATAATCTGATTTATTTTTATACCTATTCACAAACTTCAATATTAACTATTTTGTTCATTCCAATAATTTTAATTTTTAATGTTGAGTATGTTTACTATTCATTCCTTTCCATTATAATCATGTTTGTATATCATTTTTTTGCGTTAAAACGAATTTTTCAATTATCACTCAAAAAAATTATTCTCAAAACACTTTTGTTTATCCCGGTTGGGTTTGCCTTTTATATGATTTTTTCGATAATTATGGTTGTGGTGGTAATAATTTATCTCATTTCATCAGGAAAAGTTAATCTACAAGATTTTGCTAAATAATGATTAATTAAGTTTATTTTTGCACTGCAGACCGCCTTATCGTCCGCCTAGGCGGAAGGAAAGTCCGGACACCACAGAGTAGCATAACGGGTAACACCCGTCCGTTCGCTCAGGCGAATGAGGACCAGTGCAACAGAAAGTATGTACAGTTCGGCTGTAGTGAAACCAGGTAAACTCTATGCGGTGAAATGCCATGTAAATCAACGTTCCGCCCCGGCGGATAAGGGCTACTCGTCCGAGGTTGAAGGGTAGGCAGCTCGATTCAATGGGTAACTATTGAACTAGATAAATGATAAGGGTTCGTTTTGGCGAATACAGAATCCGGCTTATAGGTCTGCTTTTTTTTGGTGTTGGATGAAGGGTTATTAGTGAAGAGCAGTTCAAAATTCGTTAATCTTCAATCAAAATTCAACATTCTTTATCAATTCCATAAATTTTACTTTTTTTGACAGCCGGAATTTTTCATCAATATTTTTAATTCTTTTTCTAGACATTTTTTTAAAATTGTTTCTATTGATTTCCCAAAAACAACATCTTTGTTTTTGTTTTCGCTATCAATAATGCCGGTGGTTTTGTGGGAATATATTAGTTTCCCTTTTTGAATGTCATAAACTTGAATTGAAATGGATGCTTCTGATTTTTCATTGAAATCATGCGGACTGATATTGATTACTCCAATTTCGTCAGCAATTATTTTACCAATCACCTGAATTACATAATTCACACTATTGGTTGCTTTCAATAAATTTAATTGCTCTTTAGCATTTTTATCATTTAATACCGGAATAATATAAGGTACTTTTCGCTTTCCGTAACTTAAATAGAGTGAGTCTTTGAGACAAGTTGAAAGAGCTACTTCTGTTTGAGTAGTCAAATCATTCCAAGCATTACCATTTACGGTAACATGATTTAAAAACCATTTTCCTTGTGAAAAATCAATGTCATACATGCTAGATTCTGCTATGGACTTGTAGTGCGGAAAATAACAGGAATTAAAAGTCAAAAGGATTATAAAAAGTCCGAAAAAAGGAATTTTATTCTTCGCTGTCATCTTCATTATCTTCATTATTACCTGAATCACTTTCCCATTCAAAAAAAGAAAAAGTAGAACCACCATAATTTTTTTGAAATGAAAAATTGGAAAGATGTTCTAGTTTGGTGTGCTTAGAATGTTCCACAATCATCATTCCGTCTTCTGAGAGAAGCTCTCTTTCAAAAACGAGCTGAACCACTTTTTCAAAATCTTTTTGCTCTATTCCGTAAGGCGGATCGGCAAAAACAATATCGAAATCCCCTTTTGTTTTTTCTAAAAATTTAAACACATCACTTTTGATGGCGGTAATTGTAAAATCGAATTCTGCTGCCGTTTTTTTAATAAAGGAAACACATCCAAAATCGGCATCAACAGAAACGATAGGTTCGCTTCCACGTGATGCAAATTCAAAACTGATGTTTCCGGTACCGGCAAATAAGTCTAAAACTGAAAGTTCCGTAAAATTAAAATGGTTATTTAAAATATTGAACAATGCCTCTTTGCTCATATCGGTTGTGGGGCGAACAGGTAAGTTTTTGGGAGGAGATAATCGGCGACCTTTGTATTTTCCGGATATGATTCTCAAGCGTTAAAAAGTATAAAATGGGTTCGGTTTTTCTGTGTAGTAAACGAATTCGATTTTTGTAAATCCGTAACATCCAACATCGATGTATTTCTAACATATTGATATGCTTTTTGATACAATTCGTCTTGCTCTGTACAATCGCCCAAGATGATTAACTTAAACGACTCCGGATTTAAATGAAGTTGCTCAGCTGTAAATAACAGATAATAAAGAAAGTCTTCCGGAGTTTGATATTCAAAAGAATTAAAAAGCACTAATTTTTGATTTTGAATAATGATGATTTCAAAATGTGTTTTGGCGATGTGTACAAACATATTTTGAGAAACGTCGTTTTTTGAAAGATCTAATAATTTAGAAACTAAAATTCCGGTATAATGTTGGTATTCAAAAGTTCCGAATTGATCGATTAGATAGTTATTTATATTCACATAAGGAACATAAACATTCATCATTTCATATTTTTCGATTTCATCTACGGCAAAGTAGTCAGTGTCAAAAACTTTGGTATTGTATTGCAGGTAACTGCCTTTATAATCTTCGTCAAAAAGTGGCTTTGGAACAAAAGTGCTCAGATTATTTTCATGTAAAACAGTAATTTGATCATACTGTTTTGTTAAATCGGAATAATCTAAAAGTGTTTTCCACAAAGCGTTTTCAATTGTGTAATTTTTTGGAAAATTTTCAAATTCAACAGATTCAAACGAAGTAATTTGCCCCGACAAAGTGTCTCGACAACAAAAAGAAAGCCCATTCAGTGAAACCTGAATGGACAGCTTTTTATAACTTTTTTGAATGATTGAATTATTCGTTATTTCCATATTTTTTAGGCCAGTTTCCTGACAAACTTACTTCTTCCATTGATCCTAAAAGAATGTATTCTCCATTGATGCCATCAACCGATACAACTTTCTTTTCTTTTGCAACTAATCCTTGATCTTGGTCGGTTAACAATTTTGCTTTTTCAAGTTTTGCTTCAAAAACAGGTACATTTAAATCACTTTTCTTAATAAAACCGGCTTTCATATCAATTTTAGCTTCAATATCGCCAATTTTAACGATGTTAAGTCTTTTGTATCGGTCAGAATCTTTGAATAATGAATCTTTGATACTTACTTTACCTAATTCTTTAGTAACAACGATGTCTTTAAAATAACCACCGGTTCCGTCAGGACCTACTGTAATTCTGTAAGCGGCATTTTTTTCAACATCAATTATAGAAGTGTCTTTTCTTTCAATGATTGTAAATTTTTCATTCTCAATAAATGAAATTAAAGTGTCTAAGTTGTCAGTATATTTTCCATTGATAGATTTATAGGCTTGTTGTACAGCTTTGATGTCCAACATTTTATTTACCGCAACTTGAAAACGCTTTTCTTTTAATTTGTCAAAACGAATCGGGTCTTGAATGGATTCGTAAATTAAATAGCCAAACAATATTGTTACAGCCCATAACACGATTGAAATAATAGGTTTCAATTTAGTATTGGTGTTTTTATCAAGTAATTTTACAATTCCAAAAATGGCTAATGCAAGTACTACAACAATTATAACTAATTTAATCATCTTGATTTTTTTTAATTTCAGTTTAAGGCAAATCTACAATTTTTTTTTTTTCTCAAAAGCATTTCACACAAAATTCATCAGTATATTTGAATTTTAATCGTTTCGTAACTTTTCATCAATGAATTCATCTCTGTTTTACAGTATCTTACAAAAATCGTTCCCGTTTACTCCTACTTTAAAACAAACTGTTTTTTTTGAAAAGGTTGCTAATTTCACCACAAATTCAAATTCAAACGAGCTTTTTGTTTTAAAAGGGTATGCAGGTACCGGTAAAACAACATTAATTTCTACTTTAGTTGAAAACTTAATCTCCGTAAACAAAAAATATGTTCTATTAGCTCCTACCGGTCGGGCAGCAAAAGTAATCGCCAATTATTCAGGAAAACCGGCTTTTACCATTCATAAAAAAATTTATTTTCCCAAAAAAAATCCCTCTGGTGGTGTTTCTTTTACCCGACAAATTAATAAACACAAAAACACCATTTTTATTGTTGATGAAAGTTCGATGATCTCGGATGTGAATACCGACTCAAAATCGATGGACAACAATTCGCTATTGGATGACTTAATGAGTTATGTGTATTCCGGTGAAAATTGTAAAATGATTCTACTTGGCGACACAGCTCAGTTACCACCCGTTCACTTGGATGTAAGTCCGGCTTTAAATATAGAAACTTTAATGACATACTATAATAAAGAAGTATTTCATATTGAATTGGATGAAGTAATGCGACAAGAAGAAAACTCCGGAATTTTGTATAATGCAACACTTCTCAGGGAAAAATTAAAGGAGCATTTTATCGATTCGTTTCAATTTTCACTTCAAGGATTCAAAGATATTGTACGTTTAACGGATGGTTATGATATTCAAGATGCCATCCATACCGCATACAGTAAGGATGGGATGGAGGAAACGGCTTTCATTGTCCGCACCAACAAGCGAGCTAATCAATACAATCAGCAAATTAGAAACGCGATTCTCTTTCGCGAAAGCGATTTGTCTGCCGGCGATTTTATGATGGTGGTTAAAAACAATTATTTTTGGTTAAAAGAAACCGATGAAGCCGGATTTATTGCCAATGGCGACATTATTGAAATACTCGAAATTCACAAAATTCAAGAATTATACGGTTTCAAATTTGCCAAAGTAAAAATCAGAATGGTCGATTATCCCAACCAAAAACCATTCGAAACTATCTTGTTGTTGGATACGGTTACAAGCATTTCACCTTCACTAACCTATGAAGAGTCAAACCGTTTATATCAAGAAGTGTTGCAAGATTATGAAAATGAAGGTCCAAAATACAAACAAGTGCAAAAAGTGAAGGAAAACGAGTATTTTAATGCTTTACAAGTTAAGTTTTCTTATGCCATAACATGTCATAAATCACAAGGAGGTCAGTGGAATACTGTTTTTGTAGAACAACCCTATTTGCCGGATGGTGTAGATAGAGATTATATTCGATGGTTGTACACCGCCATTACACGTGCCAAGGAAAAATTGTATCTGATTGGTTATAAAGATGAAAATTTTGAATAAATTTGAAGTATGATATCCATTGAAACTATAATAAGCATTTGTCTCGGCATCGGATTGGCAGCCTCAGCCGGTTTTAGGGTTTTTGTACCGCTTTTTATACTGAGTTTAGCTTCTTACCTAAATTGGATTCCTGTGAATGAGTCCTGGAGTTGGTTAGGCGAAACACCGGCTTTAATCGCATTGGGCATTGCCATGATTTTTGAAGTTTTAGCGTATTATATTCCTTTTGTAGACAATATTTTAGATACGATTGCGGTTCCACTAGCGGCAATTGCCGGAACAGCAGTTATGGCTTCTTCATTAGTTGATTTCAGTCCGCTCTTCACTTGGGGTTTAGCCATAATTGCCGGAGGAGGAACAGCCGCAGCCATTAATTCTGCCACGGCTGCAACCAGACTCACTTCAACTGCTGCCACAGGGGGAATTGGTAATCCATTTGTTTCCACCGTTGAAACAGGAACTGCCACAGTTATGTCATTCACCTCTATTTTTATACCTATTTTAGCCTTTATTTTAGTGCTTTTTATTTTCTTTGTGGGAATGAAATTATTCAAAAAAATAATGAAATAGAAAAAACTTAGCAACTCAGCTTCTCAGTAACTCAGCCACTTTAACTATGAAAATCATCGCCGTCATCCCAGCTCGTTATGCTTCTACTCGTTTTCCGGCTAAACTTATGCAAGATTTAGGAGGAAAAACAGTCATTACTCGAACGTATGAAGCGGCAGTCAATACCCATTTATTTGATGATGTTTTTGTTGTAACGGATTCGGATTTAATTTTCAATGAAATTGTTTCGAAAGGCGGGAAAGCCATTATGAGCATTAAAGAACATGAAAGTGGTAGTGACCGAATTGCCGAAGCGGTTGAAAATTTAGACGTTGATGTGGTTGTAAATGTGCAAGGAGACGAACCTTTCATTAACAAAGAACCACTTGAAAAAGTGATTGAAGTTTTTAAAAAAGATGTTGAACAAAAGGTCGATTTAGCTTCGCTTATGCGAGAAATCACCGACTGGAATTCGATTGAAAACCCAAATAACGTAAAAGTAATTGTCGATCAAAACGGATTAGCATTGTATTTTTCACGTTCGGTTATTCCATATCCTAGAGAAAAAAATGTGGGTGTTCGCTACTTCCAGCATATCGGAATTTATGCTTTCAGAAAACAAGCCTTGTTGGATTTTTATCATTTACCAATGAAATCATTGGAAGCTTCTGAAAAATTGGAACAACTTCGCTATTTAGAATATGGTAAAAAAATCAAAATGGTAGAAACCAATCATGTTGGAATTGGAATAGATACGCCCGAAGATTTAGAAAAGGCCAGACTTCTTATTTAATTGTACAAAGCATAATAGGCTTCCACATTGTCTAAAAACACACCGTCAAATCCGGCATTGATAATTTTTTTCATGTATGAATCTTCCTTGCCAAACATCATTTTCTGCCATGTAGGCTCCCAAAATTCTACATATATTTCGTTGTCATAACCTTTGTAGTTCTTTTTAAGCCATTTCGGATTACCTAACTTCCAATCGGATTGCCAATAACTTCGCCAGTTTTCTGCCGCACCAATGTTGAGGTAACAAATAACCAATCGTTTTCCGCCGTTTTTCTTTATTTTTAGTTTTTCTAAATCGGCTTTGGTATAGGGAAAACTCAAATAATATAAATCGATTAGAATTAAATCAAAATTGCTATTGGCAACCTTTTCAATTAATTCCTTTTTAGTGTCAAAATCATCAGCATTAATGAGGTATAAGAAATTTTGAACATCAACTAATTTAGTAATATTGTTCGAGTTTTCATTTAGTGTTTTTTCAGGAATAGTATGATAATGATAATTGTCTGCCGTTCTGATAAACGGAACAAATCCGGCTTCTTGATTCAATTTAACAATTCTATCTTCATCATTTTTCTCTTTTACAAACTCAGAAACAATTACTTTTTTGTCATTTGGTATTTTTTTTAAGTTATTGATTCGATAATCATCTGCCTTACCCTTTTCGTCCAAAAATAATTCCTCAATCGCTATTCCGTCAATGGCGTTTATATATTCTTGGCACAATGGATTTTCTGGATTAACATTTTGAAAAGCTAATTCCGAACCGTTTTGCGGAATAACAATAAAATCAGGATGAAATTTTCGGGCATATTTTGAAATGCCAATCACCATCTCTTGCATTTTTTTTCCTGCTTTTTGGGTGTTTTTATCTTTATCATCCATTTCAAAACCAAATAAAATGAGCAGGGCTAAACCAATTGGGAGTAGGTAATATAATTTTTTCATGTTGTGAATTTCTGCCATCAAATGTACTGATTTATTTAGACTTGATTGTTTTTCATACAATTAGTATACCAAGTTATTTTTCTTTTTGTATGATGATTAATTCATTGTGTTCTTCTACCCGTGGAAGTGTCCAAACTTTATATTTTTCAGTATCAAAAAAGGAAAGATAAGCTTTGTTTCGAGCATTGTCATGAGTATTCAAAATCATTGTGTTAAATAAGATATATCCTTTACTATTTAATACCTCAGTTAACCGATTCTGAAAGAAATTTTCAAACAAAAATCCGGGCATTACAGTGTCTTGAAAGATGTCAATAATAATCAAATCATATTTCATTTTTGTTTTTAACACAAATTCAAAGGCTTCATGATGAATAATATTGAGGTTTTTGATTTTATTTAAACCAAAATGTTCATTAGCCAAATCAATCACTTTTTCATCCAATTCAATGCCGGTAATTTTTCCTGTGTAACCGATTTCATCTACTAATGTTTTGATGACACTTCCGCCGGCAACACCTAAAACAAGAACGTGATTTAGTGGTTTTATGTTCTCAAAGCCAATACACAGAAGCCCTTTTCGAAGGATGCGTTGCAGACTACCATACGAATAATTCGTATTTAAACTATCCAAAACCACTTCTCCGTTTACCATGGTAACTTCCAACGATTTACTCACTTCAGAAGTCGTTTTGTGTAGAGGAATAGGATAGAGGTAGCTGATTATTTTTTTGAACATTCGATAATTTTTATCAAAAATAAGGCATAAATCGTATTTTTACTAAAATATTTTAGGCAATGAAGAAATGGCTATATAAATTGATTTTTTTCAAATTGATGGGATGGAAAATCTCAGGAACGATTGAAGCAACTGTAAAAAAATGCGTGATGATTGTTGTGCCTCACACCAGTTGGCATGATTTCTATATCGGACTTTTCACAAGAGGAATTATGGGATTGGAAATGAATTTTGTCGGAAAGAAAGAATTATTTCGATTTCCCTTTGGCTATTATTTTAAATGGATGGGAGGTGAGCCATTAGATCGATCAGGAGGTTTAAATAAAGTGGATGCTATTTCAAAAGTTTTTCAAAATAGAGAAATTTTCAGGTTGGCTATTGCTCCGGAAGGAACCCGAAAAAAAGTTACCGAATGGAGAACAGGGTTTTATTACATTGCTCTTCAAGCCAATGTGCCCATAATTCCGGTTGCTTTTGATTATTCTAAAAAACAAGTCAAACTTGGTGAACCGTTTTATCCAACCGGAAAAATAGAAGAGGATTTGTTGTTTTTACAAAAATTTTATATTGGCGTAATCGGTAAAATACCTGAAAATAGTTTTTAAAGAAAAAAAATCAATTATTTAAAAACCAATTGTAATTTGTTTTCGTACATGCATGTATAAACACTTAAAATTATACAGCATGAAAAACAAAAATTTATTTACGGCGGTTATCTTGAGTTCAATCTTATTTATGTCATGTAGTGATGACGATAGTAACCAACAAACAGTTAGTGAAGTAAAGTTGTTTACTTCTAGTAATACTTCAGGAATGGTATCGGTAATGGATTTACTTCCTTCCATGCCGACTACTCAAAGTTTTTCGGTAAATTCTACCGACGCAGATGGAATTCATTACTATCCGTCTACCGACGAAATTATTCTTGCATCACGGTCAAATAATCGTTTAGAAGCTTATGGAAACGTTAGTGAAGCATTGATGAACAACAGTTCAAGTTTAACTTTGGCTTACAGTAGCACATCTGATTTTAACAATGCAAGAGAGATTGCGGTTGCAGGGAATACAGTAATTGTAACGCAAGATCAAGCTGAATCTAACGGAAATCAAAACAAATTATTTGTTTACGAAAAAACCGCTTCCGGATTTACATTGCAAAGAACATTTGAAGTTGATATAAAGTTGTGGGGAATCCATTTTGACGGAAATAACTTGTATGCAATCGCTGACTTAACTAGTGATTTAGTAGTTTATAATAATGTGTTGGGCAACTCCTCAGGCCCTCTGGTTTCCAGCAAGCGAGTGACAATTGAAGGTTTGGTAAGAACACATGGAATTACTTATTCAAGTGTAGAAAACACGATGGTGTTAACGGATGTTGGAGCTGCCGCTTCGGATTCTGACGGAGGGGTGATTGTAATTAACAATTTTTCTTCAGTTTTCTCGTCCACAGCTAATAACGGAACAATTTCAATGGCTAATCAAATTAGAATCTACGGTCCTAGTTCAATGTTAGGAAATCCGGTTGATGTGGCTTATGATAATGTAACAAAAATGATTTATGTAGCTGAAAGAGCAAATGGGGGTGGGAGAGTATTAACTTTCTCTGTTCCTTCCACAAGTGGCGATTATGCCCCAACAATGAACAGACTAGAACCTGGTTGTGCTGCAGTTTTCTTGCTGAGAAGATAGTTTTTTGTGTTTGTTTTATTGGTCCTGAAAGCCTTGGCTCCTGTGAGTCTTGGCTTTCTTTATTTGGGTAAATACGTTTTAAAAGTACCATTTTTGTAGAAAACTACTATTTTTTCAACTTCGTCTTGGTTAGAAAAATTGAATTTATCCGACTTGGTAGTTTCTAACTTACTGTTCTCTTCACTTTTTTTCAAAGGAAGAACTTCATTTATTGAAATGTTTTCTGACGAATTTGATTTAGGAAAATTTCCTTTATTGAACAAAAACCAATACAAATCTACTTCGGGAAATGCTTCTGTAATTTTAATTACAAATTCTAAACTGGGTTTGTTTCTACCGGAGAGTAGGTGAGAAAGGCTTGATCGCTGCACGCCAATTTTATCCGCAAAAGCAGAAGCACTAAGTTGAAAATAATCTAGTATTTTTTCCAATTTTTGTACAAATTCCTTTGTGTTTTGCATACTATAAAATAATTGATTTTTTGATGTTACAAATGTAATCAATAAGTTGTTTTAAATAAATGTTACAAATGTAATTTAACTTTTTAAGACAGTATTTAATTAAATAATATATTTAATTAAATTAAACAAAATAAATGATTATCAATAACATAATTTATTAATATTTTAGTTTGTAAATTTTATACATTTCTGTGTTTACAAAGTTAAATTTTTATTTCTTTTCAGACTGTTTACAAATGTTATTACAAAGATGATTACCTTTGTTTGGCTTAAATTTACCAAAATGAACTACCTTTCTATTTACCAAAAAAATAAAGAAACTGATTTGAAAGGACGCTACATCACACTCCAAAACATTGAACCTGTTTTAGGGAAACATTTTTCTAAAAACGAAATTCAAGTTATAGGTAAATCAGTAAAGGGAAAATCAATTTATGCTTATCAAGTTGGAACCGGAAATTTTAAAATTTTACTTTGGTCTCAAATGCATGGAAATGAAAGTACAACCACAAAAGCACTTTTTGACCTTTTTAATTTTCTAGACTCCGATGTGGAGCAAGTAAAAAATTGGAAAGAAAGATTTAGTTTCTATTTTATTCCGATGCTCAATCCGGATGGTGCGGAAATGTATTCAAGAGAAAATGCAAACCAAATAGACTTAAATCGTGATTTTATTCATCTATCTCAGCCTGAAAGTCAATTGTTGATGAATGTTTTTAAGGATTTTAAACCTGATTTTTGTTTTAATTTGCACGATCAACGAACTGTATTTGGTGCCGGACAAACAAAAAATCCGGCAACTGTTTCGTTTTTGGCTCCTTCTTATAATGAAGAAAGAGAAATCAATGCAGTGCGTTTAAAGGCTATTAATTTAATAGCAGGAATAAATGAAGAACTTCAACAGTTTATTTCTAATCAAGTGGGGCGATTTGACGATGGGTTTAACCGAAATTGTGTAGGAGACACTTTTCAACAATTGGGTGTGCCAACTGTTTTGTTTGAAGCCGGACATTTTCAAAACGATTATAACCGAGAAGAAACGCGAAAATTTATTTTCATCAGCTTGTTGAGTGCCTTCCAACTGCTTTACGAAAACGATATAGTTAATAACAAAATTGATGATTATTTGAAAATTCCGCAAAATAATCCTTGTTTTTTCGATATTGTTTACAGAAATGTCAAAATAAATTATGATAATTCAAATTTAATAACGAATTTTGCAGCACAATTTAAGGAGGAAATTATCGAA
Organism: Flavobacterium piscinae; assembly: GCF_004122145.1. Lineage (GTDB taxonomy): Bacteria > Bacteroidota > Bacteroidia > Flavobacteriales > Flavobacteriaceae > Flavobacterium > Flavobacterium piscinae. Next base: position 58,659 of record NZ_SBKQ01000008.1, read on the forward strand.
AATCAATTGGTTTTCAAGGCGTATATTTCGAGTGTAGGGGATTTAAATGGATTTTATGGTCACACCGAATTTGATGCTCTACAAGAATTGTTTCAAGATGATGAAGGTAATTTTCCTAAAATTAATGAAAAAGCTGACTTTATGTTAGGAAATAACAAAATATTTGTTAATGGTTTGCTAAAAAAATAACAATATCGTTTTTTTATTGAATAAATTGTACTTCTTTTGTAGCATTAAATAAACAACAATAAATACATACAAAAAACCATGAGTAAGTTTCGTTTAGATGAAGTAGATCACCAAATTCTTGACATGTTAATTGACAATACGAGAGTTCCTTTTACGGATATCGCAAAAAAACTATTAATTTCTGCCGGTACCGTTCACGTAAGAGTAAAAAAAATGGAAGATGCCGGAATTATCATGGGATCGTCTTTAACGTTGGATTATGAAAAGTTAGGTTATTCTTTCATTGCCTATGTTGGCGTTTTCTTGAATAATACCTCTCAAACTAAATTTGTTTTGGAGCGTATCAACGAAATACCTTATGTAACCGTTGCTCACGTGACAACCGGAAAATTCAATATTTTCTGTAAAATTAGAGCAAAAGATACCAAACATGCCAAAGACGTGATTTTTATGATTGATGACATTGATGGAGTTTATCGCACAGAAACGATGATTTCATTAGAGGAAAGCATCAACGACAAAAAACGTTTGATGCACACGATTTTCAAAAATATGTAAGTTTATATTCAACTTCAAAAACCCTCTCCATTATTCGGTGAGGGTTTTTTTATGCCTTTCGGTTTTCTTTCCCCTAAATAATTCACTAATTTAGTGAGCAAAAAAAGAGTCTATGTACACGCTTCCCAAAATTGAACGATTTCACCAAAATGTAATATCTAAATATCAAATTTACAATAGTGTTTTTATCACGCTTCCTTTTGATGCGATTGATAACACCGGCGTACTTTTGCCTCTTTTTACAGAAGTCTGTGAAAGTGGTTTTAAGAACGAACAAAATCCGGAGGAAATTTTTAACTATTTCTCCGCCAAATATTTAGAAAACCCAACCGAAGAGCAGAAAATTGAATTAATGTTTCGTTTCATTCAATATATCGAACGGCAAATTGTTTTGTTTGATGCTATTGAAGATGCGGCTTTTCCCATTGTAAATAATATGGAAGGGCGAGGTTCACTTCGTGATATGAAAGAAAAAGCCGACCAACGTTCTAAACGAAAAGAATTAAAAGAGTTTCTTGAAAATTTCCAAGTCCGGACTGTGTTAACCGCTCATCCTACTCAATTTTATCCCGGTGCTGTGTTGGGAATTATCACCGATTTAACCGAAGCTGTAAAAGTAAATAACTTGGTTGTAATTAAAGAATTACTGGCTCAATTAGGAAAAACTCCTTTTATTAAAAAAGAAAAACCTACGCCATTTGATGAAGCGGTAAGTTTGATTTGGTATTTGGAAAATGTGTTTTATCCAACTGCCGGAGAAATGATTCAATACCTTCAAAAAAATATTTTTGATGGTGAAGAAATTCACAATTCTATTTTTAATTTAGGATTTTGGCCGGGAGGCGATCGGGATGGAAATCCGTTTGTGACGACCGAAATTACATTGAAAGTTGCCGAAAGGCTTCGAACTTCTATCTTAAAATCATATTACTCAGATATTCGTAAATTAAAGCGAAAGCTTACGTTTAAAGGTGTTGATACGTTAATTGCCGATGTGGAAAGTAAGTTGTATCGTTCCGTTTTTTATTCAAGAGGGGAGATTTATATTTCTTTTGATGAATTCAAATTAGTATTGAATAAAATTAAAAATATTATTAAAGACGAACATCAATCGCTATATTTAGATGAAATTGACTTGTTATTAAACAAACTCAATTTGTTCGGTTTTCATTTCGCAACCTTGGACATTCGTCAAAATAGTCGTATTCACAAAGCGGTTTTTCAAGAAATTGTGGACACAGAAAAGTCTCTTTTTCCGGCAAATTATTCTCAATTAAGTGAACAAGAAAAAATCGAAGTTTTAGCTACAATAAGTAGTTCATTAACAGAAGCTGATTTTGAAAACGATATCACCAAATCCACCATAAGTTCTATTCACGCCATGAAAACCATTCAGGAGAAAAATGGCGAATTGGGGTGCAATCGCTACATTATCAGCAACAACGAAAGTGCGTTGAATGTGATGGAAACCTTTGCAATGTTTAGCCTTTGTGGTTGGAAAAATCCTTCGGTAGACATCATTCCGCTTTTTGAATCGGTGGATGATTTACAAGCAGCCGACAAAATTATGGAGCAATTATATACCAATTCCGCATACAAAAAGCACCTTGAAAATAGAAACAACGTTCAAACTGTGATGCTTGGTTTTTCCGACGGCACTAAAGACGGGGGTTATTTAATGGCGAATTGGAGCATTTATAAAGCTAAACAAACACTAACAGCTATTTCAAGAAAATATGGCGTAAAAGTGCTGTTTTTTGACGGTAGAGGTGGTCCGCCGGCAAGAGGTGGAGGAAAAACACACAAGTTTTATGCTTCAATGGGACCAACCATCGAAAATCAGCAGATTCAAGTGACGGTGCAGGGTCAAACGATTAGTTCTAATTTTGGTACTTTGGATTCGTGTCGTTATAATTTAGAGAATTTGTTGAGTGCCGGTGCTACCAATCAACTTTTTAACAAAGATGAAAATGTGTTAACTGAAACTGATAATCAAATTTTTGATGAATTGTCACGGTTGAGTTATGATAAATATTTGAAATTCAAACAACATCCGAAATTCATCCCTTATTTGGAAAAAATGAGTACACTGAATTATTATGCCAAAACCAATATCGGTAGTCGACCGTCCAAGCGAAATAAAAGCGATCAATTGGATTTTAACGATTTGCGTGCCATTCCGTTTGTGGGTTCTTGGAGTCAACTCAAGCAAAATGTACCCGGTTTTTTTGGAGTTGGAACCGCTTTGAAACAGTTTGAAGCAACCAATCAATGGGAAAAAGTAACCCAGTTGTATCAAAATTCTTTGTTTTTTAAAACATTGATTGAAAACAGCATGATGTCGTTATCTAAATCATTTTTTCCGCTAACGGCCTATATGCAAAAGGATGAAGAATTTGGCGAGTTTTGGCAGATTATTTATGATGAATACTTGGAAACCAAACGCTTACTACTCAAATTATCCGGTTTCACCGAATTGATGGAAAATTATCCCGACGGAAAAGCATCCATTGAAATTCGAGAACAAATTGTGTTGCCCTTGTTGACGATTCAGCAATATGCGTTGTTAAAAATCAGTGAATTAAAAAAACAACCCAATCCGGACGAAAAGCAAATTGCGGTGTATGAAAAAATTGTAACCCGTTCGTTGTTCGGAAATATTAATGCGAGTAGAAATTCGGCTTAAAAAAGTAAAAAAAAATGAACTCATCCTCTTTACAATCAACAGAATACGCATCGTATTATTCACCATACATCAATGCATTAGGTAATGTAAATTTGATCGAAGAATTAGAAAATTCAATGCAAAATTTTGAAGAATTTCTAATTCAAATTCCATCTGAAAAGCACGAATATCGTTATGCGGAAGGAAAATGGGCCATCAAAGATATTGTGCAACACCTTGTTGATGCTGAACGAGTTTTTGCCTATCGATCCTTGCGGTTTGCCCGAAAAGATCAAACGCCACTTCCCGGTTTTGATGAAAATGAGTATGTTGAAGCTACAGCAGCTAATAGTAGAACGCTATCCGATTTACTACAAGAATACAAAGCAGTTCGTTTAGCAACGTTGTATTTGTTTAAGTCATTTACAGACGAAGAATTAATGTACACCGGAATCGCTTCAAATAATTCTTTTACCGTAAGAGCTATGGGTTTTATTGCGATAGGTCATCTAAAGCATCATCAACGGATAATTGCAGAAAGGTATTTGTAGGAACTATTTTTTCTTACCGTTATTAAACTTTACTTTCTCTACGATTTCAGGTTTTGCCTCTGGTTTCTTTTTAAAACCAGGTTTTCCGGTTGGTTTTCCTGTTGGTCGTAGAGTTGATTTTTGTACAGGTTTTTTATCACCTATTGGTTTGCTTTTTGGCTTTTCTGTGGAAGGAGAAGTTGGTTTGTGACTTTGAATCACTTCCATTGGATTTTTTGGATTTTCTTTAGTTCCTCTTAAATGAATCACCAATCCGTTTAAAAAATTACGCAACACCTGATCACCACATTCCATATAATTCGGATGGTCAGCATTGCGAAAAAATGCTCCTAATTCCGCTTTCGAAATACGAAAATCAACCAATTGTAAAATGTCTACAATTTGGTCATCCCGAAGTTGCAAGGCGACACGGAGTTTTTTGAAGATATCGTTGTTGTTCATGTTTTTAGAGTTGCTGAGTTACTCAGTTTATTATATTAATTTGCAAAGATAAGAGTTAAACTAATGAAATGAATTTTTATTTTTTCATAAACAGATAGCCAACAATTATTCCAATATCCATTTAACCGCCTCACCAAAATTCTCTCTCCATAACTTTTCATTATGTTTTCCGCCTTTAATGATGACTTGTTTGAAGTTCGATTTTTTACAGATGCGTTTTTCAACCAAAGTGGTCATTTTTGTAAAATCGCTAACCATGTCTTCGCTTTCGCTGTCTCCGCATAAGAAATAGAGTTTTGCGTTTATTTTTTCTGTTTTTTCCGTTAAGGTATAGATGTCATTGGTGTACCAGAAAGAAGGGGAGAAGACACCTGCTTTTCCGAACGTTTTCGGATACTTTAATACTGCATAATACGAAACCAATCCACCTAACGAACTCCCGAAAATAGTGGTATGTTTGGCTTTTATTTTGGTTCGAAAAGTTTTGTCAATATGTGGTTTTAAAGTATTTACAATAAATTCCAAATACGCATCGGCATTACCACCACCGTGTTTTTCGTGTTTAAACGGAGTTAATTCCTCCAAACGTTTTTCGTTACCGTGTTCGATACCAATAACAATGACATTCATTTTTAAACTGTCTAACGTTTCATCAACCTTCCACTCGCCGGCATACGAAGTTTTGGCATCAAACAAATTTTGAGCATCGTGCATATACAATACTGGATATTTTTGGGTTGATTTTTCATAATTCAACGGCAAATAAACCCATATTTTCTTAGTAGTTTGCAATTGCGGAGCGTCTATCTCGAAAGTAGTATAACGTTTTTGACTCCAAACGTTTTGACTAACAAAAACTAGTATCCCGAAAAGAATAAGTATCGAAAAAATTAACTTCATTTTTTGATAAATTAAATGGAAAAACTAAATTAGCCAAAAATAGGGTTTTATGATTACATATAAAGAAAAATTAAGTCTATTAGGCGATATGATTGAATTGTCAAGGGTTGATGGTAAAGTACATGACCGTGAATATGAATTTATCAAAATGGTGGCAGAAGAATTGAATGTTCGCGAAACCGATTTTGAAGAATTATTTTCACTTCCCAATGAACTTTTGGTATTTAAGTCAGAGTTTAAACGCATCGAACATTTCTATCGTTTGGCTTTGCTTACGCATTGTGATCATCATCACCATGAACGCGAGCATGAATTTATGCATCAGTTGGGTTTAAAATTAGGTCTCAATCCGTTTTCCATCAAAAGGGTTTTGGCTGAAATGGAAAAATCACCCACGGGAATGATTGAACCTGATTTGTTATTAAGTATTTTTACAGAGCAACATAATTGATTTAGCATATTAGCAATTGGACGAAGGAAATTTTACGGAATAGTTCATCCTCTTGTCATGTTGACCAAAAGAGGCATCACTTTCTTTAGCTAACCTAAAAACAGAAATTCTTTAATCAACAACGACTGAAAAAATGTCTGTTAAAACCTTGTTAATCAAGCTTTAAATCTGAAAATTTGTCTGTTTTAAAGTTGAAAAAATGTCAATTTGACTTTTATTTTCAATTGGTATAAACTTTGTCTTTTACAAGTCAAAAGAAAATGTTTAACCTATAAAATAAAAAGTTATGACACTTGTAAAAACAACCAACCGTTTCCCATTTCCTGCTGTTTTTGATGAATTTTTCAAACCCGATTGGATGGGAGGAATGGAACGCATGAACAACACCGTTCCACCTGTAAATATTAAAGAAACCGAAACCACTTTTGTGGTAGAATTGGCCGCTCCCGGCAAACGCAAAGAAGATTTTAACATCGAATTGGATGACAACGTGTTAACCATTTCTTCTGAATCCAAACACGAAAAAGAAGAAAAAGACAGCGACGGTAAATATACCCGTAAAGAATTCAGTTATTCTTCTTTCAAAAGAGCGTTTACACTTCCGGAAATTGTAAACGAGTCGGATATCAATGCTTCGTATGAAAATGGGGTGTTGCACATTACACTTCCCAAACGCGAAGAAGCCTTACCTAAACCAAAACGATTAATTGAAATTGGTTAATCATAAAGTAAAATGAGAAAAGCACCTTTCGGGGTGCTTTTTTTATGTTTATTCGTGTGATGTGCTGAGTTTTTTGATTAATACAATTTGTCCCAAATGATAATAACTGTGCTCAATCATGCCATCAATATTGCGATAGTAACTGCCATAATTAGGATTGGTAAAATCAGTATTGAGTTGTTCTTCGGTGAGTTGTTCGACATGGTGAGCAAAGGTTTCTGCGTCTTTCCAGAATTGGTGTAAAAAGGTTTCCCATTGAGCTTGTGAAGTAATGGGCGGAAAATCGAAACTGTATTTATCTTTGATGTCCAACGTGCCACCGGCAAATACTTGATTGATGCCGTTGATGTAGTAATGAACGTGTTGAGCCAAAACGGCAATGGTGTTGAGGTTACTAACTTTTTGGGTGACCATTTCCCAATTTGTATTTTCCAACTGGGCTTTAAAATTGGTATTGGCAATCCATGTGCCGTTTAAAATGACTTCACGGATGCGGGTGGCGAGTTGGTGGGAGGTTTTCATTTTTATTTATTTTAAACCATATAAGGCATATAAGTTTATTTTAAAAGTAAAAGATTGTTGTTGAAGTAGTTATATTTTCATTATGTAAAGCCTTATCCGATGAACAGGATTAATAGTTACCATACCTCTTTTTTCATAATAATTGGAAACAGTGATATATAATTCAACTTTTGTAGTATCGTTAGGTTTCCAAGTAGCATTTTCTTCAAAGAATAATTCTTGTTTGTATTTTGCTAAATTTGAGTAATTATTTTTTGTTGTAGGTTGACCGAGTTTTTTTGAAATTTCTTTTTTAAGATTTTCATATTTAGAGATTAATTCTTTTTCGAATTCCTCAGACTTTTGATTATTATCTTGTTTTTCAAAGTTATAAACATCCCATTCATATTCAATCTGAGTTAACGCACTATCCTTTTCATAAAACTGATAACTTACAATACAATTTGGAATTCCTTCTTCCTTTCTTAGAAATCGAATAGGTTGTGCTATTCCTTCGCCGGAATAATATCGTGATTCATTTTCTAATCGTATGCTTCCTAATTTTTCCTCAATTTTTATGTAATCAAATAAAGAAGTTTTATGAATTTCAAGGTTAAACTCTTGTCCTAAAGCAGCGATTGAAATAAATAGAAAAGTAAAAATTAATTTCTTCATATATTTTGGGTGTAATAAAATAAATAAACGTAAAAGCTCTGTACTAATTTGATATTCAAATATAACAATAATTAGATGAATTAAGACGCTGCGAAGTCACAGACGTTCGCAGAGCAACGTGCTATCAAAGTAGACTAAGGAGAGTAGAGTGGCAGTAATTATTTTTTTACACTTCTTAAATGAAGCATTAACTGTTCTCCTTTTTCGGTTATGTGCCAAAACAAATCCATACCTCCAGCATTTGTTTTTGTATAGTTTAAATCAATCAATCCAAGTGCTTTTAACTGAATCTTAATTGTTTGAAAATCTTGGTCAATTAATTTAGCTATTCCTTTATCAATAAAATTTGGAGTTACTTCATATATAACTTTACTTAAAAGTTCTTTTGCTTTAGAATCTGTTGGTTTGTCTAGAAGATATGGTGAAATAAGACTGAAAATTTGATTCCAAGATATTTTGGTTTTCCACACTTAATCGACATCTCTTTTATAACCAGAATGCCAAAATCTGTGTTTTCCAGTAATTTCTATAACATCGTTATAATCCGCTAAGTTTTCTAAACTATTTGTTGTTACTTTATTTAAATCAATTCCTTCTTTTAATTCTTGATTTTCTTTTCTTAGATCATTTATTTCTATATATAACTCAGGATTAGCAGTTTCATTAGCTCTTATCCAACCAATTGCAGGATATGTTTTGATAGTTTTAGATAAACTTAAAGCCACAAGGCCAGGTAACTCATCTGCTTTACTCCAAAATTTTACTAATCTATTCGTTGCAACTTTATCTCTGAATTCTTGTAGTTTTTGCCTTAATTCAGCATCTTTTTCTGATTTACCAAACGGAATATTGTCCGGATTTGAATGAATAAATGCAATTATTTTTATATTTTTTTGAATTGCATAATCATATTCCATTTCAGTATAACTTATTCCTTCTTCGGATAATGAACCATATCTTCCACCAATTATTAAAAGATAATAATCACAATCGTCAATAACTTTTTTTATGAATTCAAATTGTTCTTCATCTATTGCAGGAAATATTTCCATGCCAGCTGGAATGCAATCCAATTCCATTATAGTTTGGATAACCTTTGCTCTTTCTTCCTTTAAATCAGCATAGGTTGAACTTACAAAAACTTGATATCTTTTATTCATTGATTTTCCGTTTTATTTGGGAATAATTACTGCCAACTTGTATATATTTGTTATAAACTTGCGTGAATTCAATCAAAACAGGGATCGTAATCTCAGTATAACATATAATTAGTTTACTAAATTACAAAAAAGATTACACTTTAATAAATTTCCTAAAACATCGAATTTTCTAAATAATCTCTTTCTTGCACAATCCCATAGCCCCGATTGAAGCGAAAAGCCTTTGGTGAAAAAAACCTATTTTTTCTTGGTTTGGCAGAGCGACCTTAGAAGCTCCTGCCGGGCCTTAGAAAAAAAGGTTTTTGAGCAAAAGCTTGTAGAGAAAAGCGGGAATAGCTTTAAAAAAATTACATCTTCTCCTGCCAACTTTTGATTTCATCACGCAGTTTGGCAGCCTCAATAAAGTTGAGTTCTTTGGCGGCTTTTTCCATCACTTTTCGAAGGTCACGGATTTTCTTTTCGATTTCGGGTTTGGTGAGGTATAAACTTTCGGGTTCGGCGGCTTTTAAGACTTTGTCTTCGTAGTATTGCGTAGAAACGGAATTGTTGCTCAACGCATTATTCAAACTCTTATTCAAGGCTTTGGGTTGCAATCCGTGTTGGGTGTTGTACGCAATTTGTTTTTCTCTTCGATAGGTGGTTTCATCAATGGTTTTTTGCATGGAAGCCGTAATTTTATCGGCATACATAATGGCTTTTCCGTTTACGTTTCGTGCGGCTCTTCCCACCGTTTGGGTCAACGAACGATGACTGCGGAGGAAACCTTCTTTGTCGGCATCGAGAATGGCTACGAGCGAAACTTCGGGTAAATCCAATCCTTCACGGAGTAAGTTCACGCCAATCAACACATCAAACAAGCCTTTGCGTAAATCTTGCATGATTTCTACTCGTTCCAACGTATCGACATCGGAGTGAATGTAACGGCAACGAATGGACACTTTGGTTAAATATTTGGTGAGTTCTTCCGCCATGCGTTTGGTTAAGGTGGTGACCAAAACACGTTCGTCGGCTTCGCAACGAACTTGAATTTCTTCGATTAAATCGTCAATTTGGTTCAAACTCGGACGAATTTCAATAATCGGGTCCAATAATCCGGTGGGGCGAATGACTTGTTCGACATAAATGCCTTCGCTTTTTTGCAATTCATAATCGGCCGGCGTGGCGGAAACGTAAATGACTTGGTTTTGAAGGCTTTCAAATTCCTCAAACTTTAACGGACGGTTGTCCATTGCCGCCGGAAGTCGGAATCCGAATTCAACGAGGTTTTCTTTTCGACTGCGGTCGCCACCGTACATGGCATGCACTTGCGAAATGGTCACGTGACTTTCATCCACCACCATTAAAAAATCATCCGGAAAATAATCCAACAAACAGAACGGTCGAGTGCCGGGTTGGCGACCATCTAAATAACGGGAATAGTTTTCGATACCGGAACAATAGCCTAACTCGCGAATCATTTCTAAATCGAAATTGGTGCGTTCTTCCAACCGTTTGGCTTCTAAATGTTTGCCGATTTCTTTGAAATAATCGACTTGTTTGACTAAATCTTGTTGGATTTCCCAAATGGCATTTTGCAACACATCGGGGGAAGTCACAAACATATTGGCGGGATAAATATTCAGTTTGGAATAGCGTTCGATGACCTTTGAGGTTTTCGCATCAAACGCTTCAATTTCTTCGATTTCATCGCCAAAAAAATGAACACGAAACGGATCATCGGCATAACTCGGGAAAATTTCGACCGTATCACCTTTAATTCGGAACGTTCCAGGAGTGAATTCGGCTTCGGTTCGCGAATACAAACTTTGTACTAAACGGTGTAATAATTTGGTTCGGGAAATGATTTGTCCACGGTCAATGGAGATCACATTTTTTTGGAATTCCACCGGATTTCCGATACCATACAAACACGAAACGGACGCCACGACCAACACATCTCTGCGACCGGAAAGTAGGGCAGAGGTGGTGCTGAGTCGCAGTTTTTCGAGTTCATCATTGATGGATAAATCTTTTTCGATATAGGTTCCCGTCACCGGAATATAGGCTTCGGGTTGATAATAATCATAATACGAAACAAAATACTGCACGGAATTATTCGGAAAAAATTGCTTGAATTCGGAATACAATTGAGCGGCAAGTGTTTTGTTGTGAGCCAACACTAACGTCGGTTTTTCTACTTTTTCGATGACGTTAGCAACAGTAAATGTTTTTCCGGAACCGGTGACTCCTAAAAGGGTTTGGTATTTTTCGCCATTCAGGATTCCGTTGGCTAGTTTGTCAATGGCTTGCGGTTGATCGCCGGTGGGTTGGTATTCTGAGATGACTTGGAATTTCATTTTTAGGGGCTGAGCGGCTGAGGTTCTGAGTCGCTAAGGTATGAAAAGTAAAAATAATAATGAATTGATAAGGATTAAAACTACCAATCTATTTGTTAATTAACTATTAAAAAAAATCAAAAATTATATCCACTATTGACAAATTGTATATTTGCATAAAAAAAACACTATGAAAAATATTATTTACCTTTTATTACTTATCCCTTTTTTCTCTTTTGCTCAGAAAATTAAGACCAAAAAAGACAGAGTTTTAATTGACGAAAAAGAGGTTGCTATTTTTAATGATAAAGTACGTGACCAATGTGTATTTTTTGATTTAAACAATACCAAACAATTTACAGCCGAATACAAATCGCTAATGGAAGGGCAGACCATTATCAATCAATGGTTAGTGGTTACCAATGCTGATGGGACAAAGAAAACTGAAATTCCTTATGAAGTTTTGATTACTTCGTTTAATTCTTCGCGTATAATCATGCATTTATTGTCTGTAAAGTATGAGTTATTCGATATAAACGGGTTTAATCAAGAAAAAATTGATGCTTTTTTTGCCACTGAAAGAGAAAGTATTGGCGACAAATCATTACAAGCAAAAATTGACGTGATTGCTTCTAAAAAAGAAAAAGAAGCTAAGATTGCAAAATATCGCCCTCATGTTAAAACAGATGGAACGGTAATGTTTGGTGGGACAGCCGGAACTAATATTGTTGGAAAAGTAATCGGAAGTCCCTATACCGCTTTTGGAAATAACAATTTTGCCGATGTCTATGATTTGGATAACATCAAAGTGGCTACTGCAAAAATCACCGGAAATATGAACAATGAAGTGGAAGTAACATTATTTAACGACAGTAAGTTTACTTATTCCGCACAAAAAAGATACAGTGGTTCGGATAATACCAGTTTTTTTGTGGAATTAATGGGAGAATTAGTTTACAGAGATATTACCTTAGGTCGTCAGGCAAAGCAATACAAACAGGACCTGTTGAAAGAAAAAGTAAAATTAGCCAAAGAGCGTAGTGTAAATGTTTACAACGTTCGTGGTTATGCAATCGATGAAAAAGGAGTGAAATATGATGGAACTTTAACCGCTCAATTTGAAAAATTAGATGTTCATCAAACCGGAAATACTGAAGTAGTGGATGCGATTGATAATTATGGTAAAAATGTGACCATAAAATATTTAAATGAAAAAGGTAAAGAACGCATTATTACACTTTCTGCCAAAGATAATGTTACTTTTTTTGTAAAAAATAGTGATGGTACAGAAACCGGTTATAAAGGAATGAAAGTGAAAGGTGATGCGGCCAAAAAATTATCAAATGCCATGTCTTTGGGCTTTAACAACGCTTATTTTTACAAAGAAGTGTTTACTGAAAACGGAAATTCTGTTTACATTGACCCGGTAGAAGATGATGTTTTTGTTATCAAATTAAAAGACCAAAATGTGGGTCAAATGATTGACAAAAGAAACAATAAAAATTTGTCTAAAGAATTAGCCGAGTACTTAAGTTCTTGTAAACATTTGTCAGATGAAATTACAAGTGGAGCATTTGATTTGAAAATTCAAGACAATTTGATTACGATTGTAAAGGAATTTAATGAATGTAAGTAATAAAATATCATAAAATTATAAGTAAAATGCTCGTTCTAGGACGGGCATTTTTTTTAATCCCAACATTCCATTAGAATTAAATCACCTTCCTCGTGATCAATACGAACGATTCCATCTTCTGCTACATGATTACTGCTTCCGGTTCGGTAGCCAATTGTAAGTGAATCATTTTCTAACGGATAAAATAAATTTTTTGAATGAATGCCGTGAACAGCTCCAATCGGAATCAATGAAATAACAGTATTTTTGGGATACCATTTTTCATATTTGTTGGGAAGCAGAAATATTTTGGAATGATCATCAAACAAAACGATTTTCAATTTATCTCTAAACTTTACAATGGAAGTAATGTTCGTAATCGTATGATCGGCTCTTTTTCCGGTGGCCCAAACTACGTTGACGGCCGGAATATTTCGTTCTACTAAATAATCAAAAGCTTTTTCTAAATCTGTTTTGTCTTGGTCGGGAGTTGGAATGATTTCAAGCGGATATTGAATTTCTTTATAATAATCAGCATCAAAATTTCGATCAAAATCGCCTAGCAAGACATCAATTTTAATCCCTAATTCCATCACACGACTAATTGCCGAATCTAATACTATAACAATAGGCGACCATTCTAATAATTGTCCAAGTAATTCTTCGCTACAAGCAGCACCATTGGCAATGATTAATGCGGGTTCTTGATCGTCTTTTACGATGTGGTGTGATGACATGGTTTTTTTCTATTGTTTATGAATTATACCTGACAGGTTTAAAAAAACCTATCAGGTATAAATATAATCTATTTCCTTGTTTTCTGTGTATTCTGTGAGAACTAAAATAAAGAAAGAAATCACTCAATAATATACTCATTCACTTCCGTCTGACTCAATCGAAAATAACCCAAAGCAAAATTATCAAAATTGGTTTGATTGATAATATTTCCACGTACCGTAGAAGTCGGTGTGCTAAACGGACCCGCATTATTTCCGGCTTGTGCCAAAAGTATGTTGAGGTAATTGAAATAATTTTGAGAAACACCATTCATTGTGAAAGTCAACGTATCGCCGGTTTTTAACTCTTCGCTAAAATACAAACCAAACATTTCATTGTTTTCAAAAAAGCGATCTTCCAAAACACCGTATTCCGGTATAACTTTGTAGGGATCAAAAATTCCCAAAAAGTAAAAATTTGTTTCATTTTGAATATCATCAAAAAAGAATTTCACTTCTACTTCATCCCCTAAAACACCGCCATCATTGCGTTGTTCAACACGTTTGACTTCGGGAGTAGCTAATAATCGTTCGGTTGATGTATACGTTTCACCATCATAAACCACAGTCAACGTGTAACTTTCATTTAAAACCGGAACAAAGTCTGTGCAAATATATAATCCCGGTTCTTCAATTTGAGTAAAAGTAAATGTTGTTCCTTCACTATTGGTAACGGAGACCAACGCATCGGTGACAGGTGGAATTTCCTGCGAAAAATAATCGGTTGTCGTTGATAATTTTACAGCTTGGATATTGCCCGGAGTATCTCGCAACCAATTAATGGAAGCTTCTATTACTAAACGAGGTGGTGCTGTATTCAAATCAACATCCACAACTTCTTCGCAACCAAAGGTTACAAACGCAAAAAGAACGAATAAGCTATATTTAAAATGTTTCATTTTTTAGAATTTAAAATTATACGTTACACTCGGAACAATTCCGAAAATAGATAAGCGAACTGCTTCATTTCTGGCCGTTTCATCGTTTTGTCGAAACGTAATCGAAGCCGCATTTTGACGATTGTAAATATTATAAAAACCAAAAACCCATTCCGCTTGCCACTTTCTGCCTTTGTTTTTAGAAGGTGTTAAAGTGGCGGATACATCCAAACGATGGTAGGTTGGTAAACGGTCTTCGTTACGGTTATTAAAACTTGGAACGGTGATTCCTAAATATTCATACTGTCCGTTTGGATAGGTCACAGGCTGACCGGTTTGCAAAGAAAAATTAGCTCCAAAACGCCATTTTTCATTTAATTTGTAATTTCCAACTATTGAAATGTCATTCAGTTTGTCGAAACCTGTTTTGTACCAGTTTCCGTTGTTTATACCGGTTTCTTCAGGCGTTCTTCCGACTACTTGCTGTTCGGTTCTGGCTAAAGTGTAGGATAGCCAACCATTAAAGCGACCGGCATTTTTTCTAAATAATACTTCCATTCCGTAAGCTCGTCCACGACCGTTTAAAACCACTCGTTCAATGGCTTCGTTGGCAATTAAATTGGCACCATCAATATAATCTACGCGGTCTTTGATGTCTTTATAGTAGGTTTCCACTTCGATGGAATATTCGTCATCTTTAAAATTTTGAAAATAACCAATGGCATATTGATCCAACAATTGCGGTTTTAAAAAGTTATCACTCGGAGCCCAAACATCCAATGGAGTAGGCGATTGTGTATTTGAAATCAGATGTAAATACTGACTCATTCGATTATAGCTGGCTTTGATGGATTGATTGTCATTCAACGCATACGAAATCGAAAAACGGGGTTCTAAATTGTTGAAACTGGCGATGGTTTCATTTTTTCCATACGATACGGTTCCAATCGGAGTGGCACTTTCATACACTTGAAAGTCTGCATTAAAGTTTACAGCTTGATTGTTTTCGTATACATTCAAGGTTTGCTCACCTAAACGTAAAAAGTTACTGAATCGAAAACCATAAGAAACCGTTATTTTTTCTGATAATTGGTGTTCAGCATCCACATAAATAGCTGATTCTAAAGCATATTTTTTATCCAATTGATCTTCGTTGATACCGGAATCCGGTCGGCTTGGTTCAATTTTACCGGGATTAAAATTATAGTAGATGGTATTTAAACCATAAGTTAATTTCAGTTTGTCACTTAAGTAATGTTTGAAATCATAGCGAAAATTATAATTTTTGATGCCGCTATTCCATTCAAATCCAACAAAATCCAATTCCAAACCATAATAATAATCCGAATAAATGAACGACATATTGCTGAATAATTTATCTGAAAATAGATGATTCCAACGTAGATTTAACACCGCATTTCCATAGGTATTGACAAACGTATTATTCAAACTAAAAACATCACGACCAAAATAACCTGAAAAATAAACGTTGTTGTTTTCATTTATTTTATAACTCAATTTGGTATTCAAATCATAAAAATAGGCAGAGTTATCATTATCAGTTAGCTTTAAAAATAAATGAGCATACGAACCTCTACCGGCTACCAAAAATGAACCTCGGTCTTTTACAATTGGACCTTCCGCCAATAATCGACTCGAAATGATTCCGATTCCACCATTTACATGATAATCTTTGCTGTTTCCCTCTTTTTGATAAATATCCAACACAGAAGACAATCTCCCGCCATAACGTGCAGGAATTCCGCCTTTATACAATTTTAAATCTTTAATGGCATCGGGATTAAAAACGGAAAATAATCCAAATAAATGGGATGAGTTGTATATGGTTGCTTCGTCTAACAAAATCAAATTTTGATCGGCTCCACCACCACGAACGTTGAATCCGGACTGACCTTCGCCGGCACTGGTGACACCGGGTAATGTGAGCAAGGATTTCACAATGTCAACTTCCCCTAACAAAACCGGCATTTCTTTAATTTCTTGTATAGAAAGTTTGTTCACACTCATTTCGGGTTTCCGAATTTCGGCTTTGGCTTTTCGTTCGGTAAGAATAACTTCTTTTAATTGCTGACTCGATTCAAACAATGAGAAGTTTTTTCGAATGTTTTTATCAAGTACAATCGTTTCCTCAATAGTTTGATAACCTACATAACTAATTTGAATTGTATAAGTTCCTTTTGGTAATGAAATCGAGTAGAAACCATATTCATTGGTTGTGGTACCGGATCTAGTGTCAGTGGCAATGATATTTACACCGTAAAGTGTTTCGTTACTGTTTTGGTCGGAAATGGTTCCACTAATTGTGAATTTCTCTTGAGCAGTTGATGAAAATACTAGTCCAATAGTCATCAAAGTTGTCAATAAAATTTTGTTTAACGACATGAGTAATTTTTTTAACAAAATTGATGATTTTTTTTCAGAAGTTTTATACATCATTTGTTAAAGTAGGGTTAATAAAAAACCTGACAATTTGGGTTAATTGTCAGGTTTTCAGTATAACCAATTTTTTACTTCACGGTTTCAACCAATCGGATAAATTCGGATTTATATCCATCTTCATCATTGGAAAGGCCTTTTTTTGCTAAGGTCTTAATAGCTTCACTGTCTTTGTTTTGAACCAATTTTGAATCTCTCAATTTCAATCCAAACCAAGCTACGGCTGATGAAAATTTAAAATCATCGGATGAATTTACTATTGGGATCGATTTATTTTCAACTACCTGAACCGTTTCAATACTCTTATCACCATCCGGTTTTTTGTATCGTAATTTGATTGTTGCCAATTCATTTCCGAAAGCAGTTGAAGAACTTTCTGTTTTAGAATATTTCAAGTCAATCGGTTCTTTAAAATGGTCGCTTTTCACATTGGTCGGAATAATTTCATACAAAGCTGTAACCGTGTGACCGCTTCCTAATTCGCCGGCATCAATAGCATCATTCACAAAATCTTCGTCTTTCAATTTTCGGTTTTCATAGCCAATCAAACGATAGGCTTGCACGTGTTGCGGATTGAATTCAATTTGAATTTTCACATCTTTCGCAATGGCAAACATCGACCCTTTGAATTCTTTTCCTAAAAAACGATTGGCTTCTTGAATGTTGTCGATGTAAGCATAATTTCCGTTTCCTTTGTTGGCAATGGTTTCCATTTTGCTGTCTTTGTAATTGCCCATTCCATAGCCCAAACAAGTGAGGAAAACACCACTTTTTCTCTTTTCTTCAATTAAGGTTTGCATGTCTGTATTAGAAGAAGCTCCTACATTAAAATCGCCGTCAGTAGCCAAAATCACACGGTTGTTTCCGTTTTTGACAAAGTTTTCTTCAGCGGTTTTGTAGGCTAATTCAATTCCGGCTCCACCGGCTGTGCTCCCGCCGGCTTGCAATTTTTCCAATGCATCGATGATGCTCTTTTTATCCTCACCGGAAGTGGGTGGCAAAACCAATCCGGCAGCTCCGGCATACACCACAATGGAAACTTTGTCTTTTTTTCGAAGTTGCTCTACCAAAATTTTCATCGATTGTTTGAGCAATGGCAATTTATTTTGATCGTTCATCGAACCCGAAACATCAATTAGAAAAACCAAATTAGAAGCAGGTAAATTATCCGTTGGAATGTTTTTTCCTTGTAAACCAACTTTTAATACTTTATGATTGCTGTTCCAACCACAATCGCTGTATTCGGTGTGAATGGAAAACGGATGTTCGTTAGTTGGTTCAGCATACTTATATTTGAAAAAATTCACCATTTCCTCCACTCGAACAGCATCTTTGGGCACAACTTGTCCGTTGTTGATAAAACGACGAATGTTGGTGTACGAAGCATTATCCACATCAATCGAAAACGTAGAAAGTGGTGCGGTACTCGGACTCTCAAAAGCGTTTTCTTCAAAGGATTCATACGATTCGTCTTGTGTTGGATCCTTTTCCGGCCATTGAATGGGTGCTTGTTGTTGAGCTTTTTCTAATTCTTTTAATTTTTTTCTAAGTTGTCTTCTAGACAATTTTTCCACTTTTCCGCTTTTGGAGGTGATGACGATTACACCGTTTTTTCCTCGGCTGCCGTAAATTGATGTGGCTGATGCATCTTTTAAAACCGTAATATCTTTGATATCATTTGGATTAAGCACTTGCAATTGTTTTTTAGAAATGGGTTTGCCGTCTAGGATGACAAGAGGTTCATTTTTTGAATTTAATGATGATGTTCCGCGAATTCTTATACTTTTAGTAGAACCTGGTTGACCTGAACCTGATTTTATTTTGAGACCCATAGTTTGTCCAGCCAAAATTTGGTCTGGAGAAAAAGTTTTTGTTTTATTATTTCTTTTATTGTTTCTGATTTCGTCAACACTAACTGATGAAACAGCATTTGTGTAAGCAACTCTGGCTGTTGTTTTGTAACCAACAACTACAACTTCGCTTAATGTATTTCCATCATCAGCTAACGCAATACTCAAGTTTGTAGAGTTATCAATTTTGGCTGTTTGTGTTAACATTCCAACATAACTAAACTCCAATGTTTCCCCTTTTTTGGCTTTAATTGAGAATTTACCATCAAAATCTGTTTGTGTACCTTTAGATGTACCTTTTATGACTACCGTTGCACCGGGAAGTGGAAGATTAAAATTATCCATCACAATCCCGGTAACCAACCTTTCTCCGGTTAATTTGTCTATTTCTTCGCTGGAAATTTTTACGGTTGGAATTTCTTTGGAAACGAGTTTGTTTTTTTCTTCATCTAAAGCAATTAAATCATTCAATTTCATTAAACTGTCATTAAAAACAGATACAAGTTGTTGATCTTTTTTAATAGAATTTTTTAGGATTGATTCTTTTGAAATTGGTTTTGTATTTGATTTTTTTTCAGCTTCAACATCAGTAGAAACAACAACTTCTTCTTTTGGTTTTTCAATTTGTAAAGGAGAAACATTTTGAATGGTATCTTTGTTTTCAATCACAATCGGATTATCATTTTTAATTACTTCTTTATCCGATTTAAAAAATTGATAACCAATTGAAACAAACAATAGGAGAGAAGCAGCAATTGCCCATTTTTTCCAAAGAATGATAACTTTTTTATCTTCTTTTTTATCTAATTTTTCTTCCACTCGTGCCCAGACTTTTTCCATTCCAGGAAATGAATTGGCTTCGGCATTTTTTGCCGCTTGTTTCATTTTATCGTATAATTTATCTTGATTTTCCATAGCTATTTTGCCTTTTGATAATAAAAATTGTTCACTAACTCTTTCAATTTGGTTTTGGAAGCGTTCAATTGTGATTTTGAAGTACCTTCTGAGATGCCTAATTGCAATGCAATTTCTTTGTGTGAATACCCTTCGATGACAAACAGATTAAAAATGGTTTTGCATCCGTCAGGAATCAGTTGAAGTAAGTTGAGTAAATCTTCCTCTTCTAAATCAGTAATTTCGTCCGTTGTGGGTTGCGAGGCTAATTTGACATCATCCAAATACAAATTAAAATTCACATTTTTCCGCAACGTCAGTAAACACTGATTGACTGTGATTTTTCGGGCCCAGGCTTCAAATGCGTGGTCTTCTTTTAATTGATCAATTTTGGTGAAAATAGTATAGAATGCATCGGCCAAAGCTTCTTCTATTTCTTCCTCTTTTTTGAGATACCGTTTGCATAGGTGATACAATTTGGGTCCCATGTGCTCATACACCTTCCGTTGGGCGTCTCGGTGCATTTTTCTGCAGGCTTGAATGATATTTTTTTCCATCACAATTGGTTTGCTTTCTTATAAAGAGCACAATAGTTGGCAAAAGGTTGGGAAGAACCTAAAACTTTTTTCGATTTTATAAATTTAGGGTTTAAAATGAAACAAAAAAAGACAATCGGTTAGGATTGTCTTTTTAAAATAAGAAAATATATTTTTAATTCAACTTCGCCAAAACAGCATTCAACGTCTCACTCGGTCGCATCGCTTTTTCTAACAATTTAAAATCAGGTTTGAAATAACCACCGATTTCTTGTTTTTTGCCTTGCGAACCTATCAATTCGTCATTAATTTTAGCTTCATTTTCGGTTAACTCTTGAGCGATAGGAGTGAAGAGTGCTTTTAATTCAACATCTTTATTTTGTTCTGCTAAAGCCTGTGCCCAATAGAAAGCCAAGTAAAAATGCGAACCTCTGTTGTCAATCTGGCCTACTTTTCGAGCAGGTGATTTATCGGTTTCTAAGAATTTTTCAGTTGCAGTATCTAAAGTTTCTGATAAAACTAAAGCCTTGGCATTATTTTGTGTTTGACCTAAATGTTCTAATGAAACACCAAGAGCTAAAAATTCACCCAAAGAATCCCAACGTAAATAACCTTCTTCAATAAATTGTTCTATATGTTTTGGAGCAGAACCACCGGCACCGGTTTCAAATAATCCACCGCCGTTCATTAACGGAACAATGGACAACATTTTAGCTGATGTTCCTAACTCTAAAATCGGGAATAAATCGGTTAAGTAATCACGTAACACGTTTCCAGTTACAGAAATCGTATCTAAACCTTTGATAATTCTTTCTAACGTAAAAGTAGTCGCATCAATTGGATTAAGAATACGAATATCTAATCCGTTTGTATCGTGATTTTTTAAATATAAATTGACTCTATCAATAATTTGTCTGTCGTGAGCTCGGTTTTCATCTAACCAAAAAACAGCCGGTGTGTTGGATAATCGTGCACGGTTTACGGCTAATTTAACCCAATCCTGAATAGGAGCATCTTTCACTTGACACATTCTGAAAATGTCACCTTTTTCAACGGCTTGTTGCATCAACACAGCTCCATCACCATTGATTACTTTCACTGTACCATAATCATCGATTTGGAAGGTTTTGTCGTGCGAACCGTATTCTTCCGCTGCTTGAGCCATTAAACCAACATTGGGTACACTTCCCATCGTTTTTGGGTCGAATGCTCCGTGTTTCTTACAAAAATCAATCGTTGCCGTATATACTCCGGCATAACATCTGTCCGGAATAATGGCTTTGGTGTCTTGTTGTTTTCCTTCTGCATTCCACATTTGACCGGAAGTTCGAATCATGGCCGGCATCGAAGCATCGACAATCACATCCGAAGGAACATGAAGATTGGTAATTCCTTTATCAGAATTCACCATTGCAATGGAAGGTCCTTTTGCCATGGCTTCGGCTAAAGCAGCTTCTACTTCGGCTTGTTTAGCGTGACCGGAAATTTTATCATACACATCACCTAACCCATTTTTGGTATTTACACCTAATTCTTTAAACAAATCGGCATATTTTTCAAAAACATCGGCAAAGAAAACATCCACAATAGCTCCAAAAATAATCGGGTCGGAAACCTTCATCATGGTCGCTTTCAAATGAACAGAAAATAAAACATTCTTCGCTTTCGCATCTTCAATTTCGTTGGCGATGAATTGTTTTAACGATTTTATGTTCATCACCGAACTATCAATAATTTCACCCGCTTTTAAAGGCGTTGTATCTTTTAAAATTTTTGTAGTACCATCTTTTGCTTCAAAAACAATTTGGAAAGTAGTTGCTTCCGGAATTGAGATAGATTGTTCACTGCCATAAAAATCGCCTCCGGTCATGTGAGCAACGTGCGTTTTAGAATCGGCAAGCCAAGCACCCATACTGTGCGGGTGTTTTCGTGCGTAATTTTTTACCGCTTTCGGGGCACGACGATCGGAATTTCCTTCACGCAACACCGGATTTACGGCAGAACCTAATACTTTAGCAAATTTAGCTTTGATTACTTTTTCTTCTTCCGTTTGTGGATTCTCAACAAATTCGGGAATGGCATAGCCTAATTTTTGTAATTCTGCAATGGCTTCTTTTAGTTGAGGAACAGAAGCGGATATATTGGGTAACTTGATAATGTTTGCTTCAGGTGTTGTGGCTAACTGACCTAATTCGGCTAAATCGTTATTGATACGTTGGTCTTCTTTTAAATACTCAGAAAAGTTAGCAATAATTCGTCCGGCTAAAGAAATGTCTCTGGTTTCAACGGAAATATTTGATGGAGAAGTAAAAGCTTTGACAATGGGTAAAAACGAATGAGTAGCAAGCATAGGAGCTTCATCCGTAATTGTATAAATAATTTTGGATTTTGACATAAAAATAAAGTTGTTTTTGTTTGTTTATTTCCTGAAAAACAGGATGCCAAAGATACAAAAAAGAAGGTGAATTTAATTAGATTCAGACAACGAAAACGATTGAATTATGGATATGACAATCTGAACTTTAAAAATTATGAATTTGTCAAAAAACAAATTAAAAATTGAGTAAGTTGTTAAAATTAGAGCAAATAAAAAATCCCGTTCTGAATTTCAAAACGGGATTCTTTATGAGTAGAAAGTTGATTATCTTCTTCTTTCTTTGATTTTTGCTTTTTTACCGGTAAGGTCTCTGAAGTAGAAAATACGAGCTCTTCTTACTTTACCTCTTTGGTTCAATTCAATTTTTTGTAAAGCCGGCATGTTGATAGGGAAAATTCTTTCTACACCAACAGAACCAGACATTTTGCGGATGGTGAAGGTTTCAGTTGCTCCGGTTCCTCTTCGTTGGATTACAACTCCTTTGAAGAACTGTGTTCTGGTTTTTTCACCCTCTTTAATTTCATAATACACAGTGATGGTATCACCTGCTCCGAATTCCGGAAAGTCTTTTTTTGTTACAAATTCGTCTTGAACGAATTTCATTAAATCTGCCATAACAATTAAGTTAAAATAGTGATTATCAGAGCAACATACACGCACTTCGTCAGAGGTTGGTCCAAATGTGGGTGCAAATTTACAATTTATTTTGAAATGACAATTAAATTGGTGGATTTTTATTTTGTGTTGAGAATAGTCAACTGCTCCAAAATCTCCTCATGACAAACTGAAAACGGTTTGTCATTCCTAATACATTCATATACATCTTTAAACAAACCATTGAAATTTCCTTTTTGGGAAGGAATTCGTTCTACAATTGTATGGTTGTTTTTATCAATGTATGTCAATTTTCCCTCTTTGTTTTTCAATTCCAATCCAAAATCGGGATGATTTGGAGGCATTCCGGCCATCAATTGATTTTCTTGTTCGTCACAAAATTCTTTGATAAAACTTCCTTTTGTGCCGTGAATCACAATGCCGGGTTGAATATCCAATACATGCATACTCACAGTTATAAAAGCATTCACCTGATTTTCAAATAAAAGATGCACAAATGCATAGTCATCCACCATCGTGCCATTGCGATACATTCCTTTTTGTATAGAATACTTTTTCGGTTTACCAAAAATGGAGATGGCTTGATCAATTAAATGCGACCCTAAATCATACAATATTCCGCTTCCGGGCAATTCATTTTCTTTAAATCCTTTTGCACTGATTGTCGGTCGATAACGATCAAAACGTAAGTGAACTTCAATAATTTCGCCTAATTTTCCTGATTTGATGATTTCTTTTGCCGCACAAATATCGCTGCTCCATCGGCGGTTTTGATAGACTAAAAGTTGCTTGTTCACCGATTTGGCTAGTTCAATCAATTCCAAAAATTCTTCCGGTGTTGCTGTCGCCGGTTTTTCTAATAAGATATGTTTCTTAGCTAACAAACATTGTTTAGCTAATTCAAAATGCGTGTTATTTGGTGTGTTGACAACGACTAATTCAATGGATTCATCAACCAAAAGTTCTTCTAACGAAGCAAAACTTTTCACATCCGGAAAATCATGCTTTGCTTTTTGATTATTTCGTTCCAAAACAGCATACAATTCAAATCCTTCATTAGCCGCCAAAAAAGGAGCATGAAAAAATTTACCGGAAAGTCCGTAGGCTAAAAGGGCTGTTTTGATGGGAGGCATATTTATTCATTTAACAAATCCGGCCGTCTATTCTTCGTATGCTCATATGCTTGATGCTCACGCCATTTATCAATTTCGGCAAAATTGCCGCTTAACAAAACAGCGGGCACTTTCCAACCTTTGTATTCTGCCGGACGCGTATAAATCGGTCCCGACAGCAAATTATCCTGAAAACTATCCGTTAAAGCCGACGTTTCATTACTCAAAACTCCCGGAATTAACCGAATAATCGCATCACTCAAAACAGCCGCACCCAATTCGCCACCCGAAAGCACATAATCACCAATCGAAATTTCTTTTGTGATAAAATGATCGCGAACCCGTTGATCAACTCCTTTGTAATGTCCGCAAAGAATAATGATATTGTTCAACATCGACATCGAATTCGCCATTTTCTGGTTCAGCGTTTCCCCATCGGGCGACATATAAATCACTTCGTCATAGTTACGTTCGCTCTTCAATTTGGATATACAATCGTCAATTGGTTGAATGGACATCACCATTCCGGCACCACCGCCAAACTGATAATCGTCCACACTTTTCTGCTTGTTGGTCGTATAATCACGCAAATTATGCACGTGCACTTCCACCAAACCCTTATCAATGGCACGTTTCAAAATTGATGCCTCAAACGGACTTCGTAAAAGTTCAGGTAAAACCGTGATAATATCAATTCGCATACAACTAATTTTTGGCAAAAATACTTATTTTTCAGAAGCTATTCCGGCTTTTCACTACAAGTTTTTTTTCAAAACAAAAGTTTTGTAAGCCTCGGCAAGAGCTCCCAAGGTCGCTTTGCCAAGTCAACAAAACTAATTTGTTTTTTCAAAAAAAGCTTTCCGTTGCAATCCGGGCTAGGGGATTCTGCTTTCAAAGGAATTTCATTTTCAACCATCCGCTTTCATAAAAATAAGGTTAATCAACAATATTATCTTAAATTTGCACCTCAATTAAAATAAATCAAACCATGGAAAACGGAATATACGCTAAATTCAATACCACAAAAGGTACCATTTTAGTAAAATTAACACATGATAAAACACCGGGAACAGTTGGAAACTTTGTTGGCTTAGCCGAAGGACAATTAGAAAACGATGCCAAACCAATGGGAAAACCGTATTATGACGGATTAAAATTCCACCGCGTTATTTCTGATTTTATGATCCAAGGTGGTTGTCCGCAAGGACAAGGAACAGGTGGACCGGGTTATCAATTTGACGACGAGTTTCACCCGGATTTACGTCACGATGGACCAGGTGTATTGTCTATGGCAAATGCCGGACCGGGTTCTAATGGTTCACAGTTTTTTATCACACACGTGGCAACACCTTGGTTAGATAAAAAACACTCGGTTTTTGGAAATGTAGTAGAAGGACAAGAGGTAGTAGATACCATTGCTCAAGGCGATGTGATAGAATCACTGGAAATTGTAAGAGTAGGTGACGAAGCTCAACAATGGAATGCCATCGAAGCGTTTAGAACATTCGAAGGTTCCCGTGAGAAAAGAATTGCAGAAGAAAAACAAAAAGCAGAAGAAGCTCTTGAAAAATTAGCAGCCGGTTTTGAAAAAACCGAAAGTGGTTTACGTTATAAAATCATCCAAAAAGGTAACGGAAAACAAGCGGAAAAGGGTAAAACAGTTTCGGTACATTATACCGGGTCATTAGAAAACGGAATGGTTTTCGATTCCTCTTACAAAAGAAAACAACCAATCGATTTCCCACTTGGAAAAGGTCATGTGATTGAAGGCTGGGACGAAGGAATTCAATTATTGCAAGTAGGCGATAAAGCACGTTTTGTGATACCTTCTTACTTAGGCTATGGTTCACGTGGAGCCGGTGGCGTAATTCCTCCCGATGCTACCTTGATTTTTGATGTGGAGTTGATGGAGGTGAAATAAATATAAATAGACACACCAATAAATTAGGATTGTTTTTTTAGATAAAGCAATCCTTTTTTATTGTTTATCTATTATTGAAATTTGTTATCGTTCTTGAATCCTACTTTAATTATACCAATCCCTTTAAAAAATATAGATGTATCAAAAATTTTCCAGATGTTTTAATGATTAATTTTTCCTCGGTGTCAAAAATTGATCCATTATTTATTTTCATTTTATGATATGTTAACATTATTCAAATAATTTTTTATTAAAAAAAAATAAAAATGAAAAGCCCCTCACGTCGAGGGGCCTTTCGGTGTCAAAAATCAATTATCAAAACCCTATTTAATAATGATTTTTTTGCTAATTGTTCCGGCAGTTGTTTGCACACGAACAATATAGGTGCCAGTACTCACGTTGCTCACCGGTAGTGTAATGTTGTTTTGGGTTTCGTTTTCAACATTCCAAGTGGCAAGGGTCTGACCCAGGATCGTAAAGATGCTCACGGTTTCCACTGTGACATCGGTTAAGTTATTTTTTATTATGAGTAGATTTTGGGCATTGGTAAAGGCAACCGTAATTTCATTATTCAAATTATAATCACCTGTAGATAAAGTTCCGTTGTTGAACGTTAATTCAAAGCGGTTGTGAATTTCTCCTTGTGGCAATTCGATGTTAAAGTGTTCATTTTTAATCGAATGGTATAATCCGGTAGTTTTATCGTGGATAAAAATGTCGGTGTCCTCGGGAACATTTTCGGTTCCGTCTAAGGTAAATTGTACATTTCCGGCCGCAAACGTTTTGATACCTAACGGATAGACTTTATTAATATCAAAATACGAAGCACCTTGAATAATCAGTTTTACACCATTATGCAAAAAGTACATGTCATTTTGTTGGTTGTCGATGTGAATAGCATCATAGCCTAAATCGATTTCTTCCGTGGCTAATTCATTCATAAAACCAATCAACAATTGTCTGTGGTAATTGTTATACGAATTAAAACCAATTCTGATTTTCATGAATTCATCTTCGGTATACGCATCTTCTTGGTTGTTGTCTGTTCCGTATTGAACTTCCTCTTCACTTGTTACTGCGTTTTGATTGGCAGCACGGAAAAGTACATTCGAATCGGTATTATTTTCTTTGATGAACAAACGTTGGCTATTATTAAACATAAAGCTTCCGCCGGTAGCATTTCCACGGACAAAGAAACCTTGTCCCACCGGAATAAATCTTCCGGGCGTTCTGGTACTTGAACCTAAACCACTCACGCCGGTTGGAGAAACAGGAGCTGTTCCGCCTACTAAATTACGGGTAGCATAACCACCTTGGTAACCGGCTAGGTTGTGTGTGTTGTTGGTTGTAAAATGTTCCCAGAAATATAATGTTCCGTTAATAGCACTTAAGTTTTGTTTGATGAATTCATTCGCATCTAAGGCAGAAGGGTAGGGATTACCTGATAAATTCAAATTGTTAGCCGACACAAAACCGGTAATTTCGCCATTGTTAGGCTTTCCAACGAAGGTGAAGTTTTGAGTTGGACTTGCGGCTCCGCTTCCTTTTAACGTATAACCTTGACCGGCTAATAACGCTCCGTTTTGACCCACAGTTGCCCAGTTGGCATAAATTGGAGTTACGTTTTGGAATTTGTAAATCCAGTAGCTGCTCAATGTAATTGGGTTGCTCGTTGTCGGATTATTCGTTCCGTTTACCCAAGCGATGTTTACAGGGTTATTCGGATTAGTTCCGTCTTTCATTACTCCGGCAACGGTATAGCCGTGATTTATGGTTGAATTATTGATAGAGCTCACCGGAGAAGACCAATAGTTATAGTTGAACTTATTGCTTTGTCCTTGCTGATCGCGTTCGATTCTTCCGGAGCTGGTTGGATCTAATTCACTTTTTTCCGTTTGAATTAGCTGTGATTTACCTTCTAAATCAATCACACCATTAATTTTCAAATAACCACGGTTTTCCAATTTTGTGTGATTTAACATTGTAATTCTTTTCTCATGATCAACAATTAAACCATAGTTTACTAAGTTGGCTGACTGAGTAATAGTATGTTTAATTTGAATGATTGACCATGGATAAGTTTCAGCATCTTTTCCGAAGATATCTTTTTGTACATCATTTATTGCGGTTGTTAAATCCCCGTCTCGCTGAGTAATAAAAGGCATCGGTGCTTCTTGATTTTCAACAATGTTTATGTTATAAAGTTGAATTCCTTCAGCTGTATTAAAGTTAGATTGGGTTTGATTTTGAGCAACATTATTTTGAATTACATCCATTTTGTAATAACGGATTAAATCGGCAAAAACTAACCCACCCATGTTTTTTGAATCCACAGAACCTTTAATCATTCCATTATTATTTACAATTTCTTGGTAAACCATTTGTTGGATTTGACTACTCGTTAAGCATTTATTAAACACCCTAATCTCATCCATTTTACCTAAGAAATAATCGCTATCGTTTAATGGTTTTTTTCCTAGTGTAAAAGCAGAATCATTTGTTTGAGATAAAACATTGTTCACGGTTAGTTGATTTACATACTCACCATTTATATAGAGTTTTACTCTATTTCCTTCCAAGGTGGCTGCGATATGATACCAACGAGCTTTTTCGAGTATAACTGAACTTACTAATGAACTGTTATTATAAGTTACTTTTACTCTTTTAGAAGCATCACAGCTAATGTTAAATTTATATTCACCCATAATGAATCCGTCATTCTGAAACTGAGACGATAAACTTATCCATCCCATTAGGGTTATTTTTTCATAATTTTCTAAGAAACCCGATGTTGTTCCGTAGCTATTATTTCCATTAAAAAAAAGATAAGACTTTTGATTAACATTTACAGTCGATTGATTATCACTTTGTCTGTTTTCAGTCTTATCGACATTCTTTTTTAAACATGTTGAATAGCACTGCCAATTAGAAGAGTACAACAACAATACTATAAAGGCATGTTTTATTAAAGCAACCTTTTTCATCGTTTATGAGGTTAAATTGATTCTAGATTTTTGACGATTCAAAAGTAAAAACAAAAATCAAATAATCGATAAAATGTATTAAAATATCGATGAAATGCATAAATAATGAAATATGATATATAAATATCTTACAAAATATATTTGCAAAATTCAACTCTTTTGAAATTTAATTGACACAGTAGCTAAATGCATATGATAATTTATTTTCCTATTATGACGAGTTTAAAATAAGTTTGAGAGTTATTAAATCAATAAAACTAGATTAAAAGCTAAAATTTAAAGAGCTTAGTTTTTTTGAAAGAATAGAAATAAGTAATTGAAGACATAAAAAAAACGGATTATGAACCATAATCCGTTTAATTTCAATGTAATAATCTAGTAGCGAAGACGGGAGTTGAACCCGTGACCTTTGGGTTATGAATCCAACGCTCTAACCAACTGAGCTACCTCGCCAAATTCGGTCATTACCTCGTCGGTAATGCGGGTGCAAATATATAAATAATAGTAGACCTTGCAAACATTAAATAAGAAAATATTTTTATTTTAAAAAACGCTTTTTTTTTGAAGTAATAATCAATATATTGCCCCAAAAATAGTAAGAATGGATACAAAAGTACGCTACGAAATAGAGTTTCCCTTGAACTCATCACCACAATTACTTTATCAATATATTTCAACCCCATCGGGATTATCGGAGTGGTTTGCAGACAATGTCAATTCAAGAGGTGAATTTTTTACTTTTATTTGGGATGATACTTTAGAAAAGGCTCGTTTGGCTTCCAAAAAAACAAATGAAAGAATAAAATTCAAGTGGTTAGATGAGCAGGATAAAGACACAGATTATTTTTTTGAGCTTAAAATCATGGAAGATGAAATCACTAAAGATGTCTCTTTAGTAGTGGTTGATTTCGCTTATGAAGACGAATTAAGCGAGTCTAAATTGTTGTGGGAAAATCAAATCTCTGATTTAAAGCATGTTATTGGTTCTGTGTAATTAGATGGAATAAACGTATATTTGCCCTGTAAAATCAGGGCTTTTTTTATGGTTAATCTCAATGGAAATATAATAGAACAAGAGTCAGTATTAAGTCTAAACAGGGCTTTTCTTTATGGTGATGCTGTGTTTGAAACACTTAAAGTAGTGAATGGAAAAGTGCTCTTTATTGAAGATCATTATTTTCGTTTAATGGCATCTATGCGAATTGTTCGAATGCAAATTCCAATGAATTTTACGTTAGAAAATTTAGAACAGTATATTTTAGATTTAGCTGTTCAAAATTCTTGTTCAGATTCTTGCCGAGTTCGTTTCACGGTTTATCGAAACGATGGTGGATATTATTTACCTACAGATAGAAAGGTCTCTTTTCTAATTTCAACAACTAAATTAGATAGTAAAGCATACCAATTCAATGAGGAATCCTATGAAGTTGAGTTATTTAAAGATTTTTACCTAACCAAACAATTACTTTCTACAATTAAATCGACAAACAAATTAATCAATACGGTTGGAAGTATTTTTGCGGACGAAAATGGGTATCAAAATTGTTTGCTACTTAATGAGGAAAAAAATGTTGTGGAAGCGTTGAATGGTAATTTATTTATGATTTCAGGAAATCGTTTAATTACACCGCCGCTTTCAGAGGGATGTTTAAACGGAATTATGCGTAAGCAGGTTTTGGCACTTGCAAATAAAACGGAAGGTTTGGAAGTGTTTGAAGAACCTATTTCACCATTTGATTTACAAAAATCGGACGAACTTTTTATTACCAATGTAATTCAAGGTATTCAACCAATCACAAAATACCGCAAAAAAGATTTTACAATAAAATGGGCAAAAATTTTACTGGAAAAGGTTAATCAGCAGATAGAAATCAGTTAATTTAACATAGGATTTTCAGGTGCATTTGACCATATTAAGTATTCTCCGCCCAGTTCAATGATTTTTTCTTTCCAAAAATTGGAAGATGATTTTTGAAGAATCTTATGTTTATAGCTGTTCTCAATTAAAATCCATGAATTAGAATTCATTTCTGTTTCCAATTGATTCGCATCCCAGCCGGTATATCCTAAAAAGAAACGAATAGAATCTTTATTAATTTCACCACTATTAATTAAGTCACGGGTTTTTTCAAAATCGCCTCCCCAATATATCCCGTTAGAAATTTCAACACTATCCGGAATTAAATCCGGTATGCTATGAATAAAATAAAGGTTATCCTGTTCAACCGGGCCTCCATTATAGATAGTAAAGGATGATTCAATTTCGGGAACTAAATCCATTAAGGTGTAGTCAAGTGGTTTGTTTAAAATAAATCCAACCGATCCTTCGTTAGTATGATCAGCTAATAAAATAACAGAACGATTGAATGACAAATCACCCAAAATGGAAGGCTCTGCAATGAGTAAATGACCCTTTTGAAGTTTTTCTGAAATCATATCCTTGCAATTTTTAGTTAAATTTAACTAAATTATTTTAAAACTACCAAACATTCTCACAAAAAGTATAAAAAAAAGTCTTCCGAATTGGAAGACTTTTCTTTATATCAAATCAATTAGACTAGTTTACTGTACCTTCTAATTCAGCTCCAGCTTTGAATTTAACAACATTCTTAGCAGCAATTTTGATAGTTTTTCCTGTTTGTGGATTTCTACCGTCTCTTGCAGCTCTTTTAGAAACTGACCATGATCCGAAACCTACTAAAGAAACTCTTCCACCTTTTTTCAAAGTTTTACCTACGTTTCCTAAAAATGATTCTAAAGCTAATTTAGCAGCTGCTTTAGTGATACCTGCGTCAGCAGCAATAGCATCGATTAATTCTGATTTGTTCATAATAATAGTTATTAATTGTTGGTTAAACATAAAGTTAATTAAAACAAATTTAGTAGGATTTCCTTATTGCACAAGTGTTTTCGTGAGTTTTCGTCATTTTTGTTGATAACTTGAGCAGTATTGTTGATAAAGCCGTGTTATTCGTCGGGTATTTACTCTTTTTTGAGTGTTTTCAGTACTTAAAGAGCCATTGCTGTAGTAGAAAATTTCATTCCGTTGAGCAATTCCTGAGTCACCATTTTCTTTTTTCCGGGGAATTGTATGCTTTGGATATGAATAAAACCATCAGATACTGCTATTTTCATTTCTTTTTTGTTAGATATAATCGATCCCACAGTCAAATAATGATCTTCTTTTTCAAAAGTTGCTTCATAAATTTTTACATTCCATTCTTGACCTTCATCTTGAATACGACACCATGCTACCGGATAAGGACTCAAACCCCTAATAAGATTAAAAATTTCCTCACCGGATTTTGTCCAATCAATTTTGCAATTGTCTCGGTTGAGTTTATAGGCAGTTTTAATTTCAGGAGAATCAGTTTGTAAAGTAGTTTGCACCGTTCCGTTTTCTATAGTTTCCAATGTTTCAATTACAATCTGACTTCCTAAAACCATCAGTCTGTCATGCAATTGGCCAACATTTTCTGTGGGTTCAATTGGCGTTTCGGCTGAAAGGATAATGGCTCCGGTATCAATTTTATCATCAATAAAGAAAGTTGTTACTCCGGTTTTTGTTTCACCATTAATGATAGCCCAATTAATAGGAGCTGCTCCTCTGTAGTTAGGCAGGAGGGAAGCATGTAAGTTGAAAGTACCAAATTTTGGCATTTTCCAAACCACTTCCGGCAACATTCTAAAAGCGACAACCACTTGACAATTGGCATTAAGACTTTTTAATTCGCTTAAAAATGTCTCCTCTTTTAAATTAGTTGGTTGGAGAATGTGTAAACCTTTTTCTAATGCATACTCTTTTACAGCCGAAGTATTTATTTTTTGACCTCTTCCTGCGGGTTTGTCAGGAGCGGTAATTACTCCCAATACCGTATAATTGTTTTTTACTATGGTATCTAAAATTCCCACTGCAAAATCAGGTGTTCCCATAAAAACAATGCGTAATTTTTCCATGCTAAGCTTTTGTGTATTTATTATTGGGGAGAATGATAATTTTTTCTTCGTCCAACAGTTCTTGTAAGGCAAAGATAAGTTCCTGTTCTTTACAATCCGTTATTTTTACTAATTCGCGAGAGGAAATTGGTTTTTCTGCAATCAAGTTTAAAATCAGTTCATTTAGCTGAATCGTGTTGATGCTTTTTTCTTTTTTCGAAATACAGTAAGAACAGATGCCACAATTGGATGTGTTTTTTTCGCCAAAATAATTGAGTATAAATCGACTTTTGCAAATTTCATGATTGGTGACGTACTGAATAACTTCTTCTATTTGCTCCTTATTTAAATCGTTTTGCTTTTCTAAATATTTTGAAACGCGGTTGATCGTGTGTTCGTCTTCTCTAACTTCATTAAATGTAATGATTGCATCGTTATTTTTAGAAATATAATCAACAATTCCTTTTTCTTTTAATCGGTTTAAAACAGATTCAACTTGCTCTTCGGAACTGTTACTTTTTCTTGCAATAAGTGAAAGATTTACGGCGGTTTGGTATTCATAGATGCCCGGATAGGTTCGCAAAAAAGCTAAAATAATTTCCTCCTCCGAAGGATTCAAGCTAATGTAGCGAATGACTTCCTTGCTTTCAATACAAAATTGTAAATTAATTTTTTCTGAATATTCCTGTGTAAAGCTAATGACACCCTGACGATCTAAAAATTGTAGTGTTGCATATGTTTTTATAACGGGAAACGAATAATGTGAACAGAAATGATTCAGATTGAATGAAAATTGCTCATTTATTCCTTCGCCATAGGCAATTTGAAAATAATTACACAATTTGATGTAAACTGTTTTTAGAAAATCTTTATCCGGTAAACCTAAAATAAATTGTGACTTGGCGGCAACAACATCAGCCGGACCAATTAACAAAACTGCGTATGACTTTTCTCCGTTTCTTCCGGCTCGACCAGCTTCCTGATAATAATTTTCAATGTTTTCGGGAAGTTGAATATGGATGATTGTTTTGACATTGGCTTTGTCAATTCCCATTCCAAAAGCATTGGTTGCCACCATTACTTGCACTTTTTCGGTCATCCAAAGCCCCATGTTTTTTGTCTTTTCTTTCAAAGACAATCCACCATGATAATAAGTAGTTTTAAACCCTAATTGTTGCAATTGATTGCTAACATCAAAACATGCTTTTCGATTCCGTACATAGATAATTGACGATTCCGAATTTTTCTTTAACATTTGCTCCATTTTGTGCAACTTATCTTCGGTTTCAATCACCATATAAGCTATATTTTCTCTGGCAAATGATTTTTGAAAAACAGTTGGGTTATCCAATTTCAATTGCTCAATAATATCTTTTTTTACCCGTTCTGTTGCTGAGGCCGTTAATGCCAAAAAAGGAACTGCAGGAAAAAAACGTTTTAATTGACTTATTTTTAAGTAAGATGGACGAAAATCATGTCCCCATTGTGAAACGCAATGAGCTTCATCAATGGCAATTAAATTCAAAGGGAGGTTTTTTATTTTCTCTAAAACCCAATCTTGTTCCAAGCGTTCGGGGGACAGGTATAAAAATTTATAGTTTCCGTAAAGGCAATTATCTAACAACGTAATGGTTTCGTCGGAAGAAATTCCACCGGTGAGAGCCAATGCTTTAATGTCTCTTTTTGAAAGGTTTTCAACTTGGTCTTTCATCAAAGCAATTAAAGGAGAAACAACGAGGCAAATTCCCTCTTTCATTAAACCGGGCACTTGAAAACAAATTGATTTTCCGCCGCCGGTAGGCATCAACCCAAACGAATCTTTCCCGGATAATACGGCAGTAATAATTTCTTTTTGAGGCGTTCGAAATTCATTGTAACCCCAATATTTTTTTAAAATTTCTTCGGCTTGTACCATTTTACTTATCCGGATATGGCCTCTAAGATAAAAATAATTCTTTTATCTACATGATCCAAAGGAACTTCAATTAGGTGATAACCATATTTTTCATAAGTTTCTTTGAGATGATTATAGATAAGTTTGGCTTGTTCAAAATTTTCATAACGTTCTTCATCTGATTGATAGATTTCTTTCCAAGGTGGTAAAAGAAATACTTTAGTGTATTGGTTATTTTTACACTCTTCGTCAAAGAAAGATGGATAACTGTCACCAATATAATGCATATAAGCCAAAATATCAGGTATGCCGCGATCTAAAAAAATTAAATTTTCTGAATGTTCTTTTGCTTGATGATGTTGTTTTTTTCTTCCTTCTAACAGCAATTCACTAAATAACAAGGGTTTTTCCAGAAACAATTGTTCAATTCCCTGTTTTCGGGCATCATTAATAATTTCTCTGGAAATTTCAGGAAAACAAGTATATCCTTTTTCAAGTAATCCGTTAATAATTGTTGTCTTTCCGGTTCCTGGACCACCGGTAATAACAATGAGTTCTTTATTCACATGTATTCAATAAGGGGGTAAATTTAGAAAAATACTCAACTTGTAAACAAACTTTTGACTTTATTTTAAGTAGTTTTATAAGATTTTGTTAAGAAAATTTAGTTTCTAATTAACAATCTATGGTGTATCACTGTTTAAGTAAAGCTGTAAATCATCAAAATTCAATTTCAATATTCTAAAATCTAAAATCAATACTGTATATTTGCCTATATTAAATTTGTTATGGATAAGAATACCGAAGATTTTTATGAACGATTGAAAGAAGAATTGCGAACTACTTCAAATTGGCCTTCCATTTACCTTTATAAATTTATTGTTCCAACTGATACTTCAAAAATAATTGCCGTGGAAGAAGCGTTTAACAACATGGGGGCTGTGATTAACACCGTTCAATCTAAAACAGGAAAGTTTACCAGTGTTTCAGTGAATGTAAATATGGAAAGTCCCGAACACGTGGTAGAAAAATACCAGGAAGTTTCTACTATTGAAGGTATAATTTCGCTTTAAAAATACGAAAATGACGCACAATGAAAAAGCACACAATGTGGTGCATGTTTTAGAATATAATGCCGAACGTCCACATTTGATGATTCCTGAGTACGGACGTCATCTGCAGAAATTAATCGATCAGGCAACAATTATTGAAGATAGAGATGAGCGAAACAAAGCTGCTCGTTACATCATTAAAGTAATGGGAAGTTTGAATCCACATTTGCGAGATGTGTTGGATTTTCAACATAAACTTTGGGATCAATTATTCATTATGTCTGATTTTAAATTGGATGTAGACAGTCCTTATCCAATACCAACCCGAGATGTTATTAATCT
The DNA here is from genome assembly GCF_004122145.1 of Flavobacterium piscinae. Taxonomy (GTDB): domain Bacteria; phylum Bacteroidota; class Bacteroidia; order Flavobacteriales; family Flavobacteriaceae; genus Flavobacterium; species Flavobacterium piscinae. The sequence goes on from NZ_SBKQ01000008.1 coordinate 95,025, forward strand.
CAAACCGGAACGATTGGATTATCCACAGAAAAATCCAAAATATCGTTTTTATGGAAATAACATCAAATACATGATTGATGTGGCTAACAGTTGGGAAGAAAGTGAGTTAAAATCAGCTCTCATCAAAGTAATTGCCAACCACATGAAAAAATCGTATTTAAGTTGGAATAAAGATACTGTGGACGACAAGGCCATTTTTGATCATCTATATGAACTTTCCGGCGGAAGAATTGATTTGCACCAAAGCACAGAAGAATTGCTCAACACATCTGATTTGATGCGAACTAATAAAAAAGTTTCCAACAAAAATATGCCGGCTATTCAAAAGAATCCGATGATTAAAAAAAACAATAAAAACGCAAAATCAAAACCGTATAAAAATAACAATCAGAAATAATCGCTGTCAACGAATATGGGAACATTCAAAATAGAAGGCGGGCATCGTCTTAAAGGAGAAATTCATCCGCAAGGAGCAAAAAATGAAGCATTACAAATTTTATGTACGGTATTGCTGACACCGGAGAAAGTTACTATTAATAACATTCCGGATATTTTGGATGTCAATAAATTAATTACCCTTTTAGGGAACTTAGGTGTAAAAATGCAAAAAAACGGACCGGGTTCCATTACCTTTCAAGCCGATGAGGTAAATGTAGGCTATTTGGAAACCGAAGCTTTCAAAAAAGAAGGTGGTTCATTACGTGGTTCGATTATGATTGTTGGTCCACTTTTGGCTCGTTTTGGTAGAGGATATATTCCTAAACCGGGCGGTGATAAAATTGGAAGAAGAAGATTGGATACTCATTTTGAAGGATTTATTAACCTTGGGGCAAAGTTCCGTTACAACAGAGAAGATCACTTTTATGGTGTTGAAATTGAAGGAAGATTAAAAGGAGCTTATATGCTTTTGGATGAGGCCTCTGTTACCGGAACAGCGAATATCGTGATGGCTTCTGTTTTGGCAGAAGGAACCACAACCATTTATAATGCAGCTTGCGAACCGTATTTACAACAATTGTGCGGGATGCTTAATTCGATGGGAGCAAAGATTACGGGAGTAGGTTCAAATTTATTAACGATTGAGGGTGTCGAAAGTCTAGGGGGTTGTTCGCACCGCATTCTCCCGGATATGATTGAAATCGGAAGTTGGATAGGATTAGCAGCCATGACACGTAGCGAAATTACCATCAAAAATGTAAGCTGGGAGAATTTAGGCGTTATTCCATCGGTTTTTAGAAAATTAGGAATTACCATTGAGCGACGTGGAGATGATATTTACATTCCGGAACACAAAGATGGTTATGAAATTAAAAAAGACATTGACGGTTCCATTCTAACAGTTGCCGATGCACCTTGGCCGGGATTTACGCCTGACTTGTTGAGCATTGTTCTTGTGGTGGCAACACAAGCCAAAGGAGAGGTGTTAATTCATCAAAAAATGTTTGAAAGTCGTTTGTTCTTCGTGGATAAACTAATCGATATGGGAGCGAAAATCATTCTTTGTGATCCGCATCGTGCTATTGTTATCGGACATAATTTTCAGTCACAATTGAAAGCAACTACTATGTCATCACCTGATATCCGAGCCGGAATTTCGTTATTGATTGCAGCTTTGTCAGCCAAAGGAACGAGCACCATTCAAAACATAGAACAAATCGATCGAGGATATGAACGAATTGATGAACGTTTACGAGCCATTGGAGCAAATATTGTTCGCGTATAACTTACCAATTATAAGTTTCAAAAAAAGAGCGAAGAATTTTAATTTTCTTCGCTCTTTTTTTAGTCAAAAATACTTAATAGTTGTAAGCCAAACATAAATCCGTCGCCTACAAATTGACTTCCGTTATAGGAACGTACATAGTCCAATCGAAGTAGTTTAAACTTTCCAAAACCTAATTTATCTAAACCAACACTAAACTCCTGATACGGCTTAACATCGGGAATAGCTAATTGGTGATAACCTATAATCAAAGTAGATTTTAATTTATTGAAAAGTGGAATTTTGTTCATGATAAAACCATCAAAATTGTGTTCGATGTGCGTTTCCATATAACTGTCATTCGTGCTGCGAGAATAATAGGGGAGCAAATTAAAGTTATTTAAATACCTATTTTCTGCACTCACATTGATTTGATTTCCATTAAAGTGTCTGTAATCCACAAATGAAATCTCTTCGGCATTAAAAAACTTACCTCCTTTTAAATTAATAGCAAAAGTTCCTTTGTTGCCTAGTGATTTTTCATAAGAAATTCTTCCGGCGACAAAATCGTAGTTATAATTCGATTCATTTCCTGCAAACCCTTTTTCATATCCCAAAAAAAGTGTTGGATAATCATTGTTGGCAATATTAATTTTTCCATCCGGTCTTGAGATGTATTTCTGACCAAAATTAATGCGTGTGTTCAAATTGAATTTCATCAAATTGTGTTTTTCAATTCCGGCATTAACAAAATCTGTAGGATCAAGGGGATTATTGGATAGATATTCTTTGTTGTTTTTTATCAAAACATAATCCGTATTATTAAAAAGAGGTTTACGTTCGGCATATTCCAGCGATGCACTGGCATATAAACCATTAATAACCTCCTGACTATAACTCGCACTGACGTAGTTTTTTTCAAAAAGTTTCATATAATTTTCTTTGAAAAATAAGGTCGCCATTGAATTTAAAAATGGACTAATGGGTTGGTTTTGATTAAATTGAACGACCTGACTTCCTCCCGAGAAGTTTAAAAAACTGTTGGTTTTAGCATTAAGTCTTGATGAGAAAAATCCGGTAACACGCAGTTTTTCTTCTGCAAATCCATAATTAAATCGTGTGCCAAAAGTGGTATATTTTCTATCGTCATCATTTCGTTTTGTATAGGACAAATCAGTAGAAAGATTCCAACCCTGAACGGTATTGAAATTAGGCATTTTGAGAAATCCACCATAATTCAAACGCCAATTTTTTTCAGAATTTTGATAACTGTAACCTGTTAGAATTTTAACAATTTTGAAGCGATTGTTTTTTTTGTCAATCGAATCTAAATAGGGTTTTGATTTTCTCACCAACTGAATACTGTCTTTTCGAATGTAATCTGAATTTTCTTCTTCCGTCAAAGGAACGGGCCTCATTACATTCCAATAGGTAGAATCTTTTTTGTTGGCATTTTCTTCAAAACTCAACACTTCTTTTGAAAAGGTTTTTTTATCAAAATCCTGTTTAAAATCGTAATTACTGTAAACATGCGTAAATTTTCCGGTAAATTTTATACCAAACGCACCAGCTTCAAATTCTAAACTTTGTGAATTTTTTGCCCAAATCTGATTGGTTTCGTTATAACTAAAATTTTGTTTGAGCTTCATGACATCAAGAAATTCTTCCTTCATACGGTATCCTTTGATGTCTAAATCGATCCCATAAATTGCCCAACTGTCTTCAATAATGTAGATATAACCTTCAAATACGGGTTCGGTATCTCTTCTGGGAATTACTTTTATTTTGTTGATGAGGTTATTTCGTTCGTCATAGAAAGTTCCATCCAGACTGTATTTATAATAGCTAAACGCATTTTCAGCAATAGGCGAAATCATGCTAATGCTGAATTGAATGGTGTTGTCATAAAAATCATAAATCGTTGCTCTGGCGGTATTGTAGCTAAAACCATTATCTCTTCCGCTGATTTTAGAAGCAATTATTTTTTCGTTGAGATTATTCGGTTTTTCAAAAATAATTTTTGAAACGGTTTCAGATAAATATAAAATTCCTGTTCCGGTTGAATCTAATGCTCCATCAAAATCACCAATTTCCTGTCCCAGTATTTTTTTTGGTGCATTTTTCAACCTGAAAATTCCTCTCGAATAAAAATCAGCTGTAAAACGAGCTGTTTTCATACTGTTTTGCTTGCGATTGGCAATAGCATTTCTGATGATTCCGTTAGCAGGATTTTCAGTGGAACTCAATACCACTTCTTGTAGATTATAATTTTCTTCTTTTAAGCGTACATCAAAATAATGTGGAAATTGATTAATTTGTAGAATGTGCTTTTGCGTTTTATACCCTAAATATTGATAGATCACCGCAACTTGCTCTCTGTTTTGAATATTCAATTCATACTGTCCTTTTTCGTTTGAAGTAGTTCCAATATAGGTGTTTTCAATATAAATATTCACAAACGGAAGTGGTAGTCCTCCTTCATCTGTAACAGTCCCTCTAATTTGTGAGAAACAATAAAATGAGTACAAACAACTCAACAAAAGGATTAGTTTTTTCATGTAGTTTTTTTGGTATAGACGTTTTTTAAAAGTGATTGGTTGTATGGGATTTATTGAATTAAAAAAGAGTGTAAAGCTAATTCATAACTTTGTAAACCAAATCCAACAATAATTCCCTTTGCATTAGCAGCAATGTGAGAATAATGTCTGAATTCTTCCCGTGCAAAAGTGTTGGAAATGTGTACTTCAACCACCGGTGTTTGAATGGCTTTTACTGCATCGCCAATTCCCACGGAAGTATGCGTATAAGCAGCGGCATTCAGAATAATTCCATCAAATGAAAATCCGCTTTCTTGAATTTTTGAAATCAACTCACCTTCAATATTACTCTGAAAATAAGAAAGTTCAATGTCAGTATATTTCTTTTGTAAAGAGGCAAAATACAATTCAAACGATTGATTGCCATACACATCAGGTTCTCTTTTTCCCAATAAATTCAAATTTGGACCATTGATGATGATGATTTTCATTTTGTATGATTTTTAGTAAAATTATCAAAAATAGTATTGTTTCATTCTTTGCCAAACAAAGATTAGATTAAAATTAACATTTTAGTCGGTTTGAAACAACTATTTTTATGCTTCTAACTAAATTCTTTTTTATGAGAAAACATTTACTTCTCTTTTTTATCCTGATGTTTGGTTTTTTACAAGCTCAGGAAGATTACCTTACGTATGAAAATCTATCTAAAAGGCTCAAAGAATTTGAGTCGAAAAGTAAGTTATGTTCGTTAAAATCCATCGGTAAAAGTAGTGGTGGGAAAGACATTTGGCTAGTGACACTATCGTCATCAGAAAAGCCAAAACCGGCACTTTTGATTACTGCAGGAATTGACGGAAAACACCAAGCCGGAACACAAATTGCCGTGAAATTGATAGACCAGTTGTTGAACGATGTCAGTCTTTCAAAATTGTTAGCAGAAAAAACTTTGTATTTTGTACCGTCTGTAAATCCGGATGCGAAGGCAGCTTATTTCAATAAATTAAAATTTGAAAAAAGCGGAAATGCCACTCAAACTGATGACGATCGTGATGGAAAAATTGGCGAAGATGGATTTGAAGATTTGAATCAAGATGGTTTTATCACACAAGTTCGTATTGAAGATGTCTCGGGAAGTTACATTGAAAGTCCAGAAGATGCCCGAATTTTAATCAAAGCCGATCCGTCTAAAAATCAGGTAGGAAAATATATTTTGATTACTGAAGGAGTTGATAATGATAAAGACGGAAAATTCAATGAAGATGCTTCAGAAGGAGTTAATATCGATAAAAATTTCACTTTTGACCATCCTGTTTTTGAAAAAAGTGCCGGTGTTTATGTGGCTTCAGAACCCGAAACCAGAGCTTTGTTGGATTTTTTATACCTCAATCAAAACATTTATGGCGTACTAACATTCGGAATGAATAATAATTTATCCGAAGCTCCAAAATTTGACAGTAAATCGGCAAACAACCGAATAATAAAAGGATGGTTAGAAAATGATGTGAAAGCGGCTGAACATGTTTCCAAATTATATACCGAAAAAGCAGCGATAAAAGACGGACCTAAATTACCAATGACAAAAGGTAATTTTGCACAAACGGCCTATTACCATGCGGGAAAATTTAGTTTTTCAACACCGGGATGGTGGATGGAAAAAGAAGAAGTAAAAAAAGATTCCACCGAGGCAAAAACTGAAAAACCTAAAAAAGGTGAAAAATCAGAAGTAAACCCCGAAATTGAATTTTTAAAATGGTCAGAGAGAAATCAATTGAACAATGTATTTGTGAATTGGACAACAATAAAACACCCCGATTTTCCGATTCAAAAAGCTGAAGTTGGCGGATTTCTTCCGTATAGTATGAATAATCCTCCCTCCAAATTCTTGGATGAGTCAGTGTCAAAACACAAACTTTTTTTGGAAGAACTTTTGAATGCCATGCCAACAATTGAAACTTCAGTTCCTGTAGTTGAAAAATTAGATGCTAATTTATTCCGCATTACAGTTAAAATAGTCAACAAAGGAATGTTGCCAACGTATGCTGAAATTGGTGATAAAGTCCGTTTTGTTTCCCGTATAAAAACCGAGATTAAGTTAAATGAAAATCAGAAAATGGTTTCCGGAAGAAAGTATTTTTTGCGAAATGCTCTCCAACCGGATGAATCAGAAGAATATTCATGGCTAATTTCCGGGTCCGGAACGGCAACAATTACAACTGGCTGTGCCACAACGGGAATCAAAGAAATTAAGGTTGAATTGAAATAAGATACACATGAAAAAATATATATTGACTTCCATTTTATGTTTGTTAATCACAACAATAAATGCTCAAAAAAATGATATTGCTCCGCAAGATTTAAACGGAATGCGTGCGATTGGTTCACCGGCCAATCCAAAAGTGCGAATGTCATGGGATCGGTATCATGATTATGCTCAAATTACACAGTTTTGTAAAGATTTGGTAAAAGCGTATCCCAATTTAGTGAAAATGGAATCCATCGGAAAATCTTTTGAAGGAAGAGATATTTGGGTGTTGACAGTGTCCGATTTTAAAACTGATAAAATAGAAAACAAACCCGGATTTTATATTGATGGTGGTATACATGCCAACGAATTACAAGGGGTTGAAATTTCAATGTACACGGCTTGGTATTTGGCAGAAAGTTTTCAGACGGTCAAATTCATCAATACTTTGCTCAAGGAGAAAGTATTTTACATTGCTTTGACGATTAGCCCGGATGCTCGGGAAAATTTTATTCATAAAGAAAACACGGCCAATTCTTCCCGTTCCGGAATGCGTCCTTTTGATAACGATGGTGATGGATTGGTGAATGAAGACAAATACAACGATTTAGATGGTGATGGAAATATTGTGATGATGCGGAGAAAATCTAAAACAGGCCGTTATAAAATTGATCCGAAATACCCTAGCCGAATGTATCAAGTGCGAGGGGATGAAATGGGAGACTATGAATTATTAGGTTACGAAGGACTTGATGCTGATGGAGACGGATTGGTAAACGAAGACCAATTGGGTACCTATGATCCCAATCGTGATTGGGGATGGAATTGGCAACCTGATTATGTGCAACGCGGTGCTCTTTTTTATCCCGGAACTTTACCGGAAACACGAGCCGTGAAAAATTTTATAATCAATCACCCCAATATTGCCGGTGCACAAAGTTATCATAATTATGGGGGGATGTTTCTGCGTGGTCCGGGTGCGGCCGAGGATGATCCGTTGTTCAGCAGACAAGATATTGAAGTGTATGATAACATCGGTAAATTAGGGGAGAAAATGATACCGGGTTATAATTATTTTGTATTACACAAAGATTTATATACGGTTTATGGTGGAGAAATTGATTTTCTTTCACTAACACGAGGCATTTTTACGTTTAGTAATGAATTAATGACGTCTTATAAATTATTTAATCAAAAGAATACACGAAGTCGTTGGGACAATGATGAGTTTAATGAGTTTGATAAATATTTGTTATTTGGCGATGGATATGTAGAATGGAAACCATTTAATCATCCTCAGTTTGGTGAAATTGAAATAGGAGGAGCCAAGAAGAATTATATCCGTAACCATCCGGGCTTTATGCTGCAGGAAGATGCTCATCGGAATATGGCTTTTACGTTATATCATGCGTTTCAAACCCCTAAATTGGAAATAATTGATATAAAAACAGAAAAACTTTCTAACGGATTAACAGCAATTACTGCTACAATCATGAATACACGAATTATTCCAACCCATTCATCAATCGATGTCAAAAATAAAATTGAACGACCGGATTATATTGCTTTAAAAGGAGCCAATGTTGTGGCCGGAATGACCGTTGAAAACGAAGACTTGAATTTGTTTACCGAGCAAAAACACAGTCCGCAAACCATTCATATCGAAAATATACGTGGTATGGGAAGCGTGAAAGTTCGTTGGATTGTTTCTGGAAACACAAGCGGAGCAACCGTTGAGGTTTCCAGTGCCAAAGGAGGTTTTGTTTCTGATAAAGTAAAATAGAAAAAAATTAACCATATAAGTCATGTAAGTTTAGAGTGTCTGAAAACTTATATGACTCATATGGTTTAAAATTTTTATTGGTTAGAATCGATAACCCAGTGAAACTTGAATTACTCTGTTTTTCACTTCGGCATCTTTAGAAGCTTCCGTTAAACCGGCTACATACCTGGCTTGGACAAAAATATTATCTGTAATGTTTAAACCTAAACCGCCGACCGCTGCAAAATCGAACGATTCTGATTCAAATTGATCGCCGACATTATCATTAATTAAAAAGGAGAATTGCGGACCTGCTTCTACACTCAATCTGTTCGATATCAAGTAGAATTTTGCTAATACTGGAACAGTTACATAATTAAAGTTAATATCATCCACAGCTTCACTGTTCACTTTAGCCCCTTGTGAGGAATACAATAATTCCGGTTGAAGGGAAAAGTTTTCAAAAACTTTCAATTCCAATAGAGCACCAAAATGAAAACTAGTATAGGTTTCTAAACCTTCTAATCCATCTCCATCCAAACTGGCAAAATTGGCTCCGGCTTTTACACCAAACTTAAGCATTTGAGCGTTTGATTGTGTTAGTCCTAAAACCAAAAACGCAAAAATTAAAATTAGCTTTTTCATGTTTCAATTATTTAGTTGATTTATTTGAAAACAAATTTACTACAATTTTATTGTTTAACGAATCGTGAAAAACAATAAACTTTTGTTGATAAGATTGTTAATAAGTCAAAAATGACCAATAATTACTTACAAAAAGAGTTACTAATTTTGTAGCATAACTTTAAAACAAGTAAAACATGAAAAAAATTATTTTAACAGTTGCAGCAGTATTCGCTTTTGGATTTGCTAATGCACAAGAGGCTACTTCAGATAATGGAGGACAAACAGCTAAAGGTAATTTATTAATTGAAGCAAACACTGGTTTTGCAGAAACCGGAAGTACAGGTATTTATTTTGCTAGTCAAGACGGTAACTCTTCTTACAACTTTGGAGTTGATGGAGGTTATTTCATAATGGATGATTTAGCTTTAAAAGTTGGTTTAGGATATGGTGGTTTCAAAAATGATGATTTTGATTCTAATACCTTATCATACAAAATTGGAGCTAAATACTATGTGATGAGTAAATTTCCTGTAGGTTTAGATTTAACAGGTGCTTCAATTAAGGATGCTGATGAGAACCCACTTTGGTTAGGAATTCAAGGAGGATACGCTTTATTTTTAGGAAAAAATGTTGCTATTGAACCAGGGATTCGTTACAATCATTCTTTAAATGATAATTATACAGATAAAGGTGTTTTCCAAGTAAATGTTGGATTCTCATTATTTTTCTAATAATTAAAAATAATATTTCAAACCACGCCTTGTGCGTGGTTTTTTTATTTCCTTAAATTGTCGAACTTTGAAACATGAATTGGCAAACGTATATAAAAAGTTTTCAATCGTATTTAAAAATTGAACGAGGTTTATCAAAAAACACAATTGATAATTATTCGTTTGATTTGTTTCGTTTGACCCAATTTTTGGATAAAAATTCGATTCAAAAAAATCCAATTACTATTGGTGAGGAAGAAATTCAGCAATTTATTTATGCTATTTCTAAAGAAGTTAATCCGCGTTCGCAAGCCAGAATTATTTCCGGCTTAAAAAGCTTTTTTTCTTATTTAATTTTTGAGGATTACCGTTCAGATAATCCAATGGAATTAATTGAAACACCCAAAATCGGCAGAAAACTACCTGATACACTTTCCGTTCAAGACATTGATGCTTTGATTGCCGCTATCGATTTATCGAAAGAAGAAGGCGAACGCAACAAAGCCATGTTGGAAACTTTATATGGTTGTGGATTGCGTGTTTCTGAATTAATCACCCTTAAAATTTCTGATTTATTTTTTGAGGAAGGATTTATTAAAATTACAGGAAAAGGTAACAAACAGCGTTTTGTTCCCATCGGAAGTACAACACAAATGTTTATTGAGCTGTATAAAAACCATGTCCGCATAAAGTTAAATATCCAAAAAGGACATGAAGATACGTTATTCCTTAACCGTAGAGGAAGGCAACTTACCCGAGCAATGATTTTTACGATTATAAAAGACTTAGCGGTTAAAATAAATTTAAACAAAGCGATTAGTCCGCACACGTTTCGTCATTCTTTTGCAACGCATTTACTTGAAAACGGAGCCGATTTACGTTCCATTCAATTAATGTTGGGACATGAATCGATAACTACAACAGAGGTTTATGTTCATTTAGATCGAAAATATTTAACACAGGTTGTAAATCAGTTTCACCCGAGGAAGTGATTTCTGTTATCGGTTGTCAGTTGTCTGTTGTCAGTTGTCTGTTGTCTGTTATCTGTTATAGTTTTTTTGTTGTCTGTTTTTATCTTTGTATTAAAAAAAAATGACCTGCATTTCTTCAAGTCATTCTGTAAAATTATTATCTTTTTTTTTAACGGAAAACAGACAACAGACAACGAAATTATTTAGCAATATTCACCGCTCTCGTTTCACGAATAACCGTAATCTTCACTTGTCCCGGATAAGTCATTTCAGTTTGAATTTTCTGAGATACTTCAAACGAAAGTTTAGCTGCTTGTTCGTCTGATACTTTTTCGCTTTCCACAATCACACGTAATTCACGTCCGGCTTGAATGGCATATGCACTTTTCACACCATTAAATCCAAAAGCAATCGCTTCTAAATCTTTCAAACGTTGAATGTAGGAATCTAACACTTGACGTCTTGCTCCCGGTCTTGCACCAGATATCGCATCACATACTTGAATAATTGGAGAAATCAAATATTTCATTTCAATTTCATCATGGTGAGCACCAATGGCATTGCAAACTTCTTCTTTTTCACCATATTTTTCGGCCCATTGCATACCCAAAATAGCGTGAGGTAATTCACTTTCTGTGTCAGGCACTTTACCGATATCGTGTAAAAGTCCGGCACGTTTGGCTAATTTCACATTTAAACCTAATTCAGCCGCCATGATTCCGCATAGTTTGGCTACTTCTCTGGAGTGTTGTAATAAATTTTGTCCGTAGGAAGAACGGTATTTCATTCTACCTACTACTTTAATCAATTCCGGATGTAAACCGTGAATTCCTAAATCGATAACGGTTCTTTTACCCACTTCAATGATTTCATCATCAATTTGTTTGGTCGTTTTAGCAACCACTTCTTCAATTCTGGCCGGGTGAATACGTCCATCGGTCACTAATTTGTGTAACGCTAAACGGGCAATTTCTCTTCTAACCGGATCAAAGCAGGAAAGAATTATCGCTTCCGGAGTATCGTCCACAATAATTTCAACACCGGTTGCCGCTTCTAAGGCACGGATATTTCTTCCTTCACGACCAATGATTCTACCTTTTACATCATCCGATTCAATGTTAAAAACAGAAACACAATTCTCAACAGCTTCTTCCGTTCCAACACGTTGAATGGTGTTGATTATAACTTTTTTAGCTTCTTGTTGAGCGGTTAATTTTGCTTCTTCTAACGTATCTTGAATATGAGCCATCGCTTTGGTTTTTGCTTCGGCTTTCAAGCTTTCTATCAATTGTTCTTTGGCATCTTCAGCCGATAAACCGGAGATAACTTCTAATTGTTCAACTTGACTTTTGTGGAGTTTTTCAACTTCAATTTGTTTTTTATCAAGTACTTCAAGTCTATTATTGTAATCTGCAATTTTAGCTTCAAAATCGTCTGCTGATTTCTTTGCTTTTGCTAATTCACTCGACACTTGTGATTCCTTGTCACGTACTCTTTTTTCAACTTCAGCAATTTTTTTATCTTTTGATAAAATCTCTTTTTCGTGTTCCGATTTTAATTCTAAAAACTTTTCTTTTGCTTGAAGTAGTTTGTCTTTTTTGATGTTTTCTGCTTCTACTTTTGCATCCTTTAGGATGGAAGCAGCTTCTTTTTTTGCATTTTTTATAAGGTTGGAAACGTTGCTTTTTTCAATGACTTTTGCAATTGCAAAACCCGCTGCAAGACCAACAATTCCGGCGATAATAAGTAGTAATGTACTGTCCATTTGTTTGTGTAAGGTTTATATATAAAAAAAGCCTACATTAGGTGATTGTATAAACTCGTTATGACAAGTTTTGAGCTAACTCATTGTTCAAGGATCCCACTACAAGGTGGGCATGCTATAGTAATGAAGATTCGCTCATTCTAAATTGTTAGTGTTGAGTTTATCAAATAGAAACTAATGTAGGCAGTATCTTAATTAATGTATAAGAACGTATTTATTTTTCCAGATAATTAGCTAATAAATCATTTATTTTTTTCAGTCTTTCTAACGATTCCTGATTGTCTTCCGTGGTTTCGATTTTTTTTTGCTCCAACTGAGAGGCAAACTGCAAAGCACACATGGCTAACACATCTTGTTTGTCTCGCACAGCATAATTTTCTTCAAATTGCTTAATCATGATATCAATTTTTTTGGAAGCACTTCGAAGTCCTTCTTCTTGCATGGGGTCTACCGTTAACGGATAAACTCGGTCTGCAATTGATAGTTTAATTTTAAGCTTTTCGTTCATGCTGTATTAATCAGATAACTGTGCAATACAGTAATCAATTTCACGAATTAATGAATTTATTTTAAGCTTCGTATCTCTTTTATTTTCGTCACTGCCTAATAATGAATTGGCTATTTTGAGTGTTTCATACTGTTTTTTCAAGCTTTCCATTTCATTTGCTTGTTTTTGTATGGTTTGAGTAGAATTCTTCAATTCCTGCTTTAAATCTTGAACAGTTGTCTCTAAACTTTGCAATTTGCTTATCAGTTTGGAGAGCCTACTTTCAAGAGAATCAACAATTTCTACCATTTCACTCATAGGAGCATGTATTCATTACACGAATTACAAAGTTAGCATTCCTAAATGATTAACGCAAATAAAAAAAATAAATTTTGTTTTCAATTTGTTTTTTGTGATAAAGTCAAGTAAATCAGTAAAATATTGACTTTTTTTAAATTTGGTTTGAATTTTGTACTACTTTTTTTAAATTAGCAAAAATTCTAAGCCATGAAATATCTATTTTACTTCCTTTTTTTAGCCCCAATGATGGTGTTTTCTCAAAATCAATATCCCAAAGAAGATTTTATCCCGCCATTAGATATTCCATTATCACTTTCCGGAACGTTTGGCGAATTGCGTTCCAATCATTTTCATTCCGGTATCGATTTTCGAACCCAACAAAAAGAAGGATTGAATGTTATTGCTGTAGCCGATGGCTTTGTTTCTCGTATAAAAATTTCCACATTTGGTTACGGTAAAGCGATTTACATTACTCATCCGAATGGATATACTTCTGTTTATGGACATTTATTGAAAACATCACCAAAAATTGATGCCTACTTGAAAAAGCAACATTATGCCTTGGAAAGTTTTGAAATTGATATTTTTCCTAAACCCGAAGATTTAATTGTAAAACAAGGAGAAATTATCGCTTTATCGGGAAATACAGGTGGTTCCGGCGGACCACATTTGCATTTTGAGTACCGAGATACGAAGACGGAAAAGATTATCAACCCCTTCTTTTTTGGGTTGGATACAAAAGTAAAAGACACACGAATTCCGGTTATCAATGAAATTGTAGTATATCCGCTCAGCGAAGACGGTTTGGTCAATCAGTCGCAAATTCCAATTCAAATTCCGATTTCGCAGCAAAAAGACGGAAGTTATCTGGCTACAAAAGTTTTAGCAAAAGGTGAAATTGGCATCGGCGTAAACACATACGATCAATCGGATAATAATTATGGTAAAAATGGTGTATATAAAATTAGTTCAACCTTAGACGGAAAACCATCGTTTGAGATCACATTTGATACCTTTAGTTATGATGAAACTCGTTATATCAATGCTTATATTGATTACCATCGATACAAAAAAATGAATCAACGGGTGCAGAAATTATTCTTAGCCAAAAAATATCCACTGAGTTTAGTTTCTTCCAATCAAAATAATGGAATTATTAAAGTTGAGAATAATCTTTCTCACATCTATAAATTGGAAGTTTCCGATTATCATGGTAATAAAACATCTGTAACAATCCCGATTCAATATTCAAATCAGCCGATTAAAATTCTAAATAAAGAACAAAAGACAAACTATTTTGTAAAATCTTCCAACGATTATAATTTTACGAAAGACAATATTTCTGTCTTTATCCCTGAAAACACTTTTTACGAAGATTTTTATTTGAATTTTGAAGTAAAAGATAATGTTTTGACTTTACAAGATGATGCTACTCCGGTTCATTCGAATTTAAATATTACGTTTCAAAATGATTCCATTTCGGCAGAGGAACGTGAAAAGTATTTCATTGCTACTCTAAAAGGTGGAAAAATAACTTATAATACTACCAAAATTAAAGAGCATGTTTTTAGTACTTGGACCAGAAATTTAGGTCAGTTTCAATTAGTAAAAGATAACGTGGCACCTAAAATTAAATCAATTAATTTTCAAGAAGGGAAGTGGTTGAGTAAGCAAAATAATCTTCAGTTTACAATTACGGATGATCTTTCCGGTATCAAATCCTACAACGGCTATTTGAATGGCAAATGGATTTTATTTGACTATGATTATAAAAGTAATAAGATTGTACACGATTTTTCGGATAACCTCGTTATAGAAGGACGAAACGAATTAAAGATTGTGATTATGGATAATGTCGGAAATTCTACTATATTTGAATCACATTTTTTTAGAAGTCAAAAACCTTAAATTCATCTTTTGAAAACAAAACAATTTATAGTGGCTTTCGTGCTTTTTTGCATCGGATTTTTAGCCAAGGCACAAACAGCCAGAATAAAAGGAATCATTTTAGATAAAAATAATAATCCGGTTGAAGGTGTCAATATCAATTATCAAGATAAAGGAACTACCACAAATGTGAATGGTTTTTATGCGTTAACGATTCCGGCCAACCAAAAAATCACGTTAGTTTTTACACATGTTTCTCTAAAAAAAGCTACGCTTAAATTAGAATTAAAAACCAATGAAGATTATGAGTATAATTTTCAGATGAGCGATTCTGAAGATTTATTGGGAGAAGTAATCGTTACTGCAGGAAATAGAAAGAGGGTAGAAGGGATCACTACAATTGAACCCGCTGTCATCAGAACAATTCCGGGAGCAAATGCCGGTGTTGAAAATATTTTAAAGTCATTGCCAGGTGTGAATTCTAACAACGAATTAAGCACACAATATTCCGTACGAGGTGGAAATTATGATGAAAATCTCGTTTATGTCAATGAAATTGAAATCTACCGTCCGTTTTTAATTCGTTCCGGTCAGCAAGAAGGGTTGAGTTTTACGAACACCGATATGGTGCAAAATGTTGACTTCTCTGCCGGTGGATTTCAAGCCAAATATGGCGATAAATTGTCTTCTGTTTTAGATATCACCTACCGCATTCCCACTCGCTACGCAGCCGCTTTAGAAGCCAGTTTTTTAGGAGGAAGTTTAACAGTGGAAGGCGTGAGCAAAAACCAGAAATGGGCCAATATCACAGGTGTTCGCTACCGAGATAACAGTTTATTAGTGAATAGTCAAGAAACGCAGTCAAATTTTCGACCAACGTTTACCGATGTGCAAACCTATTTAACGTTTACACCCAACACCAAATGGCAATTTGGATTTTTAGGAAATATTTCTCAAAACAACTATAATTTTGAACCCTTGACGCGTCAAACCAATTTTGGAACCATTGATGAACCGATTGCCCTACAGATTTTTTATGAAGGTCAGGAAAAAGACCAATACCAAACCTTGTTTGGAGCGTTTAAAACATCCTATAACATCAATGATAACAATACTTTAAAGTTTATAGGGTCGGTTTATCACACCCAAGAACAAGAGTATTTTGATATTTTTGCTGCTTATTTTTTAGGAGAAGTGGATAGTAACATTGGTTCGGAAACATTTGGCGATGTTCGTTTTAATCGTGGCATTGGAACGCAATTGAATCACGGACGAAATGATTTAGACGCCTTAATTATCAACACAGAAGTAAAAGGTTTTCATAAATTAGGAGAAAACACTGTCGAATGGGGCATAAAATATACCAAAGAAGACATTCGCGATCGTTTAGTGGAGTGGGAAGTAATTGATTCTGCCGGATTTTCAATCAATCCCCCACGTGATTTTCCTGTAAACGACCAACCTTATAATCCGTATGTTGGCCCTTTGGTTCCTTTTCAAAGTGTTCGAGCTACCAATTTTACAACAATAGATCGTTTTTCGGGTTATGCACAATGGAGTAGAAAATCGAATTTAGGTTCTAGTGAAGTTTGGTACAATGCCGGCGTACGGATGCATCAATGGCAAGTTTCCGGTGATGATTTAGATGGGAAAAGTCAACTGGTCTTTAGTCCAAGAGCACAATTTGCCATCAAGCCAAAATGGAAAAAAGACATGGTTTTCAGAGCCTCAGGAGGGCTTTACCATCAACCACCATTCTATCGAGAACTTCGCGGATTTGACGGTCAGGTGCGACCCAACGTGAAAGCTCAGCAATCCATTCATTTTGTGTTAGGTAATGACTTCAGTTTTAAAATGTGGGACAGACCGTTCAAATTGGTAAGTGAGTTGTATTATAAAGATTTGTCTGATGTAAACACATACACCTTAGATAATGTTCGTATTCGCTATATAGCTGATAATGAAGCAGAAGCATATGTTTATGGTTTTGATATGCGTTTAAACGGCGAATTTGTTCCCGGAACCGAATCATGGTTTAGTTTTGGTTATTTGAAAACGGAAGAAAATTATCAAGACAGAGGTTTTATTGCCCGACCAACCGATCAACGTTTAAAATTTGGCGTTTTGTTTCAGGATTATGTACCGAATATTCCAAGTTTAAAAATGTATTTGAATTTGGTATACAACACCGGTTTACCCGGTGGTTCACCGTCCTATGCTGATCCATATGATTATCAATTGCGTTTGCGAGATTACCGAAGAGCTGATGTTGGATTTCAATATGTTTTAACTGAAAAGAATGAGCTTAGACCAGACGGTCATTGGTTAAAGCGATTTAAAGACTTATCAGTAGGTTTAGAGATATTTAATTTGTTTAATAATCAAAATGCAATTACAAATACTTGGGTACGTGATGTTTATACTAAAACCCAATACGGTGTACCCAATTATATGACAACACGAGTATTTAATTTGAAGTTAACAGCAAGGTTATAATCTGATTATATTTTATATCTTTGAAACATAACTTTTTTAGTATGCGTTTCATTTTCAAATATAGTTTTTTGGCGGTTTTGGTTTTATTCAGTTGCAAAGAGCAAGAGGAAGAAAAGCCAAAAGTTATTTATGAAGAATCGGCCGCTAAGGTGGAGGCTAAAGTAGATACGACTCAAATAAAAATAGCCGATCTTCCGGTACATATGGAAGGTACTTCCTACTTGCTTCATCCGGTGGGTGAGGTCAGAGTTTATGACACCAAATCTAAAATGAGTTATGGTACTTCCAGTACAAGTCGTTTGAGTTATGCGGTTTCAAATTACAATCGGTTTGAAATTACCGGTTTTTTACAGAATATTTACATTCAACATATTGATTCTGTCAATTCTAAACCCTTGACAGATAAAACATTGGTTATTCAAACCGCTACTTATTTGAATACGTTAGCTCAAAAATCTAAAAAAGAAGTTTTGGTGTATTCTATTTCAGACATGGATACAAATAAAGACGGGAAATTAGATTCAAATGACATTAGATCGCTTTATATTAGTGATATTTCCGGTGAGAAATTCACCAAAATAACACCTGATTACCAAGAGTTAATTGATTGGAATTTAATGGAAGTACAAAACCGTTTGTACGTTAGAACCATTCAAGATTCGAATAAAAACGGTGATTTCGATAAAGACGATGCGGTTTTCTACTATTTTATAGATTTGATGGATGAAGAGTGGAAATTAAACGAATACAAACCGTTCAATTAAATCAAAATATCACTTTCTAAATCTGATTTTTCTATCGTAAAATTAAATCCGAGTTGTTCCATCAACTGAATAACCAAGTTTTTATACCAATTTTCCGATTTGGGGTGAATGTATATTTTTTCGATTAATTGATGAATGTCCACATCAATTTTTACACCGTCATTCACAATGATATTATTTTGTGTAACATCTGAAATAATGCGTATTTCTCTTTCGTATTGAAAGCTTTTTCGTTTGAATAGAAATGGAAAAAAAGTATCCTCAAACGGAATGTATTCTTTTTTGTAATCGATGTAATTGACTTCACCAATAAATTGTTCGGTTTTTCGTTCCGGTTTTAAGGCTTCTTGGAGTCGTTTTACTGTAGATTGAATGGCCAAACCTTCATTGTTTTTGGTAAAAATTTGCCACATGGCAAACGATTCATATTCATTGATGTGCCAACTACTGATGACAATTTTTTCGCGATGTGATTTGTAGTAATCTAAAAACTTCGGATTGTTTTCGGCAATTTTTCGGATTTCTTCGTAGGTAGGTTCACTAAATGTTCCTTCGTATTGGTCTTCAAATTTATCCGACCTTGACATGAACATTTTTTTAGAAAGCAATAAATCCAAAAACTTTGACAAATCCAAGTATTTCCAAACGATGGTGTCCGGATCTTCAGGAAGTTTGATTGTTGGATTATGTACAAACATTATTTTTTTTCTTTTGGGAATTTAGTTGAATATTGTCCTGCAGTATAAGCCACTAAAACTAATATAAAACTAAATGTTGCCACGCTATCTAATTTTTCAAAATAAGCCATTGCATAGAGGAAAACAAAAGCTGTAATCATAAATAGAATTGTAAAAGTAGATCTTGTCATTTTTGAATGATTTAATTCAGTACTATTTATTCAAACGACTGCATCATCACCAATTTAGAATACATTCCGTTTTTGGCTAATAATTCTTCGTGTGTTCCTTGTTCTACAATTTCACCTTTTTGCATTACTACAATCACATCTGCTTTTTGAATGGTAGAAAGGCGGTGAGCAATGACAATGGATGTTCTGTTTTGCATCATGTTTTCCAATGCAATTTGTACAAATTTTTCACTTTCGGTATCCAACGCAGAAGTGGCTTCATCCAAAATCATAATCGGAGGGTTTTTCAAAACAGCACGTGCAATTGAAAGACGTTGTTTTTGTCCACCGGATAGTTTTCCACCCGAATCACCGATGTTTGTATCGATTCCGTTGGGTAAATCTTTCACAAATTCATACGCATTGGCAACTTTTAACGCTGCAATGATTTCCTCGTCGGTCGCATTTTGCTTTCCTAATAGAATATTGTTTTTGATGGTATCGTTAAATAAAATGGAATCTTGAGTTACCAATCCCATTAGACTGCGTAAAGAATTCATCGATAAGTCTTTGATGTCTGTGTTGTCAATTTTAATTGAACCCTCATTCACATCATAAAAACGAGTCAATAAATTGGCAATCGTGCTTTTTCCACTACCGGATTGACCCACTAAAGCGACCGTTTTTCCTTTAGGAATTTGTAAAGAGAAATTTTTAAGTACAATTTCATCTTCATATTTAAAGCTAATATTTTCAATAGAAATGCTATCATCGAAAGAAGATTTTTGAATTGCATTAGATTGATCAGTTATTGTGTTTTCTACCTCTAAAACATCAAAAACCCGTTCTGCAGCCGCTAAGCCGGTTTTAACTTGGTAGGAAGCTTTTGAAATCGCTTTGGCAGGAGTTAAAATGTTATAGGCTAAACCCATGTATGCCAAGAACTTAGACCCTTCCAATAAGGGAGTTCCGTCAGCTAATTTGTCAACTAAAACCATATTTCCACCGTACCAAAGTAAAATGGCAATTACTAAAATCCCCATGAATTCACTCAGGGGAGATGATAAGTTATTCTTTTTTCCTATGCTGTTTGTAATTCTGTAAAGCCGTTGAATAGAATCATTAAATTTTGCAGTAAATGTGCGTTCAGCATTGTAACTTTTCACGACTTTTAAACCGCCTAATGTTTCTTCTACAATAGAAATCAAGTAACCATTTTCATCTTGGGCTTTCTTGGATTTTGCTTTTAGACTTTTTCCAATTTTGGAAATAATAAATCCTGAAATTGGAATAAAAATGAATACGAAAAGGGTTAGTTTAAAACTTATTGCAACCATTGCACCGATAGTAAATAGAATGGTCATGGGTTCTTTTACTACTAATTCTAAAATGGAAAAGAAAGAATTTTTTACTTCATTCACATCATTTAGCATTCTTGCCATGACATCTCCTTTTCTTTTTTCAGAATAGTAGGAAACCGGCAAGTCGATGATTTTGTCAAACATTTTATTTCTCAAATCTCTTAAGACGCCATTTTTCAGCAATAACAAATGATTCAAAGCCAGATAATTGAATAAGTTTTTCAATAAAAAGGTTATGATTACGATACAAACTACTAATAACAAAGCATATTGAGCACCATTTTCCTCTGTTAGTTTTGTTATGTAGAAATATAAATAATCTTTTCCAAAACTTGTTATTTCCCAAATTGAAGTGAATTTTGGTTTTGCAACTACTTTTTCAGCATCTTTAAAAAGCACATCCAACATCGGAATTAACGCGATGAATGATAGTGTACTAAAAAGTGCATAAAGAATATTGAAAATAATATTCCATATCACATTGGTTTTATATGGTTTTAGAAAAGGAATTATTTTTTTTAAATTTTCATCCATTAGTTTAACTGCATTTCTGCGACAATGTTTTTAATTTTTTGATCTAAATCAGCTTCCACTTTTTTGAAATTCTCGATGGAATCCAACGGTTCATTCACACTAAAATAGAATTTAATTTTTGGTTCTGTTCCGCTTGGTCGAGCACAAATTTTGGTTCCGTCTTCCAAATAATAAATTAACACATTTGATTTTGGAATAACAAGTGATTCTGTTTCGCCTGAAATTAAATTTCGGGCCGTTGAATTTTCATAATCTTCAATACAAATTACTCGTTGATTGTTAATCTCCTTGAGAGGATTTTCACGTAAATCAATCATCATTTGTTTGATTTCGTTTGCTCCTTCAATTCCTTTTTTAGTTAAAGAGATTAAATATTCTTTATAAAAGCCGTGATCAACATACAAATTCAATAATTCTTGATACAAAGTACTTCCTGCTGCTTTCGCTTGTGCGGCCACTTCGCAAACGAGTAGGGTAGCGGCTACGGCATCTTTATCGCGAACAGCATCACCCACCATATAGCCAAAACTTTCTTCGCCACCACCAATGAATTTTTGGTTTGGAAAATCTTTGATGAATTTGGCAATCCACTTGAAACCGGTTAAACCCACTTTGCATTCTACGCCATATGCTGACGCTAATTCAAGCATCATAGGTGTGGAAACAATAGTAGAACCAATAAATTCATTGCCTTTGAATCGATTTTCACGTTTCCATTGTTCTAACAAAAAAGCGGTCATGATGACCATGGTTTGGTTTCCGTTTAACAAAGTCATTTTTCCTTCGGTATTGCGAACAGCTACTCCTAATCGGTCAGAGTCCGGATCGGTACCAATTACAATGTCTGCATTGGTTTTTTCTGCTAAAGCCAAAGCCATTGTCAACGCTTCCGGTTCTTCCGGATTGGGCGATTTTACGGTTGGAAAATTACCATCAGGAATTTCTTGTTCTTTAACGATTTTAACTTTGGTATATCCTGCTTTTGCTAATACTGCCGGAATGGCTTTGATGGATGTTCCATGCAAAGAAGTATAGACAATTTTTAAATTCTCTTTGGCAGCTGCCGGAGTGTTAAAACTTGCATTTTCTATAGTTGAATTAAAAAAGGCTTCATCAATTGCTGCACCAATGTATTCGATTAAACTTTCGTTGGCTTCGAATTTAATTTCATCATAGGCCAAATTTTCAATTACTTGAATAATTTCTTCATCTTGTGGTGGTACTAATTGTCCGCCATCTTGCCAATATACTTTGTATCCATTGTATTCCGGGGGGTTGTGCGAAGCCGTTAAAACGATTCCTGCATGGCAATTCAAATGTTTTAAAGCAAAAGACAATTCCGGTGTTGGACGTAATTCTTCAAAAAGATAAACTTTAATTCCGTTTGCAGAAAAAACATCGGCAACCACTTTGGCCAAGGTATCACTGTTATGACGACAATCATAGGCGATGACCACTTTTAACTGTTCATTTGGAAAAGCTTGTTTGAGGTAGTTGGAAAGACCTTGTGTGTTTTTTCCCAGCGTGTATTTATTAATTCGATTGGTGCCAACGCCCATGATACCACGCATTCCACCGGTTCCGAATTCTAGGTTTTTATAAAAGCTTTCTTCTAGTTCTTTTGGAGAAGAAGTCATCATATTTTTAATTTCTTCTTGAGTAGCAGCATCAAAGGTTGGTGTTAACCACTCATTTACTTTTTTGAGAATGTTTTCAGGAATATACATGGTGTTTATTTTTTGAATCCTATTTTATTTCTTTCTTTTATTAAAACAGTTTTTTCTTTATTCATTAAAAAATTTAATATTTTATATATATCAGGAAATTGTTTTTCAATTTCGGTTATTTTATCATTTAAATCTTTATAATTTAGTGCAAATTGCCTTAATGAAACAAATGTTCGCATGATGGCAATGTTGATGGCGATGGCTTTTTCCGAATTTAAAACACTGGAAAGCATGGCTACTCCTTGTTCTGTAAAGGCAAATGGCATGTAACGCAATCCACCTCTTTTTGAGGTCACAATTTGTGACCTCAAACTTTCGAACTCTTTGTTACTCAGTTCAAACATAAAATCAGTTGGAAAACGATTTATATTTCTTTTTACAGCTTGCTTTAGAACTTTAGTTTCGATTTCATACAAATCGGCTAAATGAAAATCGAGCATTACTTTTTGTCCTCTTAACTCGATAATTTGTTGTTGAATGATTTCTAATTTCATGATTTTGGCGTTTATTAATTTTAAAATGGCTTATATTTTTAGTTCATATTTAACTCGTTTGAAATTTTATAATTTTCGTTTGATTCTTTGTTTCGCAAAATGATTTCTCCCAAAAATCCGGCTAAGAATAATTGTGAGCCAATAATCATAGTGGTTAATGAGATATAAAAATACGGACTGTTAGTCACTAAATCATAGGGTAAATCATTATACAATCGATATAATTTTGAAATCCCGATGTAACCGGAAGTGGAAAATCCTATTAAAAACATAACAACACCCCAAGCTCCAAACAGATGCATTGGTCTTTTTCCAAATCGGGATAAAAACCATATGGTAATTAAATCGAGGAAACCATTGATAAATCGTTCCATGCCGAATTTAGTCTCGCCATATTTTCTAGCTTGGTGTTTGACTACTTTTTCTCCAATTTTAGAAAAACCCGCATTTTTGGCTAAAACCGGAATGTAGCGGTGCATCTCACCGGAAACTTCAATGTTTTTGATGACCAAATTTTTATAAGCTTTTAAACCACAATTAAAATCATTTAATTGAACACCGGACGTTTTTCGTGCTGCCCAATTGAATAATTTGGAAGGTAAGTTTTTGGAAACAACGGAGTCATATCTTTTTTTCTTCCAACCGGAAACCAAATCATAATTTTGATTTAAAATTAAATCGTATAATTCAGGTATTTCTTCCGGATTGTCTTGTAAGTCAGCATCCATAGTAACAACAACGTCTCCTTTAGCTTTAGCAAATCCGGCATGAAGAGCTTGTGATTTACCGAAGTTTTTCAGAAATCGGATAGCTTTTACATTTGAATTTTGTTTGGTCAATGATTCGATTACATTCCATGAATTATCCGAACTACCGTCATCAATAAAAATGATTTCGTAGTTATAGTTGTGTTTATTCATCACCTGAACAATCCAGGAATGCAATTCAGAGAGCGACTCTTCTTCGTTGAGTAGTGGTATTACTACTGATATATTCATATAACTTTTCTAAGAAAAGTCAAAAATACAAAGAAGTATCCAAAAATTATTCTTTTTTCATCGCCAATCCAGCAATTAATGAAATGATAAATCCTAAAAATAAATTTACCACAATTATTCCGCCGTATAACATTGGCATGACAAATTTTTGTCCCATTTCTCTTCCTTTTTCTAAGTCGGCCGAAGACATGTTTGGATTTTGTTTAATTGCCTCAGTCATTTGAGCATCCATCACTTGTTTAGCAAACTCTGGCTCTATGTAATTAGCAAAAATAAAGAAATATACTATTGAAATAATTCCGGAAACTGCTGCAACACCAAGTCCGATTTTGATCGATTGACTAAGATTTAAAAATCCGTTATTTCCTTTTTTTAACAGCATGATGGGATAAACAGTCAATGCTATCATCAAAGCAATTCCGAAAACGCTTTCCCAAACGTTTCTTTCCAAATGATTACCCATGGCATATTTTACCACAGAAATTAGGATTGTGATAACAGCTAAAATTGTTCCGTATAGAAGAATTAAACTTTTGATTGATTGTTTTTGGTTTTCCATGATTTTAAGTTTAGGTTATCTAAGTTAGTAATAAAATTCAATAAAACGTTACAATTTTAGTCGTAAAAAGCTAAAAAAATATTTTTTATAAACTTGTTGTTAGTTTATTAAAATTGATTAAATTTGCAACCTCAAAATAGTATAAACAAAAAGTTGTGTGTCGTTTATACCTTTTCAAGAAGAAAAGCCGCAAAATGAAGCACAACCATTAATAAGAAAAAGATTTACACAAAATGAAAAAAGGAATTCACCCAGAAAATTACAGATTAGTTGCCTTTAAAGACATGTCTAATGATGATGTTTTTATTACTAAATCTACCGTAGAAACAAAAGAAACAATTGTACACGAAGGAGTTGAATATCCGGTGTTTAAAATGGAGATTTCAAGAACATCTCATCCATTTTATACAGGTAAATCGAAACTTATTGATACAGCAGGTCGTATTGATAAATTCAAAAACAAATATGCTAACAGAGCTAAATAAGTTCAAGCATCTTATCATAAAAAAATCCCGAGCAATCGGGATTTTTTGTATTTATAGATTATTGCAAACGTTATAAAATTGTTCCGGTTGAGGTGTTGACTAACATAATCCATAATTCATCATCATATTTCCCTTCAGCATTGGAATAATAAAATTTGATAGCATCAGACCAAGTACTAAATTTTCCAATATAAACACTTTTATAGTTTGTTGTAGGATTATATAGAATTTGTGCATCTAAACCTTTGCTCTTTAATTTAGATTCAAAACGTTCTGCATTATTTGGTTTTGCAAAAACATTGGCGACCACATAATATCCTTTGGGTTGGTTTGGAATTAATACATCGGCACCCGGTATTACGGTTATTCTTTTTTTGATTTCGTTTTCACCAATTTCAGCATTCATTTTTTCACTTTCTTTAATCATATCGCGAATGCTGAAATACGTTCTTGCGGGAGGTGGTGAAACTTTTTCTTCTTCAATTTGAGTTTCTTTAGCTTCTACTGTTTTTTCTTTTACATCGTTTTTGGGCTCTATTTCTGCAATAGCTTGTTCTAACACAGTAGGCTTTTCCAGGCTAATATTTTCATTTTTAATTGAATCTGAATCGTTACTATTTTCTTTCTCAGTAACAACCAAATATGGATTTGCTGCAGCCGGTTTTTGAACTTCTTTTATCTCTTTTGAAGTCAAAAGGTGTGATCCGATTTCTTTTACAGGATCTTTTACTTCCACATTAAAAGCACTGAAAAACATACTATAGCGATCGCCTGATGATTTCAATTTCAATGAAACTTTTGAAGTATTGTTCTGAATAACAGAATTATTCTCATTGTCAATAGGGATAAGAAAAGTATCATACCCTAATGTGTTTAAGCTATTAGGGTTTCTGTTTTCAAAGTAAGAATCATTTACCACAATAGTGCTGTTGAAGAAATTATCCACCGGTTTTAAAGAATGGCTTAATAACGTATAATTTTTACTATCCCCTGATTTAATTTCCAATTGATCACCTACTAAGTTTCTGTCGCCTTCTAGCACTGATCCAGCTAATTTAGCATTAACTTTTCCTTCCGGTAAGGTACTAAATCCGGTATATAATATTTCTACCGGTCTAGCAGTTATTCCAACAAAACCATCGAAAGAGGTGATGAATTTTCCGGTTTCTGTTTCATCTTCATACACCAAAAATAATGTCCAACCACCGGCAACCCCACCACTAATTATACCTTTTGTGGCACGAATGTTGGCAACAGTATATTCTCCATTAGGATTTTGAAGTGATTGAATTTCTTTCGTTACATCGGCATAAACCGCATAAGGAGCACTTTCTTTAAAGTTCTTCACTGACAGTCCATCAAAAATAAGTTCACCAGTAATGGTGATATATTCATTTTGTGTAGGAAGTTTTAATTTAATTTCATTTACCGAAGCTCTATTTTTATCTACCGCCACATATCTCCAGTTTTTATCTCTTTCACCGGAATCATATTTGTACGTAGCAGACCAATATAAACCGGCATATTTTATTTTCTTTGATGAAACATTGCTCAAATTTAACACGGCAGAACTTGAACTGAAAGTTGACTCATCATTATCGATGTCGATGTAGTTCATTTCAAATTGATCATTCAATTTCGCGATTTCTGTAATGTCGTTATAGGGTTCAGATGTAGAAGTTCTATTTTCTTTTCGATTGACTATTGTATTTGATATGACCATCATATCTCCTTTAACATACGATTGATAACGAACTTTAAATGGAACTGCCAGCTGAGAATAGGAGTTCTGTGGCAATAACAAAAAAGCTAGATAAAAAGTAAAGAGCGATAAAGTTTTTACAGCAAATATTTTTTTCATAGTGCAAATAAATTATACTACCAAAGTACAAATTTATGCTTAAGCTTTTTCTTTAAAAGTTATATTTTTTTAACATTTTTCATTAATAACTTTTCATTTACATTCAAATGAAAAGAGTATTCGTTGAGGCACTAAATTTTCAGTAAAAATTCAATAGGAATATGAAGTCTTTTTCGCCATGCATTTTCAGAATGATTTTCTCCTTCAAATTTTTGAGTAATCCAGTTTTCATTTGAAAATCTTTTGGATGTCATTATTGCATCAACTTTTGATTGTAAAGGTGGATATAAAGCATCTAATTCTTCGGTACCGTAATCGAAATAGAACTTATTTTGATTAGGATTTGGAAGATTTTTAGTTAAGTAATTATAAAAAACATTGGGAACCGGATTGTTATCCGCTTCAAATGTTCCAGGCCAATGAGTAGATAAACAGGCTGCACCACCAAAAACGTTGGGATATTCACAAACAGCATACATAGAAATTAGTCCACCCATGCTAGAACCGGCGATGAAGGTATTTTTTTTATCCGTTAATGTGGAATAGGTAGAATCAATAAAAGGTTTGAGTTCTTCTACAATAAACTTTAAATAATTATCAGAGGAAGGTGTAAACGTTGCAGACATACCAATTTTTTTCAAAGAAATACTTACGTTTTCTTTTTCTTCTTTTGATAAATTTTCATAAGGTTTTTGAGGAAAATATTCTTGATGTCTGTTTTCATTTGTATTCCAAATACCAACTACAATGGTGTTTTTTATTTTTCCTTCCCGCATTAATTTTGTTAAACATTCATCAACTCCCCATTCGGTTTTGTTAAAAGTAACAGTGGAATCAAAGAGCATTTGTCCATCGTGCATGTATAAAACAGCATACTTTTTCTTGGGAGTATAGTTTTGTGGGAGCCAAACACCCACATTTCGCGGTGGTACATTAACGGATTTAAAATTTTCATAAACCTCTAAAATACCATATTTTACATTGATTTTTTGAGCATTTGTCATCGTAAAATTAAAACAAAAGAAAATTAAAAAGTATATTTTTTTCATTGTTACCGTTTTAATGAAAAATGTCCTTTAGCTCTTCGACCATCTTCAAATTCAATAGAATACCAATAATCATCTGCCGGGAGAGGTTCTCCGTTGTAAGTTCCGTCCCAACCTTCTCCGGTAGTTCCGATTTGTTTTATTAACTTTCCAAATCGATTAAAAATATAAATTGTAGAATTAAAATTATACTTTTCATTTGCTCCTCTAATTTTCCATGTATCATTATAACCATCGCCATTTGGAGTAAAAAATTTTGGAACACCCAGAACAGCAATTTCTTGTTCTACTACTCCGCAGCCATTTAAATCTTTTACATATACGGTGTAGATTCCGGCAATTACATTTTCAAAAAAGTTAGCTGTTTGGTAAAGTCCGTTTGCAGAATCTAAGCTGTAAACATAATTTCCCGAACCGGTTACAAAAATGCTTACCGTATTATTTTCAACTAAATCAACCACAACAATATTTTCAAAAGTGGCTGGTTGTGAGTAAACAATTTCGATTATTCTTTCTTGTGTACAACCAAATGTATTTTCGACAATCACTTTATAAATACCATCTTCATCGACTGTTAAATTATAATTTGTTTCGCCTGGGATAAGCACATCATTTCTGAACCATTGGTAAGTAAAATCAGAAATGTTTCCATCGATTAGACCGGCATCAAATGTTACCGCATCTACACCAAAACAAATAATTTCCTTAAAACCTTCTTCTAATTGCGGTAATGGATTTACAATGAAATTAATTGTCGTTGAAACATTACAATTTGTATTTGCTAAATTTGTTATTACAGCAGTAATAGTTTGTGTTTTTGTAAAGAAGCTTGTTGGAAGAGGATTAAGTTCAATACCATTTTCATCAAAATAAGTAATACTCATTCCTGTTTGACTTCCTAGTAAAGTAGATGTAAACGAAGAAGTATCAAAATTGAAAAAACCATCTTCTTCATTATCAATATCACAGGTTATTTGATTGGGAATAGCATTGGCAATAAACGGAAGCTTATCTACAATAAAAGTTAGCGTTGTTTCCTCAGAACAAGGTCCGTTAGGGTCTTGTGTAGTAGCATTTGTCACAACAATTTTAATTGTTTGCGAAGCGGTTAAGAACGGATTTGGTAACGGACTTGGTATTGGAATATTATCTTCATCAAAATAGGTAATAATGAAATCATTCGGATTTTGAGTGCCGAGTAAATCAGTTATGATTGATGAAGTATCAAATGAAAATAGCCCATCCTGATCATCATCACATTCAATTTTTGTGGTTAGTGGCGTTAAAATTGGTAAAGGTTCAACCGTCAATTCAATATACGGACCTAGACCAAAGCAAGCATTATCTAAAGTACTTTCTACTCGAATCCAAATTTGCTGAAAGTTTGGTGAATTTGTATTCCTAAAATTACTAATAGTTGTAATTTCTAATGAATTTCCATTATTGTCAGTTTCAGCAAGAGCATCTGCTTCTGTTTCAAAATATTTTATGGTAAATGGGGTTGAAGCTGGCAAGATTCCAATTAAATCAGCAGTAACACTGCTAAAATCAAAAGTGGAAATACCATCTCTATCGTCGTTGGCGGTATCAATAAAATCATCACATTTGGCAAAAGTGCGAAGAAAACTTGACGGAATTTGTGTAGCAGAAACAAAAATATCAATTTGTCCAACTTCAAAGCAACCAAACGTATTTTCTACGCGAACCCAAACGGTCGAATTTCCGGTATTATAAGCTATAGGATTTGTAATTTGTAACGTTGAATCATTATTTACAGCAGCAATTTGTGTCGTAAAATAGGTAAATGTTTCGGTTGCAAAATTCGCAGAGATTACGTCATTTTTTTGAAGTAAATTAATATCAGAAATACCATTATTTGTATCGTCATTATCACATTGAATAATTGAAACCGGCGATGTTAGTATGGGTGTTGGATTGATTGTTAACACAGCTTCTTCAGAAGTTAAACCACAACTATTCCCAATGCGATTTAAAACCACCCGATAGCGATAGTTATTCATTGCATTAACAGCTCCACTAATTTGTAGAGTTGGAGTTGTAGCACCAGCGTAAGTTGTATTATTAGAAATGTTTGTCCAATTTACTCCATTGTCACTACTTAGCTGCCATTGATAACTATCGGAAATCGTTCCTGTTAATGTAAAACTTGTATTTTCAAAATTACATGTTGTTTGACTTGCCGGTTGAGTTGTAATTTCAATAGGTGCACCAATGGTATAGTTTTGATTAGGTGGGCTATAGCCTCCCGAACCTAAAACTAACCCGTTTGCGTCAACAGAAAAAGAGGTATTACCCAAGAGGCCATCTCCATTACCGTCTGTAAATCCCGCTTCAATAACATCGTTGCATAAATCTCCATCACTGTCTAATGAAATATAATTTAGAATTCCATCTGCATTGGTATCAGCAATAGTATAGTTTAATATACCATTGTTTGAACCGGTTTCTAAATTATCAAACAATCCATTGTTTCCAAATCCAGTACCGTCAATCACACCATTTAGATCAGTATCTGTAGCATTTGAACCGGATTCATTCAAATCATAAATTCCATCATTGTCGCTGTCTAAATCCAAATAATCAAGAATTCCATCGCCATCCGAATCAATTGGTACGAGACCAACTCCAAAGGCATCACTAATCCCGTCATTATTTGAATCTATTGGGGTAGAGGCTATAAAATTTTCTCCTTGAGCTTCAATATTATCAGGAACCCCATCGTTATCACTATCTAAATCCATTGCATCTGAAATTCCATCACCATCAGAATCTTTTGGAATACAGGTGGCAATTAATTTGAAAGAAGCTTTTGAAGAGTTATCTGAAATATTTTTGTGCGTGATTGAAATAAATTCGGTTAAATTAACCGTAAATCTGAACGTTCCAGTTCCGGCAGCAAGCGGAACTGCACTATTTAATCGAAAACGAATTTGGAATGATGAATATTCAAAAACCCCATTTTCATATATACCGTCATAATTAGTATCAACTAACAATTGTCCGTCAGGATTTAATAAGGTAATTGTTTTGTTAACAGCTGTTTCAATTATAAATTCTCCCGTAGACGATAATAAATTGGCAGTATTTGCAGTTTGCACATACTCTATCCCTAAACTGATGGGTTGGGCAAAATCTAAACGATAAGTAACAGAATTCTCTTTTCCATTTGCCGGATGGGTTACAAAATCACCATTGGCATTTCCAATGAGAGGTTGGGGAGTAGGAATTCCCGGGCCATCAGTATTGACCGTTCCCAGGAAAGAATTGGAATAATTTCCAATAACGATAGTGCCTGCAGTTGAATTACTTAAATTAATTTCTTGATTGCCAAATGATTCTGTGCAATTTGCAATGCCGTCATTGTCAAAATCTAGGTCAATGTTATTGTTAACTCCATCAGAATCACTGTCTTCCGGACAGTCACTTACCGGAATTTCATCTGATATTAAAGTAATATTACATTCAGTTACAGTTGCAGAAAGATAATAAAATCCTGGTTCCGTAGGTGTGTATTCAGGATTAGTAGCTCCCACAATTGGATTTCCATTAAAAAACCATTGGTAGGTATCAAAGGGAGAAAGTGTATTGATGGAAAGGTTAACATTGGGAATACAATTGGAAGAATCTAAATCTAATCTTTCAAAAGAAATTTCGGGTTTAAATGTAAAACCGGAATAATAACCACCGTAAGTTGCTGCGTTGTTAGAACCAAAGTAAGAAAGATACAATTGCTTATCTGAAAAAACAGAAATATTTCCTGTAAGCCCAACAATTTGATAAGTTTCGTAATCCGTATTTCCGGGAATTGAAAAAGGGCCTTGAAGATTAATACCTCCGGGAAGAGTAGCAATGGTATAATTAACGCCGTCAACAATAAAATTTAAAGCGGCTCCTGTCTCGGTTACAATATTGATACCGCTATTGGTTGTATACGAAATATTCCCAATTAAATTCACTAAAGGGATGTTATCAATGATTTTAGGCGTTTGACAACTTAAAGGTGGAACAAAGTACATTTCTTGGTTGGCTTGAATGGCACCACCAACGCCTTGATAGGCAAACACATTTTTTGATGTTTGTACGTACATGTTTCCTTGTGGACTGTAAAACCCTCCATCAATTGCTAAATATTCACCGGCATTTATTATTTGTGCCAAATTACCATTGATAGAAACTTCTGTGTTATCTTCATGGGCTACAATCAAAGGTTTTTCAGTTAGATTATCGCCAAACCCTCTTACAAAAATATATTCAGTGCCAGTTCTTTCAACAGAAACAATTTGATCAATTCCTACATCTAAATTGTTATCAACATTTCCATTTGTACCGGCGAATGAACCACAATTGACCACAATTGGTTTGTCAGAATTAATCAATGCACCGATTAGTCCATCTCGATTAGCAAAATTAGGTCCAGTTACTCCCATTACAAAACTTTCCCCACTATTCAATGTGATGTCGCCGGGATTGTTTCCAACTCCAACATTATTTATTAATTGAACCCCTGGTTTGATATCACTAAATGAAACGGTTGTGTTATTTTCAGTTGCCAAAATGGAAATAAAGGTCAAATGATTATTTGTATACCCTGTACTAGACAACCCGGTATTTGTAAATGCACCAATTCTAAATTGTGTTCCCAATCCTGCTAGACCTTTGGAAACAATTCCGGTGGCTTGATTACTTGCAGTTGAAGCAGTAAAACGTACAGCGGCATATATCTGATCTTCCGCTTCAATAATAAAACCTTTATTCGTAAAAACACTATTTAGGTTTGTAGCCGGAACGAATAATGGTGTGTTATCCCCAAATCCAATAGTATAAACAAAAGGTACATCTCTGGAAACGGTTCCGTTGATTGGTGTTCCTCCTATCGGATTTATTGTAAAATTTACCGGGGTTAAACTTGGAGATGAAATGTAAATGAATTGATTTTGAATAGGTTGTTGATTAGTTCCTGTTATAGGAGGGATATAGTGTGTCTTACTAAATTGAGCAAAACAATTCAATGTGAATAACAGAAATAAAGCAATTTTTTTCATTTTATTTTTCAAAGGATAACAAAGATAATGAATTATCTTTTTAAAGTGAAGTGTCCTTTGATGATTCTTCCATCTTCTAAATAAAGAGTAAACCAATAATCAGAAGCTTGCATAGGAGAACCGGAAAAATTTCCGTCCCAACCCAAACCATTCGAACCAATTTGTTTCAAAAATTTCCCATAACGATTGAAGATATAAATTTTTGCAGCGGGTTGATTTAAGTTTTCAATTTTCCAATAATCATTGATGCCATCACCGTTAGGAGTAAAGAATTTTGGGTAATCCAACACAATTATTGTTTCAAAAGTAGCCTCGCAACCATTTAGATCATTGATGGTAATGGTATATTCACCGGCACTTACATTAGTAAAAATCGGACTGTTTTGAAAAAAACTTCCGTCTAATGAAAAAACATAATTTCCTAATCCGGTATAATTGATTTCAACAGTATTATTGCTTTCTGCAAAATCTTTAATATTTATTGATGTTATGGTGGCCGGTCCGGAAGCAGTTACAATAAAAGTCTTTTGAGCGGTGCAACCTTCTGTATTGGTAACTGTTACTATGTAAGTTCCGGGTTGATTTACAACAATTTCCGGTGTGGTTTCTCCATTATTCCAAACATAGCTTTCAAAAATAGCATCCACACCAATAATTAGCGATTCATTTTCACATAAAAAAAGCGTCTCGTTTTCAAAATTTGTAGGTACAAAAGTGTTAATGTTAATTGTAATTGGGATTATCCCAAAACAACTTACACCATCTGTAATTCGGGCAAAAATAATTTCCTGAAAAGCTGTTAAATTAATGTAGGGTGAAGCGATTTGATTTACTTGAAGCTGCGCATCTCCTTCCGTTGGATAATAATTTACAACTAAGCCCGGGGTGAAATTGGATAATAAGGTAGGTGAAATTTCATTATTTAAATCGATGGCAGTAATTCCATTTTGTTCAACATCACCATCGCAAATTGCAAATGGTGTAATTGCGACAGTATTGTTTGACGTAGAAAGTGTCACTTCCGAGATACCAAAACAACCAAAATTATTTTGTAGTCGGGCATAAATAACTTGGTTTACAACTGTGTTTTGAAATGATGAAAAATTTGCAATCGGGTTTTGTGCATTTTCCGCGTCAGCTTGAGTGAGGTAATAAAAAGGAGAACCTACATTTGTGTTTGAGCCAATCACATCGTTATTTGCATCGTTTAGATTGAACAAAGCAAAACCATCTCCGTCGGAATCGCATTGTGTTAATGTGGTGTCATTAGGAACAGGGTTTGTACTGTATTCAATTTCAATTTCGCCAAAGGAAGAACAGGTCGGATTGAAAATGACTTCCACTTTATAAATTCCAAAATCATCTACCAACAAAGTTGGACCCGTTTCGCCAATTATTTCAATCGTATTTCTAAACCATTTATATCCAACAGCCGTTGAATTGGTGGCGTTTAACAACAAAGTTTCGTCAGGACAAAGTGGATTTCCGGTAGCAATGAGTCGGTCTTCACCCAAATCGGTTTCTATAGTAAAACTTCCGCCTCCTAAAAAAATGGAAGAATCATATAAATTATTTCCTTGGTCTGCGATTACTAACTTAATATGGTACAAAACTCCAGGAGTAACATTGCTTTCAGCTTTTAAAATTTTGGTTTGTCCATTGTAATTGGTTGGATGTTCAAAACCATTAAATGCATCAAAATATTCCTCATTAGCTGGCGGACAGATGGTTCCTTGTCCACGTACAGTTGTTATTTTTACAGGAATGTTAGTGTTGGGAACAACTGCTAAGTTTGTATATTCTGAAGAACTTGCTTCTTTTAAAAGAAAAGCAAATCCATCAGAGAAATTACATTGGTTCGGACTCGGATTGGACAAATATTGTTCAGAGGAAAAAATATAGTCGAAACTTACTTTGTTGGCAAAAGGGAGGAAGTCAAACTCAATAACAGTAGCGTTGATGGTATTGTTTTCGTTAATTGCATTTTGCAAATCATTATCGCCTAGCCAATTGGTTGGGCCTTCACTAAGCAGGTTTCCATTTGGTCCCACCGCAGAGGCAGCTCTTCCGGTTGAAATAATCACACCGTCTTCAAAAGGAAATGAAGTACCGGAAGCATTAAAAAACCCATAACTGTTTCCACTCGTAAATGCCCAACCGGAAACCGAAATATTAGACACATTGGCACAAGAGGAGTTGATGAGAATATTTTCTACTAAATCTTCAACGGTTCGGTTGTCATCCACTAGAATATATTGTGCATGATTACTTTGAGTAAAAGTAATCGTAAGCAGTAAAATGGCAATGTTTTTGGCAAACTTCATAGCGTTTGCAAAGATACTACAAATCTCTTTTCTTTAGAATTTTATAGGACATTAACATAAAAATAACTATCCAACAAATGACGATGAGCATCGAATACCAATGCACACCATAATCTTTACTATTAGCCGCTCCACCAATGGTTTCCTCTATATTTTTGATTACGCTTAAACGTGTGAATGGTTCTTTTATTAAATTAGACATCGATTCTAAAGGCAAGAATTGAGTGAAATATTGGTAATCATTTGAATTAACATATACTTCCCACTTTAAAAACCCAATGATAATTCCTTCTATTATATTCCATACAAAAAGAAATCCAATCGCAAAAGCCGATCGTTTGACCAATATTCCAAGGAATAAACAAAAAGAGAAAAAAGCAGTCAGTTTCAAAAAGTAGGCAAGAATATATTCTAAATCTGAAAAAATAATATCGATTTCATTATAGGAAGAAAAGCTTAATCCCAGTATTAACGACATAATGAAAACAAAAACAGTAGATGCCAATGCAAACACTAAAACGGTTATGAACTTGGATTGTATGAATTCTTTTTTACTGAAACCATCGATTAAATTTTGTTTTAAGGTGCCGTAACTGTATTCATTTGCCATCATCGAAACGATAACAATCGCAAGAAAAAACTTTAAAATAGCTGCAATATACGTGTTGAAATGCCAAATATAAGGGAAATTGAAAATGCCTTGTTCAGCAATTTGCAATTCAAAGTTTCCTATTTTAAATTTAATCGAAGCAATTAGAGCGATAAAGGAAAGTATCACAAAATAAGCAATCGTTAATATCCGACTGGCTTTGTTTTTCCATATTTTTTGAAATTCTATTTGAAGAAGTCTATTCATGATGGTTATTGGTAAAAGGTAATAGGTTTAGTTTTTGTTGGTCAATTGTAAAAACTGTTCTTCCAAACTGTGTTTTCGCTTCACTAAATGGTTGAGGTAAATTCCTTTTTCCACTAAATATTTATTTATGTCTTTTGCTTCCAAAGCAGATTTTAAATAAACAACCAATTTGCCTTCTTCCAACTCCATTTTTTCAATGGCGGGATGATTTTGCAAGGCAGACATTAATTCGTTTATATTCTCAGATTGAAGTTCAAAAAAGCCTTCGTTGGAAATCATTCCGTCTACTTTTCCGGAATATAAGATTTCGCCTTTTCGAAGAACTAAAACGTGACTACAGACTTTTTCAACTTCATCCAATAGGTGTGAAGCCAACAAAATAGTAGTTCCTTGCGAAGCAATGGTTTTGATTATATCGCGAATCTGACGAATTCCTTGCGGATCTAACCCGTTGGTTGGTTCGTCTAAAATCAAAATTTCGGGATCGTTTAGTAGGGCAGAAGCAATCGCTAAACGTTGTTTCATCCCCAACGAAAAAGTCCTGAATTTACTGTCTTTTCGGTCTAAAAGCCCAACCACTTCCAGTTTTTCTGCTACCTTGTTATAGGATGCTCCTTTGATTTTACAAACCAATTCCAAATTTTCTTGTGCAGTCATGTAAGGATAGAAATTAGGGCGTTCAATGATGGCTCCCACTTTTTTGAGAGCTTCATGCGTTTCCATTGTTCCGCCAAACCAGCGGTATTCACCGGAAGTTTTGTTGACTACATTTAATACAATACCTAATGTAGTTGATTTTCCGCTACCGTTTGGACCGAGAATTCCGTAAACATTACCTTTTTTTATTTCAAGTGATACGTTTTTTACCGCATGAACGGCTCCGAATCGTTTGTTTAAATTTTCAATGGTGAGAATAGTTTCCAAGATAATTCACTTTAGTCGTTAAAGATAGGACGACTAAGTTACCAATTTGTTACGCATCGATCTTGAAATCAATAGAACTTTTACGAATGTAGTAGTCAAATATGAATTTGCCTCCTTCTGAAAATCATATGCAAAGTTTCATTAATATCGCGAAGTTCAGGAGTTAATGAAATTAAACGACCTCTTGGGTCTTCGGTCATTTGTTTTCCGCAACAACGGCATTGGTATTCACTAAAGTGATTGGTGATTTTTCTGGTTGATCGAAATTTGTGCCCCAAAATGGAGCAAATCACGGAAGTGCCCGAAACGGACAGAGTGCTAGTGTAGGTTTTCATAGATGTGGTATTTAAATTGTGGCAAGCTAAACTTACTTAATTATGGACAAAACCACAAAAAAACTCGACAAAACACTGAAAATTAACACATTAGGAAGTAAAAGACTACAAATAATAAAAAAATCCTCAACTATATAACTAATTGAGGATTTGCGATTTACGATTTCTGTTCTTTATTGAAATAAACCAAATAGTAATACATTTGTTTTTCTTCGTCCCAGCCTTTTTCCACAAATTTTTCAGCACTTTCGGGGTTGATGAAATCCAATTTAATTTGAATATTGGTATCTAAATTGATGACGTTTTTAATTTTCTTTCGGGCATCGGAAACCGCTGCATTGGCGATAGGGAAGTTGGTGACATCTTCGATGCTGTATTTTTCACCTTTATCCACTTTATAACTTTTAAATTCCGGAATCAGGTCAGGGTTGTCCATCACTTCGTTCAAGAAATTACTTTCTTCAAACTCATCATTCTTGGCAAAATAATTCACCGAACGATTCATAAACATCACTTCCTGTTTTTTGTCTTCGGCAGGAAAAACTACATCTTTGGCAAAATCCTGACAGAATTTCAAGTATTTTTTGGTGATGAAGTTTTCATCTTGAAAAGCGTCTACGCTCAAGAAATGCTCTAACCAATAACGTGCATCATAGCGGTTACTATCGACGGTTAAGATTTTGTAGCCTTCTTCTTTTTTGTAATTAAAAATCAAACAACCTTTATCTAATTTATTCAAATTGATGCCGTGTTGAAGCAACATTTCAAGGTTTGTTCCTTTCTCTTCAAATTGTAAAAAGTCGGCTTGCACTTCACTTTTAAACACACCAATGGCATCTACTTGATTATTGTCAATGGTTAAATGCGTGAAGTAAGCCACATACACTTCACCATTTTTAATGTGCGGATGATTGGATTGTTCAAACAAATGTTTTGTAATTTTCTTTGAAATATCATGAATGTTGGCTGGATTTTCAAACACTTCAGATGCCAATTTGAACATATCGTTGTATTCCAAATCTACTTCATGAGCAAATTGATAATAGTTCTCTTCTTTTTCACGAAACGATTTTAGGAAAAACTCTTTCAACAATGGCGTAATTTCGTCATTGGTTTGGTATGGGTTTTCCGATAAAAAGATAGCTTCGTTACGGCTTTTGTTTCCAACTCGGTGGATGGAAAGGGATTCGATGTGGGCGTTGAATAAATTGATCATTTTTTTTTAAGTTGCTGAGTAGCTGAGATGCTGAGATGCTGAGTTTTTATTTAGATTCGTCAATTTTTTTGATGAATGAAACAAGCATAGCTTCTAGTTCTCTACTGAACTCATATAATTTGTTAAATTGATTTTCGTTTAAATAATATATGTTTTTTGAAATTTCTATTTGCGTTTGAAATTCAAAAAGTGAACTTAAAGAGATTCTTAAAAACCTCAGAAATTCTTTATTTCCATCTCTACCAAATCCTTCAGCAATATTGCTCGGAATTGAGATTGAACTACGTCTAATTTGTGATGTTAAACCAAAAATTTCTTCTTTAGGGAATTCTTTTGTTATTAAATAGGTTTCGGTTACTAATGACATTGATTTTTGCCAAATAAGTAATGATTTGAAATTTTTCATGGCTAATAATTGTTTTAAATGGTTTATAGTTTTTAATTTTCAGCTACTCAGCTACTCAGCTACTCAGCTACTCAGCTACTCAGCTACTCAGTTCCAATTCTCCTCAAATCCAAAATCTTCAAACGAATCGTCTCCATCAAACATGTTCAAGTCATCTTCGTCTAATTCGTCTTCAAATTCGGAGAATAATGAATCTTCATCAGCTTCAAAAGTAGGGTCGTTGTCACCAAGTGGCATTAATCCGTGTGAGAACAATAATTCCGGATAGGTGGCTCCAATTTGTCTTTCTTCGATGGCGGCTAACTCAACCAAAAAGGTCCACATATTTAGAAAATCATAGACATAAATGATTTTAGTTTGCTTTTCATACAACATGTCTTCGAGGGTCAAATCGCTCATAATCCGCATTTCACCCGGAACATCACCGGTGTCAAAAAGCGGAATTTCATCTTCTTGATTCCAGTTGTCATCACAAGTGTAAAAGGAGGCCATTTCGCTTCCGTCAAAGCCAAAAGCATTCACAATAGCATTGTGTAAATCTTCTAAAGTATCCGTGTTTTCAATGGCTAAATCTCTAAAAACATCGTCTTCGTTGTCGAGTATTACTCGTAATTTGTAAATCATCTTCGTTGCATTTTTACGGAAGGCAAAAGTAACGATTATTTACGATTTATGTGGGAAGATTTGTGAATTGTTGATAAGATTTTGGATCATAATAGTTGGTTATTTTTTGCATGTAAAAGCAACATAATGGTCTTTGCATCTTTGATTTCGCCATTATAAACCATCTCCATCGCTTCGTTGAAATTGAGTTCTAACACTTCAATGTATTCATGTTCAGTGGCCAATCCGCCCCCTTCACTCACTTTCATTTCAAGTTGGTATTCAGCAATAAAGAAATGTAAAATTTCGGTCACAGCTCCGGGCGACATGTAGGCTTCAAATACTTTTTTGACGTCTTGAATGCGGTAACCGGTTTCTTCTTCGGTTTCGCGTTTGATGCATTCTTCCGGATTATTTTCGTCCAACATACCGGCACATACTTCAATCATCATACCGCTTTCGTTTCCATTTAAAAAAGTGGGTAAACGAAATTGACGGGTTAAAATAACGGTTTGTTTTTTTTTGTTGTACAATAAAATTGCGGCACCATTTCCGCGATCATATACTTCTCTTCTTTGGATTTCGGATTCACCGTTTTGAGGAGTAAATTCGTAAGTAACTTTGTTAAGTATATACCAATTGTCAGAAAGTAACTCGGTTTTGGTGATTTGGATTTTTGGATTCATTAAAAAAAGAATTAGTCTGTTAGTAAGATGAGTTCAGGAAAAAATAAAATTACAAGTGAAATTTGAACTATATCTTTTTTTAATTCATTTTTGTTCAAGTTCATTCTAATTGAACTGACAATAAGTTCTTGACTAACTCCAGGAGCTCTTTCTACATGTTCTAACGTTATTCCAATTGCATAAATGCCTGATTTGTTTTCTAATTTACTTTTGTTGGTTTTATAGAAATCCATTAAACATTTTAATTGTCCTCTTTTAATGATGTCAGAATTTGAAATATTTAATTTTTTTATTAATTCAACTAAACTATTTTTATTCTGAAATTTGGGTAATTTTTTTGGAGGATTTTCCAATATCTTTAAAATTGCTTCATATTTTTTGTCCGTTGTTAAATTTGAATCAATTAATTTATTTACAATGAAATATGACTCAAATTGATTTTGAAACTCAACTAAATCTACCTCACTTTTTTTGAACCAATTATTATAACAAGATGCAATATTTTTCTCTGTGGTAATAGTTGAATTGTCTTGAGAATTAGATTGGAAACTTATTGAAAGAACGAGAAGAAATAAAATTTTTTTCATTGATGCATTGAATTTATACTATGTTACGAAAGTAATTCTTTTTTGTTGATATACAATTCATCCTTCATTTTCCACAACTCAGTAACATTCAATTTTAAAAAGGAATATTTTGAAGCAACTTTGTCTCATCAAAATCAAACAAAATGAAAACAATATTTACTTTTTTACTTTTTATCTTAGCGTTACAAAGTTTTGCTCAAACCGAACTATCCGGAAAAATTACCGATGAAAGAGGAATGGCCATTCCGGGAGCCAATATTTATTTAGAAGGAACATATGATGGAGCTTCCTCCGATGAAAACGGAAATTTTTCATTTTCGACTTCTGAAACCGGAACAAAAGTTGTAGTGGTAAGTTTTCTTTCGTTTGAAACCTTTAAAAAGGAAATTGATGTATCCAATTTCAAAAACCAAACCATCAAATTAAGAGAAAGTGTCAACACGTTGGATGCGGTGATTGTGACTGCCGGTACATTTGAAGCCGGTGATAAAGCTCGAGTTTCTGTTCTAAAACCATTAGATATTGTTACTACTGCCGGTGCGGCCGGAGATATTATAGGAGCACTCAATACACTTCCAGGAACACAAACGGTGGGGGAAAGCGGACGCTTATTTGTTCGTGGTGGTGAAGCCGATGAAACACAAACCTTTGTAGACGGACTTCGGGTGGCTCAACCATATGGAGCAACAGCTCAAAATTTACCTACTCGCGGACGATTTTCACCATTTCTGTTTAATGGAATTTCTTTCTCCACGGGGGGGTACAGTGCTGAATTTGGTGAAGCTCTTTCAAGCGTATTAACCTTAAACACGATAGATGAACCGACACAAGAACAAACCGATATTTCGTTAATGACAGTTGGTTTAGGCATTGGAAATACGCAAAAATGGAATAAAAATTCATTCACTTTCAATGCAGCCTACATCAATTTAGAACCCTATCAAAAATTAGTTCCGCAAGCGGTAGATTGGAATAAACCATATCAATCTTTAGCTGGTGAAATGGTTTATCGCTATCAATTCAAAAATGGATTGCTAAAAGTGTATGGAGCATTTGATGTTGCTCAATTGGATATTAATCAGGAAGATATCAATCAACCGGAGAAAGTACGTTTTGACTTAAGAAACGATAATTTTTATGGAAATGCTTCTTACAAAGGAACTTTCGGAAACAGTTGGAACCTTCACACCGGAGTGAGTTACGGTTTGGGTTTAAATAAAATCGGCATCAATTCTGATCAAGTGAAAAATGATGAAAACGCGATTCACTTAAAAATGAAAGTAGGTAAAAAAATTACTGAACGCATCAAAATTTCTGCCGGTGCAGATTATTTTGTGACTGATTTTGATGAAAAATTTACTGAATTTGAAGGACAATCTTTCAAGGTTGGCTATCAAAATTCAATAGCTGCAGTTTATGCTGAATCGGATATTTTCTTCAGTAAAAAGTTAGCCATGAAACTAGGAGCAAGGGCTTCGCAAACTAGTTTGTTAGAGGAATTCCGACTTTCACCAAGAGCTTCTTTTGCCTATAAAGTTTCAAAAAACAGTCAGTTTTCCTTTGCCTATGGCGATTTTGTGCAAACTCCCAGAGCTGATTATATCAAATATTCGGATGATTTTCAATCGGAAAAAGCAAGTCATTACATCTTCAATTTTCAACATAATAAAGACGGACGTTTGTTCAGAGCGGAGGCGTATTATAAAAAATATCACGATTTGGTGAAATTTGATACCAATGGAGCTCAATTCAATTCTGCTTTTACCAATGATGGATTCGGTTATGCCAAAGGAATTGATATTTTCTGGAGAGATAATAAGACCTTTAAAAATACAGAATACTGGGTTTCCTATTCCTATATCGATACCGAACGCGATTATTTGAATTTTCCTAACCAAGTTACACCAAGTTTTGTGGCTGATCACACCTTATCGGTTGTTACCAAACATTGGATAGAGGACTGGAAATCGCAAATTGGGTTTTCTTACACAGTGAATTCCGGTCGTCCGTATAACAACCCGAATGAATTGGAGTTCATGAACGGAAAAACGAAAGCCTTTCAAAATTTGAGTTTTAACTGGGCGTATTTGCTTTCGCAACAAAAGATTTTGTATTTCTCGGTTTCTAATATCATTGGTACAGACAATGTTTTTGGATATCAATATGCTAACTCACCGGATTTGAATGGTCAATTTCAACGCAGAGCCATTGGTCAACCCGCTGATCGATTCTTCTTTGTTGGTTTCTTTTGGACCATTAGTGAGAATAAGAAAACGAATCAGTTGGAGAATCTATAGGTTCTGAGTTACTAAGGCTCTAAGGAACTAAGGTTTTTAAATGACAATTAAATCAGCTCCTTAGAACCTCAGTGCCTTAGTACCTTAAAAAACAATTCATCCTTAAAAATCAACAACTCAGTCAAACTCTTTTTTAAACCCATGATTTTCAAACGAAATTTGACTCATCAAAAATTTATTAATCTTTAAATCTAAACAATATGAAAAATTTACTATTCATGATGATCATTTGTTTCAGTTGCGGCCTATTAGCCCAAAGTAAATTAACTGTCAACATAAAAGGCTTGAAAAATAATAAAGGCCAAGTAGTAGTTGGCTTGTATCAAGGCGAAAAGAACTTTTTGCGAAAAGTATATTTTGGAAAAGTTGTTTCTATTTCCAATAAAGAAGCAGTAGTAGAATTTGATCATTTACCTTCCGGTGAATTTGCGATTTCCTTATTTCATGATGAAAACGGAAATGGAAAATTGGAAACAGGTTGGTTTGGCATTCCGAAAGAAGATTATGCTTGTTCAAATGGGGCAAAAGGATTTATGGGACCACCAAAATATTCTGATGCAAAATTTACAATTAATCAAAACAAAACTATAAACATAAAAATCTAAAATCATGACAAAAATTATTATTACCATCGTTTTATTTGTGACTACTCAATTGTTTTCACAAGGTCAATTTGAGCAAGGAATGGGAAAAGCATTCGCTCTTTGGGGAGAAGGAAAAAACACAGAAGCTTCGGCCATGTTTGAACGCATCGCTTCTGCAGAAAAGGAAAGTTGGCTACCTAATTATTATGTGGCTTTAGTCAATACAACTACAGCTTTTGCCACAAAAGATAAAGAGCAGATGAATGCTTTGCTATCAAAAGCACAATCAGCATTAGATATTGAGTTAACTAAATACCCAAATAATGCTGAATTGTTAGTGATGCAAGCCATGATTCATACCGCTTGGATTGCTTTTGACCCGATGACCAATGGCATGAAATTATCCGGAAAAGTGATGGAATTGTATGGAAAAGCAGAACAAATTGAGCCCAATAATCCTCGAGTAGTATTGAGCAAAGCAGAATTTGAATTAGGGTCTGCAAAGTTTTTTGGTACCGATACCAAACCAATCTGTGCTCAAATTGACAAATCTATTGAACTTTTTGCTACATTTAAACCTCAATCCGTTTTTCATCCAAAGTGGGGTTTAGACAGAGCACAAGAA
The DNA here is from genome assembly GCF_004122145.1 of Flavobacterium piscinae. GTDB lineage: Bacteria > Bacteroidota > Bacteroidia > Flavobacteriales > Flavobacteriaceae > Flavobacterium > Flavobacterium piscinae. The sequence continues at coordinate 139,696 of NZ_SBKQ01000008.1, forward strand.
ATTGCTAAATCCTGTAAATAATAATAGCTATGCAAAAGTATATTCAAGAATTTCCGAGAGCAACATGGATAAGTTTAGGTGTTTTTTTAGTGCTTGTACTAATCCGTTTTTTAACTGGTGTTCATTTTGCATTGAATACGGATTTATTAGTAAATTTTGGTTACACCATGCTCTATGGATACTCTTTATACTTTGCAAATAGTTTTGTTTTTAGTAAGTTGGATGATTTTTATAAAGACAATCGCTTTACTCGAAAAAGAATAATTATCGGAGGAATTCTTTCGTTTTTTGTCTCCATGTTTGTTATTTTTTTAATGCGAATTTTTGAAGATGTTATGATTGAAAAGAAATCATTAAGTGATTTTTTAGCTACCGAAAAGCCATCTAACTATATTGTTGCGATGGTAATCACGCTCATCATAACTTTAGGAATTCATGCTTTTTATTTTTACAAAGCCTATCAGGAAAACAAAGTAAAAGAACAAAAAGTTATAGCCGGAACAGCTTCCGCTCAGTTTGAAAGTTTAAAAAACCAAATTGATCCTCATTTTTTGTTCAATAGTTTAAATGTACTCAGTTCATTGATAGAAGAAAATCCCGAGAGTGCTCAAAAGTTCACCACTTCTTTATCAAAAATCTATCGTTATGTTTTAGAACAAAAAGACAAAGAATTGGTAACTGTTCAGGAAGAATTAAACTTTGCTAAAACCTATATGAATCTGTTGAAAATGCGATTTGAAAACAGTATTACATTTGAGTTGCCAACTGATTTTTCTAATGAGGACGCTAAAGTAGTTCCTTTGTCCTTGCAACTATTGTTGGAAAATTGCATTAAGCACAATGTGGTGAGTGAAAGTAAGCCATTACACATTAAAATTTACATTGAAAATAATTTTTTAATAGTTGAAAATAATTTACAGAAAAAAGAAGTCTTGTCCGACAGAAAAGGAGTAGGACTTCAAAACATAGTGAACCGCTATGCTATATTGACCAAACGAAATGTGTTGGTTGAAGAAAATGAAAATGCATTTAAAGTTTTATTACCCATTTTAACAAAACAAATTACATTTATGGAAACGCAAACAAAATATAGTGAAAACATGGCTTATACGCGAGCCAAAGAACGTGTAGAAAATTTAAAAGGGTTTTATGGAAATTTAATTTCCTATTGTGTAGTTATTCCCGTTTTGATCATCATTAATCTGAATACGTCAAATTTCCAATGGTTTTGGTTCCCCATGTTAGGGTGGGGATTAGGAGTATTTTTTCACGCTTTGGAAACTTTTGGTTATGGTAAATCATGGGAAGAACGAAAAATTCGTGAAATTTTGGAAAAAGAATCAAAAGAAAATAATAAATGGAATTAAAGGACAATACTATGGAAACGAAATCAGAATACGAAAGTTACTTAAAAGCAAGTAAACACGTTAAAGAAATCAAGGGATTCTATGTTCATTTGTTGTGTTATGTATTGGTAATTTCCTTATTGGTTTATTTAAACCTGACGTTTTCACCCGAGCACTTATGGTTTATATATCCTATGGCCGGTTGGGGAATAGGTTTGGCTGGTCACGCGATTGGCGTTTTTGGAACCAACATGCTTTTCGGTAAAAACTGGGAAGAAAGAAAAATAAAAGAATTTATGGAAGAAGAACAAAGTAAAAGTACAAATTTTAAAAACTAAAAATTATGAACATTCAAGACGAAATTAAATACCAAGAAGCGAAGAAAAGAGTACAAAAAATAAAAGGATTTTACACCCATTTACTTGTCTATATTCTTGTAAATCTGATGATTATTGTTTTAAATTTTAAAGATTTAGCTCCCGGAGAATCGTATTTTCAATTTAAAAATTTTATGACAGCCTTTTTTTGGGGAATCGGACTTGTTGCTCATGGATTTTCGGTTTTTGTACCGCAATGGTTTTTAGGGAATGATTGGGAAGAACGAAAGATCAAAGAAATCATGGAAAAAGAGAAACAAAACAAGTGGGAATAACTATGACTTGATTTCTGTTTTAACATTACCAATTCGTTGAATACAGTCTTATTCATTTAATCAAAAAATCTAAAAACAATGAAAAGTTTATATTCCATTTTACTTCTTATTTTTCTGATCCCTTATAGTTATGCACAAAATAGTATAAAAGTAGGGGATAAAGCTCCAAAAATAAATGTTACAGATTATCTTCTTAATTCTCCAAAAGATAAAAATTTTGAAAATAAGTTTATCGTTCTTGAATTTTGGGCCACTTGGTGTGCACCTTGTTTAAGTGCAGTACCACATTTGAACGATTTACAAAGCAAGTATAAGGATCGAAATGATTTAGTATTTCTTTCTTTAACTTATGAAAAGCCTGAAAAGGTGAAAAGAACGCTTGAAAAAGTGAAATTCAATACCATTGTAATTTCAGATCAAACTAAGCAAACGGAGTCAAATTTTAATGTAAAAGGTATTCCACACACCGTATTAATTGATAATAGAGGTATTATAAAATGGATTGGAACACCTATGGAATTGACTGCATCGCTACTCGATAATTTACTAGCGGGACAACCAATCAGCTCAAATGTAATAGTTGAGAAAGTAGAAGAAAATTCAGAAAAGGTTTCGATAAAAAAGAACGTTGAAGTGGCGATGGGTTTTTTAAAAGATTCAAATAATCATTACACTTTCAGCTTATCAAAAGCTTTAGAGAATGATGATATAATGTCAATCGATGCTTTATTCAAAGGTAAATACCTCGATTTGAATAGTGATGTAAAATCAATGTTTTCTAAAATTAATAAAATACCTGAATCGCAAATCATTGTTCCTAAAGAATTGAAAAGTAATTATAATTTGTTTTACAAAAATCTGAACGAAATGGACTTACAAGCTCATGGTAACATTTTGAAAAACAACCTTCTCACAGCCTTGAATTTATACGAAACCATTCAAACTAAAAAAGTTGATGTATACCTTTTTAAAGTGAACGATTCAAAAAAAATACCTGTTTCAATAGATCAAAATGAAGAAAATCATTCGGGTAGTAATGAAACACATTTTATCTTTTCCAATGCAAAAGTAGAAACATTAATTACCGATATGAGTGATTTTTATAATGTAATTTTACTTGATGAATCAAATCTAAAACAAAATATTGACTTGCTAGTTAAAAAAGGAAGCTTTGACGATTTTGAAAAGGATTTGTTGGAAAGTGGTTTTATTTTAGAAAAAGTCTCAAAGGAGGTTGATTTTTATAGTTACAGTTTAAAAAATAAATCATGAGAATAATTATCATTGAAGACGAAAAACCAGCTGCTCGATTATTGCAACGCAAAGTTGAAAAATTAGGTTTACAAGTGGAGTCACTATTGCATTCTGTTGAAGAAGCTTTACAATGGTTTCATTCCAATGAACACCCGGATTTAATTTTTTTAGACATACAGTTGTCGGATGGTTTATCGTTTGAAATTTTTGAACAAATAGAAATAAAAAGTGCGGTGATTTTCACGACAGCTTTTGATGAATATGCGTTGCGGGCTTTCAAATTGAATAGTATTGATTATTTACTAAAACCAATTGATGAAGATGATTTGTCTATGGCAATAACAAAATTTAAAAATCAATTTCAAAAGAGCAGTATATCATCGTTGGACTTTGAAGCGATTAAGCGTATGTTAGTTAATCCAAATGAAAGAACATACAAGCAACGTTTTACCATCAAAATCGGAGAACATTTAAAAATGATTTCCATTGAAGAAGTAGAATGTTTTTATAGCGAAAACAAAGGTACTTATCTTCATACGATAGACAATCGTGATTATTTGTTGGATATTACTTTAGAACAACTGGAATCCGAACTAAATCCGAAAGATTTTTTTAGAGTGAGCCGAAAATTCATCATTCCTTTAAGAACTATTAAAGATATTGTGGTCTACAGTAATTCGCGTTTAAAAGTTATTCTTCCTACTTATAAAGCCGATGAAGTTATTGTAAGTCGTGAGCGGGTTAATGATTTTAAAGAATGGTTGGGATAAAAAAAAGACTGTCTTTTCGGACAGTCTTTTGTAAATTATTGAAATTTATTTTTATAATTCTTCAAAATCTTGATTATCACCGGGAGATGCTTTACGCACATTGATAGTTTTATTGTTTTCGTCGACCACAAAAGCAACAAATTCAATGTTATTAACATTTTCAATATTTGCAGGAACAGGAACTGAAAAAGTTTTAGTAAATGTTTGACCAACAGTTGTATTGCTATTGGCAATTGATTCGCCTAAAAGAGGCGTTAAACAATTTCTCAGCACATGGTCATGTAGAAAATTAGAAATTGTACCCGGACCGGTAAAAAAGTTCGTATAATTTACTTGATCGTAGATTAATCCATTTTCAAGAACATATACAACTAATTTTATATTAGAGAAATCTTTACTAAATTTTACTTTTGTTTCCAGATTTAGAGTAGAACCAACAATTGAAACATCCATGGCTATACCTAATTTAGGGTTTTCACCTTGCGTTAAATTGATAACTTGAGTAATGTTATTCTGTTCAAGGGGTTGCCAACGCGTCATTCTGTTTAACAATGCTTTCGGATAGCCGGACATATTTAATATCCCTTCTAATTCAGAAGAATCAAAATTATAAGGATCGTAACTCGCATCAGCAGGATTCGAACTGGAACGATGAATTCCAACAGTAACAATTTTGTCAGTTTGAGCACGAGCTAACTCAATAGCATGATTCACACGTGGGCAATTACCACACCAAGTACCGGTATAATCTTCGATTAATACACGTTTCACGAAATTGATTTCAGATCCATCGTGAAATCTCACGGTGATTGGTTCTGATTCAACACCAAGGTATTTAGCTTTTATTACTAGATCTCCAATTTCAGACCCCGTGAAGTTATTTCCATTAATTTCTGTATCATTAACGTAAATTGTTGCTTCATCGGTGATGTCATTTCCACCATTTGTCGTTACTGAAAAAGTTATGGTTTCACCAATTACTTTAACAGAACTGTCAGCAGTCAAACTGATTGATTCAACAGGATCTAAAATGGTGTAGTCACTACTGCAAGAAAATAAAGTCAAGACTAAAGTAACAACACTTAAGAAACCAAATTTATTCATTTACTTACTCTTTAATTATTTTAATGGATGAAGATTTTCCTTCAGCTGATGAAAAGCTTGCTACATAAATTGCTGAACTTAAATTAGATAAATTCAAATTTTGAATACCTTCAAAATAGTTGTATTCACTAATTAACTGACCATTCAAGTTAAAAATTGAAAGATTTCCAGCTTGTGTTGAGTTAAATTTAAATTCGTTTTTTACAGTAGTATTTTCAATATTAATTCCTAATGAAGATAAATTTTCAAAAGAATTAACAGATAAATTTGAATCATATCTGTAAACAAAATTTATAGCATCATTTTCAAAACCAACGGCATAAACTGAAAAATGAAATTCCATGATTTCTCCGTTTCCGGCATTAAAATTAACAAAATGATCCCCTTGAGCAGGATTACTTTGACCAGGTAAAAGAGGATTGTAATAATCTGGATAAATACCATTTACAGCAACACTGTCAAAACAAGAACCTCCATAACAAAGTTCAAACTGGGTTCCGTTAGTATTAACAAGATTAGTGCATTTTACTTTAATGTCTAGTTCTTGGTTGCTTGTATTTTGCACTCTAAAGTTAAGATAATTATCTCCTGGTCCATAAGTTAATACAGCACCGTCATTGATTGTTGTTCCATCAGACTTTTTAAAAGTAAACTGAGAAAAAGCATTTAGAAATACCAAACAAAATAAAATTGAGAACGAAATTTTTTTCATTTTTGTAGTTTTAGTAATGTACAAATCTAGTAAAAAAATAGATTTAAGGATAAATTAAGGGTGTTAAATAAAATTTAACACCCTTTGTATTATTTATTATTTGATGATTATCTTATCGGTTTTAGCAAAATTGTCCCCGGCAAAATTAATTAAATACATGCCGCTTGAAAGTGACCCTAAGTTGATAGTACTTTCACCTGCCTCAGCTTGTTGAGCCAATACTTGTTTACCGCTTAAATCGGTTAATGTAATCATTGCATTTTCAGGCAATGAAATTGTCACTAAACCATTTGTTGGGTTAGGGTAAAATTTAATTAATGAAGCGTCAAAATCATTTACACTTAAGTTTGTATTTACGCCGAATTTTCTTGTATCTGTACTAGTAAAAGTTCCACCGCTCATTCCTGGTATTAAAACTCCATTTGCCAAAATTTGGTAACCACCAAAACCATAAGCTGCACTACTCATACCATCACCATAACTATCATTAACAGTTAAAGTATAACAATCATTTGCTAAAGTAACATTAACATCAGGTTGCGGATAGGCACCTGCAGCACCTGCATCAGCATATGGGCCTCCTGAAGCAACAGTAACTCCGGCGTTGTTTTTTAAATTCCAAGTTGTTTCACTACCATAACGGTCTGTTGTAATACGAATGGTAATATTTGTTTGATCAGTTTCTGCTGCTTTGTTAAAATTAGTAGAACCTACATTATCCGCATTGTTGTCATCATTTGGAATAGTAATTGTCAAAGTATTTGTAGGGTTTAAGGTAAAACTATAACTTGGTAATTCTACCACTGTACTAGTTAATGGTGCTAGATTCCCTGTCCAAGTATAAACAGAATTTGCACCTGAATTAATGTTATATTCAATTGGTAAACTTGTTAAAGGAGTTTGACTTAAGTTTTGAATAGTAACTTTAGGACTAATGGTGTTTACACATTGAGCACCAATACTTTCGATGCTTTTTACTTTTACATCATTATTTGCTAAACCTGTGTAAGTAGGTTTTGCACCATTACCACTGATTATTTTTTGTTGTGTTTCTGCAACAAAAGCAACTAATTCCATTTCACCAATTTCAGCAGAAACACTGTTGTAAGATTCCGGAATTGTATAAGTAAAACTTTGTGTGTAGAATGAACCGGTTGAAGTAGAAGTAATATCAACACCCCATTGACCAGTAATCATGTGAACTAAACGGTGCATGTGATTATAATTATTCCCCATATTTCCTCCTGTTTGAGGACCTAACGTATTATTTTGTAATAAAGCAATATTTAATTTGTTTGTGCTTACAGGGCTGTTACCGGTGTAATAAACTTCTACAGTAACTGTTAATTCTCTTGTTTGAGCATTTATAACTCCTTGAACACCAACGTTTACGTATGAACTTTGGTTAACTATTTGACTGGCAGCGTTAGCCCAATTATTTCTAAACATGGCAGTATAACCAGAATGAATTGAAAGACCTGAAAATACATTTCTGTTCATTGAACCAGCTGGATAACCAAATCCTGATTGAGCAGGGTTATAAGATTGTTGAACAATTGCATTACCAAAAGAAGTTCTAAAATCAGGTTGACCGGCACCTGGTGTGGAAAACCCACCTTGGTGGATATTGATAATAAATGCATTGTTGGGGTTAGCGTTAACAATGCTGTTTGCAATTGCATGACCTTGAGGACAAAAAACGCAATTCACACCTGTATATTCCTCCAAAATTGCTTTTCTGTTCTCTGGAGTTGTACTAACGAAAGTTTGGCTATAAGAATAACCAAATGTCAACAATAACGCTGAAAGTAATGTTTTTTTCATAGTTTAGTGGTTTGTTAATTAAAATTGTTTAGTCGTTTGTTAATTAATAGATTAACTTAAAAATTAGAATTTTCAAAAATATACTTTTTTTCAAAACAATTCACGTTTTATTAATTTTTTTTAAACATTTTTTTAACTATTAAACTAAATTTGAAAGTATTTTTTTAATATTGTCCCAAAATCATTAAACAAACAAATATTTTATAATCTCTTTAAACAAACCACAACAATGAAGAATTTTTATGTCGCATTTCTCCTTGTCTTAAGTTGCAGTCTCTATGCTCAAAAACAAATGCCAAATGTTGTTTTGAAATCTAACGATAACAAATCATATAATGTTAAAAATGACTTTAATGAAAAAGATAAATTATATGTATTTACCTTTTGGGCCACTTGGTGTGCTCCTTGCCTGAATGAACTAGATGCTATTAAAGAAAATTATTCTGAATGGACCAAAGAGCTGAATATGGAAGTTGTAGCAGTTTCAATTGATGATACGCGTACTCAAAAACGTGTAAAACCTTTATTAAATGGTAAAAATTGGCCTTATACAGTTCTATTGGATACCAATCAAGATTTAAAAAGAGCTTTAGCTATTGCAAATGTTCCCTACACCGTTGTTGTAAAAAATCAAAAGATTGTATATGTTCACAATGGTTACAGTCAAGGTGCCGAAAAAGAGTTGTTTAACAAATTGAAACAACTTTAGTAATGCAATTAAATAAAATTCTATTATTCGTTTTCTTAGGCAGTTTCTCTTGTTTGTTTTCACAAGTTGATTCTACCGAGGTTAAAAAAGATTATGGCAGAATTTTTGGAGGATTCGAATCCAATTCGCAATGGTATTTGAATGACAAAGGGCGTGGAATTATTCAGCCCGAAGATCCAATCCGTTCCAATAGTTATTTGTTTTTAAATTATCAAATTAAAGGATGGACAGCCGGCGTTCAAGTGGAAGCATATGAAAAAAATGCATTATTAAATTACAATCCGGAGTTTGAAGGAACGAATGTTGCTACCTATTTCATTAATTACAAATCAAACAAATTTGATATTACAGCCGGTTATTTCTATGAGCAATTTGGAAGCGGTATGTTACTTCGTGCATGGGAAGACAGAGCGTTAGGAATAAATACCGCTTTACGAGGAGGTAGAATTATTTACCGTCCTTCGGATAATATTCGACTTACTGCTTTATACGGTCAACAACGAAGCGGTTTTAATGTTTCAGATGGAAAAATTTATGGTTTTGATTCCGATTTTCAACTCACACAATTATTAAAATTGGAAAAATCTGATTTATCCTTTGGTTTGAGTTATGTGGGACGCGATGAAGCAATTGATTTAGCAATAGAAAATCCTCAATTTGATGAAATTACACATGGAATTTCCGGAAGAGTAAATTATAGTTATAGTTCTTTTTATTCCAATTTTGAATACAATTACAAATCCAAAGATGCCGTTTTAAATAGAATCAGTAATACCCTTGATGAAAATTTGATTAAAGACGGAAATGCAGTTAGTCTGAATTTAGGATATTCCAAACAGGGTTTAGGAATTGATGCGACCTTACGTAGAACTGAAAATATGACTTTTTTGTCTGAAAGAGTACCCACTGTTTCTGGCGATAATACAAGTTTAAATTTTAATGATAAAGTATTGAATTTTACACCTGCTTTGACAAAACAACACCATTCTAATTTGGCTAATATTTATGTTTATCAAGCTCAAGCAGGTTTTGATTTTAAAGATCCTCGCATTTTAAAAGTTGGTGAGACCGGTGGTCAAATTGATTTATTTTATGAGTTTGCCAAAGACACTAAATTAGGTGGAAAATACGGAACTAAAATCGCTGTAAACATGGCTTCTTGGTATAATCTACCGGGTCAATACCGATTAACACCTGCTGAATATAAAACGGATTTTTTTGGGGTAGGAACCAAATATTATTCAGATTACAATTTAGAAGTAAAAAAACAATTATCTGAAAAATGGCATACCGGATTTTATTACATCAATCAATATTACAATAAACCTTGGGTAGAAGACGGTAGTTCTGATGTCAATACTAACATTGTTACAGCAGAAGCGGTATATAATTTTACCTCTAATAAATCCATTCGTGTAGAAGCTGAACACATGTGGGCCGATGCCGATTTTAAAAATTGGGCCGGTGGAATAGTTGAATTAAACTTGAACGATAAATATTCGTTCTATGTCTGGGATATTATTAATTACGGAAACGATGATTCTTCCAAACAAAAACACTACTATAACTTTGGTGGAGCGTATCGAATTAATTCAACGCGTATTGCAATGAATTATGGTCGTCAACGCGGTGGTTTGGTTTGTGTGGGAGGAGTTTGTCGTTTTGTTCCGGAAAGTACAGGTTTTACTCTTTCGATTAATACCGCTTTCTAATACATTTATCTAAAAAAAAACATAAGCCTTTTCATTTTTGAAGAGGCTTTTTTATTGAATAAGTTTTTTTCTAATACCGATTAAAACAAATAGTAAGATCGAGTAAGTAATAAAAAAAGGAACTATCCATTCAATCCAACCCAACGGGAGCATAATAGCGATAATTAACAATTGAAAACCCAATCCATAAGCAGAAAGTAAGGTCATAAACCAATTTGGAAAGGTTTTTACTTTATATGCCTCAGAATCTAAAAAGTAAATAATTTTGTCAAAAGTTCCATAAACAATAGTATAAATTTTGAAAAGAATATTTACCAATTGCTGACTTTCTCCGGGTAAAGCTTTGGGGGTTTTGTATTCAAAAATCTTACTGGTAGAATCGCCTCCCACAGATTTTGTTCGCAAGATTACATAGTAATAATTGTATAATGTTCCTTGTAATTGTATGGCAAAAAAGGCTATAATCGTAAACCAAAACGAGGTGGTAGAAACATAACAAATTACCATTAGAAAACCGAAATTCAAGAAAATATCGAAAATACTGTCTAAGTATCTGCCGGAGTAGGAAGGTGTTTTTTTCAATCGAGCCAATTCACCATCGGCCGCATCAATAATGGATTTAAGAATGATGAAAAAAGCAGCCCAAACATAATATTGATTGAGGATGCAATACATCGCAATCAATCCACTAATACCAAAAAGTAGTGTCACGTGGATGGGTGTAAAGCGAGTATTTTTTAATTGTAAAGCAAAAATTCTTCCGAACCTTCTACCATAATCGGATAAATCTAAAAATTTATCCTGAGCGGCGAGTTTAGACATGTAAGGTATTCTAACAAAAACTGCGACAATATAGTCTGATATTTATTTACTAAAGCGATGCAAAGTAAATGTCATGGCACTCAGTAATAAAAAAGCCATCAACTGATGAGCTAATCCCAGCCAAAGCGGTACATGAAATAAAAGGGTAAAAATACCTAAAATAAATTGAAAAAACACAAAAGCAACCAATGTTTTAACACCTTTTGATTGTAAAGTAGTTAAAGTATATTTTCTACTTTGAACGTAAAGTAATATCATCAAACCGACCACAACATAGGCTAATGTTCGATGTACAAATTGCACTCCGCTTTTTCCCTCGGTTAAATTTTTAACTAAAGTAGGTTGTTCCATCCAAACGGTTTCATGAATTAATTTTCCTTCGCTCATCAATGGCCAATGATTGTGTATTAAACCGGCGTTTAATCCGGCTACGAATCCGCCATAAATGATTTGTAGGATTAAAACGATCATCGCAATTCGAGCTAGTTTTCGCAATGGTAAAATAACTTCATTTTTATCGGGGTAAATTAAATCCAACGCAACCCACAACGTATAGGCAAAAGTGATAAAAGCAAAAGTTAAGTGTAAAGCCAAACGATAATGACTCACATCCGGATTGTCAATTAATCCGCTTTTCACCATGAACCAACCTAAAAAACCTTGAAATCCACCCATAAAAAGGAGAATAATACATTTTTTGATGGTTTCTGAATCTAATTTTTTCTTAATCAGAAAATAGACAAAAGGAATAATAAATACGATACCAATAATTCTTCCGATGAAGCGGTGGAACCATTCCCAGAAATAAATAAATTTATAATCATCCAACGTGAAATCGTTATGAATATTGATTTTTTGGTACTCCGGAAATTTCTTGTATTCTTCAAATGCTTCATTCCACGCTTGGTCCGATGTGTGAGGAAATGTATCGGTCACCAAATGCCAATCGGTCATCGAGAGTCCGGAATTGGTAAGGCGAGTTATGCCACCCACCATCACCATGATAAACAATAAAAGACAGCCGGAGAGCAACCAAATAATTACGGGTTTGTTTGATTTCATGTTTTATAAACTTAATGCAAAATTACATCACTTTTGGTTATTGAGTTTTATAAACAAAAGTTAATCTTAACGTTAATTTTTAATTGATTGCAAGCCTAATTTTTCTGCTTTTTTCAACATATAAGCATAAGCAGCTTCATAATCATTAGGAATTTCTCCTTCTAAAATCGCTTCCTTAATTGCTTCTTTTAATATTCCGATTTCACGAGAAGGCTTCAAATTGAAAATCGCCATAATTTCTTCACCTGAAATTGGGGGTTGGAAGTTTCGCACGTGATCGCGTTCTTCCACTTCCACAATTTTTTGACGAACCACCTTAAAATTGTTGTGGTATTTTTTAAACTTAGTTGGGTTTTTTGTGGTGATATCCGCTTCACATAAAATCATTAAATCTTCAATGTCTTCGCTGGCATCAAACAGTAAACGTCGCACCGCAGAATCGGTTACAATATCTTGTGAAAGCACAATTGGACGGGAACTTAACATCACCAATTTGGAAACATATTTTAATTTATGGTTTAATGGCATATGTAACCGCTCGAAGATTTTCTTAACCATTTTGCCACCTAAAAATTCATGACCATGGAATGTCCAACCTTGTTTTTTATTGAATTTTTTAGTGGGAGCTTTACCAATATCATGCAACAATGCCGCCCAACGCAACCAAACATCATCGGTATTTGGACAAATGTTATCTACTACTTCTAAGGTGTGATAAAAGTTGTTCTTGTGAGTATGACCTTCTATTTCTTCCACTTGATTGAGAGCAGTCAATTCGGGTAGAATCAAATCCAACAATCCGGTTTGATACAATAAAATAAAACCAATTGACGGTTTTTCTGTGGAAAGTATTTTGTTTAATTCCTCCACAATTCGTTCACCGGTTATAATTTTGATTCGTTCACAATTTTTGGTTATGGATGCTAATGATTTTTCTTCAATCGTAAAATTCAATTGCGAAGCAAATCGAATCGCACGCATCATTCGCAAGGGATCATCCGAAAAGGTGATGTCAGCATCTAAAGGAGTTCTGATTATTCCATTTTCTAAATCTTCCAAACCATTAAAAGGATCAATTAAATCGCCATAATTTTTTTCATTCAATGAAAAAGCCAAGGCATTGATGGTAAAATCGCGTCGGTTTTGATCGTCTTCCAACGTCCCGTTTTCCACTACCGGATTACGACTTTCAAAATGATAACTTTCTTTTCGGGCTCCTACAAATTCGATATCAATTTCTTGAAAACGCAGCATAGCTGTACCATACGTTTTAAAAACCTGAACTTTTGGATTGTTGGGGAGAAGTTCAGAAACTTTAAGGGCTAGTTCTATTCCGCTTCCAACAGCAACAATGTCGATGTCTTTTTTAAAATCGCGTTCTAACAAATAATCACGCACAAAACCACCAATGACGTAGCATTCAACACCAAGCTCTTGTGCAGCTTGTGAGATGATTTTGAAGATGGGGTTATGTAGGGCTTGTGTGTAATTCATTTTTTTTTAGCCGCTGATTCGCTGATTTTATTTTGAAATTATTATTCTTTTGTATTCAACTGATGTTTGGTTAAAGTTTACTAATAAGGCTAGTTTATTGTTAGAAACTTTTAAATAGTTTAGACATTGTGCATAGTGATTGTTAACAAACGAATCGGTAGATTTAATTTCTAAAATTATTTTATCAAACACCACAAAATCAGCATAAAATTTGTGTTTTAGTACTGTATCTTTATAATGTACTTTATATTCTTTTTCGCGTTCAAAAGGAATTTTATTTTTATTAAATTCATATTCCAAAGCATCTTTATAAACTATTTCAGAAAAACCTTTTCCTAGATTTTTATGAACTTCATATAAAATTCCTATTATTTTATAACTTTCATTTTCATACAGATATTCAGGCATATATTAATTATTTTGGTTTATAAAAATAAAAAAATCAGCGAATCAGCGGCTAAAAAATATTATTATTTGTGGCGTATAACTTTATTTCCTAATAATTTGAACCTGACTATCCAATGTTAATTTAATTATCGTGGAGGGCTTGTCGCACATTTTTTCGCGGTGCAAATTTACAACATAGTCTACACCTTTAATAATTTCAGGACTAATTTCTTTAAATGATTTTGGAGTAGGTTCACCGGAAACGTTTGCCGAAGTAGATACCAGCGGTCTTTTCATACGTTCCATTAATTTAAAACAAAAGGGTTCTTTTACGATTCGAACAGCCAAGGATTGATCTTCTGCAATGATATTTGAAGCCACATTTCGTGGTTTATCTAAAATTAAAGTCGTTGGTTTCTCTGCTAAATCGAGAATTTGCCAAGCTACTTCGGGAATATCCTTGAAAACAGTGTACATCATTTTTTCGCCATTCATCAACACAATCATGCTTTTGGATTCTTCTCTTTTTTTGAGGGCATAAATTTTTTTCACAGCTTCCGGATTGGTAGCATCGCAGCCAATTCCCCAAACGGTATCGGTCGGGTAGAGGATGATGCCTCCGTTTTGGATGATTTGAAAGGCGTGGTGGATTTCGTGGTTTTGAATATCTATAGAATTTAACATGTCGCTTTGAAAATTATTGTTTTAAAATAGCTTCTTTATAGACTTCTATAGTTTGTTCAGCCATAATATTTGAATCAAATTTGTTTATGATCATTTCAAATCCATTTTCTGTTATTTTTTTTTGCAAAGATGAGTCATTTATTAATTCGATTAAGTTATTTGCAAGACTTTCAAAGTCATTAGTATTAGATAATAAACCGTTATGCTTATGAATAATAACTTCAGGTATACCACCTACATTGGTTGTTATAACTGGAATTTTGTAATATAATGATTCTAAAATAGTTAAAGGCATGCCCTCACTTTCTGAAGTCATCATAAAATAGTCAAATTGTGGAAGAAATTTATGGCCATTTTGAATAAAACCTTTGAGTTCTATATAATTGGTTAGGTTTTTTTCAAGAATCATATTATTTAATTCTTCTGTCAAATCTGTAAATCTACCAATTTGAATGAAGTAAATGTTTTTAATATTTTTAACATTCACCAAAAAATCAACTGTCAAAATTAAGTTTTTTAATCCTTTTGCTCTAACATGATTAGCTATATTTCCAACAACTATTTTATCTTTAATTAATTTAAAATCAATATCAATTTCTTTATTTTTTTTTAGTTCACTAATGTTTATTCCATCTCTTATTACGATTAATTTATGATGATTTCTTTTGAATAAAATTTTTTCAAACCTTTTTTTTATAGCTTCAGTTACACAAGTTGTTTTATAAATACCACTGTAATTGTATTTAATTTTGCTAAATAAACTCGAACTTCTACTCATATCCTTTTTCGAAAATATTGCTTTACATTTTAAGTTAAATAATATGTTCGATAACATAAACGATAAAATAAACTTTCCGTTATGAATGTGAATTAAATCAATGTTTTCTTCCTTAACAATTTTTTTTATTTTTTTTATAACCTCTAATGAATATATTTTTTTTGGAGGAAGAGTAATAAAGTCAGCTTTTGTAACATCTTTGTAATTATACAATTCAGAAGTATCAAAACAAAAAATATAATTTTTTATATTTCTTTTGTCTGTAGCTTCTACTAAATGTATTAATTGTTGTTCACTTCCCCCAAATTTAATGTTACTAGAAAGATGTAGTATTTTCATTACTTTTTATTTAGCTTTATAAATCCCTAATGTTTTCTTAATTTGTTTACTAAGTAAAACTTGTTTAACATATAAATAGTTTTTTAAACTTAAAAACCACCATTTAGAAAATGATAATTGTTTACTCTCAATTGTTTTTGAAACTTTTTCAGAAATAATAAAGTCATTTTTCAGACTATTCCATTTGATATTTCCATAACCATCAAATTCATTGACTTTATTTTTTCCATGAATGATGGATAACCATAACCGTTTTTCTGATAAATGAATTAATCGGGGCTCTTTTTTCCACATGTTGTGAACATAATGCCATACGGTTTTAGGATTTTCATTTTTTTCAATCAAACTAATAAACGGATTAAAAATATGTTCTTTTTTTCCTAATATAAATTGTGGTTCTACTTGTAAAGTGTAACCGTTGATATTATCTATTGCCAAAAAATCTTGATAATTAAATTGTCTTTGTATTTCATCAATAAAATCCTTGTGAATACAATCATCATTGTCAATTCTCGAAGTTATCAAATATTTTGTTGAAATATTTTTTTTCACATAGTTAAGGATGCTTTCATTGAAAACAGGCATTCCATCAATAAAGAATGTGTTTATGTTAGTGTAGTTCTCAATAATTTCTTCAATTTTTTTTCTATGAATGGCTTTTGTTGAGACATCAAAATAAATTATCCATTCAAAGTTTTGATTGGTTTGATTTATTACAGAAGGTAAGCAATAGTCTGAAAATAATGCTAAACGTTCATTCATCCAATTATCATCTAAAATTGATTCATTGTTTTTTGTTAACTGTTTCCACTCAGGATTTCTAAGATTAAATCTAGTAATTAAAAGATGTTTGAACATGTTTTATTTTTTTGTAAAAATAAACCAAATAAATAAAAAAACTTACTTTTGTAACATATTAGAAGAAATTATAATGAAGAAGGTTTTTCGCTCAAATTTTAACTATTTAGAAAATCAGTTTGATGATATTTTAAATAAATTTAAAAAAGAAGGCAACTTGATTGGTTCTGAAAAGCGAAACATAATCAAATTCTTTGATTTAAATGGAGGTACAAAAGTAAATGTAAAGTCATTTAAAAAACCAAATTTCATTAATGCTTTAATTTATGGATATATAAGAAAGTCAAAAGCTAGACGTTCTTTTGAATATGCCACAATTCTCCAAGAAAAAGGAATTGGTACACCCCAACCGTTTGCTTATTTTGAGAATATCTCGCTATTTGGATTGAGAGAAAGTTACTATTTTAGTGAGCAACAAGAGGTAAATTGTGAATTGAGAAAAGTTATTTTTGATATTAATTATCCCGAGAGAGAAATAATTTTTAAACAGTTAGCTCAGTTTTTTTACAAAATCCACAATTTTGGAATAGAGTTTATTGATAATACTGCCGGAAATACACTTGTGAAAAAAGTGAAAGACGAAGAGTATTACTTTTATTTGGTTGACTTGAACAGAATGGCTTTTCATGATAATCTAACCATTCAAAAAAGAGCTTCTAATTTAGCAAAACTAACAAATGATAATATTGTAAATGAACTAATTAGTGATGAGTACTCTAGATTAATGAAAGTTCAAAAAAATATTTTCTCAAAACTTTTACAGAGTGAATCAGACCGCTTCTTGAATAAATTTAACCGAAGAAAAAATTTAAAAAAGAAACTCTTTTTTTGGAAATAAAACATAAAAAGGTTTAATTTTCCCATCTAATCTGATTTGATGAAATTATCGGTTATAATAACTACATACAATTCCGAAGAATGGCTGAGAAAAGTGTTCATAGGCTACTCTATTCAAACGGATTCAGACTTTGAAATTGTGGTTGCCGATGATGGTTCAACCTTTAAAACCAAAGAGTTAATAGACAGTTTTTCATCAAAATTTAAAAATCCAATTGTTCACGTTTGGCATGAAGATGATGGTTTCCAAAAACCAAGTATTTTAAATAAAGCAATCTTAGCTTCCCAATCCGATTACTTACTTTTTACGGATGGCGACTGTATTCCGCGAAAAGATTTTGTTGCCACACACTTGAAACATAAAGAGGAGGGTTATTTTCTTTCCGGCGGCTATTTTAAACTTCCAATGTCTATTTCAGAAAAGATAACCGAACAAGATATTCTTACTCAAAATTGCTTTTCCATTTCATGGTTAAAAAAACAGGGGTTAGCTTTCAATTTCAAACTAACAAAGTTAACACACAATAAATGGTTAGCAACCTTTATGAATTGGATAACACCCACCAAACGTTCTTGGAATGGCCATAATTCGTCGGGTTTTAAAAAGGATATTTTAGCCGTCAATGGGTTTAACGAAGCAATGAAATACGGGGGGTTAGACCGTGAGTTAGGTGAAAGAATGTTTAACAACGGTATGCTTTCTAAACAAATTCGTTATTCAGCCATTTGTTTACACCTCGACCACAAGCGTTCCTATGCCACACAGGAAAGCATTGCCAAAAATAAAGCGATTCGGAGTTTTAATAAAAAAAA
This sequence comes from Flavobacterium piscinae, assembly GCF_004122145.1. Classification (GTDB taxonomy): domain Bacteria; phylum Bacteroidota; class Bacteroidia; order Flavobacteriales; family Flavobacteriaceae; genus Flavobacterium; species Flavobacterium piscinae. Next base: position 157,853 of record NZ_SBKQ01000008.1, read on the forward strand.
TAAAATTACATGGATTCCTGATGGAATTTATAAAAAAGCATCTCCTTGAAAAGCTCAATTTTCAATGAAAAAATTAATCCTTACTTTTGTATCAATTATTGTAATACGCAAACATGAAAATTTCTGTCATCGTTAGTACCTATAATGCCGAAGAATGGTTGGAGAAAGTCCTGATAGGCTACAGTGTTCAAACCTATCACGATTTTGAATTAATTATCGCTGATGATGGTTCCAGACCTTCCACAAAAGAGTTAATCGACCAATATCGAGAAAATTATCCGGTGCCAATCCGACATTTGTGGCACGAAGATGAAGGTTACAGACGACAAGAAATTTTGAATGTAGCTATAGTTGAAGCTTCACACGAATACATCATTATGACAGATGGCGATTGTATCCCTCGAAAAGATTTTGTGGAAGTGCACGCCAAATATGCAGAAAAAGGCAGATTTCTCTCCGGAGGTTACTGTAAATTAAGCATGAAAGTCAGTAAACTCATTTCCAAAGATGATATTATCAACGGTACTTGTTTTGATGTAAAATGGTTGAAGAGTAAAGATAAATTAGGTTTTTCTCAAACATTAAAGTTATCCACGGATGGGGTTATGGCCACTATAATGGATACTATTACACCGACAACTCCTTCTTTTAATAATTGTAATTCTTCCGGTTTCAAAGAAGATATGATTGCCATTAACGGCTATGATGAGCGAATGAAATATGGTGGACCCGACCGTGAGTTTGGTGAACGTTTAGAAAATAACGGCATCAAAGGAAAACAAATTCGCTACCAAGCTATAGTGTTGCATTTAGACCATGCCAGAGGATATAAAACACCGGAGTCCTTAGCAGCAAATCTTGCGATTCGAAAAGAGGTGAAAGATAACAAGATTGTGTGGACACCTTTCGGCATTAAAAAAGGAGAAAAGCAAAGTTAACCCCCAATTCTTTCGATAAAAGCAATCAATTTTTCTTTAAATAAATTAGGTTGAAATTTTTCATACCATTCCAACGCTTTGTCTTTGAAATTTTTAGGATGTTTATTTTGGTATAATTCAGGGAAATAATCGCTTAAATGAACTACATCGTGTAAACCGGTTTCTTCTAAAATATTCCAAGAAGTTTTATTTATCCAAGGAGCATATATCGTAAAAGTAGGGATGGAGAGAGCTTTTGCCATGTTGGTAGCACCTCCTTCGTTACCGATTAAAGCATCGCATTTCGATAAAATCCCTAGAAAATCACGCAATCCATTGGCATAAAAATCCAAATGTATTTGCGATTTTGTTTTCTCATTGCACAAATTGAATATGTGCTCAACTTCTTCTCTTTGTTTCGGAATATAGTTGAAAAGAATGTGTGCTTCTTTTTTCTCTGCAACATAATCCAAAACTTTTGCCATATAGGATGGTGGTAAGCTTTTGTTTTTCCCACTACCTAAAACACTAATCATAAAAATGGGATTGTTGGGCGAAAAAACACTCATTTTAGTTTTGGCATCATTCAATTCGGATACTGCTAAGTGAATTGTTGGATAAACTGATTCAACTTTTTTGTTCAAAGCCGTACTGGCTAAAAGTAATCGATAAGCATTGGCTGTCCCGTTGCATTCAGTATCCGGAACAACCGTTTTAGTATAAAAGAAAGTAGTATACCATTTGTAATGCCCAATAATTGTTTTGGCACCAGAAAAATAGGCCGGAATGATGCTTTGCCATTTGCCATAAACATCAATCACTAAGCCATAATTCTCTTTTTTGAGTTGTTTCCCAAATCGAATTAATCGAAAAAGCCCTTTGTTAGCTTGTGGATCAAACAAAACGATTTTGTCAATATAAACATTGTTTTCAACAACAGGAAGTGTATTTTTTTCAATCAAATAATGAATTTCCCAATCAGGATGCTCTTTTTTCAGCACTTCACAAATGACTGTACTGGCCAAAACATCGCCAATCATTTTATGTTGAATTACCAGTACTTTCATCGCAAAAAATTAAACCGCTACATTATATTCTCTCAACGCATCGTTAAGCGACGTTTTCAAATCAGTGGATGGTTTACGTTGCCCAATAATCAACGCACAAGGCACTTGAAATTCCCCAGCCGGAAATTTTTTGGTATAACTACCCGGAATCACCACCGAACGAGCCGGAACATAACCTTTATATTCAACCGGATTTTCGCCGGTTACGTCAATAATTTTGGTAGAACCGGTTAAGACCACATTAGCACCCAAAACAGCTTCTTTTTCTACCCGAACTCCTTCTACCACTATACATCTCGAGCCAATAAACGCTCCGTCTTCAATAATAACAGGAGCGGCTTGAAGCGGTTCTAAGACCCCACCAATACCAACGCCTCCACTTAAATGCACATCTTTTCCAATTTGAGCACAACTGCCTACCGTTGCCCATGTATCCACCATTGTACCTTCATCTACATAGGCTCCAATGTTCACATAACTGGGCATCATAATTACGCCTTTAGAAACATACGCTCCATAACGTGCCACAGCAGGAGGAACTACGCGAATGCCTTTTTCGGCATAGTTGCGTTTCAATTCCATTTTGTCGTGGTATTCAAAAATACCGGTTTCCCAGGTTTCCATTTTTTGGATTGGGAAATACATGACCACGGCTTTTTTTACCCATTCGTTCACTTGCCAACCATTAGTTGTTGGTTCGGCAACGCGAAGTTTTCCGTTGTCTAATAATTCAATGACTTCTCTGATGGCAGCAATAGTAGTTTCTTCTTGCAATAAAGCTCTGTTTTCCCAAGCTTTTTCTATGATAGATTGTAGTTCGTTCATTTTTTAAAATTTTGACAAAGATAAAATCTTTTGGCGATACATTTTGGTTTGATTTTTGTAAACTTAACACATATAAACAACAAAATGAATTAAATTTGTAATGAACCTTATGAAATCTATTATGAGAACAAAAATAGCAACACTACTTTTTTTATATCTTTTGATAATGAGCTGTGCAAAAAAAGTAAAAGAAGAAGCAACTGACGTTATAACAGTTGACTCAACTGAGATATTAATGAATAAAGAGCATAATGCTAAAATTTCATTAGATTATAGTGGGATGTATCAAGGTGTTTTACCCTGTGCGGATTGCGAAGGAATTGAAACTACTTTATGGATTGATGAAAACAACTATGTCTTATTCACCAATTATTTGGGTAAAAAGAATAAAACTAAGTCTGAATTTAGAGGTTCATATGTTTGGAATGAATTTGGAAATACAATCATTTTAAAAGGTATTGAAAATGCTCCTAATCACTATTTTGTGGGTGAAAATTATCTAAAACAATTGGATATGGATGGTAATAAAATTGAAGGTGATTTGGCTGAGAAATATGTATTACAAAAGAAATCTGACTCAGGAGAACTTCCTCCACCACCACCACCAGCACCGGAAACTATAAAAAATTATTCGATTCATTCAAAGAGCCTTGAAAACATTTCTTTAGTTAAAAATAAATGGAGATTAATTGAGTTAAATGGTAAACCAATTGAGTCAAAAGAAATGTTTATAAAACTTAATAGCGAAGAAGGATATGTTGCTTTTGCCGGTTGTAATAACATGATGGGTAGTGTTGAATTCAAAGATGAAAAATCATTAATCAAGTTTACCAAAGGAGCTTCCACCCTAATGGCTTGCCCGGATATGACTACTGAACAAGAATTTGCCGAAATGCTTGAAAAAGTGGATAATTATAGTATTAACGGAAATAATTTATCATTCAATAGAGGAAGAATGGCTCCGTTGGCCAGATTTGAAGCAATGAAATAATCATGTATATTTGTAAAAACTATTTGTTATGGAAACGATAAGAATTGATTGTGAACCCAATATCAAAACCAAAGTTATAGAGTTTTTGAATAATTTTTCTTCAAAAGATTATAAGATAGTCACAGAAGACGCATCTTTTATTAATGATAAGAAAAAACTTGAGGTCACATTAGAAAAAATAGCTAATGGAAAAGCAGAATATTTTTCTCCAGATGAACTTGATAAGTATTTAGAAAAAACGATTTCTAAATATGAAGATTAGATTTGAAAAAGATTTTTTATTGGCATTAAACGAACAAGTTGAATATATTGCAAAAGATAAACCCAGAGCAGCTAGAAAGTTTAAATCTGATTTAATCAAAAATTTACGCAAAGACTTAAAAAGCCCATTTCATTTTAAAAAATCCATATATTTTGATACTGAAAATATTAGGGATTATGTTTTCAAAGGCTATGTTTGCGTTTATTTAGTTGATATAGAAAATGATTTAGTAACCGTTTTTGGTTTCATTAAATACAAAGAATCCTTATAAAATGCCACGAATCCTCGCCATAGATTACGGAAACAAACGAACCGGTATTGCCGTGACCGATGAATTGCAAATCATTGCATCGGGTTTAACCACCATTCCCTCTGAAACTGTTATTTCTTTTTTAAAAGACTATTTTTCAAAAGAAAAGGTTTCTACTGTTTTAATTGGTGAACCTAAGCAAATGAACGGATTACCTTCAGAAAGCACACCCGTTATCGAAAAATTTGTGGCGACATTTTCATCGGAATTTCCCGAAATGAAAGTCATTCGTGTCGATGAACGTTTTACTTCCAAAATGGCTTTTCAAACGATGATAGACAGCGGATTAAGTAAAAAACAACGCCAAAATAAAGGCTTAGTAGATGAAATTGCAGCGACTATTTTGTTGCAGGATTTCTTAACCAGAAAAATGATTTAAAAGAAAAAGCTACCTGTTTTAAGGTAAAAGTCAGATTTCTTTTTATTACTTTTGCATCCGAATTTAATCGAATTGGATTAGGTTTTAATTTACAAAAAATTGCTCACATGATTTTATCAATTGTAGGATATGGTGATCCGGTTTTACGAAAAGTTGGTACCGAAATATCACCGGAATATCCCAATTTATCTGAACTTATTGCCAACATGTACGACACCATGTACAATGCGTATGGCGTTGGTTTAGCCGCACCACAAATTGGTTTAGCCATTCGACTATTCATTGTGGATACAGCACCATTTAGCGAAAGCGATGATTTGTCAACTGAAGAAGCTCAACAGTTGAAAGGATTCAAAAAAACCTTTATCAATGCCAAAATTATTAAAGAAGAAGGCAACGAATGGGGATTTAACGAAGGCTGTTTGAGCATTCCCGATGTTCGTGAAGATGTGTATCGAAAAGAGCGAATTACCATTGACTATTTTGATGAAAATTTCGTAAAACATACCGAAGTATATGACGGATTAATTGCTCGAGTAATTCAACACGAATACGATCACATTGAAGGCATTTTGTTTACCGACAAAATATCGTCATTAAAGAAAACGTTAATTAAAAAAAGATTGCAAAACATCATCGACGGCAAAATCAGAGCCGATTACAAAATGAAGTTTTTCAACAAAAAAGGAAGATAATACAAGATAAATATTTTAATAAAAATGAGTTTACAAAAAATATTAGCCATTTCGGGAAAACCGGGATTGTTTGAATTGAAACTACAAACCCGTACCGGTTTTGTAGCCGAAAGTTTATTAGACGGAAAAAAAATTACGGTTGGTATGCGAAGCAATGTGAGTTTGCTTTCTGAAATTGCGGTGTATACCTATAATGAAGAAATAAAGTTAGCCGAAGTTTTTAAAGCGATTGCAACCAAAGAAAATGATGGACCAACAGCTATTTCACACAAAGAAGACAACAGTGTTTTAGTCACTTATTTCAGAGAAGTTCTACCTGAATTTGATGAAGAAAGAGTATACCCGTCTGATATAAAAAAAATAATCAATTGGTACAATATGTTACAGCCAAAAGGAATCGTTTCTGTGGAATCTTTATCAAAAGAATTGAAAGAAGCAGAATCTGAAAAACCCGCTGAATAATTTTTTAAATAAATTTGAAAAGGAATCCTGCTTTCGAGTAGGATTTTTTATTTTTACAAAAATCAGAATCAGATGAATACCCGGGAAAAACAGTTAGAAGCTTTTGGAAGATTATTGGACATTATGGACGACCTTCGTGAAAAATGTCCATGGGATAAAAAGCAAACCTTGGAAAGTTTACGCCATCTAACCATTGAAGAAACCTACGAGTTAGGTGATGCCATTTTGGATAACGATTTACAGGAAATCAAAAAGGAATTAGGCGATTTATTATTACACATAGTTTTTTATGCCAAAATTGGCAGCGAAACCAATGCTTTTGATATTGCCGATGTGGCTAATAGTATTTGCGATAAATTAATCGACCGACATCCACATATTTACGGCGATGTAGTGGTGGCCAATGAAGAAGAAGTAAAACAAAATTGGGAAAAACTTAAATTGAAGGAGGGCAAAAAATCCGTTTTAGAGGGTGTGCCGAAAAGTCTTCCCGCACTCGTTAAAGCGAGTCGCATACAAGACAAGGTAAAAGGGGTAGGATTTGATTGGGAAGAACCGCACCAAGTTTGGGATAAAGTACAAGAAGAATTAAACGAATTACAAGAAGAAGTAAAAGCCGGAAATAATGATAAAATAGAAGCAGAGTTCGGCGATGTATTATTCTCGATGATTAATTACGCTCGTTTTCTAAAAGTAAATCCTGAAGACGCGTTGGAACGAACGAACAAAAAGTTCATGAAACGATTTATGTATCTCGAGAGCAAAGCATCAGAACTTGGTAAACCCCTCTCAGATATGACTTTAGCAGAAATGGATGTGTTTTGGGAAGAAGCGAAGAAATTATGATTTTACTCCGCCATTCTTTTCAATTTGTTCTTATCCAGAATACTTATTTTTTTTCCATTTAAATTGACCAAACCATTTTTAGCAAATTCAGACAATAATCGAATACAGCTTTCCGTAGCTGTACCAATCATTCCGGCCAATTCCTCTCTGGAAAGTTGAATATGAAGCGAACCGTCTTCATTTTTACCAAAAGTGTCCTCTAAGTATAATAATGTTTCAGCTAAACGTTCTTTTACTGTTTTTTGAGCCATTGAAACCATGTGATCGTCTGATTCTTTCAAATCACCACAAATGGTTTTCATCACGTTCATCGAAAATTGATTATTGTTATTGAAAAAACCTAATATTTCAGACTTCGGAATAAAACAAACTTCCATATCTTCTAAAGCCACCGCACTTAAATTAGTGGGTTCGTCACTAATCATGGAGCGTTGACCCAATAATTCACCCGGTTTAACCAATTTAACAATTTGATCTTTTCCATTGGCACTTAGTTTAGAAAGTTTACAAACGCCATCTTTAACACAATAAATACCATTTACCGATTCACCTTCTTCAAAGATAGGTTCCCCTTTTTTAATGGTATAAGAAGTTTTACAGTTGGCCATTTTTAAAAGCTCTTCTTTATTTAAAGCTTTTAGAGAGCTAAATTCTCTCACAATACATTGTTCACACTTGCTCATGGTGTATTATTTTATTGGTCTTTACAAAGATAATTAAAGTATGACAAATATCATATTTTAATTTTTCACCTTTTGCAACCTTTGTTACAGGTAAAATGAGCAAAAGATGGACACAGAAAATTGTTTCCATTGTGGTAATGAAATTAATAAAAAAGACGAAATTATTTTTGACGAAAAAAGTTTTTGTTGCAATGGTTGCAAAACCGTTTACGAAATTTTCAGTCAAAATGATTTATCGTGTTATTATGATTTTCAGGCAGCTCCGGGTGCCACACCACAAGATATACAAGGTAAATATGATTTTTTAGACAATGAAGACATTGTTATTAAACTTCTCGAATTCCAAGAGGATACAACTCATATTGTTTCACTCTACATTCCGCATATACACTGTAGTTCGTGTATTTGGATTTTGGAAAATCTACAGAAACTTCAGCAGGGAATAATTACTTCTCAAGTAAATTTTCCTGAGAAAAAAGTCCGTGTCACTTTTCATCCTGAACAAACTTCTTTGAAGAAAATTGTCGAATTATTGAGTTCAATCGGTTATGAACCGTATATCAGTTTAGAGAATTTTGATAATGGAAAAAAAGACATCGACCGCAGTTTAATTTATAAAATCGGTGTAGCCTTTTTTTGTTTCGGGAACATCATGTTGCTTTCTTTTCCGGAATATTTTGAAGTAGAGGAATATTGGATTAACGAATACCGAGGATTTTTCCGTTGGTTGATTTTCGGAATTTCATTGCCATCTTTCTTTTATTCCGCCAGTGGCTATTATGTTTCAGCTTACAAAAGTATAAAATCAGGATTCTTGAACATTGATATCCCAATCGCATTGGGAATTGTAGTGATGTTTGTCAGAAGTACAATTGATATCGTCTTCGATTATGGTCAAGGTTTTTTTGACAGTATGACCGGACTCATCTTTTTTATGTTGTTGGGAAAATTATTTCAACAAAAAACCTACGCATTTCTCTCTTTTGAACGCGATTATAAATCCTATTTCCCAATTGCGATTACTAAAGTTTTAGCCGATGGTTCAGAAACGTCTGTTCAAGTATATGACATTCAAAAAGGAGATCGACTTTTAATCCGAAATCAGGAATTAATTCCGGTGGATGGAATTTTAATTTCCGAAAAAGCATCCATTGACTACAGTTTTGTGACCGGAGAAGCGGTTGCCATCGAAAAAAAATCGGGTGATAAAATCTATGCCGGGGGAAAACAAGTGGGGAAAATTATCGAAATGGAAGTGCTTTTTTCTGTTTCACAAAGTTATCTTACCCAATTGTGGAGCAACGACGTTTTTCAGAAAAAAGTGGAAGTAAAACACAAAACGGTAACTGATAAAATCAGTCGTTATTTCACACCGGCTTTACTTAGTTTGGCAATTGTTTCATTTTTGTTTTGGATTTTAATCGATACCAATACAGCCTTTAATGTGTTTACGGCGATATTGATTGTAGCTTGTCCTTGTGCTTTGGCATTAACCGCTCCTTTTACGTTGGGCAATGTGCTTCGAATTTTAGGTAAACGAAAATTCTATCTCAAAAACGCCACCGTAATTGAACAATTGGCTCAAGTAGATACCTTGGTTTTTGACAAAACAGGAACGATTACCACCAATAAAAAAACGGCTATTACATACGAAGGCATTCCTTTGAGCGAACAAGAATTGAAATTGCTGAACAACGCACTCAGAGGTTCCAATCATCCATTGAGCAGAAGGTTATATGATTTTATTCCTGCCCAAGCGAAAGTAAATCCCACCCATTTTGAAGAAATAATAGGGAAAGGAATTTTTGCCGAAATAGAAGGCAATACCATCAAATTAGGCTCATCACAGTTTTTAAAAACGATGACGGAGAATACACATAAAAAAACCAAAGTACATGTGGAAATTAATGGGGTTTACAAAGGAAGTTATGTGTTTAATAATCAATACAGAGAAGGGTTAGAGCAATTGTTTTTTCAATTAGCTAAAAAATACAATTTAGTTATCTTATCCGGTGACAATGATGGCGAACGTAAGATTTTAGAAAAAATGTTACCTGAAACGACCACTTTAGTATTCAATCAAAAACCGGAAGAAAAATTGCAATACATCGAGAACCTTCAAAAACAAGGTAAAAATGTCATGATGATTGGCGATGGATTAAACGATTCCGGTGCCTTGGCTCAAAGTAATATTGGTATTTCAATTTCAGAAAATGTGAATGTTTTTTCACCGGCGTGCGACGGCATTTTAGATGCTTCTCAATTTTCTGCAATCGGTTTTTTTATGCAGTATTCCAAAAACGCCATGAAAACAATTTACATGAGTTTTGGTCTTTCTTTAACTTATAATTTGGTAGGATTGAGTTTTGCTGTAACCGGAAATTTATCTCCTCTTGTAGCCGCGATTATCATGCCATTAAGTACAATTACAATTGTGAGTTTTGTAACGATTATGACCAATCTTTACGCACGAAACCCGCTACTCAAAACTAAAATTAATAAGCATGACAAATATCATGTTTTATAAAAAGCAGTCAAATTAACTTTGTTAACATAAATTTAAGGTATGAGCGTCATTTACATTTTAATCACTATCAGCATCATTGTGGCCGTATTTTTTCTTTATGCTTTTATTAAAGCAGTTAGAAGCGGTCAGTATGATGATGATTATACTCCTTCCGTCAGAATGCTTTTTGACGATGAACTCAAAATAAAAACCAACAAAAAACCAATACAAACAATTAAAGAAAAACAAGTATAATTATGGAGATGCAACAATTTTATTACGACAACAAAATTGTAAAGAAGTTCCTCTACGCCTGTATCGTCTTTGGAGTAGTCGGAATGTTAGTAGGCCTCATTTTGGCCATCCTGTTTTTATTTCCCAATTTAACCGATGGAATTTCGTTCCTAAGTTTTGGTAGATTAAGACCTTTACATACCAATGCAGTAATCTTTGCTTTTGTGGGTAACGCCATTTTTGCCGGTGTCTATTATTCCATGCAACGATTATTGAAAACCAGAATGTACAGTGATTTGTTAAGCAATATCAACTTCTGGGGATGGCAATTAATTATTGTTGCCGCTGCCATCACTTTACCTTTAGGGTATTCAACTTCAAAAGAATATGCCGAATTAGAATGGCCAATCGACATTGCCATTGCTCTAATTTGGGTAGTGTTTGGTATCAACATGATTATGACTATCATCAAACGGAGAGAACGTCATATTTATGTAGCGATTTGGTTTTATATTGCCACGTTCGTTACCGTTGCGGTGCTTCATATTTTTAACAGTTTGGAACTTCCTGTATCAGCTTTAAAAAGTTATTCGGTGTATGCCGGTGTGCAAGATGCTCTGGTACAATGGTGGTATGGACATAATGCGGTGGCATTCTTCTTAACGACTCCGTTTTTAGGTTTGATGTATTATTTTGTACCTAAAGTGGCCAATCGTCCTGTGTATTCATACCGATTGTCAATCATCCACTTTTGGTCGTTGATTTTCATCTACATTTGGGCTGGACCTCACCATTTATTATATTCCGCCTTACCGGATTGGGCTCAAAATTTAGGAGTTGTTTTCTCAGTGATGTTGATTGCTCCATCTTGGGGGGGGATGATTAACGGATTACTGACATTAAGAGGAGTTTGGGACAAAGTGAGAACCGATGCCGTTTTGAAATTCTTTGTAGTGGGTATTACCGGATATGGTATGGCCACATTTGAAGGACCAATGCTTTCGCTTAAAAACGTAAACGCAATTGCTCACTTTACCGATTGGATTATTGCTCACGTGCACGTGGGTGCCTTAGCTTGGAACGGATTCATGACCTTTGGTATGATTTATTGGTTGATTCCTCGTATGACCAAAACCAAATTGTATTCTGAAAAATTAGCCAATTTCCATTTTTGGATTGGAACATTAGGAATTGTTTTATATGCTTTACCATTATATGTTGCCGGATTTACACAAGCTTCTATGTGGAAACAATTCAACCCTGATGGAACATTGGTGTATGGAAACTTCTTAGAAACGGTTACCCAAATCATGCCAATGTATTGGATGCGTGCCATCGGTGGAACACTTTATGTGACCGGTTTAATCGTGTTAGTATACAATGTTGTAAAAACAGTTGCCGCCGGTTCCAAAGTAGAAGACGAATTAGCGGAAGCCCCTGCTTTAGCTGTCATTTCTTCCAGAAGAATGAAAGGTGAAAAATGGCATTCTTGGTTAGAAAGAAGACCTATTCAATTTACAGTATTGTCATTAGTGGCTATTTTAATTGGTGGTATCATACAAATTATACCAACAATTGTAGTAAAATCGAATATACCAACAATTGCTTCCGTTAAACCATATACTCCGTTAGAATTAGAAGGCCGCGATTTATACATCCGCGAAGGTTGTGTAGGTTGTCACTCACAAATGATTCGTCCGTTCCGTTCTGAAGTGGAACGCTATGGTGAATATTCAAAAGCGGGTGAATATGTGTATGATCATCCATTCTTATGGGGTTCCAAACGTACCGGTCCTGATTTAAAACGTTTAGGTGGAAAATACAATGATAATTGGCATTTTAATCACATGTGGGATCCGCAAAGTACCTCTCCGGGTTCGATTATGCCGGGCTACAAATGGTTATATGATAATAAACCAATGGATTATTCTCAAATTGAGAAAAAAATGGAAGTGATGGTGACATTGGGTGTTCCCTACACTCCTGAAGAAATTGCTAATGCCAGAAAATCAATTGATGAACAAGCTGCTCAAATTGAGAAAAATTTACATGCTGATCCTGATTTTGTAAAATCGTATGAAGAAAGTAAAAAGAATGCAGCTACACGTGGTGAAGAGTTCGTTGCTATGAAAGACAGAGAAATTACTGCTCTTATTGCTTACTTACAACGACTTGGTACAGATATTAAAGTTAAAGAAACTGCTCAAAAATAATTGTTATGCTCAAGTTTATTAAAGGTCATATGGACAGTATCTCCGGGATAGAGATTTATCCGATTATTTCGCTCAGCATTTTCTTCATCTTCTTTGCTTTACTTTTATTTTGGGTATTCACTTATAGCAAAGAAAAAATTAATGAATTAAGTGATATCCCTTTAAAAGAAGATAATTAGTTAACCTTATTAGTTGTAAAATATGAAAAAATTAATTCCATCATACGTTCGTGTTCCGTTGATTTTTGCCCTTGTAATGGGTGCAATGGAATATTTTATTGACTCCGGCGATAAGCCTGCATTTATAGAATACCCTATGGTAGCTTTGTTTTTAGGGGTTTTCTTATTCCTGTTAGTTGCTATAGAAATTGTGGTAAGTGCCGTTGATAAAGTTACTTATCATTTACTTTCTGAGGAACAGAAAAAACAATTGGAAGAAGCACAATCATTACCATTTACAGAAAGTGCTTTTTATCAAGGAATCATGAAAAAATTAACCCGTTCTAAAGAAATTGAAGAAGAACATGATGTAATGTTAGATCATGATTATGATGGCATCAAAGAATTGGACAATGTGCTACCTCCTTGGTGGGTGAATTTATTCTACTTAACCATCATTTTTGCTTTTGTCTATTTGGTAAGGTTCCATATTTTCAACGACTATGACCAAGCTTCTGAATTTGAAACAGAAATGGCCATTGCTAAAGCAGAAGTTGAAAAATACAAACTAACGGCACCTGATTTAATGGATAAAGAAAAAGTAACACTTTTAACGGATGCTACTGCTTTGGCTGAAGGAAAATCAATTTTTGAAGCAAAATGTGTGGCTTGTCACAAAGCGGATGGCGGTGGTTCTATCGGACCAAACCTCACCGATAACCACTGGATTTTGGGCGGTGGAATCAAAAATGTGTTCAATACCATTATGGAAGGTGGTCGTGAGGGAAAAGGGATGGTGCCTTGGAAAACAGAAATCAAACCCTCTGATATTCAAAAAGTGGCCAGTTATGTGTTGTCTTTACAAGGAACTAATCCAAAAGAGGGTAAAGCTCCTGAGGGCGATGTTTGGGTAGATGAAAATGCTACAAAAACAGAAACAATCAAAGATACTACTGTTACCGATACCACAAAGACAGAAATTGTAGCGGTAGTAAAATAAAAAAAACAAATCCCGGTGTAAATCGGGATTTGTAAAATCTAAATTTTTAAGGTATGAGCAAGTTACCCGACGAAAGTTTTAGAGATACCATTGGTACCATTAATAAAGAAGGCAAAAGAGCATTTATTTTTCCTAAAAAACCGAAAGGACCTTTTTACGATAAACGAAAACTCTTGAGTTATTTTTTGTTGGTGTTCTTATTGGCAGCTCCTTTTGTCAAAATTAACGGACATCAGTTTTTGATGTTCAATGTATTAGAAAGAAGATTTAATATTTTCAGTTTTCCTTTTTGGCCTCAGGATTTTCACTTATTTGTGATTTCCATGATTATTGGTGTGGTAGGGTTGGCATTGTTTACAGTAGTTTTTGGTAGAATTTTTTGTGGATGGTTTTGTCCGCAGACCATTTTTATGGAAATGGTCTTTCGCCGAATCGAATATTGGATTGATGGCGATAGAGGAGCACAAATTCGTTTGCAAAAACAAGAATGGAATGCAGAAAAAATCAGAAAAAGAGTGACCAAATGGATTATCTTTTTTGTGATTTCGTTCTTAATAGCCAATGTTTTTTTAGCCTATTTGGTCAGTAGTGATCGGTTGTTGTTAATGATAAAAGAAGGTCCTGCCTTACACACCAGCACTTTAATAGCCTTATTGATTTTTACAGCCGTATTTTATTTTGTATTTGCTTGGTTCAGAGAACAAGTGTGTATTATTGCTTGTCCATATGGCAGAATGCAAGGCGTTTTGTTAGACAATAAATCCATTAATGTGGCCTACGATCACGTTCGTGGTGAAAAAGAATTGGGCAGAGCAAAATTCAATAAACAAGAAGACAGAGCTGCCACCGGAAAAGGCGATTGTATCGATTGTAAGCAATGTGTACATGTTTGTCCCACCGGAATAGATATTCGCAATGGAACACAACTAGAATGTATTAATTGCACCGCTTGTATTGACGAATGCGATACCATCATGGAAAGCGTAGGATTATCTAAAGGATTAATTCGTTACGCCAGTGAAGATGAGATTGTTAAAAAAGAAAAATTTGTCTTTACTACTAGAATGAAAGGTTATACCGCTGTGTTAACCATTTTAATTGGCGTCTTAATCGGTATGTTGTTTTTAAGAAATGATGTCGAAGCAACAGTACTGCGACTTCCGGGTCAATTGTTTGAACACAAAGGTGAAAATATCAGCAATGTGTACACCTATAAAATTGTCAATAAAACCACAAAGCAATTTGAAGCAGTGACATTTAAATTGGTGGAACCAAAAGGTGAAATTATTCTGGTTGGTAAACCAAAAATCAAGGTAAAACCGGATGGAATTGCCAAAGGAACCTTATTTATCGAAATCAATCCGGCCTACATTGAAGGCGATAAAATAAAATTAAAAATTGAAGTGTATGATGGTGAAAATCTTATAGAAACAGCTACTACTAACTTCATGGGGCCTAGAAGCTTTAATTAATCTTCTTGCTTTAGCTAACTTTCATCGGACTTCAGTCCGATGCTAAAAAAAATAAATATTATGAAAATCAACTGGGGAACAGCCATTGTAATCGCATTTGGACTATTTATGACATTCATCTTATACTTTGTATTCAAAGTGCAATCGGATAGTAAATACGATAATGAATTAGTAGTGCAAGAATACTATAAGCAAGAGCTTGTTTTTGAAAAACAAATGGAAAAAGAGCAAAATGATAAAAATTTAGCTCAACCCGTACAGATTATATCTCAGGAGGAAGGACTAAAAATCGTCTTCCCAACCGATATGGATATTAGTAAAATCAAAGGAAAAGTGTCCCTTTACCGACCGTCAAACCAAAAACTGGATTTTGAAGTTCCTATTTCACTTTCCGGTCCACATTTGCTCATACCTAAAAACAATTTGGTGGGCGGTCGTTGGGACATTTCTATTGATTGGACGTATGACGGAAAAGAGATTTTAACGAAGAAAACTATTTATTTATAAAAAGGTAATGGGTTATAGGTAATGGGTAATTGGTCAAAATCATCACCCATCATCCATCATCCATCATCCATCATCCATCACCTATCACCACCATGCTATACACCGCACTCCTTTTCGGATTAATCAGCAGCTTTCATTGCATCGGCATGTGTGGCCCGATTGCCATGATGATTCCTGTTAACCGAAATAATGCGGCAAAAAGGATTTTTCAAATTTTCCTTTATCATCTTGGTAGATTGACAGCATATGGGATGTTGGGTTTGTTTTTCGGAATTTTAGGAAAAGGACTTTTTTTGGCCGGCTTACAGCAACAATTATCTGTTTTAGTTGGCATTTTGATGATACTTTTTGTCATTATTCCTGAAAAGAAAATGGCTCAATACAATTTTTCAAAACCCATTTATAAAGTTATTTCAAAAGTAAAAAGTCATTTGGGAGCACAATTCAAAAGGAAAACGTTTGATGCTTTATTCACGATGGGTTTATTAAACGGCTTCTTACCTTGCGGAATGGTCTATGCAGCACTTTTCGGAGCTATTGCCATGCAAAGTGAATGGTTAGGAGCAACCTATATGTTATTATTCGGAATAGGAACTATCCCCATGATGAGTGCCGTGGTGTTGATCGCGAATTTTATAACTGTACCGGTTCGCAATAAAATTCAAAAAATGATTCCCATCATGGTATTCATCATCGGGAGTTTATTCATAGTGAGAGGGATGGGATTGGATATCCCTTATCTTTCTCCAAAAACTACCTCATTAATTGTTCAAGCCAATCCGGATTGTCATTAAGATTTTTTAGTTTTTCAGTTTTGGAAACGAGCAACCCTTAAAAGTTGTTCGTTTTCTTTTATAACCTGATGAAAGTCATGTTTTAACTGCGTATTTAATCCGAAATTTATGGTATAATTTCTAAATGTACAGTTATGTTACAATTCGATAGTAAACACGTAAAAAATGTGGTGCTACTGGGTCATACCGGTAGCGGTAAAACGACATTGGCTGAAGCCATGTTATTTGAATCAGGAATCATTAACAGAAGAGGAACAGTTGAGGAAAAAAATACAATTGCCGATTATACCGACATTGAACATGAAAAAGGAAAAACACTTTTCTCTAAATTGGTCAATTCAAAATGGAAAGGCTATAAAATTAACATATTAGACACGCCCGGTTATGATGATTTGTCCGGTGAGATCATCAGTGCGATGCGGGTTTCCGAATGTGGTGTAATGCTTCTGAACGCTAGAATGGGAGTAGAAGTAGGCACCGATATTATTTGGCAATATACCGATGAATTCAAACTTCCTGTCATTTTTGCGGTAAATCAACTCGATCATGAACAAGCTGATTTTGATAAAACAGTAGCTGAAGCTAAAGCTCATTTTGGTAATCAATTGGTAATAGTTCAGTATCCGGTTAATCAAGGTCCAAATTTTAATGCGGTGATTGATGTATTGAACATGGTCATGTATCAATATCCTTCTGATGGTGGAAAACCGGAAAAACTCCCTATTCCGGATGCAGAGAAAGAAAAAGCAAAACAATTGCACCAAGAATTGATTGAAACGATTGCCGCCAACGACGAACGTTTGATGGAAAACTATTTTGAGAAAGGCGAATTAAACGAAGACGAAATGAAATTGGGCTTGCATCATTCCTTACTCAAACATGAAATTTTCCCTGTTTTTTGTGTTTCGGCTAAATTAAATATGGGTGGAGGACGATTGATGGGATTTATTGATAATGTGTGTCCGTCTGCCTATGAAATGCCACCTCAATTAACTATTGACAACCGTGAGATTCCATGTGATGACAAAGCAAAAACAGCCATTTTTATTTATAAAACGGTTTCTGAACCGCATGTAGGAGAGTTGAGTTTCTTTAAAGTACTTTCCGGAACAATTAAAGTGGGTGATGAATTGACTAATGAAGAAACCGGACAAGTGGAAAAAATCATGCAATTGTTTGAAATGGAAGGCAATAAACGAATCGCTGTAGATGAGTTGACTGCCGGCGATATTGGAGCAACCTTAAAATTAAAAAATACGCATACCAACAACACGTTGCATGAAAAAGGTTTTCCCATATCTATTCAACCGATTCAATTTCCTTCGCCAACTTTTTCAATGGCTGTAGAAGGAACCAAAAAAGGGGAAGAAGAAAAACTTTCAGCAGCATTGCATCAATTGGTGGAAGAAGACCCAAGTATCATTGTTGAGGTATCAGCCGAATTAAAACAAACTATTATTCATTGCCAAGGAGAATTACACATGGCTGTTATCAAATGGAAATTAGAAAATACGCATAAATTAGCTGTTGATTTTAAAAAACCTAAAGTGGCCTATCGTGAAACCATTCAAGCCGAAGCGGAAACCACGTATCGCCATAAAAAACAATCGGGTGGAGCAGGGCAATTTGGTGAAATTTCTATGAAAATATTCCCAATTACAGCAGATACCGCAGACCCTAAAGGCTATCCTATACGAGGTAAAGAAGAAATAGATTTACCTTGGGGCGGAAAATTAATTTATTACAATTGCATTGTGGGTGGAGCAATTGATGCCCGTTTTCATCCCTCCATTTTAAAAGGAGTGATGGAAAAAATGCAAGAAGGACCATTAACTGGTTCCCATGTGCAAGATGTAGGTGTTTTGGTGTATGATGGCAAAATGCACGCGGTTGACAGCAATGATTTGTCTTTCAAAATAGCCGGAATGATGGCGTTTAAAGAAAACTTTGTCAATGCTAATCCACAATTGTTAGAACCAATTCACGAGGTAATTATTGTAACTCCCGATGAAATCACAGGTGGAATCATGAGTGCGATTCAATCCCATCGCTCGATGGTGGAAGGCATGGATGCAGAAGGACATTTTACTAAAATTAAAGCTTTAATTCCTATTGCCGAGATGCATGAATTCATGGGAACTGTTCGATCTTTATCACAAGGAAGAGCTAAATTAAACATGGAATTTTCTCATTACGAAAAAGTGCCGTATGAGATTCAACAAGAAGTAATTCAATCGTTTAAAGAAGATTTAGTAGAAGTGTAAAATCTTCATGCATATTTAATTTTAAAGCCCGATATTTGTCGGGCTTTTATTTTAAAAATAATTTCTCATAAAGAGTATAAATTAATTTTAGTCGGATTTTGTACAGTGCTATGAAGTATAGAAATGTTTTCAGGTTAGTCTTATTTTTCTTTTTTTTAACTACAAGTTTTGTTGCTCAAAACAAATCGAATGAACTAAAAGCAATTTGGGAAAACACTAAAAATGCGGATTCGATTCGATTTAATGCTTTAGCTGACTATTATAAATTAAATAATCAAGCCCAACCCGACTCTACCTTACTAGTATTAGAATATTACTACCAACTAGCCAAAGAAAAAAACAATTCAAAGGAACTTTATAATGTTGCAAACGACCGAGGTGGTATATATAGACTAAAAGAAGAATTGGACCTATCAATGCATTACTATGAAGAAGCTAAAAAATTGGCTATAAAATTAAACGACCCAATTTTAAAAGCTATAAATTTAGGTAATATAGGAAATGTTTATGCTAACAAAAAAATGTATAAGGAAGCATTACAAAATTTCACTAATTCATTAACGATTTATAAGGAAATCAAAGACAAAATTGGAGAATCCCGAATGTTAAGCAGCATTGGTAATGTTTACTTATACATACAAAATTATGATTTAGCTTTAGCATATTATCAAAAAGCACTCACGGCAAGTAAAAATAGTGACGTTCCTCCAAGAAGTATTGCGGTTATTTATATAAACATTGGCTGGACCAACTATGAACTTAAAAAGTACACGGAAGCTATACCACATTACGAAAAAGCTCTAAAAATATTGGAGGTGACTAATGATAAGTTTTTTTTAGTTTCTTGCTATTCCACTTTAGCTAAAATTTACATCGAGTTAAATGACTTGCAAAAAGCTATTTATTTCGCAAATAAAAATAGTATTATTAGTAAGGAATTGAAAATCGAGGGTTATATCGATGATAGTGAAATCGTATTTGCAAAAATAGATTTCAAAAAAGGAAATATCGAAGAAGCTAGAAAAAAAGGGGAAACGATATTGGCAAATTTAGATAAAAATTCCAGTCATGAATTAAAATTAAAACTTTATGATTTATTATACAAGGTTTATCAGGCTGAAAACAATTCAAAAAAATCTTTAGAGATGTATCAGAAATACAGTACATATAAAGATAGTATTCAATTGGAAAGAAATAAACTTTCACTCATAAGAGAAGTCGTTAAAAATGAATTTGATGATCTACTTGTTAAAAATGAGCTAAAACTACAAAAAGAGAAAGCGGAACTAGTTTCTAAACAACAACAAAAAACCATTGGTATTGTTCTTGGTTCATTTATTTTAATAATTCTTATAATATTTTATTTCAATAGAAATAATAAAAAAAGTAGAGAAAAGAGAGATGAATTACTTGAAGAAATAAATAATCTTAAAAGTAACGTTACTTCAAGTCTTGTTGTAAACACAAATGAATATCAATTAGTACGAGAAAAGATAGAAAATTTCATCCAACGAAAATTAAACGAAACCGACTGGAATGTACTCAACATCTTATTAAAAGAACCGGATATTTCGAACAAAGAATTAGCAGAAAAAGCTTTTATGAGTGTGGATGGAATTGGTTCTTCATTAAGAAGAATGTATCTTTATTTTGATATTAAAGAATCCAAATACAAAAAAATAGCTCTTATTACAGTCGCAATTAAAGCGTCTAACGAATAACTTTTTACTTTTTATTTTCTTAAAAAAAGTATTTTCACAACTACACGTGAAAGATTATATGAAAGGATAGTTGAATTTTGATAAAAAATTACTCAACCACCTAAATTTTAGACTATGAAAAAAATTACACTTTTATTTTTATTAACTTCATTTGTTTCTTTCGCACAATGGAACCAAATAGGATTGGACATAGATGGAGAAAATGCCGGAGATGAATCTGGAACATTTATAAGTATTAATGGTGATGGTACAATAATAGCAATTGGAGAACCTCGTAATGATGCATTAGCAAATAATGCAGGACAAGTTAGAGTATTTGAACGAAATGGTACTACTTGGAGCCAATTAGGTACAGACATTAATGCCTCCGGAAATGGAGATAACTTTGGTCAATCTATTGATATTAATAATAATGGGGATATCTTAATAGTAGGAGCTCCGGGTATTTTAGCAGGTCCCACAGCTCCTGGATATGCACGTGTTTTTCAATGGAATGGTAGCAATTGGATACAACGTGGAACAGATATTATTGGAGAAGCACCAGATGATTCTTGTGGCGGTTCAGTTGCAATCAATAATGATGGTTCTATAATAGCTGTTGGAGCAAGTTCTAATTCAGGCAATCAAGAGTTTGCAGGACACGTTCGTCTATTTCAATGGAATGGTACTAACTACACACAACTAGGTAATGATATAGAAGGAGAGGCTGCTCAAGATTTTTCAGGTAACTCTATAGATTTAAGTGCTTCTGGACATACAATTGCAATTGGTGCTGCAGGCAATGATGGAGGAGGAACCACATCAGGACACATACGTGTATATGAATGGAATGGAACATCATGGGTACAAAAAGGTATGGATATAGATGGAGATGGTTTAAATGGTAATTTTGGTAGTTCAGTTTCGATTGATGCATTTGGAAACACTGTTACATCCGGAGCTTTTTCTTTTTCAAATGGTGCAATAGGCTCTACTCTAGTTTTCTCTTGGAATGGTTCTAGTTGGACGCAAAAAGGTTCAGCATTGACGGGTGATGTTGGTAGTGATTTTTTTGGAACTTCTACCAGTTTAAGTAATGATGGTAACATCATCGCAGTTGGTGCATTGGGTTATGCCAGAATATTTAAATTTAATGGTTCAGATTGGTTACAAGAAGGGGCAGACTTGTTAGAAGAAAATTCATTAGATCAATTTGGCAGATCAATTTCTTTAAACAATAATGGAAATATAGTAGCAATTGGTACTCCATATAATGATGGAAACGGCTCAAATGCTGGTCATGTAAGAATTTTTGAAAATATTACACTTTCAACTTCTGATTTTGATACCAATACAATTTCTTTTTATCCCAACCCAACAAAAGATTTTGTTTATTTTAATTTAAATGAAACAATCGAAAGTCTATCACTTTATAATTTACTAGGCCAAGCAGTACTATCAAAACAAATTAATGCTGAAAATTTTTCTTTGGATATTAGTAGTTTCTCTGCTGGATCGTATATTGCTAAATTGAATACTAAAGGAAAATCTAAATCAGTCAAAATAATTAAATTATAAGTTAAGAATTTTCATATTTTGAAAAAGTAATTTATCAAATAGAACAAGAAGAGATTCAATAGTTTACAGAGAATTAGTAGATGTGTAATTGAAAAGTTTTTAAAATAAAGCCCGATGAAAGTCGGGCTTTTTTAGTAATATTTCCTTAATTCTATTAACTTTTGTTGGTTAGGAAAAGTAGAAATGGCTTGTTCAAGTGCAATTTTACCTTGCTCACATTCGAGGTTTTCATACCTACACAAATAAGCATATCCTAAACAAATTCGGTATTCCACATCAAACTGATTAGGAATTAATTTGGCAGCACTTTTATACCTAAAAATTGCATTTTCAAAGTTTCCGGTTTCCATCCATTCATCTCCGTCTTTGATTAATAATTGAAAGTCTTTATGAGTTTTTGAAAGTTTAAACGATTCAATTTGAGCTGTTTTTTGATTCTCATCTGCTTTTTTAACATTTGAAAAATAATATATGGTTACTGCAATTGTAAATGCTATAATCAAAAGAATAAATAGTATGTTCACTATAAAAGATTTCTTTTTTTCTTTTAATAGCTTGTTTCGGATTTCTTCTAAAAGTTCAGGTGAAGCTGTTTTATGGTCAATAAATTCAGTATGTTCATTCTCGTATGGTGAACTTAAATAATCTTTCTTAGAAGAAAACATAGATTTCCTTTTACCAATCAGTGCTCTATTATTTTTCATAATAGTATTCATTGATTGTGCACTTCCAAATCCACCCATGATAAAAAGAGTTTATATGAGTTTTACGGTAAAAAGATTGAAATAGTTACAAAACGATAGAAGTATATTAAATCAAACCGTCATCGAAAACAATTTGGTTTCCGGCAGTTTTCGAGTCATGCGTAAATCAAAAGCCATGCAAATGTTGCGAATAAACGCTTTTCCTTTTTCAGTTACTGTAAGCGAATGATTAGTAATAATGACCAATCCGTCTTCTTCCATTTCATGCAATCGCTCCACTACTTGATTGATTTCAGAAAAATAATAACCGTATTCATTCCAAGACGTTTGTAACTGACACATGATATTCAAAATGTGTTTGCGAATGATTAAATCTTCGTCCGTTAAAAGATGGCCTCTAAAAACCGGCAATTCATTTTGTACCAACGCATCATAATAGTCTTCCAGTGTTTTTACATTTTGTGCAAAACTATACCAACTGTCACTTATCGAAGAAACACCCAAACCAATCATCACTTGGGTTTTTGATGAGGTGTAACCCATAAAATTGCGATGTAGTCTTCGTTCGTTAAACGAATGATATAAACTATCGGTTTCTAAGGCAAAATGATCCATTCCAATTTCGTGATAACCGTTTTCCGAAAGTCGTTTTTTACCCATTTCATACAACAGACGTTTTTCTTCATCTTTGGGTAAATCTTCGTCTTTGAATCCGCGTTGTCCATTTCCTTTAATCCACGGAACGTGAGCATAACTGTAAAAAGCCAAGCGATCAGGTTGAAGCGAATTGGTTTTATCAATCGTATCGATCACATCTTCCAAGGTTTGAAAAGGCAATCCGAATATTAAATCATGACCAACAGAGGTATAGCCAATTTCTCTAGCCCAAAAAGTTACTTTGGCCACATTGTGAAACGACTGAATACGATGAATGGCTTCTTGTACTATTGGCGAATAATCCTGAACGCCAAAACTAACCCGTCGAAACCCTAAGTCATATAATTTTTGAAGGTGAGCTCTTGTTGTATTGTTGGGATGACCTTCAAAACTAAATTCATGATTGGGATGTTTATCGGCATTTTCAAACAATCCATTGATGAGGTGCTCTAAGTTTTCAGGAGAAAAGAAGGTTGGGGTACCACCTCCTAAATGAATTTCTTTGATAATGGGTTTTTTAGGCAAGAGTTCGCAATACAATTCCCATTCTTTTAAGACTGCATCTATATAGGGGTGCTCCACATCATGGCGTTTGGTGATGCGTTTGTTGCATCCGCAAAAGGTGCATAAACTTTCGCAAAACGGCAAATGAATATACAAACTGATTCCTTCTGAAGTATTCGATTCAAGGAAAGAATGTACCAATGTTTCCTTCCATGTTGAAAGTGAAAAATCTTCTTCATTCCAATAAGGAACCGTGGGATAACTGGTGTATCTTGGACCGGGAACATTGTATTTTTGAATTAAAGTCATCCTTTATCGCTTTTAAACCGTAAAAAGTTAAGAATGAATGAGAACATTTTCTTCTTAACTTCTCACTGTCGAAGTAAAATATAGTTCAAAAATAAGCGGATGGAATGAAGAATAAAATGATAATTGTCATACACTAGAGAATGCTCTATTTTTTTCAAATTTCTCCAATTCTTAAAATCTGTGTTCACTCTTAAACTTTTAAACCTTTAAACTCTTAAACCATTTCCCTATCCGTGTTCCCTCTTAAACTTTTAAACCCTTATACTATTAAACTATTTCAATTTCCAAAATTCTTCCTTATATTTGAACACCTATGCAACCAATAAAAATTATTGAATGTCCACGCGATGCCATGCAAGGCATTAAAACCTTTATTCCCACCGAACGAAAGGTACTTTATTTACAATCACTCTTACGGGTAGGGTTTGATACATTGGACTTTGGGAGTTTTGTTTCACCAAAAGCGATTCCGCAAATGGTGGATACGGCGGAAGTATTAGCACGGTTGGATTTATCGCAAACCCGTAGCAAATTATTGGCTATTATTGCTAATACCAAAGGAGCAGAATTGGCGTCGGTGCACAAAGAAATTCAGTATTTGGGTTTTCCCTTTTCGATTTCCGAGAATTTTCAAATGCGAAATACACACAAAACGATTGCCGAATCCATCATCACGTTACAAGAAATTTTAGCCATTGCCGACCAATCCAACAAAGAAGTGGTGGCGTATCTCTCGATGGGGTTCGGAAACCCGTATGGCGACCCGTGGAATGTGGAAATCGTAGGGGAGTGGACGGAGAAATTAGCCGGCATGGGTGTTAAAATTCTATCGCTTTCAGATACCGTAGGAAGTTCAACCCCGGAGGTGATTGATTATTTGTTTTCGAATCTCATTACCAAATACCCAGAAATCGAGTTTGGTGCTCATTTACATACCACTCCCGATAAATGGTTTGAAAAAGTTGATGCCGCTTATAAAGCCGGTTGTCGCCGTTTTGACGGAGCCATTCAAGGATTTGGCGGTTGCCCCATGGCAAAAGACGACCTCACCGGAAACATGCCTACCGAAAAATTATTATCCTATTTCACCACCCAAAAACAGAACACGAACACCAGCCCAATGAGTTTTGAAAGTGCGTATAATGAAGCGACCAAGGTGTTTGGGGAGTTTCATTAAAGGGTAGTCTGTTGTCTGTTATCAGTTATCTGTTTTGAACTTTTTTATTTAAAAAAATACAAAAGTTATTGGTCAATCAAGCTAAAATAAATCGCTATGGGTTCCGGTGACTAAGAGTAACAAGATTAATTCACTATCATTTTGTTTCCAAATTAAAAGCCAATCGGGTTTGATATGGCACTCCCAACAATCTTTATAGTTACCACTTAATTTGTGGGGTTTATATTTTTGAGATAACTTCCCTTTTTCTTGTAAAATGTCAATGACTTCCTTTAATAGATTTAAATTTTAATTTCTCTTTTGACAAAGTTTTACACTTTTATCAAATTTAGATGTAGTGACAATAGAATACATTAACGAAGCACTTTTTTAAACAAATCGTCACTGTTTTTATATTTTTTTACTAGGCCTTTTTTTTCATCTTCAAGAGCTTGATCAAGACCGGATACTTTTTTAAATACGCCTAGAGAAAGAATATAGTCAATGGTTTTCTTTGCTAAGGTATTTTTTGCATCAAATTGTAAGGTTATTTCCGCCATGATGAACAGTTTAGATTACAAATTTAAAAAATTATACTACTATTAAATCTTAAATTAAGTACTATTTTTAAACGGTATTTAATTCCAATGCCATGTCTTCCAAAGACCGTCTTTTAACCCTTTTTTAAAAACTCCTTTTTCGGCCAATTGATTACTGAGATAAAACTTTTCAAATTCTCCATCTAATAATTCACCCGAAACACCATACTCTGAGGAATGGATAGCACCACCCTTAAACCAATAATAAAGTCGATCCTGTTTGGCAGAAACTTCTTTTTGAGTAGTATAAAACTCATATCGATACTCTTTATCGGTTATTCTTTTTTTTAAATTTGGTATTGCAAATGAACCAAATAAAAAAATGAATAAACCGAATTGTAAAAAAGAAAATTTAGATGTGCTCAATGGTATAAATTTTGAATGGTACAATTTAATATTTTTTTTGTAATATAAAACACCATTTCAAAAATTAACTATTTGATTAAAAAGGTAAATTTAAATCAATTATTTTCCTGTCATTTCATTAATTTTTTTATCTTTGATAAGTGACAAAAAAGCAAAAAATGAACATTTTTTTATTTTTTTTGTTCGCTACGTTCTAATAAATAAGGCTACTTATGACGATTTAGATTACTATCCTTTTGGCATGCTAATCCCAAACCGGTTTGAAAGCATAGATGATTACCGCTACGGCTTCCAAGGGCAAGAGAAAGATGATGAGTTAAAAGGAGAAGGGAACAGCTTAAACTATAAAT
>NZ_SBKQ01000009.1 GCF_004122145.1 Flavobacterium piscinae
CGGGAACAAATCTTTCTTGGTATGCATCAGCAACGGGTGGTTCAGCTTTGGCATCTTCAACAGCACTTACGTCCGGAACTTATTTTGTATCGCAAACTGTAAATGGTTGTGAAAGTACCAGAACTTCAGTTGCTGTGACGGTAACTGCTGTCTCGGCTCCAACCGCTTCGGCTCAAGCGTTTTGTAGTAATACCAATCCAACTGTAGCTGATTTAGTAGCTTCGGGAACAAATCTTTCTTGGTATGCATCAGCAACAGGTGGTTCGCCTTTAGCATCTTCAACAGCTCTTACTTCCGGAACTTATTTTGTTTCACAAACTGTAAACGGTTGCGAAAGTAACAGAACTTCAGTTGCTGTGACGGTAACTACTGCTTCTGCTCCAACGGCATCGGCTCAAGCGTTTTGTAGCAATGCCAATCCAACTGTAGCTGATTTAGTAGCATCGGGAACAAATCTTTCTTGGTATGCATCAGCAACGGGTGGTTCGGCTTTGACATCTTCAACAGCACTCACTTCCGGAACTTATTTTGTTTCACAAACTGTAAACGGTTGTGAAAGTAACAGAACTTCGGTTGCTGTCACGGTAACTTCTGTCTCGGATCCAACAGCATCGGCTCAAGCGTTTTGTAGCAATGCCAATCCAACCGTAGCTGATTTAGTAGCTTCGGGAACAAATCTTTCTTGGTATGCATCAGCAACAGGTGGTTCAGCTTTGGCATCTTCAACAGCACTTACGTCCGGAACTTATTTTGTTTCACAAACAGTTAATGGTTGTGAAAGTAACAGAACTTCGGTTGCTGTGACGGTAACTGCTGTCTCGGCTCCAACAGCTTCGGCTCAAGCGTTTTGTAGCAATGCCAATCCAACCGTAGCTGATTTAGTAGCAACCGGAACAAATCTTTCTTGGTATGCATCAGCAACGGGTGGTTCAGCTTTGGCATCTTCAACAGTACTTACTTCCGGAACTTATTTTGTATCGCAAACTGTAAACGGTTGTGAAAGTAGTAGAACTTCGGTTGCAGTGACATTAACTACTGCTTCTGCTCCAACAGCATCGGCTCAAGCGTTTTGTAGTAATACCAATCCAACTATAGCTGATTTAGTAGCATCGGGAACAAATCTTTCTTGGTACACTTCAGCAACGGGTGGTTCGGCTTTGACATCTTCAACAGTACTTACGTCCGGAACTTATTTTGTATCGCAAACAGTTAACGGTTGTGAAAGTAACAGAACTTCGGTTGCAGTGACATTAAATGATTTAGATACAACAATTACTGAAAACAATGGAACTTTAACAGTTGCTCAAACAGAAGCTGATTACCAATGGTATCAATGTCCTGAAATTTTGCTGGATGGTGAAACGGACCAATCATTTACACCGGATCTGTCAGGAGATTATAAAGTTATTGTTTCTAAAAATGGTTGTATTGAGATTTCAGATTGTATTACTGTAAACGTTTTAGATAATGAAAATTTTGAAGGTTTAAGGTTAAACATATATCCTAACCCTACAAAAGATTATTTAAATATTTATTCCAATTATAATGAAGAAATGTCAATCGAGGTTGCAGATATGTTTGGAAAAAACATCCAAAACATTAAGTCAAATTCATCTTTTCTGAAATTAAATATGGTGAATTACAGCAGCGGAGTTTATGTATTAAAAATTAAAATTAATGATAAAATTATAATTAAAAAAATAATGAAAGAATGATGGTGAAGTAGGATTTCTTTTTTTTTTGACTGAAATCGTTCCTACATGTTTTAGGAACGATTTTTTTTTACATAATCACATTTTCGAATTAATTGTATAGCTATTTAAAATATAACTTTATGTTATTAATCAACTATAGTAAAAAACTAAAATAAATTTAAAAATGGATATTTCTCTTGCAATTGCTCAATCCGTTCATGAAGTTTTTGAACAAAAAGCTGATGTTGTTCTGTATTTGGATTAAAGGGTCGATGTAATAATCCTTTTTGAATACTTTCTATTTCCGTCATAATGGGAAATACATGATACGAAATATGCGATTCCACAAAATGTTTCCAAATATAATCTATTGCTGTTGGATTGGGATGCAACATGTCTTCTGCATAAAAACGATAGTCTCGAAGATCATCCATCATGATTTCATAACTTGGAAAGTAGCTGGTAGATGGAAATTGAGAGATGGATGAATGTACTGCGGCGAATAAATGTGATTTACTTAATTGATTTTCTACAAAACCATCCTTTAGGTGACGAACGGGTGAAACGGTGAAAATAAACTTTATCTCAGGATTAAATTCAGTTAATTTAGTTTGGATGTTGTTTAACGAAGTAGTAATTTCTTCAACGGTCAACAATTCTTTTGTAAAATTGCTTTGCGGAATTTTATGACAATTGGCCACTCTCTTTTGTGTATGCGAAAAACGATACGTCCATGCCGTTCCAAATGTTATGATTAAATGTGTACACGTTTGAAGTTGTCCGTTTAAATAAGTCAGAATCCCATTCAAATTGATGAGCATATCGTCTTTGTCTGCATTATTCAATTCCGAATGTACTTCAAAACAATGCCATAATTCATTATCAAAAAACAAATCGCCTTCGGTAAATAATCGCATTTCAATAGAACGCATGAGTATGTTTTCAATCGCATCCGGTTGAAAAAGTATCCCAAACGGATTGTTATAATGCTGAAATTTATACTGCTCAAATTTCGCACTGATATTTTCAGAAAAACAAGAACCCATCGTCACCACCTTCGAATAATAATCGATAGGATGATTGCTTTTTGGAATGGTGATTGGGGTACGGAAGTTCATTCTATAACTAAAACAATATTGAAATGTATATAAATTTAGTCTCTAGTAAAAGTTGATCGATACACAACTATACCTTCAGGATTATTAACCGTCTGTTTCAATATCAACTCATCATTCGTTAAACTTTCAACAATATAAGTGTATTGGTAAATCATCGGGTCTTGTGGTGGACTTGATACCGTTAATATATTTCCATTCAAATCCCAAATTGAAGTTTGAGTATTACTTAATACACATTCAGCATTGTATCCATTAAAGGTAAGTTCTTCATTTTCAAAAAACTCTTGAAAATCTCTACTTGTTTCACAGTCATGATTATAATTTTGAAATTCTCCTCCATTCAAAGTTCCTCCTTTTATGTACCATTTGCCTAAAATAGTTGGCTCAGAAATTGTTGAACTTTCATCGTCATTTGAATTGCAAGAAAGTGTTAATCCTGCAAAAACTAAAAATATTATAAATTTTTTCATCACTTTAATTCATAATTTCTTATTTAATATAATCTACTGCCCTCTCCAACGCCTCTTTAATTCCACCCACATTTTTACCACCAGCTGTAGCAAAGAACGGTTGTCCGCCACCTCCACCTTGAATATATTTTCCTAATTCACGTACCACTTGTCCCGCATTCAAATTGTGTGAAGCAACCAATTCTTTTGAAATATAACAGGTTAACATCGGTTTATTTTCTTCGGCTGTAGCCAAAACTAAAAATATATTAGTACCCAAATTTCCTAATTCATAGGCCAAATCTTTGGCTCCTTCCGGATTCAAATCGACTTGTTTGGCCAAGAATTGTATGCCGTTGATTACTTGTAATGCTGAAGCTAATTCACCTTTTAAACTCTTGGCTTTTTCACGTAATAATTGCTCAATTTGTTTTTTCAATTTGGCATTATCGTCTTGTAATGAAACTACTGATTTTAAAATATCTTGCGGGTTTTTGAGGGTTTCTTTCAACTCTGCTAACGTGTTTTCTTGATTTTTGTAATAATCTTTCACAGCATCGCCTGTAATCGCTTCAATTCTGCGAATTCCGGCTGCCACAGCTCCTTCTGAAATGATTTTGAAATGCCAAATGTCGGCTGTGTTTTTCACGTGAATTCCTCCACATAATTCTTTACTGTTGCCAAATTCAATCATACGAACCGTATCACCGTATTTTTCCCCAAACAAAGCCATTGCACCTTGAGCCATCGCTTGCTGAATCGGAATATTTCGGTGTTCAACCAACTGTAATTGTTCTTCAATTCGTTGATTGACAAATGCTTCCACTTGTCTAATTTCCTCATCCGTTACTTTCGAAAAATGTGAAAAGTCAAAACGCAAATAATTCGGATGCACCAATGAACCTTTTTGTTCCACGTGCGTTCCTAAAATGGTTCGCAACGCCAAATGCATTAAATGCGTAGCCGAGTGATTTTTTGATGTTGACGTTCTTAAATCGGTATTCACTTTTGCTACAAAACCGGCTTCCACCTTTTCAGGAAGTTGCTTGGCAAAATGCAAAATCAAGTTATTTTCTTTTTTAGTGTCGATGATTTCAATGGTTTCATTGGCTGAAACTAAAATGCCTTTGTCACCTACTTGTCCACCACCTTCCGGGTAAAACGGAGTAGCATCTAACACAATTTGATATAAAACACCGTCTTTCTTAGAATCTACTTTACGAATGCGAGTGATTTTCACTTCATTTTCCGTTTGGTCGTATCCTACAAACGTTTCCACATTCCCATCAATTAAGATTTTCCAATCGTCTGTGGTAACCTCTGATGCTGCACGTGAACGGGCTTTTTGTTTTTGCAATTCCGTTTCAAAATCAGCTTCGTTATAGGTAAATCCTTTTTCTTTTAAAATTAAAGCCGTCAAATCTTTTGGAAAACCAAACGTATCATACAATTCAAACACTTTGGCTCCGGAAACTTCATTTCCTTTGGTTTCAGTCACTACATTTTCCAATAATTGCAACCCTTGCTCCAACGTTCTTAAAAACGAAGCTTCTTCTTCTCGAATCACATTCGTAACCAAATGCTGCTGCGATTTAATCTCCGGAAAAAACTCGCCCATTTGATTGGATAAAACAGCGACCAATTCATAAATAAAAGGCTCTTTGGTATTCAAAAACGTAAATCCGTAACGAATCGCTCTTCGTAAAATTCTACGAATTACATAACCGGCTCCGGTATTGGAAGGCAATTGACCATCCGCAATCGCAAAAGCAACGGCTCTGATGTGGTCAACAATTACTCGAATGGCTATGTTGATTTTATTTTGCTCCTCTGATATGTTTTTTACATCGTTGGAAGTATAGTTTAACCCTGTAATTTGCTCTACTTTTTCAATCAACGGAGTAAAAACATCGGTGTCATAATTAGAAGTTTTTCCTTGTAACGCCATGCACAAACGCTCAAATCCCATTCCGGTATCAACATGTTGTGCAGGTAATTTTTCCAGACTTCCATCCGCTTTACGATTGAATTCCATGAATACGTTGTTCCAAATTTCCACCACTTGTGGATGGTCATTATTGACCAAACTTTTTCCGGAAACTTTTGCTTTTTCTTCCTCCGAACGCAAATCAACATGAATTTCTGAACACGGTCCGCAGGGTCCTTGATCGCCCATTTCCCAGAAATTATCTTTTTTATTTCCTAAAATGATTCGGTCTTCATCGATTAATTCCTTCCAAATATCCCACGCTTCTTGGTCAAAAGGCACATTTTCATCAGGATTACCTTCAAATACAGAAACATATAAATTCTCTTTCGGAATTTTATAGACTTCCGTCAACAATTCCCAAGCCCAATTAATAGCATCTTTCTTAAAATAATCCCCAAACGACCAGTTTCCAAGCATTTCAAACATCGTGTGATGATAGGTGTCAAACCCAACATCTTCTAAATCATTGTGCTTTCCGGAAACGCGTAAACATTTTTGCGTATCGGCAATTCGTTTGCTTTTAGGTTCAGCATTTCCTAAAAAATATTCTTTAAACTGAGCCATACCGGAATTGTTGAACATCAAGGTTGGGTCATCTTTTAAAACAATAGGAGCTGAAGGAACGATTAAATGTCCTTTACTTTCAAAAAATTGCAAAAACTGTTTACGGATATCGTGTGATTTCATTGTAAAAATTGTTCGGTGTTTAATTTTCAATTGATTAGACTTCGATACAATAAAGAATCGTTTATACAGTTAAAATACCAACGCTTTTAGAAAAAAATTAAATTAGCATTAGAATGAAACATTTCTTAAATTTGTTCGACTAATCAGTTTTGAAAGCACAAAAATAGTATAATTTAAGAAATGTCGAAGAAAGTAAAGTATTATTACGACACAGAAAGTTTAGCCTACAAAAAAATCAAACCCAAAAAAGGGAGGAAGTTTGGTTATGCGGCTCTGTTTTTACTCTCTTCTGCCCTTTTTGGTTTTTTGTGTTTTGTGATTTTATTGAACACTCCCTATTTCGAAACCCCAAAAGACCGATTGCAAGCCCGAGAAATTGAAAATTTAAAGTTGCGTTACGAAATTCTAAATAAAAAAATGGATCAATTGGATGAAGTTTTAGTGAGTTTAGAAGAACGAGATAACAACTTGTACCGCGTATATTTTAACTCTTCACCTATTCCATCCGAACAAAGAAAAGCCGGATTTGGTGGTGTGAATCGTTATAAAGAATTGGAAGGTTACGATAATTCGGAGTTAGTGATCAATACCACTAAACGGGTGGACATGATTTCAAAACAATTGGCTATACAATCTAAATCGTTAGACGAAATTTTAACCTTGGCCAAAGGCAAAGAAAAGCTTTTAGCGGCTATTCCCGCTATTCAACCTGTAAAAAATGAAGATTTAAAACGAATGGCCTCCGGTTTTGGGTACCGAAATGACCCTTTTACCAAAATCAGAAAATTTCATTACGGAATGGATTTTACCGCCAAAACGGGGACTCCTGTTTATGCTTCCGGAGACGGTGTTGTTTACAAAGCCGACAATTCAATGTCAGGTTACGGAAATTTAATCATTATCAAGCACGGATTTGGTTATGAAACGTATTATGCCCATTTGAGCAAATATAAAGTAAGAGCCGGTCAAAAAGTGAAACGGGGAGACATCATCGGATTAGTAGGCAGCACAGGACGAAGTGAAGCTCCACATTTACACTACGAAGTACATAAAGACGGGGAACCGATTAATCCGATTAATTTCTATTACGGTAGCATTTCCGCCGAAGAATACATTGCCATTTCAAAAATAGCTAACCAAGAAAACCAAGCACTCGACTAATGCATTTGAACTTACCAGAAAAACGATATTACAGCATTGGCGAATTGGCCAAAGCATTTGACGTGAACGCTTCGTTGATTCGTTTTTGGGATAAAGAATTCGATATTCTTAAACCGAAAAAGAACGCCAAAGGCAACCGAATGTTTACTCCTGAAGATGTCAAAAATCTTCAATTAATCTATCATTTGGTAAAAGAACGCGGCTTTACCTTAGAAGGTGCCAAAACGCATTTGAAAGAAGGACAGAAAAAAACGTTGGATAAATTTGAGATCATTAGCAAATTAGAGGGAATAAAAGCACAATTGATGCAAATTAAAGAAGGATTGTAGGATGAGAAATCCGAATTTAGAATTTAGAAAATAAAAAAACTCAGTAACTTAGAACCTTAAAAATAAACAAAATGAAAAAATGGTTATTACCTGTCGGGATTATAGTAGGACTAATTGTTGTCATCGGATTTTACATTGTAGGAATCCAAAACACGGCAATTACTAAAAGTCAAGCCGTAAACAAATCGTGGGGTGATGTGCAAACGTCTTACCAAAGAAGAAATGATTTAATTGGGAACTTAGTAGAAACCGTAAAAGGTGCTGCTGAATTTGAAAAAAGCACCTTTGAAGCGGTAACAGCTGCTCGTGCAAAAGCAACGCAAACCACCATTGACCCCACCAATGTTACGCCGGAACAATTGGCACAATTTAACCAAGCCCAAAGTGGTGTTTCATCCGCTTTGTCAAGATTATTGGTAACAGTGGAAGCGTATCCTGAATTAAAAGCCAATCAAAACTTTTTGAAATTACAAGATGAATTGGCAAGTACAGAAAATACGATTCAAACCGCTCGCGTTCGATTCAATGAAACGATTGAAGCATATAACAACCATATCCTAAAATTTCCAAACAATTTATTTTTAGGACAATACAAAGAAAAACCATTCTTTGATGCAGAACCGGGTGCAGAAAAAGCTCCTGAAGTAAAATTCTAATTCATGTCTAAAGTAGAAGATTTTCTAACCCCGGCAGAGGAACAAGAAATTGTTCAAGCAATTGCTTTGGCAGAAAAAAACACGTCCGGAGAAATCCGTGTGCATATTGAAAATCATTCAGACACACCTCCTATTGCGAGAGCACGGGAGGTGTTTGATACACTAAAAATGTATAAAACCCAAGCCCGAAATGGTGTTTTGTTTTACGTGGGTGTAGCCGATCATACTTTTGCCATTATTGGTGATAGTGGGATTGACGATGTAGTGGAAAGTGACTTTTGGGAATGTACCAAAGACATCGTGTTAGAAAACTTTAGAAACAAAAAATTTAAAGACGGTTTGGTGGAAGGAATCAAAAGAGCCGGTGAACGTTTGAAGGAATTTTTCCCGTATGATTCTTTGGACACTAATGAACTTTCTAACGAAATATCCAAAGGATAAATGAAATTAACTACCAATTTATGCTGGATTGTAGTGTTGATAATTTTACCGTTTCAGGTAAGCTTTGCTCAATTTAACATTCCCGAAGTTCCCAGTTTTCAAACCAGTGTGTATGATTATGCTAAAGTGTTATCCGATAGTGAAAAAAAAGCACTGGAAGAAAAACTCTTACGCTATTCCGACAGTACTACCACACAAATTGTAGTCATTACCATTGAAGATCTAAAAGGCGAAAACATCGGGTTATTAGCCCCAAAATGGGGACAGGAATGGGGAATAGGCGGAAGCCAAGAACAGGACAACGGTGTTGTCATTTTACTTTCTAAAAACGACCGACGCATTCATATTTCACCCGGTTATGGGGTAGAAGACCGACTTACTGCCGGAATTACAGGCGAATTAATTCGAAATATAATTCTTCCCGAATTTAAAGCCGGCAGCTACTATCGTGGTTTAGATAAAGGTGCCGATGCTATTTTTGATGTTTTAAAAGGGAAATACAAAGGCAAACGAAAAAATGACAAAGGAGGAATTCCGGTAATATTTATTCTGTTATTTATTGTGATTCTCTTTATTATTATTTCAAAAGGTTCAAAAAATAACCGAAATGGCGGTTCAGGACGTTTTTCCGGACCCGATTTAGCCGATATAATCATTTTAAGCAGTTTAGGTCGAGGAGGAGGAGGAAGTTTTGGTGGCGGTTCATCCGGTGGTGGCGGTTTCGGCGGAGGATTCGGTGGCGGCGGATTCAGTGGCGGCGGTGCCGGTGGAAGTTGGTAAAATAATTTTAAGTATAAAAAAAGCGACCTGAAATTCAAGTCGCTTTTTTGTTTAATCTATAAAGAACATTCCGCCTTCATTATCTTTCTTCCCACCAAATTTATCGAGTTTATAGGTTAATGAAAACATGACGTATTGTTGCAAAACTAAATTTTCTGCATCGGTAATGGCCGTTGGTGTAATGGTTCTTCGCACCCCTACATTTTGATTTAAAACATCATAAACCTTTACTTTGACCAGCAATCGGTCTTTGTAAAAATTATACCCTAAACTGGTATTCCACAAATAAAAATCTTTTTGAAAACCATCGGCTATGTTGGAATTATAGGTGTAGCCAAAGTCATTTCCAAAAACCACTTTCTTTGGCCAATAACTCGTGAATTCCATTTTGAATCGGTGTACAAAATTATTGGCATTATCAATTACATAATTGGTAAAATCAGTTGAATTGAAAACGTAACTGTAAGACGGTGCAATGGTAATCAACTCTTCAATGGACCAATTTAGACTCATGCGAGGCTCCATTCGCCACCCTTTTGCTTCATATAATTCAGCATTCGTTAATCCTTGATTCAGATTATAACCTCCGTCAATTCCTACACTCAACCGCAAACTCCTTTTCTCTTTTTTGAAGGTTTTACTCCAAGAAGCACCCAAATAACTGTTAAATCCTTTATCCACATTTTCATAGGTGGTTTGAGCACGAAAACTTTCATCAAAAACAGTCGAAGAAACAATTTGGTCTTTGTAAAGAGTCATCCCACTGTAAAAGAAAAAACCACTACGCGATTGCCAATCATAGTTGTTAAAATTCATATACATATTATGCTGTTGGGTTGGATTCAAATCACCATTTCCAACAATCGTATTCAAAGGATTGGACAAATTCGTAACCGGCAAAATTTGATTCGCCAATGGCAATTCCATTCTGAAATTATAATTGGCATACACCGATTTACTTTTTGTAATGGAATAATACAAATTAGCCGTCGCCCTCGGGAAAACATAATTTTTATCTAAATTGGTTCGAACGCTGAGATAATCAGATTCATTTTTAAAGGTAACAAACTCCGGCCCAACATTGAAACGGGCACGCAAATTCTTTTTGTTCCAATTTAAACCCGCAGAAGGATGAATCTTTAAAACACTCGAATTGATTTCATTGGATAATAGAGCATTAAAATTATCATAGCTTCCCGTAATGGCATCAAAATCAAAGGTAGCTTCTTCATCGTTTGAAGCATAATAATCGATTTCAGCGGTGACACTCAACTTCAACGAATCGGTTAACGGTTCGCCAAAGCGGATTTCACTGGCAATTTTATTAAACTTCGAATCACGTTTTAAATTTTGATTTCGAATATCATCCGGTTCGTCCGTCAGATAATAGAACGTAGAAGAATTTACATTCGAAAATGTCGCTGAATTTCGATGCTCATTTTGCAAAGAAACACTCCAACCTCTATTTTTTTTCTTTTTGGACTGCTGATAATACAACATATAATTTTCAAAGGAAGTATTATCAACATCTGAATACGTATCGTTTGTACTTTCGTTAGTCAATAAATCGGCTTGATTTCGGGTTTCCTGTTGATTGGAAAAACGATCTTTATTTATACTTCTTACCAACTTTGGTTCAACATAAATACTAGTCAACGAATCCAGCTTAACTTCAAAATTCATATTCAAATTATGTGAATTTCCTAATCGATTGGAATTGGAAACCGTTTCTGTAAACGTGGTTTCCGTAGGCAATAAATTCGTACGGGAAGAACGCGTTACATTATCCGTTTCATTGTTCGTGAAAAAATAATTGTTATTGACTTCTACTTTTTTAAACCATTTGTCCGCATAATTGATTCCCACTAAATTAGAAGTGGTTAATCCGTTATTTCCGCCGAAATTCATTCCGTTTATTCCAAATGAACCGTCTTCATCGTTGGAATAAACCGAGACATTTCGACCGCCACCCATGTTATCAAAAATCTCATTCATCGAGAACCCGACCGAATTGATATTGTTGGCCGAAGCTAAAACACTGATTTTTTGATCGCCTTTAAACCAATTGAGCAACAAACTGGATTCATACCGTTCATCGGAACCGTAGCCACCCATAATTTTTCCAAAAAAACCTTTGTTTTTATCTTCCTGAATGGTAAGATTGATGGTTTTTTCCTCTCCGGAAGCCGTATCACCGGAAAGTTCCTCTGCTTTTGTTTTTGTATCCACCACTTGAATTTTCTCAATGATTTCAGCAGGAAGATTTTGTGTGGCTATCTTACCGTCTTTGCCAAAAAACGGTTTTCCGTTGACTAGGATTTGATTGACTTCTTTACCGTTGACCGTAATTTTCCCTTCCGGAGAAATTTCAACGCCTGGTAATTGTTTAATTAATTTTTCTACATTGGCATCGGCTCCTACTTTAAAAGAGGCGGCATCAAATTCCAACGTATCATTTTTGATCCGAATCGGTGGAGCTTCACCTTTTAAAACTACTTCATCCAATGAAGTTCCACTTTCAACAAGCGAAATTATTCCCAATTCAAGGTTTTCTGCTAATTTGCTAATTTCCTTTTTATAGTTTTGATAACCTAGAAAAGATGCTTTTAAATCAACTGCCTCGTTACTTTTTCGGGTTCTGATTTCAAAATTTCCGTTTTTTTCTGAAATGGTATAATCAATCACGGTGGAGTCTTTTTTGGAAGTGAGGTAAACTGTAGCCGACTCCAGCGGCAATTTGGTTTTTTCGTCAATAATTTTTCCTTTTACCGTGACAAAATTTTGACCATATGAACTAAATAAAAATAAAAATAGTACTGCTGATAGAAAATGTTTAAACATAGAATGTATTAAAATTAGTTGTGAGAAAATTCTATAACAGCGAATTAACAATTTTAGTATGTAAAGTTAAAATTTCTTACAGAAAGTTTAACATTTAATTTTGTAGAAAATAGAACTTAATAACGGGAAAACAAAAAACACCATTAAACAACCAATGTTCATTAAGTTAATAAAACTGAATAAACCTTAGTTACTTAATAAACTATCATAGTAGTCTAATTTCTATTTTTCTCGAATATAAATATCAATCGGCACTCCTGAAAAATCCCAATTTTCACGGATTTTATTTTCTAAGAAACGTTTGTAGGGTTCTTTCACATACTGTGGTAAATTGGCAAAAAACACAAACTGAGGCGTTGGCGTTGGCAATTGCATACAGTATTTAATTTTTACATATTTCCCTTTTAATGCCGGAGGCGGATAAGCTTCGATCAATTTCAACATGTGGTCATTGAACTTGGATGTCGCAATCCGTTGCTTTCTGTTCTCGTATACTTTTACAGTTTCTTCTAATGCTTTCAACAAACGTTGTTTGGTTAAAGCAGAAACAAATAAAATCGTTACATCGGTAAAAGGTTCCAATTCTTTTCTGATTTTCGACTCATAATCGCGGGTGGACATCGTGTCTTTTTCAACTAAATCCCATTTGTTGACCAAGATGATAATTCCTTTTCTGTTTTTAGCCGCTAACCAGAAGATACTTTGGTCTTGTCCTTCAAAACCACGAGTAGCATCAATCATCAAAATACAAACATCGGCATGCTCAATGGCCCGCACGGAACGCATCACCGAATAGAATTCTAAATCTTCTTTCACTTTGGCTTTTCTTCGGATTCCGGCGGTGTCAACCAGATTAAATTCAAACCCGAAACGGTTGTACTTCGTATCAATGGAGTCACGTGTTGTGCCGGCAATATCAGTCACAATATAACGGTCAACACCAATCAAAGCATTAATAAAACTTGATTTTCCGGCATTAGGACGACCCACAACAGCGAATCGAGGAAGTTCTAATTCTTCCTGCGTAGGTTCCGGTTTGTCTGGAAATACTTTTATTAATTCGTCCAACAATTCCCCAGTTCCGCTACCGGATGTACTGGAAATCGTGATATAATCGCCTAAACCAAGGTTGTAGAATTCATAGGCATCTTTTTCACGCATAGCGTTATCTACTTTGTTGACTACAACAATTACCGGCTTGGTAATTTTGCGAAGTAATTTTGCCACCTCATCATCCATAGGTGTAATGCCTTCTTCAACATCAACCACAAACATGATAACATCGGCTTCATCGATGGCTAATTCCACTTGTTTGCGTATTTCTGCTTCAAAAATATCATCGGATCCTTTGATATAACCACCGGTGTCAATAACCGAAAATTCTTTTCCGTTCCATTCACTCTTTCCATAATTTCGATCACGGGTAACCCCACTCACGGAATCAACAATGGCTTCTCTTCGCTTGATTAAACGATTAAAAAGTGTTGATTTCCCGACGTTTGGCCTCCCTACAATGGCAACAATAGTACTCATAGTTCTAAATTCTAAATATTTTGCAAAGGTAGTCTTTTTTGTTTGAAGTTTAAATGCTCCCTTGGGGAAACAATTTAGTAAACTCCACAAAAAATAAACGCCTTTGTTTTACGTTTAAAACTATTATTTTGTAAATTAGTATTCAATTTTACCCCATTTGTATGAATTTAGATGACCAATTGCCGTTGCGGTATCGATTTGATAAAGTGGTAACCAAGTCCTATGAATCGATTATGGCCAGTTGCGAAAAATTGAAAGAAACGGTGGAACCGGATTATAAAATCAAAATTTCGGGTCATCACATTTGGTTGCATATTGGCTTATTGCAACGAGAAAAACATTCCCCTCATTTGCATTTGGAGATTGAAAAAATGGAGGATGGAAACACTTATATTCGGGGTTTGTTTGGTCCGGACCCGGTGTTGTGGACATTATTTATGTTTCTTCACTTTGTGGTGGGCGGTATTTTTGTAATTTTTACAGTCATCGCGTTTTCAAAATGGTCGCTGGACCAATCCTATAAATTTGATTTACTAGTCATGTTTGCCATGGTGAATGCCTGGTTTTTACTCTATTTTATTGCCCGTTTAAACCGAAAAAAAGGGTTGAAACAAGCAAGGGAATTGGAAGTGTTGATGGAGAAAATTTTGGAGTGATTTTTTTTCTTTTAACCACGAAGATTACGAGGAAGGCACAAGGAACACAAAGTCGCTTCGCTCCTTTTTTAATGGAACACGGATTGGATAGATTAATTGGATTTTCGCTGATTTGATAGCTTTGCTATAATAGATATTAAAGGATTTATAACTGCTAATTTAGTAGTTTTTTCAACGTCTCGTCTCCCCTCTCCTTTGGAGAGTCCCGAAGCTTCGGGAAGGGGTGAGGATTAAAAAGCTTTTTTAATTGTACGTAGAAAGGAGTTCTTTTCACAGAGTTATGATGAGATTCTTCCTTTGTCAGACACGAGAGCTTTGCTCGAACTGGCGAAGCAATGACAAAATTGCAGAGAAAAACTCCCAACTCCCAACTATCAACTCCCAACTATCAACTCCCAACTTGAAACCTGAAACCTGAAACTTTAAACCCGCAACCTTTACTTCTGATTATACCCCAATCTCCTCAGCTGAAACGCATTACTACGCCAATCTTTACTGACTTTCACAAAAAGTTCGATGTGAATTTGTTTACCGAAGAATTTTTCTAAATCTTCTCGTGCTTGTATACCTACTCTTTTTAATGCTGCTCCTTTGTGACCGATGATGATTCCTTTTTGCGTGTCGCGTTCCACCATAATAATGGAACGAATACGAATAATGTTGTCGTCTTCGATAAATTCTTCCGTTTCTACCTCTACGGCATACGGAATTTCTTTATCGTAATTGATCAGGATTTTTTCACGGATGGTTTCGTTAACAAAAAATCGTTCCGGTTTATCGGTCAAGGTGTCTTTTGGATAATAAGGAGGTGATTCCGGTAATAATGAAATAATACGGTCAAATACTTCTTTCACATTGAAATTTTCTAAGGCTGAAATAGCGAAAATCTCCGCATTCGGTACTTTTTCTTTCCACAAAGCAACTTGTTCCTCTAATTGTTCCTGATTGGATTTGTCAATTTTGTTTAATAACAGTAAAACCGGGATTTCGCTGTGGATGATTCGGTTAAAAAACGCTTCGTCTTTGAGTTCTTTTTCACCGATTTCAACCATGTAAATTAATACATCGGCATCTTCAAAAGCAGATTTTACAAATTGCATCATCGATTCCTGCATTTCATACGCCGGTTTGATGATTCCGGGAGTATCGGACAAAACCATCTGAAAATCTTCCCCATTCACAATCCCCAAAATTCGGTGTCTGGTGGTTTGAGCTTTGGAGGTGATAATGGAAAGCTTTTCGCCTACGAAAGCATTCATTAAAGTTGATTTTCCTACGTTGGGATTTCCGATGATGTTGACGAATCCTGCTTTGTGAGTCATGCAAATAATTTTTGCAAAGGTAACTAATTTATGGGATGCGTCCTATTTAGTTAAAGTCAAAAAAATGAATAAACCATCGGAACAGTTTATTCATTTTCTGACTTCAAACTACTTATATCCCGTTGTAAAGGAAAGGGGCCCAAAATTGAGGATGCATATACCGCTCACCAAAATCACCATTAATAAATGAACGTTTAATTTGATTTAACGTTTCAGGTGCTTTTGCATTTTGTTGCACAATTTTCTTGAATAAATTTTGCATGGTTAAGGCCGTACCGGCATCATCCACCGGCCAAAGGGAAAGCAAGGTTGCATTGGAACCTGCTACTAAGAAGGAAGAGTTTAATCCGTTGATCCCTTCACCGCCATAGAGTTTTCCCAACCCTGTGTCACAAGCACTGAGAACCACTAAGTCGGCGTTCAAATTTAACTTAACAATTTCCGGGGCTAATAAAAAGGTGTCTTCGTTACCATCGCCTCCGTTGGGTTGCGAAAACATGACGCCACTAAATTCCGGAATGACATCACCGGTAAAACCGTGTGTAGAAATCAGTAAGTTTTTATATTGTTTGAGTTCGCCGGTTGCGTTTAGTTTTTTAAAATTACTTTCGCTCATACCCAATCCGGTAAACACTTTGATGTCGTTTGAAAGTGTTCCGACAAACTGTACTTCTTTGAGCGTTCCTGCTAAATAATTGGCTCCGCCAAAACCAATGGCTTCCAATTCCGGTTTGAAATTATAAATGCCTTTACCTATTTTTTTATTGATAGCATCAGAAATTTTATAAAAATCTTCAATCCCACGAGCAGTAGGCTTAACATTTCCCGACGGCTGATATAAAGCTCCCCCAAAAGCGATGACAGACTTTCTGTTTTCTGGGTATTTTCGATTGGCCATGATTTTCCAAATGGTTGTGTTTGGAATGTATTTTACATCATGCGTACTCACAAAATATTGATTTTTTGGCGACAAAAAGGTTTCAAAAGGCAAGTAATTAAGCTCTTCTGTTGCACTTATAATCACTTTTGGATGAGTTGCTAAAATATCTTGAATAGGTTGCAACGTTAGATTGTACCAAAAATGAAGAAAATCATTTTGAATAGTTTGAAGTTGTGGATTAGCTTCTTTTAAAAGTTGTCTGGTCCACTCAATAAGTGTCACAAAATCTTCTTTTTTATAAGCTGCCTGTTTGGTTGCATACCGCACTAATTCACCATCCGTATAGTCAACTTGTAAGTCACTTAAATAGGGATTAATGGTAGCCGGAATTTTTTTGGCTTTGTTGGTATAGGCCTTTTTAAAACTCAGCAATTCATCAATGGGATAATGGTATCGTATTTCAGCTTTGTCTTTCGTAATCACACTCATGATGATTTCACCCGGTTGACCTACGGAATAATTAATTAACACCTCCTCCTTTTGTAAAAGTTGCTGAGCATCACTGATTGTTGCTAAAGGAATGTTTTTATTCAATTGCTCTTTTAAATAACCGCTTCTGCTTTGTTCTTGAACAGCGAATAATTTGGCTACATCTTTTGTGTTTTGACAGCTCATAATCATTCCCTTATAAACCCCAGCAATTGTATTGTTATATTCTAATTTTTGTTTTGCCGTTAGGTTTTCTTTTACTTTATCGGCTAACGCTATACTTTTCTCAAATTGTGAAATGGCATTTGTATAGTCCTTTTGGTTGTAATAGAGAAATCCTAAATTATTATACAGGTTTTGAGCTCCTGAAAAATCATTTTCTTTTAAGCTATTGGCCACCGCTTCTTCAGTGAGTTTTTTGGCTTCCTCATGCAACCCTTGTTTGGCTTTGATAATGACCAAATTGCCACTGATTTCATTCATTAAATTGGCATCATTCATTTTTTTAGCCAAATTATAGGCTTTAGTTAAATAGGTTCCGGCCTTTCCTCTTTCGGCTTGTGGTCCATCAAAAACATGATAAGCACCAATCGAATTATAAGCTTTTGCTTTAAAATAATCGTTGTTTATTTTGGTTGCCGTTTGTTCTAATTGATAAGCCGTTTGCAATTTTTCCTGTTGCTTATTTTCCATTTTAACCAACACATGAATTTTATGCAGTTGCATATTGGCTAAAGCTAATGTGGCAAAAGGCAATTTAAGTTTTTCGTTTATTCCTTCGTTAATCGTCACTAATGCTCCCGGTTTATTAAAGGAATTATTTTTAATAACTGACAAAAAATACATTGCATATGCTCTTTTTCCTACTAAAGCAGTATCATTTTTACTGATTTCTAAAAAATAGTCAAATTGATTGATGCTTTCATTGGTATTGCCCCCATAATAAAACGTAACTGCTTTGAGCAATGGCAACATTTTTTGAAACAAAGGATTGGCGTTTCTTTGTCCGGAATAATACGCAAATTGAGCATCTAAATTGGCACATTTTTTCCCTTGGGTAAGAATTCCAATTACACAATTGTCTAATTCAATTGCTTTGTTGATGTTTAGGGTTTTATTTTGATAATAAGAAAGCCATTTGTTTTTTAAGGGAGATAAATCCTTTTTAGTAAATGTTTCAATCTTTATAATATCGTCTATAATATCTTGAGCACTTTGAGCTGTTGTTACTTGCATCGCCCACTCCAAATTTTGAAATGCTTTTTCAGTATTCCCATTCAATAAATTAATGTAAGCTTCCGTAAAATAGGGATAGG
Organism: Flavobacterium piscinae; assembly: GCF_004122145.1. Lineage (GTDB taxonomy): Bacteria > Bacteroidota > Bacteroidia > Flavobacteriales > Flavobacteriaceae > Flavobacterium > Flavobacterium piscinae. Next base: position 18,343 of record NZ_SBKQ01000009.1, read on the forward strand.
GCATTAGTGGCTGTATGTTTAAAGCTTGCGTAGAAGCTAGTTGTGCAGCTTGTAAATCCCCTTTCAGAATTTGATAATACGAATGAAGATAATACCCGGCAAATTCATCTGAAAAGTTAATCATTAAGCCTTCGCTTCCTTCTTTCATTTTTACTAGATCGTTTGATTTGTAGCCTTCAATATAGAGGTTGTAATAATCATTGAAACTTTTGGATTGAGCAAAAGAGAAAACACCAACACAAACGAAAAAAAATGTCAAAATACTTTTCATACCCTATAATGCCGTTTTTAAAACGTTATCTTCATAGTATCCTTTTTCGGTTATGTTTCCGTTTTTATCTATTTTAAAACCTAATCCTTCTTTTTTATTTTTATCCCAACTACCAACGTACTTGGAACCATCTTCATAAAAATATACGCCAAACTCTTTTCGTAAACCTTGAATATGTTGCCCCATATATTGTTCCCCACTCTTCCAAACTTGAATTGCCGGAAATGATCTTTTTGAAAATAAAAAGTAACCCACCGCATAAGAGCCATTGTCATACTTCTCTATGTTGAACCCATTAAATCCATTCGGGTTTTGACCGTATCCATAATCCACCACATTGGCTTTATACCCTTTTAAATCCTCTTTGTCGTTGTCAAATTGCTTTTGCCACTCCACCTTTCCATTTGCCATTTTAAAAGCGGGTCCTTCTTTTTTATCTTTTCGATAGGTATATAATTCAATTGTACCTTTTTCTTTGTCCATTTCAATTAAAGTACCGTCTTTTTGATGGTCTTTATTGTAGTTTACAAACGTTGTTTTTCCATCTGCATGCATGACCATATTGGGACCTACTATCAATCCGTCCATTCTGAAACCGTGCGAAACAGCACCGTCGCTATTGGTAAACGTTTCAAAAGTAATCAGGCCTTTTTTAACTTCTTTTTTCCCGGCTTGGTTGCCAAAGTTTTGTTGAGAAAAACTCATTGTAACGGTTAATAACAATAGAATTTGAGTTGCTTTTTTCATTTTTTTATAGTTTTAAGATTTGTGTAAAAATAGGTGCGATTGACAAGCGAAAAAATAAGGCAAGTGCCGTATTTTATTGGTTCTGAAATTTAAGCCTCTTTGGTATGCCTTTTCATCGTATTATTGTTTCATTACTTTACTTCGTTGGACAATCTGCCCATTATTATCTGTAAGAGTAATGAAATAAATCCCAGTTGGATGGTTGGAAAGGTCTAATGTATTTACATTTGACATCGTAGCGATAATTTGACCTATTCCGTTAGTTACTAACACATTGGTTTGTTCAGAAAAATTTACAGTATTGCTGGTTGGGTTTGGATAAACTACTATTTTATCATCCTCTGTGTAATTGTTTGCCACACCTAAAGCACCATCATCAAATTTCATTACAGTAGCTTTATACAACTGCGTTAAATCAACAAAAGCGACAAAAGGAATATTATTACTATTAATTGCGAGGGAAGTTATGTCTGCATATCCAGTAGAAAATCCACTCGCCCCGACATTTATCCAATTTGTTCCATCAAACTTCATAACCGAAGCTTTATGGGAACTGGCTAAATCTCTATAAGCCACATAAGGTTCGTCATTGCTATTGAATGCCAGTGAAGTATAAAACACTTGTCCGGAAGAAAAGCCGACTGTTCCAACTGTAACCCAATTAGAACCGTCAAATTTTTTGACAGTTGCTTTTTGAGCATTACCGGCATCTCTATACGCTATATAAGGTTCGTCATTACTATTGAAAGCTAATGAAAGATAATCTGCACCGGCTGCAGAAAAACCGGCTGTTCCAACAGTTACCCAATCGGTTCCGTCATATTTCATTACGGAAGCTTTGTTGGCGTAGCTTCCCGCCCTAAAGGCAATGTAGGGTTCGTTGTTACTATTAAACGCAAGTGAAATGCTTCTTGCAAATTCAATACCAGCAGGACCTACAGTTGTCCAGTTGGTGCCGTCAAACTTCATAACAGTTGCTTTATTCACAATACTTACCGCGTTATATTCCGTAAAAGTAACATAAGGCTCATTGTTACTGTTGAATGCAATGTCCATGGCTTCTTGTTGAACAACACCACCGCCACCGGAAAAACCTGCATTTCCTACTGTAACCCAATTGGAACCATTATACATCTTCACGGTAACTTTTTCTCCATTTGCAACATCCCGATAAACTACATACGGCTCATCATTGCTGTTGAATGTTAGCGAAGTAAAACCGGCAAAACCGTCTGAAAATCCTGCGTTACCAACTGTTACCCAATTGGTTCCATCAAATTTCATAACCGATGCTTTGTTTACATTTGCACCATCTCTAAAAGCTACATAAGGTTCATTATTGCTGTTGATTGCCAGCGATATGTGATCCACTCCTGCAGTTGTAAATCCTGCAGTTCCTACTATTTCCCATTGTGCCTTAACTGTAAAAGTTGTCATTGTCACGAACGCTAGAGAAAGTATAATTTTCTTCATTTTCAGATTATTTTAAAGTTGTACGATTTTTTGTAAAAATAAATTTATGAAGTGTTTAGGGAAATACGGCAAGTGCCGTATTTCTATAAAGCAGTTCAATTAATTCAAACAATAAATTTTAAATTCTTTACTTTTTTCTTCTCCCATGTAGTTTTCTTTCACTTTAATGACAGAATTGCTGTTTGAATTTGTAGTAATTGAAAATTCATCCCTTTGAAGGTAACCTATATGATTGCGAATAGCTCTTGCGATAATTTGGTATTGCAGACGATTACCATAATGATCCGTTTTTAAAATGGCATACACCGATTCTGTCCCTTCTGCTTGCGGACCTCGAAGCATGACCAAAAACACTTTTGACTCTTTGCATTCAAAAACTTTTCCAACCGAAAAAACTGTGGTGTTGGGTGTTAGAAATAATTTCCTCGACAATTTTAATTGGGTTATATCTCGACCTCTTGCGTTATTATAATCATAGGTAAAGGTTTTGGGCAAGGGCTCAAAATTAGCTTCAAATTCAACAAAGTCTGGTTTCTGAGAAGCATATTTTTTGTCTAAATCGCCTTTGATTTTATTTTGTCTTATTTCTTTTAAAGTAGCGATTCTTGCTTTAATTAAATCTGCTTTTTCTTTATCCGATGTTGTAATGGTTACTTTTTTAGTTGCTTTGGAAAATTTATCGGTAATTACTAAATCAATATCAGTATTGTTTTGTTCAAATTTCACGTGATAATTCACCATTTCACCCCAATAATAATCTAGGTTATTGTGTGTTGGTGCTTTTTTAAACGAACCTAAAGTTAATGTGTTGATATCAAACAATGCCACCTTATCGATTCCTTTGTCATATTTAGCGGCATAAGTAATTCCATCGGCATAATTAGAAACAACTACATCAAAAGCAGGAGTAGTTTGTGCCAAAAACTGAGCCGTTTTTAAATCGAAAAATTTCATTTTATTGCCGTCTTCAAACAACAATAAACTTCTGGAAGTTAAATTTTCTTTGAACTCATAAGGCTGTTTAAATTCTCGCCATTTTTTGGTTTTCCAATTATAAAATTGAACAAAACTGTGTGATGGTTTTTTTAAGTTCAAACGTCCTTTGCCGTCTTTTTGATAAATGGTAAACGCATAAACAAGCTCATCGCCTATGATATCTTGAATTTTTCCGTGTTGGAAAGGCAACTCTTTCCCTGTATAAAATTTATTGGATGCTTCGTCCCAAATAAAATAATGCTCCGGTTTAAGGTCTTCGTTGTCCCAACCGGCCAAAATCACATTGTCCTCTTTATAATCAAAAACATGGGGTTCAAAACTACTATTAGTTGTATAACCGGCTAATATAATTTCCTTAACTTGTTCTCCGGTTTTCAAATCATACACTAATCCATAATTACTGGCTTTATAATACCATATTAGACCATGAGTCTGCGATTTGTTTAAATGAATTTTAAAATCTTTAGGGTAGCTTGAATTTATTAAATAGCCGTTTTGTGCAAAAACAAAATTTGAAAAGAGCAAAAGGAAAAGTGAAATGATTCGCATGGTTTACTGTTTTTTTTTAATTTTCCAAAACAAGTAATTTTAATACCAGTAAAAAATAAGGCAAGTGCCGTATTTTAATAAAACAACAAAAACTCAACCATTTCTTAAACTGAGTTTATGTTGTCCAATTTTGATTGGGAGTTTGTGTTTATTTAAAATAAAAAAGTGCCGAAAATTCGGCACTCCCATTTTTATTTCGCTCTAAGTATTATTCTGCTGCAACCAATTTGCTGGCACTGCGGTATAAAAACTCATGATAAACATGTCTACGGGCAAAACGAGCCGGTGATTCAGCATTAACCATTTTGATGTAAGTCACTTTAGGCACACCAAAATATTCAAATTTATTCCCGTCTAAAAAGTGTATGTTTAACACTCCTTCTTCATAATAAAATTCTAAAATACCGGAAGTAGATGTCGTTTTTAAATATTCTTCTTTTACTTTTTCTTGCGTTTCCGAGGCAATGCTCACCAAAAAATGATAGGCTTCAATAATGGCTTTACTGCGTTCTTCTGCTACCAAACGCTCCGCCGCATCAGCAATCGTATCCGGGTGATCTTCCTTCATACTGTTGCGGTAAACCGTTTTCAATTCTTTTAACGTTGCCATTTTGGTCACATTCAATAGTTTTCGGTATTCCGCAATTTTTTTTGAGTTCATAAGTGTTTTTTACAAACGTGTGGACACGTTTTAATTTTCGGCAAAAGTAGTCTATTTTTTTATCAATGCAACTTCCGTTGGGTTTTAATGAAAAATTAACTTATCCTATCCTTTTATGAATTAACAACTTAAAAACTTGAATTACATCAATCAGACCACTTTCAAAGTATATTTTGAATCATTCAAAGAGGTATTCCGACGGTTGAAAAAGCACTTCTCGTTTTGTTTTTCAACGTTATCCAAAACACAGTGTCGGCTAAACCAAAAAAATAAAAACATTTGCAATTTACAATCAAAATAAAAATGTATTTTTATAAATCTATAAGGTTTTAGAAAGAAATAACCCTTTCTTTAATTATTTACTTTCTTTTTACAGAACTGATTTGGAAAATGAAATGAACTATAAACAATTTAAAAGAATAGGGTTGAAAGGGAAAAATAACAAAGGATTTAACTAAAGTAGCCGGAGAAATTAAAAAACAAGCGAACAAAACCATGAAACATTTTTTTCTTTTTATATTACTTTTGGGAATGGGGTTAACCCATGCACAACAAAAAATAAGGCAAGGGAATTTTAAAAACTTAAAAGGGATTACTTCGTATACGGTCACTTTTGATTATTCCGGTTTGCAGGTGCACGGTTTTGATTCGGAAGAAGATTACCTCAAAGAAAAAATGGAAAAAAGAGCCCATAAAGAAGATGAAGCAGAAAAATTCAAATTGGATTGGTATGCCGATCGTTCAGAAAAATATGAACCCCAATTTATCGAATACCTCAACAAGCGTTTTGAGAATGGCGAAATCACCTTTGGGAAAGACATTCAGGCAAAACATACCTTGCATGTCAAAACCACGTGGATATATCCGGGATACAATGTTGTGGCCGGCACCGAACCTGCAAAAATCAGTGCGATCATCACCATCATGGAAACGGATAATCCTTCCCAAATTCTGCTAGAAGTTGAATTTAATAAATCCATTGGCTTAGAGGTGGGCACTTTTGATTTTGATCAAGGTGATCGGATAGCAAAAGCGTATGAAAAACTAGCCAAAAACATGGTCATGCAATTAAAACGTGTACTGTAGAGCAATTTAATTTTATTTAAAACAACACTAAAATGATCAGAATAATAAGTTTACTTTTTTTAATAATTGTGACACAATTTGGTTTTACTCAAAACCATCAAGCGGAATTTAACAACTATTTCCGGTCGAATGACACAATCAATTTATTAAAAGTATTATTGGAATGGGAAAAATCAAATCCAAAAGAGGCAGAACTATACACTAGTTATTTTAATTATCACGTTAAAATGGCTAAACAAGAAATAATCAGTTTAACGCCCCAACAACCCGATGGAGAAAGCCTTGAACTGAAAGACAGCCTAAACCAAACTGCCGGCTTTATAGGAAGTAATAGCTATTATGTTGAGAAAGAACTTCAGAAAGCCTTTAAAAAAATTGACGAAGGCATTTCGAATTTTCCAGACAGGTTGGATATGCGATTTGGTAAGATTTATGTGTTGGGCTTAGTAGAGAATTGGGAGGAATTTACCGCTGAAATAATTAAAACCGTGAAACATTCTGCTACAAACAAGAACGAATGGACATGGACAAACAACGAAAAACGCAATGACGGTAAAGAATTTTTTCTGTCTTCATTACAAAACTACCAAGTGCAACTATACAATACTGGGAATGATAATCTTTTACTCAACATGCGAAACATTGCAAACGAAATTCTTTCCTTTTATCCGGATAATATTGAGAGTCTTTCAAATATGTCAATCACCTATTTGATAACCGGGGACTACGACAAAGGCATCGAAGCATTATTAAAAGCAGAAAAAATCAAACCAACTGACGCTATAGTTTTGGCTAATATCGCCCAAGGATACAAACTAAAAGGCGATAAACAAAAAGCAATTACTTATTATGAAAAAGTAATAGCGTTTGGCGATGATGAGGCAAAAGAAATAGCAAAAAAACAAATCATTCAATTACAAAACTAAACTGCGTTTATTTTAGCAACAAAAAAACTACCCATGAAAAAAATAACACTCCTCTTTATTTTAACTTTTCCACTCTTTGCTTTCGCTCAAAAAAGTAAAAGCGAACGGTTAGACAGTTTATTTACCGCTCTTCACCAAAAAAAAGCGTTTAACGGGAATGTTTTAATTGCCGAACAAGGGAATGTACTCTTCGAAAAAAGCTACGGCCTGGCCAACGAAGCCACTCAACAAAAGTTGAATACGCAAACTGTTTTTGAATTAGCCTCGGTTTCCAAACAATTTACGGCCATGGGCATTGTGTTATTAGCAAAACAAGGAAAATTAAACTACGACGACAAGATGTCAAAATATATTCCGGAGTTGAGTTTTTATGGCGATATTACCATTAGACATCTTCTCCACCATACCGCAGGACTTCCCGATTATATGGCTTTGTTTGAACAACATTGGGACAAAACTAAGTTTGCCGTGAATCAAGATATTGTAAATCTGATGGCAACACACCAACCGGCGGTGCTTTTTCAACCCAATGAAAAATACGAATACAGCAATACCGGTTATGCCCTACTGGGACTAATTATTGAAAAAGCATCCAAAAAATCCTTTCCTTCCTATTTGAAGGATAACATTTTTTCTCCCTTACAAATGAAAAACACCTTGGTGTACAGAAGTCGTTATGCTCCTCAAAAAATTGATAATTATGCCTTAGGCTATGTGCAAGACAGCGTGGGTAAAAAAGTACTCACAGACAGTTTTGGAAAATCATTTTACACCTACTACCTCGATGGGATTGTGGGCGATGGTATGGTCAACTCCACCCTTGGTGATTTATTGCTTTGGGATAGAGCGTTATATACTGACAAATTAGTTAATGCGGCAGACAAAGCACTTATTTTCAATTCTGTGAAAACCACCAAGGGGGAAGAAACCAATTATGGCTTTGGCTGGACAGTGAACAAACACGAAAAATATGGTAAAATCGTGAATCATTCCGGAGGATGGGCGGGCTATATTACGTTTATCGAAAGGCATTTGGATCAAGATAAAACAATCATTCTTTTGCAAAATAATGAATCCGTCTTAACGGTGTTGCCGATCAGTCAAGTTCGAAAAATTCTTTACAATGAAAAAATCGAAAACAATGCCTTGAAAGTGATAACGTTGCAATCAGAAGACTTAGACCCCTATTTGGGCGTGTACGCCAGTGAAGGTTTTCCGTTGAAACTGACAATCTTTAAAAACGAAAACACCTTAATGACACAAGCCACCGGCCAATCTGCCATTCCCATGACGGCTCATGAAAACGATACGTTTACGTTTGAACCCGCCAATATCAAACTTAAATTCAATAAAAAACAAAAGTCCGTTCTTTTGCAACAAGGAAAAATGGAAGTGATATTTCAACGCGAGGAGTAAGTACAATTCAAACTCAAATGAATGGATAATAGTTGACAATTTCCGGTTTGGAAGAAGTTTGAAGTTTATGCTTATTACTCATGCTTCTAAATCTTTGGGCTTACTATATTTAAACTAAAAGTGATTTTTTGGGGTAAATCCTTCCAAAAATTAGCACGAATATTGTTCTCTAACACGAACTCCCTCAAAATAAATGGCTCAAAATTTCCTGTATGATTCACTTTTTAAATCGAAGACATCCTTTACATCGGCAAAGTGTTGCTTAACGTTTTTTTAGAGTTGGATTCAATTATCAGATAATAAGGCATCGAACACACTGTAAAAAATTATTCCATACCACAGGATAAAATTACATCTGTATTTTTTGACTCCTTTGGTAAATGATACATAATTGGTAAAACTTTTGCAGTTTGTTTTATTACCTAAACGTTTGTTACTTCGTTTTAGAATCCTTATTTTTCAGGAGATTTCTCCATTCCTTCAAACCATTTTGTTTCACTTGTCCTTCAGATTTATTCGGAATAGGGATTTTGAATTTTGTTACATTTATCGTAACTTCCTACTGTTTAATTCTCTATATTGAGAACAAATTTTTCAATTATGAAAAAACTCTTATTCGTTTTTATTATTCCTTTTTTCCTTTTTGCTCAAAAGAAGAACAAAGAGGCTGACTTGCTCGTGGCACAATCCGATTCTTGTTTCAAGGAAATGAATTATAAATGTGCTTTAGAAAAAGTAAAAAAAGCGGAGCAATTGACTCAAAACAACACCAACCGACTCCATTTACTCGCCACAAAAAAAGCAGCCTGTTACACCAAACTAAGACAATTTGACTTGGCAATACAAACACTTGAACAAATCAAACTATCGAATCCTCAAGACAAAGCTGCCTTAGAAAACTATTTACGAGCCTTGAATATCAGAGCAAACATTCATTATTCGAATTACGAAGACGAGTTTGCCATTAAAAAATACTTACAAATTGATTCTATTTGTACGCAATACAACCATATCAGTGAAACGCAAATCAAAGCATTACAAAATATAGGTTTAATGTTTTTGAGAGGTTATGAAGACGGAAAAAAACCGAAACACCTGAGAGCCAGAGACTTTTTTATTGCCGCATATGAGAAAGCTGACCAAGGAAATTTTCACGTAGAAAAACACATGGCCGGTTTGAACTTGGGAGCAACCTATTTGAGTGATTCCATTCCAGCTGTCTCCAAAACATTGGCTTTGTATCAGGAAGCTGAAGCTTATTTTGAAAAAAACCAACTCGTGGACGATCTCAACCAAGTGTATTGGGCTTATGCCTCCTTGTATACCCAAACCAAAGCCTATGAAAAAGCGGCATTTTACCATCAAAAAAAAATAAACAATATGCTCAAAAGCGGAAATTATCACGCTATTGGCACATCGTATTGGAGTTTTGCCGGGTTTTTTATGGACCGCCAACTTTATCGCGATGCCATTGAAAATTACCAAAAAGCTATTGAAAACCTAAACAAAGTACAAGACAAAGATTATGGTATTTTGGCTTCCTGTTATTATTATTGTGCAGAAGCACATGCCAAACTCAACCAAGACAAAAAAGCCTATCTCTACTTAATAGACTATTTGGTTTACAAAGACAGTGTGGACATCAAGCAAAACCAAATTGCATTTAATGACTTAGAAACCAAATACCAAACCCAAAAAAAGGAGCAGGAAATTGAACTTTTAACCGCCAAAAACGAGGTGGCCGAGAAACAAAAATACATTTATATAGCCATTGCAGGTCTTTTGCTTTTTACGGGTTTATTTTTGTTTTTCGGGTACAGAAACAAAATCAAAACAGCTCAAAAACTCAATGAATTAAACGAACTGAAGTCGCGTTTTTTTGCCAACATCTCCCACGAATTCAGAACACCGTTAACCCTGATTAAAAGTCCGGTTCAACAGTTACAAAATACGTTATCGGAGGAAGATCAAAAGAAACAACTTCGTTTGATAGATAATAATGCCAATCGAATGCTGGAATTGGTAGACCAATTATTGGAATTATCCAAAATTGACAGTGGTAAACTGAAAATCATTTTGAAAAAAGGCAATCTGCAACATTTCTTTCAAACGATACTGGAACCCTTTTCGTTTAAAGCAAAAGAAGACCATCAACACTTTACTTTTACCACCGAAAACTTAGATTTTGAAACATATTTTGACCGCGATATTATCACTAAAATCACCTCCAACCTAGTAGACAATGCTCTGAAATACAACGAAGAAGGAAAACCTATTGAATTTAATGCCACCCAAAAAAACCAGCATTTACTAATTAAAGTGAGTAATTTTAACCCTCAACTCAACGAATCTGATTATCAAAGACTATTTGACCGTTTCTACCAAAAAAACAATGCTGTTTCAGGTTTCGGAATTGGGTTGGCCTTAGTGAAAGACTTGGTTGAATTGTACGAAGGAACCATTACAACCGATTTTAACCAAGGAAAAATTAGTTTTACCGTTGAACTTCCACTCCAAAAAGAACTCACTCATGCCATTGTCATGGCTGAGAATTCTGAATACAAATCCGAAAACGTCACCGAAGTTAGCGGTGCTGTGGAATTACCCATTCTTTTGGTTGTTGATGATAACGCGTCGATTCGCGAAGTGTACAAAGATTTATTTAAAAACGATTACCAAATTCTGGAAGCTTCTAACGGAATAGAAGCTTTACAGTTGGCTCAAAAAGAAATTCCGGATGGTATTATTTCAGATGTGATGATGCCGGAAATGGATGGGTTTACGTTTACAAACCAAATCAAAACGAATGAACTTACCTCTTTTATTCCGGTTATTTTGGTCACGGCAAAATCATCAGATGAAACACATTTACAAGCTTTACAAAACACAGCCGATGCTTTTTTAACCAAACCTTTCCATCACGAGGTGCTAAAAGCAACCGTTTGGCAACAAATTCAGGAACGCAAAAAATTACAGGAACGCTACAGTCAGGAATTAGTTTTAAAACCTACGGAAATTATTATCAATTCAGTCGATGAAAAATTTATTGCCAAATTAGAAACAGTAGTAGATAGTGCCATTTCTAATTCTGAATTTAATGCCGAAACATTTGCAGTACAAATGCACATGAGCCGTATGCAATTGCACCGAAAATTAAAATCCCTCTTTGGGGTATCGGCTACCGAATTTATTCGGAATGAACGATTGAAAATGGCTGCCGATTTACTACAAAACAACAAACTCAGCATCTCAGAAATTGCATATAATGTTGGGTTTAATGACTTGGGGTATTTTTCTAAATGCTTCAAAGAAATGTATCATGTATCGCCTTCTGACTTTCAAAAAAAATAAGTTGTAATTATTTTTATACCCTTGTAAAGCCTCTGTTTTAGAGGCTTTTTTTGTGATGTTACATAATTCCAAGTAATGGTTACATTACTCCTATTCCCTTTTATTACTTGCTTCTAATTTTGTTTATCCAAAACAATCAACTATGCCTGCAAAAAAGAAATTTCATTACGAAACCTATTTGGAGCATCCTCCATCACAAAAAATTTTACTCAACATCAATCACCTGGAAAAGGGCGATTATGAATTAAATATTATACACAAAAACAAAATCATTAAAAAAACAACCTTTAATAAAAAGTAAACATGAAACAATTTATTCAACACAGCATCTGTTTATTGCTTCTGCTCAGCGTTACCTCCTCTTTTGCCTTGCAAGGAGATGGGATGATGATTACCAAAATCATTGTTGCAAAATTCCCAATCGAAAAAAACGGAAAGAAAATCGACAAAGACGGTTTTCCCGATTTGTATTTTAAATTCTACAAAGACGACAAGGTTATCGGTAAAAGCGAAGTAAAAGATAATTGCAAGAAAAATAATCTTTATGTCTTTTCCGGAAAAGACATGCCGTTTCGAATAGAACAAAATGAATCTTACTATTTGGAACTCTTAGACCATGATAAAGACGGAGCCGTTCGTAATAACAAAGATGAAGTGATTTCCAAGCGAATTCCCCTCAGTTGGCAAATCGTGGTCCGAAACGGAAAAAAATCGGATTATTTACTCAAAGATGAAATCAACGGAGTGGAATTTACTATCATGGTTGAACACCTGGACGGAGTAGCGGCTGCCGGTGAAAAAGCCTATATCAAATTCATTAAACCCATTGACCAAGAATTGGTACCTCCTAAAAAGAAAGTGTTAGAAGGATGCGGCCCTGTTGCGGCGGCTATGATTATGGGCTATTGGCAAACCGAACACGGTTATAAAATAATGCATCCAAACGATAATTTTAACGGAACCAAGCACCCTTGGAAAACCATTGAGGATTTTAGAGATAAAGCCGATACCAAGGCTTGGGGCGACCAAGAACAAAGTGCAACCCGCAAAATGAAAATGGAAGAGGCTTTGGCTCACTTTGCCAAAAAAGCAAACGAAGCTTCTCCCGGTAAACCAAAACTGAAAGTGGACATGATGTGGAGCATCAGAAGATGGGAAGAGCGAAAAAACAAAATCAAATCAGAACTCAAACAAGGGAGTCCGTTGATTTTATTACTCAAAAAAATGCCTCCGTGTTTAAAAGGAAAATGGGTCAATGCAACCAAAGTTTTTGGTGATCATTACATTGTAGTGAATGGATTTGACGACCATAAAAAAGTATTTTATGTGATGCCGGGATGGCGTGAAGCGGACAAATCCACTACTTCCGGTCCGGAAGCACATCAAAGTCAAAATCTATCGCATTGCCAGTGTAGCTATGCAGAAATTAAAGAAAGTGACCCTAGTTTAATTTGGATAAAACGATAAAAACATACCCATATGAAAAATTATAAAATACTCTTTGTTTTGGCATTGCTTCTGAATTCCATACAAATACAAGCACAGTTCATTGAAAAATTGGGTAAAAAGGCGAAAGCTTCTGCCGAACGAACCCTTGAACGCAAAGTAGAAGAAAAGACTGAACAACAGACTGAAAAAGCGGTTGACAGCATCTTTAACGCACCTAAAAAAGTAAACAATCAGCGAAAAAAGAATAAAAAGGAGAAAGATTCAGAGGCTGAAACTACATCTTCCTCTAATGAACCTAGTGAAGGCATGTCTATTCAAACGGCCAGTGCATTCTTTCCCAATGGACAACTACTTTTTGCTGAGGATTTTTCAGCAGATGCTCTCGGTGACTTTCCTGCCAATTGGGAGACCAATTCCGGTGGTGAAATCATCAGCATTAATGGTACTAAAGCCCTAAAAATGAATCCGAATGGTAACTATGTTGCCAAACACGGAAAACTTCCGGAAAATTATGCCTTAGAATTTGATTTAATCACTGAAAACTTAGACTACAAAGGGCTTGCCGGTTCAAACTTCGGTTTGGTTTTTTCAGGAGAATCAACACTAAACAAACCCAAAAACGGAGGTAAATTTGGTTTTTCACTGTGGAAAGGCTCTAACATCTCTAACCAAATCAACGTACAAAACTGGGGAAAGAACAATGGAAAAATAGACAACACCATACCTTTTAACCTACAAGAAAAGCTAAACGGAAAAATACATTTTACCATCGTGGTCAACAAAAACAGATTGCGTGTTTTTATAGAAGATGAAAAAGCGATTGACTTGCCGTCCTTTTTGAGCAACTCCTTTGGCAATTACATCCAATTCTATCTCAAAGGAACAGACCCCAAGCAAAACCATATCGTAGCACTTTCCAACATCGTCATCACTGAGGAAGGCGAAGACATTCGCTCCAAAATCTTGAAAGGCGGATTCAGTACCAATCAAATTTTGTTTGATTCCGGTTCCGATCAATTGAAAACGGCATCGTTTGAAATGCTTCAGAAAATCGGAAAAGTGTTGCAAGACGATGCGTCGCTTCGCATCATGATCATCGGGCATACCGATAGTGACGGTGACGAAGTGAAAAACATGACTTTATCAAAAGCACGTGCATTTGCGGTGATGAACTATTTTATTGATGAAATGGGCATAGACAAAAAACGATTACAGTCGCAAGGAAGAGGCGAAAACGAACCGATTGCTTCCAATGCTACTGCCGATGGAAAAGCTCAAAACCGACGTGTTGAATTCAAAACCTTGTAACGATGAAAACCTCCGTTAAAATCATCATCGGATTGGCCACCGCTACAGCAGCCGGAATGGTATTTGGGGTAATTCCTAATCCTTTTCCTGATCAACACGAAGCGGCAGCTAGCCATCGGGTACATGAAATGAAAGTACGTTGGAATCACGATGGAAAAGTAGAAACACTGCCCATTATTGAGCAAGGAATTCCTTTTGATGATGCAAAATACTTTTCGATGCAACCCACGATTACTCCCAATCCGATTGAAACAGACGGGGTTTTTCAATTTGATTATGAAATCGAACAGTATTTTTCCATCGATGGAAAATCCGGCAACCTTCGGTATAAAGTGAACAGCAACGATAATTCCATGTACATCCACGGGAGCGATATTACCGAAAATCCACTCTTTAGCCCTTTGCGTTCGAATCCACACTTACGAAAATACAAATTTGAATTTCTCATCCGCAATGCTCAAAACGATTGGATGTGTTTCATGACGCATTCGGAAGAAGGCAAATTATTTGTCAAAATGCCTTCCGGATTTAGTTTTTCAAGCGTAGTAGCTGACCATCATCTAAAAAACTTGGAGGTATTGAACTCCGCCAAAGCAAATGCCGCTGAAGGAATCAACAATGCCCCATTGGAAGCCTACAAAGGCCAATTTACGGACGAAAATGGGCAAAAAAAAGACATCACCCTTTGGATGGCCAAAGAAGAAGCCCAAATTGCTACCGGGGTGCCGCTCATGGGGTTTGGCGTAGGCATATTCAAAAATGTACCGGAACAAAGACAGCAATTTTTAGCCGTTACGGAAACCCAAGATGGGGTGATGAAATTATTGCATCTTGAAAAAATAGATACGTGGGGCATTCAAACCAAAAACTACCGTCCCATTGTCTTTGATTATCATTTGCCGAGTGGAAAAGCCAAAGTGGATGAAATCATGACATGGTATCAAAACAAGCAAAATGAAATTTTAGCATTGCGTGCCCAACGCAAAAACTGTCCAAAATACCAAGCCGGAAGAGCCTGTCGGACAGAAATTGACCAACGAATTAAACAACTCAAAGAGGAAATAGCAACCCAAGCAACCGAATTAGGGAAACGCTACATGCCTCCAATCACTACTAACTAATCAACACCTTTCCTTATGAAAAAAATACTGGTTTTATTGTTCATTTACCCTTTTGTCTCCTTTTCACAAGTGGGTGTAAATACCACCAACCCCAATGCCATGATCGACATCACTTCTACCGACCAGGGTATGTTGATTCCCCGTGTGGCGTTGCTTTCTGCCACCGACAATACTACGGTTGTCAATCCGCAAGGGGGTGCTTTGGTCACTTCTACCTTGGTCTATAACACTACTCCGGCTGGCGTTAGTCCGAATGATGTGGTCGCCGGTTTTTATTATTGGAACGGTTCACGATGGGTGGCAGTAGGGGCAGATGGCAGGGATTGGAGCATTACCGGAAATAACGGTACCGATGCAAACACCCATTTTATTGGCACCACTGACAATGTCGATTTTCGTTTACGCACCAACAATGCCTTACGATTTAACTTTTCCAATAACGGCAGGCTCAGGGCCTACGATAACGGTTTGGCAACTCAACCTACCTTTTCTTGGATGGGCGATGAAGATACGGGCCTTTGGCGTCCGGCAGCCAATGTGTTGGATATGTCAACCGGCGGGGTTTCGCGAATACGCATTTTTGATACCGGCAACGTAGGGTTAAGTACCACCGCTGCACCGGCCAGACTCTCGGTACTAGGCGTTCGGAATGCTCCGGCCTTTCCCAACGCAACCAGCAACGGTATTTTGCGTTTGGGGGTAAGCGGCACAGAAGGTTTAGACATTGGGAAGGCATTGGCTGCCGATAATTTTGCGGCATGGATTCAATCCGGTTTTAGTGGTTTGGCAGACCCGTTGAGTTTACAACCGCTGGGAGGGAATGTGGGAATTCGCACTACTAACCCAACCCAACCCCTGCATGTGAATGGTACGGTACGTATTGTAGACGGTACGCAAGCAAATGGACGAGTACTTACTTCTGATGCCACTGGAATTGCCAGTTGGCAACCCATCTCCATCAACAACGTGGTGGGGGTATTGCCTACGAATGGTATCAATATACCCTCTTCCACGGCTAATTTTTTACAAACAGGTTCCTACATTGTCTTACCACCCGGAAGGTGGGCCGTAAACGTGACCATGCTGATGCGAAGAACAGGCGGTACGGGCGTTTTTACACCCAACAACTCCTCTTTTTGGCTTCGTACATCCTTTTCAACTTCTCCCTTTGCAAATCCGCTAATCACAGGTGATATTGTGGGAAGTTATTATGTAAGTGGCAATTACCCGGGTTCATCGCTCTATTCGTTGGTGCAAGGAACAGTGGTCATCAATAACACCACTGCCGGCAACCGAACCTATTATTACATTGCCGGTGCGGTTGAAATTGTTAATTCGACCAACACCCTTGAGAATTTTGGGGGCAATTGGTGGCAGGAAAATACCATTATCGCTTATCGCATTAATTAATAGGCTTTTCTCATTGGGTTTGAAATTACATACATTGCTTTAGGGAGAGGTAGTATTTCTTTTTTTTAACCGCAAAGGGCACTAAGGAGGCACAAAGAACGCAGAGATGCTTTGCTTTGACGTAAATATTTCTCTTATTTCAAAAGCTCCCTTCCCCGGCTGTGTCATGTCGACAAGAGGAGACATCTCATCCATCAATGGGGCAATGGGTCAATTCGGAAATGTGTCAATGGAACACGGATGCCGCGGATGGAAAAGATGAACGCGGATTTTTTTATGGATTCGCCTTGCGAAAGCGGATGGAAACGGATTCGTTTGGGTTATCATTTTCTGTTATATCAACGGCTCCCTTCCCCGACTGTGTCATTCCGACGCAGGAGGAATCTCATCCATCAATGGGGCAATGGATCAATTCGGAAATGTGTCAATGGAATACAGGGATGGGGAAATGAAAAATGGATTTAGTTCTCTCACAGAAAGCACGGAAAACACGGAATGGACGCTTCGCTTGGTTGGGTTTCTCGCAGTCCTGAAGTTTCGGGAGCAAAGAAGGTTAACCCTCGAAAGGAGCGAAATCCTTCGAGGGTTGTTGAATCATTTTAAAGGTTCAATTATTGCCCGAATTTATAATCCAGGTACCTTTTGTAGTTTGCTGTTTCCACTTTTGCTTTGTTCTGGGCACTGGTTCGGTTATAGCTGTTTTTGGTTGCCGCATCATACGAAAATCCTTCCCATTGCGAACGAGAGTACCCTCGGCCTCTGTTCAGGCTTTGTTGATAGAGCATTTCCTGGTAGGCCGCTTCTTCTTTTTTTATCTTCTCTAGTTCAGCCATTCTCTTTTTGGTTAAATCTTCGACAGATTTGGCTACATCTTTTTTGAATTCTTCTACCAATGATTTGTATTTAGGATTATTATCATACAATTGCGTTACTTTTGATTTAGCTCTAACGTCTCCTAACCTTGCTGCGTAGAGGTAATAGTGAAATGCTTTCTCTCTATCCGTTTCAACACCCATTCCTTTTTCATAAAGTTCACCCAAATACATAGCCGTTACAATGGATTTTGTTTTTTCATATGCTTTTTCAAACCATTGGTGAGCTGCTTTGTAGTCTTTGTTTTTATACATTTTTTCACCCATTTTAAAGTCAAAGGTTTTGTTGTATCTTTCTAGAGCAACTTCGGCTTCACTGTATCCCAAGTCGGCTGCCTTTTCATACCATTCACCGGCATGTTCAAAGCTGTATTTTTGTTGGTTTTTAAAAATTGTTAAGCCAAATTCCAGCAGGTAGCCCAAGTTAAAATAGCCTTCGGGGTCTCCTAATTGTGCCGCTTTATAAAAAGCATCCCATGCTTTGTATTGATTAGGTCCTTTTCGGCTGTAAATGTTGTTTGGTTTCACATCGTGTTTACCGCTGTTATAAAGCCAGCCCATGGCAATAAGGGCATCGGTATCCTCTTTTTCAGCTGCTTTTTGATACCATTCCATGGCATCGGTAAAATCAATCATTCCATTGCCTATTTTTCCTCTTTCAATTAATTTACCCAAATGATACATTGCCTTTTCATTTCCTTTTTTAGCTGCTTTTTTATACCAACGTGCCGCGTCTTCGTACTTGCGAAAATCGCCCCATTTTTCGTGGGTTAAACCCAAGGCAGTCATCGCCTGATGATTTCCGCTTTTGGCTGCTTTTTCCAGCCAACTAAAGGCTTCTTTTTTATTTTCTAACTCAAAATGAGCTACCCCTTTTTCAAAATCGGTTGCATTTGGATTTTGTAGTGTTTTGGTTGCCTTAACCATTATTTCTGAGGTCAGCATTTCCGGAATTACTTTGGTGTTTCCGTTATCCACAGCTTTTTTAAACCATTCGTGGGCTTTGACTACTTCTTTTGGTACATATTTTCCTTGTAAAAAGAGATGTCCTAACTGAGCCATGGCATTGGTATTCCCGTTGTTTGCTGCAAGTGTCCAATTTGCAATTGTTTTTTGTACATCTTTTTCTACACCATAGCCATACAAATAGAGCAACCCAAGATTAAAATAACCGTCCGGATTCTCTTGCTTGGCTGCCCTTGTCCAATAGTTCAGTGCTTCGGCATAGTTCCCTTTTTTTATATGGGCATAACCGTTATAATAGATAATGCCCATGTCTACCATGGCGTCAGAGTTTCCTTTAGCAATGGCTGTTTGCAATAGTTCTAACCGCAATTGCGGTTGGTATTGGTATTTTTTTGCTTTGGTATATTCTGCTGTACCATCGTCTGTTTGACCAATGGCTAATGGTGGAACGAGCAGTACCACAACAAGCAGTAGGAGTATAAACTTGTTCTTCATCTTTTTAACGGTTTAGTGATTATAAAATAAAGTTTTAAAAGTAATACTTTCCCTTTTTGTGGTCAATACGTAAAATGCCCTATTTTGGAATGAATTAAGAATAGAAAGGAAACCTTTGGAACTAAGGCTTGTGCTTTTGTGATGTTTCTTAGCTTGACAGGAAGGAAAATTTCCTTGTCATGATTTCAGAAAAAGTGACACTTTTTTCAATGTGACGTCAAGTAAACCTCATTTAAAATACTGTTTTACAGGTATTTACATTCCCTTTTTAAAAGTAGGAAAAAAACTAACCGTTGTTAAAAACTATGCTCAATTGTGAATAAGTTTGACTTTCATTTACCATTTCAATTTATAAAATTTGTAGTATAAAAGTTAAAATAATAACAATTAATTAATTAAAATTAAATTTTATGGAAATCCTCACTAATCCATTATTAAAAATTTTAGGCTATGATAAAAGAACAAGACATCGAGCAGAAGGGGCTTAGTACCGAAAACCAATCGACACCGGAAAAAAAACAACGAAAAGGAAGACCTAAAAAACCGGAAAAACTGGAACGCAAACTTCCTATTTTATATGATAATTATGATGCCATGCAAATGCTCCACATAAGTGAAAGTACGTTGTATCGACTGAGGAAAAATAAGCAAATTCCATTTAAAAAAATAGGCAAAAAATATTTTTATCCGGAAAGTTATTTTAAGAGCATCAATCAAGATGATTCCTATAAATAAAAGAACATAGGCACCTCGTTAGTCCCCAAAAAAACTTACTAACTCAGTTCATTTTAGCCTGAAAATTTCCCTCTCGAGAGTATTTGTTACTCCCGCTACCCTTTTATCCCCTTTTATTTTTCACAATTTTATCATTTTTCTATTTCCGTTTTTGTACGGCAATTACTCATTTTGTAGGTATTCGCTTATAAAAAATCTACTTTTATAGGGGTTTGCTTCGGGTTTCGTTCGATATTTGTTCGGAAATCCTTCGGAAAACACCCCCTTTTTCCGAAGAGCGTTCGAACAAATGTGCCATTTGACCCGAACAAAACCCCTATTTTTATCGATGATGCCTTCATTCTGTTTCAATACACGTCAAAACCTGTCAGGAACGGCGTCAGACGTCAATTGTCTTCAACACTCTTTTTTGATAAAAAATAACCTTTATGAAGCGTTATTTTTCTCCTCTACTCGTCTCAAATTGGCAGAAATTTTTAGTTGACATTAAATGGCATTTTTTAACTTCATTAACCTGATATTCTAGCACTTACAAAATTTATTCATTTTACTTTTCTATCTTTGACCTCGTTGAATGAGCAGTGCACGGCGAAGCAACAAATTCTATTATTGTCAAACCCTAAAAAATTTTAATTATGGGGACATACAACAAGGGCATATTAGGTGCCTTCTATGGAAAAGTAGGAACTGTTATTGGTTCCACTTGGCGAGGAAAAGACGTGATGCGTAGTTTACCTCGTCGTTCGAATCGAGCAGCAACCCTGCTCCAACAAATCCAACGTGACAAGTTCACGTTAGTTGCTAATTTCCTTTTGCCGATTTCCACGATACCGGGGCGGTATTTTGGAGCAAAAGGTGGGTTAAAGACCCAGAAGAACCAGGCGATGTCTTACTTGATGAAGCAAGCCGCCTTACACAACGGTACAGAAGCCTATTGGGATTTCCCGAAGATTCTGTTGACCCGTGGTGATTTATTGGGATTGCCTTCGTTGACCGGAGTAGCCGACACCAACCAAACGGTAACGGTGAACTGGACCAACAACAGCGGACAAGGCAATGCCGATGCCACGGACACGGTTTTGGCCGTAGCCTATGAGGAAACCTCAGGATTAATCTGGTCGGCAGAGGCGATTGCGACTCGCGACACGGAAACGGTGACCTTACCACTTCCTGCCTACTGGAGTGGTTTGGCGGTACATGTTTGGATTGCGGTAGTAGCCGCAGACGGCAAGAAATATGCCACCAGCCAGTACCTCAACACCATTACGTTGGATTAAGTGCTGAGGGTTGAAAACCCTTTCTCCTCAAATCTCCTGTGTATGGTACCTACATAGGTAAAAACAATATTCTAGATTTCTTGTTTTTTCCCCTGCTGCTATGGTGGGGGATTTTTTTTTTTGCTGAGGGGCTGAGTGGCTGAGTAGCTGAGTGGCTGAGTTTTGTTCGCGGTTATTTTGTTTTCAGTTGGTGGTTGTCTGTTGTCGGTTGTCGGTTGATTCTACTCCATACTCCAAACTCCCAACTCCCAACTCCATACTCCATACTCCCAACTTTTTTCTCCCAACTCCAACTTTTTTCACTATCTTAGCATTTCCAAAAACAAAAACCTGCCGGGTGGTGGGAAATTATTATGCATTTTCCTGTATTGACTACGGAAATCTAATTCATCTTTTTTTTGTTTTATGGAATCTAACTTTCAGCTTAAATCATCTATTGGTTCTGCTCATACTTTATTGAAGCAAAACAACTATTACTACTACTTTAAAAAGGGATTGTTACTTTTATTTGAATTACTGAGTTATGTACTATTTTTCGTTTTAATGATTGGTATTTTTTCCATTCCCAACAACCCCATAGCTTATGATGAGAGCCTCAACCATGACACGACTTTACATACCGTTGTGGAATCTAAAAAACTATTTAATATCATGGTGGGTTTAAAAGCTATTTTGTTTTTAATACCCCTAAGTTTTCTGGCTGTTGGTTTGTTTTTGGGCTATATCCGCCGAAAAAATAACCGGATTCGACAAGCCGTGTTGTATTTGGAAGAGGCGATGAAGATGATGCATTGATTATTAAGAATACGGGAATCCGTAAAATAGGCAATAAAATGTGTGTTTATTTTGTGGAATTATTTGCCTGTTGGGATTGATAATGTGGGTAAAAATTGGTAGGTTTGAGAATTATATATAAATTTTAATTTTAAAGATGAGTTTACTTCAACAAGGTATTGATAAAGGGCTTATTAGCATTAGTGAAGATAATAAGACTGTAAAATATTTACATCAAAATAAATCTAGAAACCTAGGGAATCCGGAGGAAAAAGTTCAATTAGAAGCTTTTCTAAAACTTGTCTTAGAATATGGATATCCTGTTGAACATATTGAGCAGTTTGTAACTGTAACTATGGGTGCTGATAAACGTGAAGCGGATATCATTGTTTATGAAGATGCAAAACACGTAAAACCTAAAATTATAGTTGAATGTAAAAAGCAAGAGGTTACACAACAAGAATTCAATCAGGCTATCAATCAAGCTTTTAGTTATGCAAATGCACTTTCTGGTACAATTAAATATGTTTGGGTTTATTCTGAGGTACTAAGCTCCATTTTTCGATTTGATAAAGAAAAAGACTTTAGAGAAGGTTTATCAGATTTACCACATTATGGTACTGATTCTGTAGCACCGTATAACTATGTAAAAGGTGGTGGTAATCATCCATTTGTTGATAGTAAAGGTAACAAACAAGTTCAAATATTTAAAGATATTAGAACGGTATCAGAAGAAGAATTAACTCGACGTTTTAAGCAAGCTCATGATGCCCTTTGGGCTGGTGGACAATTAAACCCTTCTGAAGCATTTGATGAATTAGATAAATTGATTTTCTGTAAAATTTGGGATGAAAAATATAATATTGTAGATGGTAAATTAAAACCACGCAAAAAAGGAGAGATTTATGACTTTCAAGTCATCAAAGAAGCTACAGATGCTAAAACAAATGATTCACTTGCTAAAAGAATTAAAGCTATTTATGCAGCCGGAAAAAGCTTTGACAAAGAGGTTTTTAAAGATGATATTCGTTTGAGTAACGAACGCATCAGAACTATTGTTAACTATTTGCAAGAAATTAATTTATCGTCTACCGATTTAGATAGCAAAGGCCGTGCATTTGAAACCTTTATGGGTAGTTTCTTTAGAGGTGAATTCGGTCAATATTTTACCCCTCGTGTGATAGTGCAGTTCATAGTTGAAGCTTTACCAATAGACAATAATTCTTTAGTATTAGATACCTCTTGTGGTAGTGGTGGTTTCTTATTACATGCATTAGATAAAGTAAGGCGACAAGCTGATAAAGAATATCCTGATTACAAAACCGATATTGAAGACCACAAAGCATGGCATGATTACTGGCATAGCTTTGCGGAAAACAATT
The DNA here is from genome assembly GCF_004122145.1 of Flavobacterium piscinae. Taxonomy (GTDB): domain Bacteria; phylum Bacteroidota; class Bacteroidia; order Flavobacteriales; family Flavobacteriaceae; genus Flavobacterium; species Flavobacterium piscinae. Next base: position 41,608 of record NZ_SBKQ01000009.1, read on the forward strand.
TGTATGGCATAGAAATTAACGAGCAAATTGCCCGTACCGCTAAAATGAACATGATTATTCATGATGACGGACATACCAATGTAATTTCTGTAGATGGTTTATTGAGTGATAAAGAAACCTATTTAACTACAGGAAATCAAGGATTTCAGTACAACCGTTTTGATTATATCATTACCAATCCTCCTTTCGGTAGCAATGTGAAAGATAATGAAAAACATTATTTGAGAAGGTATTTTTTAGGAACCAAACAAGTAGATTGGTTGGATTATAAAAACAGCAAGGAAACTTATCGAAACAACCAAAGCACGGAAGTATTGTTTATAGAACAATGCTACAACTATTTACGTGAAGGTGGCTACTTGGCTGTAGTTATTCCTGATGGTATTTTAACTAATAGCAGTTTGCAATATGTACGTGATGTTATTGAAGATTGGTATCGATTAGTAGCTGTAATAAGTATGCCTCAAACGGCTTTTTCTGCTACGGGTGCTGGTGTAAAAAGCTCGGTATTATTTGTTAAAAAACATTCTAAAATACACACTGAATACCTACAAACATTGAAAGAAACAATACAAAATGATATTAAAACCAAGTTTGATTATTTAAATACCATTGCCAAATGGGAAAAAGAAAAGAAAACCAAGTTAGATAAAATGGATGGTTTTACCCATCCTGCGGGTTTAACTAATATAAAAGAAATAAAAGCCAGTGAAGAATACAAAAAGTGGAAAACAGAAGTAAACCAATTTTACAGTGATAAAATAAGTGAGCTACAAGAAGAAATGACCACTCGCTATCAAGAAGAGCGTGCCAAACAATTACCTGATTATCCTATTTTTATGGCCATTGCAGAAAATATTGGGTACGATGCTACAGGTAAAACCTCTGCTAAGTTATTAAGTAAAAATGAAATCATAGAAGGCAATTACAAATTGGTAACCGAAGAATTAAGCCATGATTTGTATGACGAAAAGATTACCAAAAAATACGACTTGCATGATGATAAAGAAGAACTTTCTACCAAAAAAGAAATTGTGGAAGCGGGTATTTTAAAAGAATTGAGAAACTTTATAACAGCTGTGGAAAATGGAAGGATTTAGTTTATCAAATAACGCTGATAAGAATAAAGTATTTTTAGTTAATCAATCGAATCTCGAAGGACGCTTTGATTCATATTTTTATAAGTATGATTTTCAATTAATGATTCAAAGTCTTAATAATTCAAAATTTGAAACTGTACCATTTAAAAAAATAATTAAGTCAATCAATAATGGATTTGATTTTAGAGATTATAAAGATGATGGTATTCCCTATATTAAAGTTGCAAATGTAAAACAAGGTGAATTTGATTTTAACAAAATACAATATATTGATTTTTCATCAGAAGAAATAACTAAAAATATACAGTTAAAAAAAGGTAATATATTATTAACCAGAAAAGGCACTTACGGGAATGCATTGTCACTTGATAAAGAATATAATTATGTGATTAGTTCAGAAGTATTTTATATAGAATTAAAAACAGATCTGATTGATTCAAAATATTTGGAAATCTTTTTTAATTCAAATATTGGACAAAAGCAATTTAATCGTGTATCTATTGGTGCTATTATGGGAAGTCTTTCACAAGAAGCATTGAAAACCTTAAAAATTCCACTACCACCAAAACATATCCAAAAAGAAATCATAGATTTATACCAAACCGCCTACACCCAAAAACAACAAAAAGAAGCCCAAGCAGCAGCATTATTAGCAAGTATAGATACTTATTTACTAAACGAGTTGGGTATTACTTTGCCAGAGAAAGATACGAGTTTACAGAGTAGGATTTTTACAACGATGTTTAGTGAGGTGAGTGGTGGTAGGTTTGATGTATTTGCAATAATAAATAAAGATTATAGAATTGATGGAGGTAAATATCCAAATAAGAGATTAAAGAAGATTGCTAGTCTAGATAAAGGACAAAGTATAACTTCTGAAAATATAATTGAAGGAGAATATCCTGTTATTGCTGGGGGACAAACTAGTCCATATAATCATAATGTTTTCAATTATCAAGGTAATGTAATAACTATTAGTGCCTCTGGTGCTTACTCAGGTTATGTATGGTATCACACTACTCCTATTTTTGCCTCAGACTGTACCGTAATACAATCAAAAAATGAAAAAGAAGTTACCACTATATACTTGTCAGAGATATTGAAAACAAAACAAAAGGAAATTTATCATTTGCAACAAGGTGCAGGACAACCTCATGTCTATGCCAAAGATCTAGAAAAATTAAATATCCCTCTCCCTCCTCCAGAAAAGCAAACAGAAATCACCAATTTTATACAAGCCATTAGAACACAAGCTAAACAATTGCAAGAGGAAGCTAAATTGGTTTTGGAGGAAGCGAAGAGAGAGGTTGAAAAGATGATAATCGGGTAAGTTATGGAAATATTTAAGTGTGAATATAATTGCCAACAAAAGTATGACCATTTCAATAACATACTTAAAAATGAAGTAAACATACCTGTTACAATTACTGAATTATGCCATGCCAATATTGGTTGGTTTACAGATAAAGAGATCTGTAAAGAATCAATGTTAAACCAATGGTCTCAGGATGCTTCTTTTGGTGTTTATTTCTTATGGCATAAGGAAGATTATTGCTCTGTTCACGATTTGTTTATTATGCGGGCTTTGTATATTGGAAAGGGTAATGTATTCAAACGCATACAGGAGCATTTTAAGCACAAAAACTTTTCTGAAGAAATGATAGTGTATTTCACGTATTATGAATTAGAAAATAGGAAAGCAAAATATGTAGAACAGTTATTTTTAGATTTTTTTGATATCAAACATAATAAGTCTGAAAATACTGGCACGGATGAACTTGTTATGTATTTTACACAAAATGAAGTGGATTGAATTTATACATTTGAAAGTAAATCTTAATTGATGGATAAGAAAGAAATATACAAACAAAAACGTAAAGATACCAAAGAGGCCATAGGTGAAATCTATAAAAGTTCTTGTGATTCGATTAGAAACTCATATTGGTTGCAGGACCTTATTTTTTTTCTTATTGAAAAAGACAAAGATGGTTTAACAAAAATGTCTGAGAAAGAATATCATAATCTTTTTATCAAAGATAGAAGTGTTGATGAATTGAAATTGAGTTATCAACAAGCATGGAATGCAAAAAATTTTGAAATAGAACTATACTGGAAAAGAGCTCAATATTTTTGGGCATTTCAAATTGCTGCTTTTGCAGGTTACTTTGGAGTATTAAATTCTAATAACTATACTGCTGATATTCCAAAACATCCCGAAGTATTATTTTTTGTTGTTTGTATTGGTTTAATTACATCTTTAGCTTGGGCTCTAATAAATCAAGGTAGTAAGGTTTGGCAAAGACATTGGGAAATTCATGTTGATATGTTAGAAGAAAAAATAACAGGTCCTCTGTATAAAATTGCAACTACTTCAAAAACATTTTCAGTATCAAAAATTAATGATTTGGTTAGTAGATTTTTTGTTTTCATCTGGGCTTTACTTAGCATTAAATATTTTACAGACCATTTGACTTTAAACCCAATAGATAATAATGGTTTTAATTGGTTAATCTTTATTTCAATAATTGTAACCCTCTATTTTATTGGCACAATGTTTTTTGGGTATGGCAGAGGAAGATTTGGCGAAAGAAAAGTTAAATTTTTCAAACGTAATTTTAGCACAAAAGATTTATGATAATTAGAGGTATTTTAGATAGGTCATTAAGTAGTCAATTATGTATTAGAGGATTTGCTCCTATAAAAGAATTGGCTCGGATTTCAAAAGCTGATTACTCCTATCAAAGAAATCCTATTTACGAGCAACAAGAGGTAATTTCAACATTTTTAGACAATGAAGATTATTTATTTTTCCCTGAAGTTATCCTTAATTATAAAGTAAAAATTGATTATTCAAAATTAAAAACTACAAATCGTTTTTCCCCTTTACAAGAACTTGAGGCTAAAGGTTTTTTTAAATCTAATGTAGATAATACATCAATAAAAACTAAAAAAGTTACATATAAGAATTCATCTGATCTTAGAGGAGTAGAAAATATCATTGTAGTTGAGTTGAATCTTGATGATACAATATTAAATGATTTAATTAAAAAAAATCAAGAGCCATTTAGCAGAGTAGATGGAAATCATAGGTTAAAAGCTGGTGAAGTAGCAAAATCTGAAAAAGTAAACAGAATGACTATACCGTTTTGTATTATTTTATCTGAAGAATTGATTTATGAAGAGTTTAAAGATGGTTCAACTAACAAAACACACGAGTATTTGGGAGAGAAATTTGAGAGAGTTGTTTTTCATAACATTAATACCAAAACAATTCCATTAACATCTGAAGAGAATTTAAGAGTAATACTTGATGATGAAAAAAATTTTACTGATGAATACTTAAAAGAAAAGTTTGGATGGGAATACTATGCTATCAGAAAGGTTTTTAAAAAGTTACCTAAAGATTTAGTGAATGTTTATCCAAACTTAGGGAAAGATTTTTTAGAAAAACCTAGAAGTGTTTCTAAAGACATTGTAAAACTTTTAGTTGATAATAAAAAAGTAAATCGTAGTGAAAGAAGCATTAGTTTAGTAAATGAGGCATTAAAAAATGTTAATCAAGTTTTTGGAAATCACCCAAGATTAAAAAAGACTAAAGGAATTGCATTTGTTGTAGCAGCAACTTATTTACATATTAGCAAAGAAAATGATATTGAACTTTTTATAAAATGGTTATTTAAAAATCATATTGATGAAATTGAAGGTCTTACTTCTAAATCACTAATTAAAATCTATCAAAAAATAAGGGAAGCTAAAAGTAAACAGGTTTTTGTTTCCATGCAATTTGATGAAGAAACTAAGCCACATTATAATGCGATTGTTAAAGCTGTAAATGAGGTGAACAATGAGTATAATTTAGAAATAAAATTAAGAGAAATCAGAATTGATCATTTTAATATTGGACATTCCTATAAAATTGATGATGAAATATTAAGATTAATTGAAGAAAGTGGATTGTTAATAGCTGATTTATCTTCAAAAAATATAAATGTTTATCAAGAATTAGGTTATCTAATGGGATTAAATCAAGGTAAAGGTTTAAAACAGGAAAATTTTATATTGATTAAGAAACAAGATAAAAAATCAAAAGATTCTGACATAGGTTTCAACATAAGACCATTTCAACAACTACGTTTTAAATCAGATTTGGAATTGGTTAATATGTTAAAAAAATCAATTATAGAATATTACGAATTAATTTAAATATAAGATGAGAAGTCATTACGTAATTTACAGAAATCAATTTGGTATTATTGCTGAAATACCAACTTTGGAATTTGCACAACAAAAGCCAAATTATTTTGAAAATGGAATTCCAAATACTCCAATGGAGGTAAATAGGTTATTAGTTTTAAATCATGGATTTACTTTAATTGCAAACGATGAAAAAGTGATTTGTTTTAAGCTTTTATAAAATGAATATCTATTTACAAATAACAATAAGTATAGTTACCCTTTTTCTTTCTGCTTATTTAGCTTACTATTTTGGTATTCAATCTATTCGTTCAAAGGAAAAAGATGAAAAGAAAAAGAAACTTAGAAAGTTATTATATCATTTGTTAATTGTAAGAAAAACATCAAGTGACAAATTAAATTTTAAAAAAAGATTAAATCAAATTAATGAAGCACAAGAAAAATTTTTAAGAGAACTAACAGGTTATTCAATAGAAGAATTTTCAAATATGAATACAAAAGAAATAGTTGAAAAACAATTTAGTTTAATAAGTGAGTCTTTATTTAATAAACTAAAAAATGAAGCCGAAAATTCAAAAAAAAGTATTGAAGTAATATTGACTGATTACATTGAATTTGACCCACTTTTTTCATTATCGTTAAAAGACTACAACAGTGAAATAAAAACAATGTTTTTAGAAAAAGTTCTGACAGAATATAAAAATGAAGTAGATTTTTATTTGTTTGAACAATTATTTGTTCCCCATTTTGAACATAAAATTATAATGGAAATTGATGAAGTTATACATTCAATTACATCCAGATTAGATTCAAAGACACAAAGAGAAGTTCAAGAGTTGCTAATTTTTTACGACAATCCAACTATTGACAGTAGTGAATTTGAATCCTATATAAAAAATGTAGTAGTTCCTATAAATAATTCTAAAGATAAAAATAAGAATCATGAAAGCCACTGAAACCGTTTTTAAAAACTTTTTAACCCAAAACAAAACCCAGTTTGTTATTCCGGTTTATCAACGCAATTATGACTGGACTACCACACAGTGCAAACAGTTATTGACAGACATAATTGAAGTAGGGAATAAAAAACATAATGAAGATACCCATTTTATTGGTAGTATAGTATTTATTCATGACGGGGTATATACTTCGTCAGATGTAAAGCAATTGGTTATCATAGATGGTCAACAACGTTTAACTACTATGACTCTGCTTTATTTAGCATTATATCACTTTGCTAATGCTAATGGGTTAGATGAAAAAGCGGCTGAGATTAATGAAACCATTTTAATTAATCGTTTTGTAAAAGAAGAAAATAGTAAATTAAAGCTCAAGCAAACAGATGTAAATGCAAAAGCATTTCGGTTTTTGATGAACAATAATACCCCAAGTGATTATACAGAATATTCAAAAGTAATTGAAAATTATAGTTTCTTTTTAAACACTATTAATGTGGATAATTTTTCGATTATTACAGAAGGACTAAATCGATTACTCTTTGTGGAGATATCATTAGAACGTGGTAAAGATGACCCTCAACGTATATTTGAAAGTTTGAATTCAACCGGTTTAGAGCTTTCGCAAGCCGATTTGATTCGCAATTATATATTGATGGGGTTGGCACCTAAAGAGCAAGTAAGAATATTTGAAACTTATTGGGAAATTATTGAAAATAATGCTAAAGTAGAAAACTCACATGAAAGCAAGGTGTCAGAATTTATAAGAGATTATCTGACTATTGTAAACAAAAAAATACCAAATAAAAGCAAGGTCTATGAAGAGTTTAAAAACAGATTTAAAAATAGGGATGAGACATTCTATTCTACTACTCTACAAGAAATAAAATTATATTCCGGTATTTATCATAAGTTTTTGAACACCTCTCATGAATCGGACAAAGAAATTAGTATAGAATTACGAAGTATAAAGCAAATGGAAATTAATGTTTCCTACCCCTTTTTACTTCCGGTTTATAAAGACTTTTTAGAACATATCATAGATAAAAATACATTAATTGCTATTTTAAGGTTGATTCAGTCTTATGTTTGGAGACGTTTTATTGTGGGATTACCTACTAATGCTTTAAATAAAATCTTCATGACTTTGTATTCAGATATTAAAAAAGAAAATTATTATCCTTCACTTGAAATATCACTTTTAAAGAAAAAAGGGATTCAACGTTTTCCTTCTGATACTGAAATTGAAGTATCATTAAAGGATAAAGACCTTTATAATTCCCAAGCCAAAAATAGGCTGTATTATTTTGAGCAAATAGAGCATTTCAAAAATCCTGAACGAGTAGATTTATCTAATACTTCTATAACTATTGAACACATTTTCCCTCAAAATCCGGATATAAAATGGAAATCTGATTTAAGCGAAACTGAATATAAATTATTTATGGATAAATACTTAAATACAGTAGCCAATTTAACTTTATCAGGTAATAATGGTTCTTTGGGCAATAAAATATTTATTGAAAAAAGGGACATGAATAAAGAAGAAGGTAGGCAAGGTTATAAATACAGCAACTTATGGTTAAATGAATATTTAAAAGTCATTGACACTTGGAATGTAGATGCCTATGAAAAGAGATTCAAATTACTTTATAACAAGTTTATTGAAATTTGGAAATATCCAACCATTGTTATTTCTGAAGAAGATGAAAACGAATACAATCTTTATGATGCACCGGAACCTAAAAACCGAAAATTAGAGTACTTTACTTTTCGAGAAGAAATGATTTTTACTTCTGAATTTTCTAAAATGTATCATTTTGTTTTGACTCAATTGTTTAATGAAAATCCATCTCAGTTTTTAATGAGTGAATTGAAAGATATTTTACAAATTACGACCAATAAAGAGTCGTTACGAAGTGCTTACGCAATAACAGAAAATTACTTTTTGGAAACCAATAACGATAGTAATACTAAGTTTGTTCGTTTAAAAAAAGTTTTAACCGCTTTGGAGTTAGAGGATGAATTAACGTTTAAATATGAATAAATGAAAACTATCCAACTAAATAAAATTGTAAAAAAACCAAATCCTACCTTAGAGCAACTTTTTAAGAGTAATGTTGACTATTTTGAGTATTCAATAGACTGTAATAATTTAGCAAAACCCGATTATTCGATTGAATCATTAGGGTATGTATCTGAAATATTACCAATGATTCATGAAATAATGAAAATTGACAAACCATGCATTTATTGGTTTGAATTAGAAAACAAAGAAGATGCAAAAGAGGTAATAGCAGATTTTGAACGGTTTAAAATATCCAATCCGACAGTGTCGCTCCCTCCTATTAATTTTAATAAATTTAAATATCAAATTAGTGATTGCAATTATGTTGGAGTTCGTCAAGGTGGTATACGAAAGAAAGATAGTTTTTCAAAAATTGCCGGTTGATTGGCAATCCATTTTGGATATTATAAAATAAAAACTACACAAGGTGTAAATTTTGCACATTGGTGTAAGCATAAAATTAAAGTAAAAGTGATTGCATTACCAAAGAATGCAGATATTTACTTGAACCTAATTGAAAAGTTTTTATCCTTACTATTAAAGCCTTTGTTTGGTAAATATTAGTTTATTTATAAATAGTTCAGATCATTTGAAATTTCAAAAGAATTAATTAATTAAAAAATTTTCAATGACTAATTCAAGCGTTTTTTTTAATCATTGGTTATCAATTGTAGATAAGCCAAATAATAAAAATAAATTACTTCAAAATTGGCATAAGTGGTCAAAATATACTAGTGCAATAATTTCTGATGATGATTCGATTCTTATTCAAGTAGCACAAGAATTAAATTTGAAATGTTATGAACGTAATTATTATTCTCTAGATGCAATTCTCTATAAAGAAGAATTTTTAGTTCCAAATATTAAAACAAATACCTTTTGGTTTAGAGAAATAGAAGTTGCATTTGAACATGAAAATAATTTCAATAAAAACTTATTTCAAGAAGTTTCACATTTATTAATTACAAATAGTCATTTAAAAGTTTTAGTAACCTATCCTAATCAAAATGAGGAAAAAATATTAGAATATTTGCATGAAATTATAAAAGGAGTAACAAATCAAAATGAAATTTCAGAAAAGGAAAATTTTTTGTTGATTTTAGGTTTTGAAGATGATTTTTGCTGGAAAGGTTTTGTTTATAAAGAAAAGGAATGGAGAGAACTATAAATAGTTAATATTTTTAATTAAATTTATTAAACTTTAAAAAAAACCTAAAAATTAATACTACAAAAAAACTTAGAGATGAAGTTTGCGATAGTTAATGGTATTAAATCAGAAGCTTTAAAAGGAATTAAAGGTATTTGTCCAAGTTGCGGCTCAGAGCTGATTGCAAAATGTGGTGTGCAAAAAATAAACCATTGGGCACATAAAAACACTCGTACTTGCGATTCATGGTGGGAATCTGAAACCGAATGGCACCGATCTTGGAAAAATAATTTTCCAATTGAATGGCAAGAATTTATTTTGTTTGATACTCAAACTAAAGAAAAACATATTGCCGATGTTCGCACTGAAAATGGACTAGTTATTGAGTTTCAACATTCTCATATTACCCCACAAGAACGATACTTACGAGAAAAGTTTTATAAAAATATGGTTTGGGTAGTTGACGGCACTCGCCTCAAAAGAGATTATCCACGTTTTTTTAAAGAGTGGAAAAAAGGAGAGATTAGTGAAGTTAGCCAAACTGAAAAATCGGGTATATTTAAAGTGTCTTTTCCTGAGTTTTGTTTCCAAGAAGCTTGGCTAAAAAGCTCAGTCCCTGTTATATTTGATTTTCTGGGTGATGGCACAATGGAAGACCCGAAAGGTATGAGAAAAAAACTTTATTGTTTGTTTCCACAAGTTGGAAGAAATGCCAGAGTTGCTGAGATTTCACGTAAGGCTTTTATTAATACAACTACCAATGGAGAATGGTCATTGCGTGTACAAGGATTTATGAATGACTATATAAAACAAAATAAAATAGAACAACATCAAACAGTATCTCACTCAATCAATAGAGTAATATATACATGGAGAGGAATTCCACTTTTTGGAGGCAATAAAGAATACAAAAAACGCATTTTTTGGAATAAAAGAAGATAACAGTTTATTATCTTTAGTTTATATGTATCTTAATTAATTTTTCAATCGTTGATTAAGCACATTAAGTTTTTTTCCTCACATCACAAACTTCTCCTTCCGGTGACAACTTAAAACCTATTGCAAACTATTAAAAAGCAACTATGATATTTATACTTGGTATTTTATTGATTATTGCCTTACTGTACTTTGTAATTTTTCTGCCTTGGTTAAAACAGAAAAAATACCAAAACCCTACATACCTTACTCACTTAGCACAAATTTCATTGTTTTTTGACACCCTCGACCAATTGGATGACTATGTCACCTGGGTGCATCGGGATGCCCTCAAAAAACAGTTTGAAGCAGTTGGGAAGTACTTTAAATCCAAAACATCCTATTATAAAAAAGAGTCCAAAGTAAAGGCGTTTAATGAGCTTTTTCAGGATTTTGACCACTACATTGTCCATTACAATACAAACTATGTGCAGTCGCAAAAAGAAAAACTACGTGATTATTTTGATGAGGTAGAAGGCAAAAAATTAGACGACCAACAACGAACCGCTATCCTCACTGATGAATATTCCAACTTAATCATTGCCGGAGCCGGTTCGGGAAAAACCTTGACTATTTTGGGTAAAGTAAAATACCTCTTGGAACAGAAAAAGGTGAAACTTGAAAACATATTATTGCTTTCGTTTACCAAAAAAACGGTGGAGGAACTCAATGAACGATTGCAAAAAATAGGGCTTGCAACACGTGCCACTACTTTTCATAAATTGGGTTATGATAGTATCAAGCGATTTCAATCTGCTGTTCCGGCGGTGACCAATGAGAATACTGCCGGTAAACTCATCAAGTCGTTTTTTGAAAAAGAACTCTTAGACCATCCCGAAGCCTTACAAGCCTTCGTGGAATATGTTGCCTGTTTTATGAATATTCCGGAGGAACATGACAGCTATGATTCGTTAGGGGAAAAACTGGATACTGAAAAAGGGATAGATTTTCAGACCTTAAAATCAAAATGTGAACCGGAACCGCTGAATAAAGTGACAAAGGCTTCTCTGGACACCATGCAAGGAGAAAAAGTGAGAAGTGTGGAAGAACTTACGATTGCCAATTTTTTATACTTAAACGGTATTGAATACGACTATGAGAAACGCTACCCTTATGGCGATGTAGTTTATCAACCTGATTTTTATTTAAAGGACTACGACATTTACCTGGAACATTTTGGGGTGAATGAGGATAATACTGCCAAATGGCTTACTCCGTATAATGAGCAAAAATATATTGCTGAAATGGAGCTAAAAAGGGAGACGCACAAAACTTATCACACCAAACTGATAGAAACGTATTCTTATTACAATCGCGATAAGGTTTTGCTCGACAAACTCAAAGAGCTTTTAGAGAAGGAACAGGTCATTTTTAAGCCCAGGGATGTCAAAAGTATTTATACAAAAGTCACCGAAAATGAAAAGAATTTTGGTCAAGAAATCACTAAACTGGTTGAGACTTTTATCAACCTGAGCAAGTCAAGACAGTTGGATTATGCGTCTATCACACAATTGTTTTTGGATAAAAACAAAACTAAAAATGATTACATGCTTCAAAGGCAACAACTTTTTTTACAGTTTGCCCTTCCCGTTCTAAAAAAATACGACCAAGCGTTGAATGATGCCAATGAAATTGATTTTAACGACATGATTAATTTGGCTACCCAGCTCATTCAACACAACCAACCCACTCTTACTTATCAGTATATCATTATTGATGAATACCAAGACATTTCGTATTCGCGGTTTCATCTTATCAAAACCATTCGGGAACTATCGGGAGCAAGATTGATTTGTGTGGGTGATGATTGGCAATCCATTTATCGCTTTGCCGGAAGTGATATTTCATTGTTCAGTCATTTTGAAAAGTACGTGGGCAAACATGAAAAATTATTTATTGAACAAACCTATCGCAATTCCCAATCGCTGATTGATATTACTTCGAAGTACATTCAAAAAAACAAGAAACAAATTCCTAAAAACCCAACCTCTCAAAAGGAATCGTTGGAAAATCCGATTCAATTTGTCTATTATTCTCCCCATAACGCCGATGACGTTTTTATCAGAGCGGTTGAACAACTCATCCAGAAAATGGGTCATAAGCCTATTTTGGTTTTGGGTCGACATAGTTTTGACATCAATGAATTTATCAAGCTCACCCCCAACAGCAGAATAAAATACAATGAACGCAACGATACCATAACCATAAAAGGGTTGGAAGACCTCGACATCAACTACATCACGGTGCACAAATCAAAAGGACTGGAAGCCGACAATGTAATCGTTCTTAACCTAAAGAATCACTTATTAGGCTTTCCAAATAAAATGACGGATGATCCCATGTTGGCCTTATTGTTAAGTGATGATGAGGAATATCGCTTTGCGGAAGAACGTCGCTTGTTTTATGTCGCCTTAACACGAACCAAAAACGAAGTGGTTTTGTTGATTCCGACTGATGTTTCCCTTTTTGCGGAAGAATTACTCACCGACAATGCTTTTTTATTTAGTGCAAACGATGAAAAGGTAAATAAAACTAATTGTCCTTATTGTCAAACAGGGTACCTCGTTGTCCGACAAAACCCAATCAAGAACAATCACTTTTTGGGTTGCTCTCATTATCCGAGTTGTAACCAAACGTTCAACGATATTACCATTTTAGAAAACACACTGCTTTGTTCGAGTTGCGAAAGTGGTTTTATGACCAAGCGAAAAGGTCACTATGGCGATTTTTTAGGGTGTACTAATTATCCGAAGTGTAGGAATACGATTGATTTGGGGTGAGGAGATGCTTCCTGCGTCAGCATGACAAAGGGGGTGGAAAAATGTTTAGAAGTTTAAGGGTTTAAAAGTTTAAGGGTTGGGTTGTGCCGGGGAAGAGAGTTGGTTTTTATAATTGAATAACTTGTCAATGAGATGCTTCCTGCGTCAGCATGACAAAGGGGATGGAAAAATGTTGAGAAGTTTAAGAGTTTAAAAGTTTAAGGGTTGGGTTGAGATGTTTCCTGCGTCAGCATGACAATGGAAGTGGAATCAACACTTGAAGGGTTTGGAATGCCGGGTGGGTTGTGGTTGGTCTTTAATTTACTACCTTTGTTTTTTCCAATATATTTCGATTATGAAACGACTGTTGTTTGTTTACTTTTTATGCTGTACGACCCTTATGCAAGCCCAAACCGGTTATGGCAAAGGGAGCTACACCACACTTGATGGCATTACCAAAGATGCCTACATTGAAACGGATGGTAATTGGAACTCCCCTTTTGAATCGATTCGAGTGAAAACAAACCTAAATGATAAGCCTACAACCTTGTCAACCGCTCAATTGAAGCAATTGACTATTTCGCCACACTATACATTTGTGCGTGAAATGATTTGGAAAGCACCTGTTCGGGTTGCCAACGCTTCGCAATTGAATTATACTCAAAAAGAAACCGCTTTTTTACAAGTGATTGGCTATGGAAAAGCCAGTCTTTTTAGCTATTACGAAGGAACAACCCAACGGATTGTTTACCAAATAAAGTCCAATCGGTTTATCGAATTGGTTCCTCCTTCATCTGCTGACACCCCAAACGGCAAAGCATTGGACTATAGAGACCAAATCAGAGCCGATTTTAAAAGTGCCTTATATAAAGATAAAGATTTGCAGCAACTTCCTTTTACCATAGCGGCTATTACAGAATTTGTTCGAAATTATAACAGCTATCTTCCCGGAGAGGACGGTTATGTTGCTTATTCAGAAGTGATTCCGGTTGTAAAGGTTCCTCGAGAAGAATCTGAAGAAGGGTTGTATACCGAAGTGCCTTTTGTAGTAATCGAAAAGTCACCTGTATTTCCGGGTTGCGAAAAGCTGACTACTGAAGAAGAAATCAAAGCCTGCTTAATCAAAGGGATTAATGCTTTTTTTGATCAACATTTTAAGTATCCGAAAGAAGCTCCACCGGCGGATAAAAACAAAAAAATCTTTGTACAATTCCTTTTTGAAAAAGATGGTTCAGTACAGACAAAAGGCATTCGTGTTTCACACCCCTCCATTGAAGCGGAACTTCAACGCATAGTTAAAAAAATCCCAAAACTAAAACCGGGAATGATTAAGAATAAACCGGCCAGTGTTGTCTATTCGCATGTGTTTCAATTGAAGGAAAAGAAGTAAGCTTCCGCCCCAACCCTCGAAGGGTTTGGAACCCTTCGAGGGTTGGGGTGAGGAAGAAAGAAGAATTTTTTTGGTTTTGTTAACCCTCTTTTTTATTTTTGAATTATGAATTAATTAAGTAGTTAAGCAAACGCTTTGAGCGTTACTAACTTTTGAAATGTATAAGCCAAACAAAATCAATTATGGAAACCAAAACCCATTTACTGCATGGGCATTATTATCACATTTACAACCGTGGTAATAACAGTTCGCCTATTTTCTTCGAAACGGATAACTATTATCACTTCCTAAATTTATATGCCAAATATGTAGATCCGATAGCCGATACGTATGCTTGGTGTTTACTTAAAAATCACTTTCACTTTCTGGTTAGAATCAAGGAAAAAACAGCGATTAATGAAAATAAATTGACCTATAATACAACTGAAAAACCAAAAGTTATTGAACCGTACCGACAGTTTTCGCATTTGTTTAATGCGTACACACAAGCTGTAAATAAACGACACCACCGAACCGGCAGTTTATTTGAAGGCCGCTTTGAACGAAAGTTGGTTACTTCTGAACGGTATTTTCAACAATTGATTTTCTATATTCACAACAATCCTGTTCATCATGGTTTGGTAAAACAAATGAGTTTGTATCCTTGGTCATCGTATGAATCGATTATTTCTGAAAAACCGACCATGATTAAACGAGCGAAAGTTTTAGAGCTATTTAGCGATAAAGAAAACTTTATCGAATATCATAGTATTAATCATCATTCGACTGAAATTATTGACTTTATTGTTGAATGATTTCAACCCTCGAAGGGATTGGAACCCTAAGAAGGTTGAAATTTCCCACCATTTTCTTATCTTAGTCCTTTTAAAGAAAGAATTCAATTCCTGATGAAGAACAACCTTTACCATGACCCACAACACAATGCCGTTCGGGTATCGGAATTTGAACGCTTTGAAGGGGAAACTACCTTTCAACACGTAGCCGCCAAATTTGTGGTGAGCGGTCAGGAAACCTATTATGTAAACGGTAAAAAGTTTCAGGTCAAACAAGGGGAATACATCATCGGCAACAATAATTTGCTTTCAGAAGTCACCATTCAAAGCAAGACCAAAGGTTTGTGTGTAGATATTTCGACCGATATTATTTCTGAAATCATTCAAGATAAATTTGACAATACCGACTTGGAAGAGTTTATGATTACGGATAAGTTTTTGGTCAATAAATACCATGCCCAACATACCGGCTTGGGACACAGTTTGCACCAAGTGGCAAATTCATTGCTCAACGAGACTACACCTACCCTCTTTACAACCGAATTGTTTTACAGTATCGGTGAACAAATTGTGCATGACCAGTCGCTGATTTTTGAGCAATTTTCAAAACTGAACTACAAAAAACAAGAGGTGCAGGAAGAAGTATTCCGCAATCTATTGCAAAGCAAATATTATATTGATGCCCATTACCTCGACCCTATCGGCTTAGAGGAATTGATACAGGTAGCCTGCATCTCCAAATATGCTTACATTCGGTTGTTCAAACATACTTTCAGCGTGACTCCTTATCAATATATTCTTCAAAAAAGGTTGCAAACGGCCAAAGAACGCCTCTTGGGTGGAGAAAAAATAGCTGTTGTTGCGATTCAAATGGGGTTTGCGGATACCCCTACTTTCAGTAAGGCTTTTAAAAACTATTTTGGTACTGCTCCGGCTCATTTAATGAAATAAGCAATTTTTGACAACCCTTTCCCTAACTCCTTTATAGAACTTTGTAAAAAAAGTTGTTATGAAAAAGATTTGGTTAGGTGTACTCCTACTTTGCTTTGAAGCTCTAGTGGCTCAATCCCTTATTAGAAAAGCCGCTTTGGGAGCACAAATAGAGCCCACGGCAAACGGTTTACAAATTGCAAAAGTAATAGAAGGCACCGCTGTTCAGCTTCACTTAAAAGAAGGCGACATTCTGCAATCGCTCAATGGTGAACCACTCCCCGATTATCCTGCATTGGTAAACCTCATGAGCACAAAAAGAGCCGGTGATAAGGTTGTGCTTTCCGTTCTTCGCAATGGTAAAACATTGCAATTAAAAGGTAAATTCAGTGGGAAACCATTGGAGACCTCCGCCGTTTCTGAGGTCATTTATGACCAAGCTGCTTACAAACAAGGACAATTGCGGGTCATCATTAACCGACCCAAAAAAGAAGGTAAACTCCCCGCCATGTTGTTCATTCCCGGATATACGTGCAGTTCGATAGACAACCTCCCCGATTATCATCCCTACAAACGGATTATCGACGCGTATGTGGCTGGCGGTTATGTTACCTTACGCATAGAAAAAAGCGGTTTAGGCGACAGTCAAAACACCCCACCCTGTGAGTCGTGTGACTTAAAAGATGAAATAGAAAACTTTGAAGTAGGGCTGCAAAAGTTACGTTCCTTACCGTATGTCGATACTACCAAAATCATTATTGTAGGGCATTCCATGGGAGGCATCGTTGCACCGGCTTTAAGTGCTAACCACCCCGTAGCCGGAGTTATTGTGTATGGTACAACGGCAAAATCATGGTTTGAATACCAATTGGAAATGTATCGGGTGCAAAATGAATTGGCCGGCATGGAACCTTTGGAATATGAACAATCCATCAGAGATCAATATGAATTGAATTATCGCTTTTTTGTAGAAAAAGAATCCTTAGCTGAATTGGCAAAAGACCCGAAAAAAGAAGCGGTGTTAACATCCCAATGGATGTATAACGGGGTCGATAAAATATATGGTCGCAACATGGAATATTGGCGACAAATTCAAGACATGCCTCATTTAGAGCATTGGAAAAAAACCACTGCTAACGTATTGGTACAATTTGGTGAATCTGACTTTCAAGCCTTTTCCAAAGCCGACCACGAGCAGATTGTTCGAACGGTGAACTATTATCGCCCCGGTACGGCAACGTTAGCTGTTTTTCCGCAAACCGATCATTATTATGCCAAATCCGGCACGATGAAAGAAGCGTATGACAAATTTAACCAACAACGGTATGGTGAATTGTTTGAAGCATTCAATACGGAGGTTACCCGCAATGCCCTTGAATGGGGTAACCAAGTAATTGCCGGACAACCTGTGGCAGCACCATCGCCTAAAAAATGGACCAAATTAACGACAGAGCCCTATCCGGGAAAGCAAGATGACATATACTTTATTGACGAAAAAACCGGTTGGTACATAAATGGGTCAGGTGCTCTTTATCACACTACTGACAGTGGAGCCACATGGGAAAAAAGATATGAAAAGAAAGGTTCTTTCTTTCGCACCCTTGCTTTTTTAGATGAACAGAACGGATTTATAGGCACCGTTGGCACCGATTATTTCCCGAAAGTAACAGATACTATTCCTTTGTATCGCACAAAAGATGGTGGTAAAACATGGACGGCGGTTGACTATAAAGGCCCTTATGTAAAGGGATTATGTGCTATTGATGTGGTGAAAGAACCCTTTATCAATCATGGCAAAACCGATTATAAGTACCATATTTTTGCGGTAGGCAGAGTGGGTAGTCCGGCTAATTTGATGGTTTCACATGATGGAGGAGACACCTGGGTCTCACAAAGCATGAATGATAATTGTAAGATGTTGTTTGACATCAAAATGTTTGATAAAAACAACGGTATTGTATGTGCCGCTACTTCTGCTGATATTGCTCAATCCAATGCCTTATTATTAAAAACAAGTGACGGAGGCAAAACGTGGCGAAAAGTCTATCAGTCCAATCGACCTTATGAAACCACTTGGAAAGTTTCCTTTCCAACAGAAAAAGTGGGTTATGCCACTTTACAATCGTATCACCTCGACCCGACTGTTAAACAGCAACGGGTATTAAAAACCACTGACGGAGGAGAATCATGGGTAGAGTTAGACTTAGTTGAGGATGCAGGAGCACGGCAATTTGGAATTGGATTTCTTACCGAAAATCATGGATTTGTAGGCACCATGAACAGTGGTTATGAAACATTGGATGGTGGAAAAACTTGGCAAAAAACCGATTTGGGAAGAGCGTGTAACAAAATACGCATTTACCACGATGCGAACAAGCAACCGTATGGTTATGCCATTGGTGTAGAAGTATTTAAATTAAAATAATCAAAAGATGAAAGAGGAAAAAGTAAAATCAATTCCGGTGGTCTATGCCCGAATCGGTTATGGCTTGTTTATCCTTTTAGGGCTTTACCATGTTTTGGTCAATGGTGATGCGGTAGAAGGTGCGATGTGTTTGGCAATAGGGTTGATTTTTGACCCCTTTGACGACCAAATCGCCTGGAATTTACGACCCAATTGGCAAAAGATTTGGTTGGTGGTTCATTTAGGGATTGCCGCCGGCTTGTTGGGTTATGGTATGGCGGTGAAGTAAAACGGATAAAGTTAGTGCATGCTGAACTAACAGACGTGAAGTGCTTTGCTACTTTCACTATTCAACTAGTCTATTGATGCATTGCATTTTGAATCGTTAATTTATAAATGAGGTGATAAACTATAAAATAGAAGGAAAATGATAAATGTATTTGTTAAAGTGATTCTTCTCGTATCGCTTTTCTTGGTTTCATTGTTATGAGTGGTATTTTCGTAGGGTTGGGAACCCTTCGAGGGTTAGTGAGGTTAAAGTACTACTCCTCTTCCTCATCCTCACCGAAATCCTCAAAAAAATCGTCGAGGTTGATGGGGTCTTGATAAGCGTTTGGG
The DNA here is from genome assembly GCF_004122145.1 of Flavobacterium piscinae. GTDB lineage: Bacteria > Bacteroidota > Bacteroidia > Flavobacteriales > Flavobacteriaceae > Flavobacterium > Flavobacterium piscinae. The sequence continues at coordinate 60,922 of NZ_SBKQ01000009.1, forward strand.
TCCGGTGGGATGGCTCCGGGCGGGTTGAATAATTCCCATTCGTCCCAGTAGTGATTACTTTTGTCAAAGCCTGCTACCCATTCAATAAAAAGTTGTCTGAATTGGTCGATTTCGCTTCGAATAAGGGTGACAAATTCTTTGTCTTTAAAATTTTCATGAAAGCGAAGGCTGCCCACTTGTACATACAAATGCATCGCATGTTCACGAATGATGGCTGCGTTTTGCATCCGAATGGTATATTCATCTCCACCTTCTGCTCCGGCTATCTTGGCACAGATAAGGGATATATCATCCCGCATCATGTATTTAGTATGATTTAAATATTCATCTTCTTCGGGTAAATTCACCAACAGTCCGTTGATGAGTTTAAGTATTTCCTCTGCTTTTTGATAAATGGGTAAAGATTCTATTTTGTCACGTCTGTTCATGAGAGTTGGTTTTGTACAAAATAACGAAGAATTTGGAAATGATGAAAGGGTTTGGAACCCTTCGAGGGTTATTAAAGGAAAAAACCCTCTCATTGGTGAAAGGGTTACTTAGTAGCGGGAACAGGACTCGAACCTGTGACCTTCGGGTTATGAGCCCGACGAGCTGCCTACTGCTCTATCCCGCGATGTTTCGAGTGCAAATATACAACGATTATTATAAATAGCAAGTAGAATGCTGATATTTTTATTCTTTTTACAACAAAAACCCCGCTAAATAAGCTAATCCATTGGCCGTTAACTCTTCAACGGTTAGGTATAAAATGAAAAACACCCCAACGTGGGGGTGTATTCCAAATTCAACTAAATACTTGTAATATGATAAAAACGCATTACAATTCTAACCAACAGATTTTACTAACCAGGAGCAAAAAGGTGTCGTAGTTTTCACAACTTTTCTGATACAAAATTATGGAATACCTTTTTCTTATTGTGTAGTACTTATTGACACTTGATGTAGAAATTCTTCTACATCAACTAATCAAGGTAATGAGAAAATAACTCAATGAGTCCGGCTAAATGGTCCACTTGCAGTTTTTCAAAAATGCGTTTTTTATAAGTACTAATGGTAGTCTTTTGCAATTGTAAAGCATTTGAAATCTCTAAATTACCGAATCCTTTTACCATTAAACGTGCCACTTCTAATTCTCTTTCGGATAAACTTTGAATGGGATTTATACTTTTACCCGTTGTTATGGAATTTAATATTAACTCCTTGGAAAGTTCACTCACAAAACGACCTTGCGTGACTAACGTTACCAATGCTTTTTGAATGATTTCTTCTTCACTTAATTTATTTAAATAAGCATGAACACCGGCGTTGTAAAAATGTAGTGCGTGCACTTCTTCTTCCAACGCTGAAAAAATCATAATTTTACAATCCGGTTGTATTTGTTTAACCTCCTGTAGTAACGATATACTGTTACCCTCCGGAAAACTAACATCTAAAATTAGAACATCTATTTTCTCTTCAATTAGAATTCCTTTTATTTTAGTGAAATTATCGGCTTGAAAAATGATAGCATTTGGAAAGGTTTCCTTTACTAACAAAGACATCCCCTGCCGAACAACCATATGGTCATCTGCAATGATGAATCGACAAGTTCTTTTAATTACTTCATCCATTTCACTCATTCTTTTTATCTAACGTTAATGAAAAAGCCACCACAGTACCTTTGTCTTCTTGACTAGCAATGGAAAAGTTTCCTTTATACAAGTTAATAATTTCCTTGCATAAAAGTAACCCTAAACCGGTACTTATTTCATTCAAACGTACTGTTTCTCTTCCTTGTACAATTGCTTCGGTTATGATATTCAAGTCTTGGGTCGGTATTCCTTTTCCATTATCTTTTATTTCCACCAACAATCGAAAATGTTTTTTCCCTTGGGCCATTAAGGTAATGGTTGCATGGATAGTTCCTGCCGTTGTAAATCGATTGGCATTTCCAACTAAGTTAAAAAACAATTGTTGTATTTTAACCAAATCAGCCGACACCATGACATTTTCCGGGAGGTTTGAAGTGCATAAAAACTGATTCCCTTTTTCGTTTGTCAAGTTTTGCAAGGTTATTAGTAACGTTTTTAAAGCATCATTCAAATTGAAAGCAGATTTATTAAGTTGAAGTTGTTGCTGCTCTGCTTTTGAAAAATCCAATACTTGGTTAACCATCATTAACAAAGAATTGGTTGTATAATTCAACGAATGAAAAACTTCCTTGGTTTCAGAATCTGTAAACCTTTGGTTTAATCTTTTGGTATAAATCGCTATTAAACTGAGCGGCGAACGTACTTCATGACTTAACATGCCGATGATTTTAGATTTAAAAACCAAATGTTGTTGAACTTCCCGTTGGGCATAAACCAATTGTTTCTCCTTCTCAAAAGCCAATCGTGTTACCAAAATCAAAAAAACTGTAAGTAACATTAATCCTATTATTAAACTCATCAAACTGACAATTCTGATGGTTTGATTGGTTCTTTGTTGAGCCGCTTCTTCCCGATGACTTTCGTTGTAAATTTTAGTAGAAATGGTGTTGTACTTTTCCATCATCTCATTACTTTCTTTAACCAACGCTTCATTCAAGCCCAATAAAGCGGTATCTTCAGATCTTAACCCAAAATAACTGTTTTGTAATTGACTGAATTGATTACGGTAATAAGCTTCTGCCTGTTGCAACAATTGTTTCATCTGTTCTTGCACAGAACCGGAAGTCGTTTTTCTTCCGTACTTCATTTTAACCGTATTTTCTACAATTTCTTTTTGAATTTCTACTTTCCCGGAAAAAGCAGCCATCAATCTTGAAAATAAATTTTTACGTGTAGTAGAATCTGAAATGATCCGTGTTTCCACTTCAATGTCTTGCAGCACCTCTTGTTCCGGATACGCCTTAAATGACAATTGCTGATCTGAGAAAAATTTACTGTCGGCACTATATTGAGTTATTAAAGAATCTAATGCCTCTTTAAGTCCAATAATTTCTTTCTCTTTCTTTTGTTTAACTTGCATTAACTTTTGCCACCGGTTGTGTTCAAAAGTTATTTCTCGGAGGGTGTCCATTTGGGTAATCACTTTACCCATCAAATCAAAATATTTATCTAACGCAGCAGCCTCACGTTTTATAAAATAGGTCTGCAGTTGCCATTGTGCATCCAAATAATCATTTCTCGTTTGGTCGCTCATTGTTCGCAAAACCAATGCCTTTTCTTTATCCGCCTTTAGTGCATTTAACTTATTTTGGTTAATCCATTCATTATAAATAGTAATCCCCAAAAAAATCTGAATGAGTAACAAAGCTCCTAACAAGGAATAATGTATTGTTTTTCTATTTTTAGCCTTAATAAAGTCTTTTTGAGAAGTTTGTATAACTTCCCTCAGTTTATGATTAAATCCTGACATTGTATCACCCCAATTTTACAAGCCTGTGAATAGTTGTTTTTGAAATATAAACAGCAGATTAACTCCTATTTACTATTCAAAAGTAGGAAGAATAGAACAATATAAAGCAGTATGCTATCTATTATTTTTGTCGAATTTGTTCTACAAAGTTGTTGACTAAAGTGATTTACGCCAAATCAACCGACTGGGGTTTTCGATTTTTATTTTTTGATTCTTTAACACCATCTCTCCCAGTTGTTTACCCATCAACTTAAAATCTGTTGAAATAGTGGTGATGCCGTTTTCAACTACCTTTTTAAGCGGTGTATCGTTATAGGAAATGATGCCGAAATCTTGACCCAGTTGAAATTGCAGTGTTTTAGACTGTTCAATAACCTGCACCAAGTGACGGTCGTTCGGAATAATATACACACTACCTTGCTCTATTTTTTGATAGTCAAAATCGGTTATCACTTGATGTGAAAAAGCATACCGGTGACAAAATTGTGTAAACCCTTCAACCATTCCCAACGGTTCTTTAAACCCGGGAAAGATTAAAATAAGTTGACTGTAAATCATTAAACGCGGTCTGGCTTCTTCTAAAGCATTAAAAATATCTTTTACAAAATTTTGATGTACCGATGGATAGTCCGCTAATTCTAAATTGGTTTGATCTAAAATATAGACATCATTATGTGGCAGTGTTTTTATAATTTCTGCCGCACCGCTTAAATTAGTGGGCATGATGATGTATTTAGAATAGTTTCCATTACTTTCATTGATTAATTTTTTAAACATACTTACGTTAAAATGATGAAAGAAAATATCAATTTGAGCTTTGTCATTCACTGCTTCTAAAAAAGACATGTATAAATCTTCTTTAAATGCATTTAATTCATCAAATAACACAAAAAAACGTTGTTCATAGCTAAATTCAACACTTTTTACATAATAACCTTTGCCTAAAATAGCAAAAACAATTCCTCGCTTTTTCAATTCATCATAGGCCAATAACACTGTATCTCGTGAAAGCGAAAACTCTAAACTGACTTTGTTCACAGAAGGCAAACGATCTCCTTTAAGCAGCCGTTTTTCAGCTATTGCCAATTCAACTGATTGCACAATTTGTTTGTATTTAGGCAAACCCGATTGGTTGTCTACTTGAATGATTTTCATAACCTCATTTTAAAAACCGGTGGGAAGATACACAAAAACCGGTAGGTACCGGTATGGAAGAAAAAATATATTTTCTACATTTGATAAAAGATTAATAAAAAAATGTCCGAAAAAAAACACATTTCTTCTTTTGCAACCGCTGAAACAACAAAATCATTCGGTTTTTTATCCAGTGGAGAAGAAATTTTCTTGCATACGCTGACTAATAAAAATGGGATGGAATTGTCCGTGATGGACTATGGAGCCACCATTGTATCCTTAAAAGTTCCTACCGCCAATCAGCAACTCGTTGATGTAGTATTAGGATTTGATAGACCGGAAGACTATTTGGCATCCTATCAATTGCCAAGTGCTCCTTATTTTGGTTGTGTAGTTGGTCGTTTTGCAGGAAGAATAAAACACGGCTCTTTTGACCTGAACGGAAGACCGATTTCATTGATTAAAAATCATGGTAACCATCATTTACATGGAGGTAATAAAGGATTTGGGCAACAACTTTGGACAGTGAAGAAAATAGAAAAGGGTGATTCACCCTCCATCACATTGGAATACACCTCTCCCAATGGCGAAGAACATTTTCCGGGAATTTTAATAACGGAAGTTACTTACTTGCTCACCACAACAAATACATTAGTTATTAAATTCAATTCTTTTAGTACAGAAGATACCATCGTGAACCTCACTCAACATTCCTACTTTAATTTGGATGGTCATACTGAATCGATTGAACATCAAAAGCTCTTTGTCAATTCCACTAAAATGTTGGAAGTCGATGAGGAAAATATCCCAACCGGCTTGCTGATGAATGTTGCCAATTGTCCTTTTGACTTTTCGGAGGAGAAAAATTGTCCGGTATCAATAGACAATACTTTCGTGTTGCAGGAAAAAAACAGAATTGCGGCTTCCCTTTACAGCCCAAAAAATCAATTGAAAATGAGTGTTTTTACCAATCAACCTGCGGTACACATTTATGTGGGTGGAAATTGTTTTGGCCAACTTCCCGGTAAAGAAGAGGCTGCTTACCACACAAAAAGTGGAATTTGTTTTGAAACACAACATTTTCCTGATAGTCCAAACCATGCTCATTTCCCTTCCACTTTGTTAAAAAAAGGGGAACAATACGAACACCAAACTTTGTTTGTTTTTGAAACGTTATAATTTTTATGCTATGAAAAAAATAATTTATCTATTACCCCTTCTTTTTTTACTGGTGAATTGTTCCGATGATTCTAACCCAACCAATGATGATGATGGTCCAATCGTTCCGGTTGACAACTACATTCGTGCCGCAGACATGTCCTTTTTACCTTTAATTGAGAGTGAAGGCACCGTTTATTTTAATGCCAATAATCAACCTGAAAATGCTTTAACAACCTTAAAAAATGCCGGTTGCAATACCATCCGAATTCGTTTATGGAAAGATCCGATTGATGGACAATCCGGATTTGCACAAGTAAAAGCTTTTGCCCAACGTGTCAAGCAAGCCGGTTTAAAAGTATGGTTAACTGTTCATTATTCTGATACATGGGCGGATCCCGGACACCAAACCACACCTGCATTATGGAATGGATTATCATTTGCGAACCTAAAAAATGAAATGGTGACTTATACCGAAACCATCATGACCGAAATACAACCGGACATTATTCAAATTGGGAATGAAATTAATAGTGGTTTATTATGGCCCAACGGACATTTAATTAACAATGAAAGTCAATGTTTAGAACTGTTGAATGCGGCTAGTTCAGCCATACGAGCCAAATCAACCACTACAAAAATTATGTTGCAATACGCCGGTATTGGTGCCGGAGCAACTTGGTTTTTCAATAAAATGAGTGCCGTGAACTATGATTACATCGGACTTTCGTACTACCCTATTTGGCATGGCAAAAACCTTTCTGACGTACAGTCAACCATTCAAAGTCTGGGTCAAACCCACAACAAAAAGGTATTGATTGCAGAAACAGCTTATCCCTTTACCTTGGGTTGGGAAGATTGGACTAACAATATTGTAGGTTTAGAAAACCAATTGATAACCGCCTATCCTGCTACTCCGGAAGGACAGAAAAACTTTTTGCAAGCCATTAAAAACACGGTGCAACAATCTGAATACGGTTTGGGATTTGCGTATTGGGGAGGGGAATGGATTGCCTTTAGAGGTGACCAATCCACCAATGGTTCGAGCTGGGAAAACCAAGCATTATGGGATTTTAATAACAAAGCTTTGCCGGTCATGTCGGTTTTTAATAAAAGTGAATAATGAGAAAGCTATTTTTTAATGGGATATTGATAGTCTTGTTTTCAACTGTCGCGTGGGCACAAGAATTTGCGAAAGGAGCCGATGTGAGTTGGGTTCCGCAAATGGAAGCCACAGGTTATCAATTTTATGATACTGACGGCACCAAAAAAGATGTCCTACAACTCTTGAAAGACCGAGGAATGAACACCGTTCGTTTGCGTGTTTTTGTTAATCCTTCTGATGACCCGAGAAGTGGGCATTGTAGTAAAGAGGAAACCGTTGCTTTTGCCGTAAGAGCTCAAAAAATGGGTTTCCGCATGATGATTAATTTTCATTACAGTGATTCTTGGGCTGACCCCAGTAAACAAAATAAACCGGAAGCCTGGAAAAACCTATCGTTTGACCAATTGGCTCAAGCTTTTTATGACCATACCTTTGATGTAATGACCACCTTAAAAAAAGCCGGAGTCACTTCCGAATGGGTTCAAATTGGCAATGAAATTCCGGGTGGCATGCTTTGGCCCGATGGAAGTACAGACAATTGGAAACAATTGGGTATTTTATTGAACAAAGGATACGATGCCGTTAAAGCCGTTGATAAACAAATAAAAGTGATTGTTCATGTTGACGAAGGCGATAACATTCAGAAATTCAGAACGTTTTTTGACAATGCAACAGCACAAAAAGTACAATATGATGTCATTGGATTGTCGTATTATCCGTTTTGGGTCAAAAAAGATTATACAGAAACCATTGCCAATTTGGAATCCAACCTGAAAGACCTTATCACTCGCTACCAAAAAGAAGTAATGGTCGTAGAAGTGGGTGGCGAATACGATAAAGTTGAAAACACCAAAGCATTATTGGAAGCGACCATCAAAGCCGTTCGTGCATTACCTGACAACAAAGGGTTGGGTGTTTTATATTGGGAACCCCAAGGCGAAAAAAGTTGGAGTGGTTACAGCTTGAGTGCGTGGTTACCCAACGGACAACCCTCACCTGCTTTGGATGCTTTTAAAAATTAAATAATGAAATCAACAACCATAGTCCTATTCATTTTTTCTTTTCTATTATTTTCGTGTGGAAAAGAAACAGTAAATTCAAATCGAATGAAAATAAATTTTGGTTCCGATTGGACCTTTACAAAAGATTCCACTTCCTTACATTGGGAAAAAATCACTATTCCGCACACCGCACAAATCGAACCTCTGGTGGTGAACAACCAATGGCAAGGCGATTGCTGGTACCAAAAGCAATTTGATGTTGAGAAAATTGAAAACGAAAAAATATTTCTCAATTTTGAAGGGGTTATGCACGAAGCTTGGGTTTGGATCAATGGAAAATTGGTCATCCATCACCAAGGGGGATATTTACCATTTACTATAGATGCAACCGATTGGGTGAAAGAAAAGGATAACACCATCATAGTGAAAGTCAACAATGAAGACAATCCGCAAATTCCACCCGGGAAAACCTTAAAAACATTGGATTTTAACTATTATGGAGGAATTTACCGCAATGTTTACCTTATTAAAACGAATACGGTTTACATCACCGATGCTGTTCATACCAATCAAGTGAACGGTGGTGGTATTTTGGTTCATTTTGATGAAATTAGTCCTGAAAAAGCATCCGGTTTTATCAAAGTGCACGTAAAAAACGAAAGTAATGAACCTAAGAACGTAAAACTAGACATTACTTTTTCCAACCCAAACCATACATCAACTTTTACCTCAAAAGAAGTGGTTATTGGTTCGAATGCAGAGGAATCCATCGTAACTCTCCTTGAAATTAAGCATCCTGAACTTTGGGGAATTGAACAACCGAATTTGTATGACGTGGAAGTCAAAGTACTTTCAGAAAAAAGCGTATTGGACCGTCAAACCCTTAAAACCGGCATTCGAAAAGCAGCATTAAAAAACGATGGATTTTATTTGAATGACGAGAAATTATTCATTAACGGAACCAATCGCCATCAAGAGTATCCCTACATTGGCTATGCCCTATCAGATGAAGCCAATTACCGCGATGCGGTGAAAATAAAAAATGCCGGTTTTGATTTTGTCCGGTTATCGCATTATCCGCAAACGGAGGCTTTTTTAAACGCTTGTGACGAAGTAGGTCTTTTGGTAATGAATTGTATTTCGGGCTGGCAATTTGTAGGCGATGAAAAATTCATCGAAAACTCCTACCAAGAAATTCGTGATTTTTCCAGAAGAGATAGAAATCACCCGAGCATTATTTTTTGGGAAGTTTCTCTGAATGAAAGCGATATGAAAGCAGCTTACATGCAAAAAGCCAATGAAATTTTACGAACTGAATTACCCTACGTACCTATTTACACCGCCGGATGGATAGACAATCCGAATTATGATTTGTTTATCCCTGCTCGCCAACACAGTAAAGCCCCTGATTATTGGAATAATTACGAAAACAATAACCGAAAAATATTCATTGCTGAATATGGCGATTGGGAATATTATGCTCAAAATGCCGGATTCAATCAAACCACTTTTGCCAATTTAAAGGAAGAAGAACGCACCAGCCGACAGTTGCGTAGTTTTGGTGAAAAACGATTATTGCAACAAGCGTTTAATTACCAGGAAGCGTTCAATTCTAACTTAAAAGGAAAACATACCATCGGTCAAGCCAATTGGTTGATGTTTGATTACAACCGTGGTTATGCCGATGATATAGAAAGTTCCGGCATAAGTGATATTTTCAGAATTCCTAAGTTTGCTCATTATTTTTACCAAAGTCAACGTTCGCCTTCGGTAAAATTAAAAAACAATTTAGTCTCCGGTCCGATGGTATACATTGCCAATTATTGGAATGAAAAATCGAGTCTTGATGTCACTGTTTTTAGTAATTGTGAGGAAGTAGCTTTGTATTTAAATGAGGTCCTAATTGCAAAACAAAAGCCTTTACGAAACACTTTTTCTGAAAAATTACCTCATCCGCCGTTTGTATTTACAATTCCTTCGTTTCAAAAAGGAAATTTGCGTGCCGAAGGTATAATAAACGGTAAAAAAGTAACGGAGCATTGGGTAAAATCTCCCGAATCGGCTACAGCCATTCAGTTAGTTATAGACGAATCGAATGTAAAAATAAATCCGAACCATCAAGATGTTGTTTTTGTATACGCCAAAATTGTAGATGACAACGGCACTTTAGTACCGGATGCCAATCATGAGATTAGTTTCAGTTTAGAAGGAGCACAAGCAGAATTGATAGGGCAAAACCCAATTGCAGCCGAAGCCGGCATTGCAACCATTTTACTACGCACCAAACAATTAAAAAAACCACTCCAACTTAAAGCTCAACATTCGTCATTAAAAGCCGCTACTTTAGTATTGAAATAATATGAAGAAAAAATTAATTTCCGCTACAACCACTCATTTTAAAACCGTTTTCCATCATGAGCCCGAGTCAATATTTCTCTCACCGGGAAGAATCAATTTGATTGGCGAACATGTTGATTATAATGACGGGTTTGTATTACCGGCAGCCATTAACAAATACATTTGCTTTGCTGTTTCAACATCTGAATCCGATGAATTTACTTTGGTTGCACAGGATTTAAACGAAACTTATCGATTCAATTGGCAAAATGAAATAAAACCCGTAGATAAAATGTGGGTTAATTATATGTTAGGTGTTTTGCATCAACTAAAAGTAAGAGGATTTACATTCAAAGGTCTGAATGTGGTTTTTAGCAGTACAATACCAATGGGAGCGGGACTTTCCTCATCGGCCGCTTTAGAATGTGGATTTGGGTATGTGTTGAATAAATTGTTCCATTTGGGTTTATCCCGTGAAGAAATTGCCTTAATCGGCCAACAAGCTGAACACACTTTTGTAGGGGTAAAATGCGGCATTATGGATCAATTTGCCAGCGTGTTTGGCAAAAAAAATAAAGTTATTAAATTGGATTGCACCACCTTAGAACACGAGTATCATACCGCTGATTTTAAATACTATTCTTTACTTTTATTTGACAGTAATGTAAAACACACGCATCTTACCTCCGGCTATAATACCAGAAGAGAAGAAGTAGAACAAGGATTAGCTATATTACAAAATAAATTTTCTTCTTTAAAAACATTCAGAGACGTCACTGCATATCAATTAAATGAATTGAAAGAAGAATTAGGCGAAACGATTTATAAACGTTGCCTTTTTGTGATTAATGAAATCAAAAGGGTAAATGAAGCGGTTTATGCGTTAGACCGCAATCATTTTGAATCACTCGGCAAGTTAATGTTTGAAACCCACGAAGGCTTGTCCAACGCATACGAAGTAAGTTGTGAAGAAGTCGATTTTTTAGTAGATTTTGTCAAAAACGAAAAACAAGTCATTGGATCCCGGATGATGGGAGGCGGTTTTGGCGGTTGTTCAATTAATCTGGTAGAAAAAGGATGTGAAGAAAAATTATTTGAAAAAATTTCGAAAGCGTATTTCGAGCAATTCGGAATTCAGTTGAATCAGTACAAAGTAAAAATTTCGAAAGGAACATCTAAAGTGAATAAAAAGTACAAAGCTAACTAACTTATGCAATCTTTCAACTCCAACGAACACCCGCATCGTCGTTACAATCCACTTTTGGATGAATGGATTTTAGTTTCTCCACACCGAACCAAACGGCCGTGGCAAGGGCAAAAAGAAAGCAATTCCATTGAAACGCTTCCTGAATACGACCCAACCTGTTATTTATGCCCGGGAAACGAACGTTCTAACGGTACAAAAAATCCGGAGTACACGGATTGCTATGTTTTTGAAAATGATTTTTCGGCTTTGTTAAAAGAGGAAGTGGTAATTGAACCCTCAACCTCTACTCTTTTCAAACTCAAACCGGAACGCGGAATCAATAAGGTGGTTTGTTTTTCACCTAAACATCATTTGACTTTACCGGAAATGGAAATAGACGCCATTGAAAAAGTGATTCAAACTTGGAAAGAACAATATATTGAATTGGGTAATCATGATTTTATCAATTATGTTCAAATTTTTGAAAACAAAGGTGCGGTGATGGGCTGTAGCAATCCGCATCCGCACGGACAAATTTGGGCTCAATCTTCGTTACCGACTCAAGTTGAAAAAACGCAAAAAAACCTGGAACATTATTATCAACAAAACAATAGTAGTCTTTTAAAAGATTATTTGGAAGAGGAATTAAAAACCAAACAACGATTGGTATATGAAAATGAACATTTTGCGGTAGTTGTTCCTTTTTGGGCTACATGGCCATATGAAACCTTGATTATCAGCAAACGCCATTTTGGAACCATCATCGCTATGAGCAAAGAGGAAACCTTGGCTTTTGCGGATTGCATCAAAACGATTACGGTTAAATACGACAATCTTTTTGAAACCTCTTTTCCTTACTCTTCCGGTATTCATCAAGCACCAACTGACCGTTTGGCTCATCCGGAATGGCATTTTCACATGCATTTTTATCCCCCATTATTACGAAGTGCTACGGTGAAAAAGTTCATGGTAGGCTATGAAATGTTGGGAGAAGCTCAACGAGACATTTCACCTGAAAAAAGTGCTGCTGTTTTACGTGATTTACCTACCTTGCATTATAAATTAAAACAATAACTTAACCTTTTTTTACATGAATACCGGCTTTGATACCTTAGATTATATACTTTTTATTAGCTATGCCCTTTTAATTTTAGGGGTTGGTCTTTGGATGTCACGTGATAAAAAAGGACATCAAAAAAATGCCGAAGATTACTTTTTAGCCAGTAAATCACTGCCTTGGTGGGCAATTGGAACATCGTTGATTGCCGCAAATATTTCAGCCGAACAATTTATTGGGATGTCGGGTTCCGGTTTTGCAGTGGGATTGGCTATTTCTTCTTATGAATGGATGGCAGCCATTACGCTCATCATTGTGGGGAAATACTTCCTTCCTATTTTTATCGAAAAAGGGATTTATACCATTCCGGAATTTGTAGAAAAGCGATTCTCTACCAATCTAAAAACCATATTGGCGGTTTTTTGGGTGGCCTTGTATGTATTTGTTAACATCACTTCTGTTCTTTATTTAGGAGCGTTAGCGATGAACACCGTAATGGGTGTAGACATGATGTGGGCCATCATAGGGTTATCCTTATTTGCTGCTGCTTATTCCCTTTATGGTGGATTAGCGTCGATTGCCTGGACGGATTCCATTCAAGTGATTTTCCTTGTCGTTGGAGGATTAGCCACCACTTATTTAGCTTTAAATACAGTTTCTAATGGTGAAGGCATGATGGAAGGTTTAGGTATTATTTATGACAAAGCACCTTCCAAATTTGCAATGATATTAGATGAATCTAATCCGGAATACCTTAATCTTCCCGGCATTGGCGTTTTAATTGGCGGACTTTGGGTGGCTAATTTATACTATTGGGGATTCAATCAATATATCATACAACGGGCGTTGGCGGCGAAATCGTTGAAAGAAGCTCAAAAAGGAATTTTATTAGCTGCTTTTCTAAAATTATTAATCCCGTTTATTGTTGTAATTCCGGGAATTGCTGCCTACGTGATTGTAAATGATCCTGAAATGTTAGCTCGTTTAGGGGCAGAAGGCTTAATCAATATTCCGAGTGATGCTGCGGCTGACAAAGCCTATCCATGGTTAATTCAATTTTTACCCACCGGATTAAAAGGATTGGCTTTTGTGGCGTTAACAGCAGCAATTGTATCGTCTTTGGCTTCCATGCTGAACTCAACTTCTACTATTTTTACGATGGATATTTACAAACAATACATCAACAAAAAATCCGATGACAAAAACACAGTAAAAGTTGGCCGAATAACGGCGGCAGTAGCTTTAACTATTGGTGCAATTGTTGCTCCACTATTGGGAGGCATCAATCAGGCTTTTCAATTCATTCAAGAATACACAGGTGTGGTAAGTCCGGGAATTTTAGCCATATTTGTATTAGGTCTGTTTTGGAAAAAAGCAACTAACAAAGCAGCGATTTGGGGAGCATTACTTTCTATTCCTATTGCGATGTTTTTCAAAGTAGGCCCAAAAGGATGGGCAACAGGAACACCAATGGATGGTATTTTTCCAAGTGTACCTTTTTTAGACCAAATGGGCTACACCACTTTACTTACAATGGTAATTATCGCACTCATCAGTTGGTTTCAGCAAAAAGGAGCTGATGACAGCAAGGGATTTGAATTGCGAAAAGAAACGTTTAAAACCAGTTCAACATTCAACATAAGTGCTTTTGCGGTGATGATTGTATTGGCCTTTTTATATGCCTTCTTTTGGTAGTTTTTCAATTTGACTCATTTCTACAATAGAACACGGATGTAAATGGATTAAGTAGATTAACTCTGATTTTATTCGCTTTACGAAAATAGATTTACACGGTTTTCATTCTGATAATCAATTCCCATTGGAAGAATTATTCTTATCATTCATTCATTATCCATAATTGAAAGTCTAAATTTAATTGTCAAATTGACATATTTTCGAATTGACACATTTTCAAATTGACACATTTTCAAATTGACACATTTTCAAATTGACAAATAAAAAAAAAACTTGTCGTTTGGGGCGGCAAGTTTTTTGTTGGGGTTGGTATTTGTTTTTTGGAAAATTAATCCGGAGTACCTACTACTCCAGTATTGTCGGTAATTAACGGTAAGCGTACCGCCACACCTTTATCGTTTAACATCGTCATTTGGAAAGTATCTTTCTTAGCCAAAGCATACGAAATCAATCCATTGAACTTGTTGTAAGATATATTCATTTCTTTTAAATTGTCCAATTTCTCTATTTCAAAAGGAACTTGACCAATAAAATTGTTTTCAAACAAACTCAAGTTTTCAAGAGCTTTTAAATTTTCAATTTCGTAACTCAATTTACCTGAAAAGTTGTTACTGTTTAACATTAATACTTTCAAGTTTTTTAAAGTATATAATGAACTTGGTAATTCACCCTCGAGAGAATTATTAAAAAGTGATAAATTCTCCAATTGTGTTAATTGACCTATCTCTTGTGGTAATGAACCGGTTAAAAAATTCATGTACAACTCTACTACTTTCAAAGAAGTAGCTTTACCAAGCGAGGCTGGTATTGAACCAGTTAACTTATTAAAAGAAATATTTAATGATTCTAGATTTTTTAAATCACCTATCGAAGCAGGAATATTACCGGAAAGCTTGTTTTTAAATAAATTCAAGGTTTCCAAGTATTGTAATTGTGCAATTTCAGTAGGAATTTGCCCTTCTAAATTGTTATTTAACAAGGCTAAACCAACTACTTTATTATCTTTTACTTTTACACCATGCCAAGTTGAGACATCTGTAGTTAAATCCCATTTAACTTTCCACTGACTACCATTTGTAGCTTGATTTAATTTTATAAGAGCATCTTTCTCAGATTTTGATACTTCAGCATATCCCAAAAATGAGAAGCAAAGTACAAGAAGTGTTAATGTAATATTTTTCATTTTTAATTAAATTTGGGGTTTGACTCTGTAAATATAGTGCTGTTATTCGCTTAAATGCAAATATTATCGATGAAATGCTTGTTTTTTTATATTTTAAAGTATTTTTTCTTACAATATTGTGAGTATTTCCTTCCCCCAACGATTTGTGATTTTAAATTAAAAATCAAAAATGTTTAACTCATAAAACTAAAAATGTTAAATTCGTATATACAAATGTTAAATAAAAACTAACCACAAAAACTGTTTGCTCTTGAAAAGGTACATTTGTAAATCTCAATATATACGATTTCAACTATTCTTTTAAATTATGAAAGTAAAAAACATTGTTATTTTTCTTTTGGTCGGGGGTTTAATAGCCCTTATTGCATACCGAATCATGAGCAATAAAAGCCAAGATGAAAAAACTAATCAAAAAAGTGGATCTCCAAAAGCCATGTCAATCGTAAACGGAATAGTGTTGAAACCCAAAAAATTCGCTAATGAACTCACACTCTCCGGTAGTATTGATGCCAATGAACAAATTGAATTGAGGAGCGAAGTTGCCGGTATTGTGCAAGGCATCTATTTTGAAGAAGGTAGTTATGTATCCAAAGGAAAACAACTAATTAAAGTAAACGATATCGAACTCCGTGCACAATTAGCTCAAGCCAAAACCAGACAAACATTGGCATCAGAAAATGAAAGAAGAGCCAAGTTACTGTTACAAAAAGAAGCCATCAGTCAAGAAGAATATGATGTAGCGAATGCTGAATTTGAATCCGCAAAATCGCAAACCCAATTAATTCAAGCACAAATAGCCAAAACATCGATTGTAGCTCCTTTTTCAGGTAAAGTTGGATTGCGTTCCATTTCTCCCGGAACGTATGTGACTCCAACCACTTTAATTGCTAAATTGGTCAACACCAATCAAGTGAAAATCACTTTTTCTATACCCGAAAAATATGCTTCATTAATGAAGAATAATGCTATCATCACTTTTACAACAGCTGGAAATAAAGAAATTTTCAATGCCAAAATATATGCTTTAGAACCTGCTGTCGAGCAAACTACCCGTACGCTCCAAATTAGAGCCATCGCTGAAAATAAAGACGGCAAACTTCTCCCGGGAACATTTGCAAATATTATTTTACCATTGGAAGAACAAAATGATGCAATATTAATTCCAACCGAATCAATCATTCCCATACAAAACGGCAAAAAGGTATTCATTACTGAAAATGGCAAAGCCAAAGAAGTTATCATAGAAACCGCAAATAGAACTGAAAAAGAAATTTTGGTTACTTCCGGTCTAAAAGTGGGTGATACCTTAATTACCTCCGGTATTATGGCCATTAAAGAGGGAGCACCGGTACAACTGAAATTAATCCAAAACTAAATCACATGAGTTTATCAACCCTAAGTATAAAACGACCGGTTTTAGCCATCGTGATGAACCTGTTGATTGTGCTATTTGGCATCATTGGTTTTACCTATTTGGGTGTTCGTGAATTTCCTTCCATTGATCCGGCTCAAATTACGGTACAAACGAGCTACACCGGTGCCAATGCAGATATCATTGAATCACAAATTACAGAGCCTTTAGAGAAAGCCATTAATTCTATTGATGGAATTCGTACTATTTCTTCCACAAGTGCTCAAGGAACGAGTGTGATTTCCATTGAGTTTAATCTGGAAAAAAATCTGGAAGAAGCAGCCAATGATGTGCGAGATAAAGTTTCGCAGGCAGTAAGAAGTTTACCAAAAGATTTAACCGCTCCACCCGTTGTTTCAAAAGCCGATGCCGACTCGGACCCGATTTTAACCATGACCATGAAAAGTGACAACAAAAATGTGTTGGAACTCACGGATTATGCTGAAAATGTCATTTTACAACGACTTCAAACGATACCCGGTGTTAGTAGTGTTCGCATTTGGGGAGAACGTAAATATGCCATGCGTTTGTGGATTGACCCTATAAAATTGTCGGCTTATGGTTGTACGGCCTCTGATATTTTAAATGCTTTGAATCAACAAAATGTTGAACTTCCTTCGGGAAAATTAACAGGGAACAATACCGAGTTAACAGTAAAAACAGTAGGAAATCTTACTACTGAGGAAGATTTTAACAACATTATTATTAAATCGGATGGCGATAAAATTGTTCGATTAAGCGATGTAGCAAAAGCCAGTTTGGAAGCTGAAAATCTGGAAACCCGCTTAAGTGATTCCGGGCAAACTATGATTGGATTGGCTGTTACACCTCAACCCGGCACGAATTATCTTGATATATCCGAAGAATTCTACAAACAGTATGAACAATTAAAAAAGGATTTACCAAAAGAATTTGAATTAAATGTAGCAATTGACACTACCATTTTCATTAAAAAAGCAATTTTGGAAGTAGCTGAAACTTTAATCATTGCCTTACTTTTAGTAACCTTGGTCATTTACTTGTTTTTTAGGGATTGGGCGATTGCATTCCGTCCTTTGATTGATATACCGGTATCCTTGATTGCGACATTTTTTATCATGTACATTTGCGGGTTTTCCATCAATGTTTTGACTTTATTGGCAATCGTATTAGCAACCGGTTTGGTGGTAGATGACGGAATTGTGGTTACTGAAAACATCTTTAAAAAGGTCGAAGAAGGCATGTCTCCCATCGAAGCGGCCATCAAAGGGTCAAATGAAATCTTTTTTGCTGTCATATCCATCTCCATCACCTTAGCCGCTGTTTTTCTCCCCATTATCTTTTTAGAAGGTTTTGTAGGTCGGCTTTTCCGTGAGTTTGGAATAGTCATTGGTGCGGCAGTGCTCATTTCGGCCTTTGTTTCGCTGAGTTTAACCCCCATGTTGAATGCTTATTTAATGAAAGGCGGAAAACAAAAGCGTTCTAAATTCTATGAAATGACCGAACCTTTTTATGAAAATTTAAATAAAGGATATGCTCGTTCGTTAGAAAAGTTCATGGCAAAAAAATGGTTAAGTTTTCCAATCTTAATTGGTTGTTTGGGATTATCTGTTCTTTTTTATAACATTCTTCAAAAAGAAACAGCTCCTTATGATGATCGTAGTATGATTTTAATGAATGTAACTGGTCCGGAAGGAGCAACATACGACTACATGGATCGGTTCATGCAAGAATTATCACAATTAATTACTGATTCCGTTCCGGAAAAAAAGGTAAGTTTAATTGTCACTTCACCCGGTTTTAGTGCTGGCTCCGTTAACCGTGGGTTTGCTCGTTTATCATTAGTTGACCCTTCCGAAAGAGAACGTTCGCAAAAAGAAATAGCACAGACACTAACCGGGTTGGCAAAAAAATACAACGATGCCAAAACATCGGTATCGGAACAGCCTACTATTTCTGTCAATCGTCGGGGAGGTTTGCCCATTCAATTTATTATTCAAGCGAAAAACTTTAAATTACTAGAAGAAAAAATTCCATTATTCATGGAAGAAGCATCAAAGGACCCTACTTTTTCAATCACTGATGTTAATTTAAAATTCAACAAACCTGAAATTTATATCACCATCAATCGAGAAAAAGCGGAATCATTAGGTGTATCCGTTTTAGATGTTGCCCAAACCATTCAGCTTTCTTTGAGCGGGCAACGTTTTGGCTATTTTTTAATGAATGGAAAACAATACCAAGTATTGGGACAATTTGATAAAAAAGACCGTGATCAACCCATGGACTTGGCTTCTATATTTGTGCGAAGCAGTAACGGACAACTTATCCAATTAGATAACGTGGTCACAATCGAAGAACAAAGCAGCCCTCCACAATTGTTTCACAATAATCGATACATGTCGGCTACCGTTTCTGCCGGATTAGCACCCGGGAAAAGTATTGGTGACGGAATAGATGCCATGGAACGTATAAAAGAAAAAGTGTTAGACGATACTTTTACAACCGATTTGGGAGGAGAATCCAGGGATTTTGCCGAAAGTAGCTCAAATACGATGTTCGCATTTGGATTGGCCTTACTATTGATTTTCCTCATTTTAGCAGGTCAGTTTGAAAGTTTTGTAGACCCGTTTATTATCATTTTAACGGTTCCGATGGCGGTTGCCGGAGCTTTATTTTCACTTTGGTTATTTGGTCAAACCTGGAATATTTTCAGTCAAATTGGAACCGTAATGTTGATTGGATTAGTAACAAAAAACGGAATTTTAATTGTAGAATTTGCCAACCAACTTCGGGAACAAGGGAAATCTAAATACGATGCTGTGATGGAAGCAGCTGAATCCCGATTGCGTCCCATCTTAATGACCAGTTTAACACTTGCTTTGGGAGCCATGCCTATCGCCGTGTCGATTGGAGCCGCATCTCAAAGTAGAATGGGTATGGGTATAGTAATTGTAGGCGGAACCTTATTTTCTTTAATTTTAACCCTTTATGTAATTCCTGCAATTTATTTAATGTGGTCAAAAGAGAAAAAACACCATCCGGAATTTGATAGTTTAGACCAATACGATAAAGAATCTGTTTAAAATAATTATGAAAAAACTATTTCTATTCTACCTTTTACCCTTCATTGGAATCCCGCTTTGGAGCCAAAATCAACCAATTCTGACACTGGAAGAAGCGGTTGCTCTAACTTTGGAAAACAATTTTGATATTCGGATAGCCAAAAATGATTTAAAAATTGATGAGGAAAATGTGACGATTGGAAATGCCGGCATGTTACCTCGTATCAATGGAACCGTCACAAATAATAACACTATTTTAAATCAAACGCAAACACAAGCCAGTGGTAATGAAATTGAAATAGACGGTGCCCGCAACATCAACATCAATTATGGCGTTGGCGTAGAGTGGACTATTTTTGATGGCTTTCGAATGTTTGCTCGTCACAATCAATTAAAAGAATTGCAAAATTTAGGAGCTACTGAGTTAAAACTTTCGGTGTTGAGTCGAGTGAGTGCCGTTTATCAAACGTATTTTACATTAGCTACTCAACAACAGCAACTTAAAATGATAGACAGTATCATTTCTGTATCTGAATTTAGGTTAAAAACGGCCAAAAATCGTTTTACCATCGGAAAGGCCTCCAAATTAGAAGTGTTAAATGCCGAAGTAGATTTGAATGCTGATCAATCAACAAAAATTCAATTGTTGGAACAATACGGTGTTTCAAAAGTAATGCTAAACGAACTGTTGGTTCGCCCGTTAGATACTGATTTTAAAGTAGCAGACGTTATTTCGATAGACAATACTTTGATATTGCCGGAACTTCTTTCTTCCGCAGAAAAGCAAAATCCTCAACTACAACTACAATACATCAACAAAAAAATTCAGGAATATGAATTGAAACAAGTAAAAGCGAATCGTTATCCAATTATAAGTCTTTCCGGAGGTTACAACTTAATACGTTCGCAATCTCCTTTTGGCTTCGTCACAGAATCAACCGGGCGAAATTTCAATTATGGTTTTACCGCTTCGTTGAATCTATTTGATGGATTCAATCAAAACCGAAATGAAAAAGTAGCTAAAATTCAATTAGAAAACACACAGTTACAAATTGAAAGACAAACTCAATTGATTCAATCACAAGTTGCTTCACTCTATCAGTCCTACTTATCAAATCTTTCATTATTAGAATTGGAAAAGAAAAACGAAGCTATTGCTAAACAAAATATGGAAATTACCTTAGAGAAGTTCAAAATCGGTTCGGTTGCACCCATTGAATTTAGAACTGCTCAGGAAAATTATGGCAATGCGGTGATCCGATTAACCACAGCAGAATTACTTACTAAACAAAGTGAAATCAGCTTGAAAGAATTGGCAGGAAGTTTAACTTTTTGATACTTATTATTAGAATATTTTATCATTTCCGTAACAAGTTAATTAATAAAGTTCTATTTTTGAATTACTAATCAATAACTTATTAAGACATGGAAATGAATTTTTACGCAATTTTGGTTGCAGCACTATCCACCCTATTGGTTGGATTTGTCTGGTACGGTCCGCTATTTGGAAAAGCTTGGATGAAAGAAAACGGATTCACCGAAGAAGATTTGAAACAAGGTAGCATGGTGAAAATTTTTGGATTGACCTTTGTGTTTTCTATTTTTTTAGCCATGATCATGCAAATTTTATGTATTCACCAATTTGGTGCTCTGGGAATGATAGGAGGTCCGGACTTTATTGAAACTGCAGAACCTTCCTATGCTGCTTTTATGGATGACTATGGCGATAAATTTCGCACATTTAAACATGGTGCATTGCATGGATTCATGTCAGGATTATTTTTAGCTTTACCATTAGTGGGCATAAACGGTCTTTTTGAGCGAAAATCATGGAAATATATTTTTATCCATAGCGGATATTGGATTGTGGTTATGACCATAATGGGAGCTATCGTTTGTGGTTGGGTTTAAATCCTATCAATACTAGTTGCTAATTTTATATCTTTTTCAGTAACTCCGTTACTATCGTGCGTAGTTAAACGTAAAGAGACTTTATTGTAAACATTTGTGATTTCCGGATGGTGATTTTGCTTTTCGGCCAATATTCCTATTTATACAATAAATGACAAAGCCTCCGAAAAATTTTTGAATTGAAATTGTTTATGAATCGAATTGTGATTAAATGTCCATTCATTTAACTGTTCAAGTTGGACTTGAATTGTTTCTTTCGTATATGTTTTCATTTTTTTTATTTATATAAAGTTAAAAAACATTATAATTCTTTTTCAAACTTTAACTTTATGCCTTAAATTAATTGACTCACTGTATTTGGAATCATCCCATTCATTCAAAATAGTTCGCTCTACAAATCATTTACCAAGTGATTGGAATGTATTAGCTACTTCAAACATCTTTCTGTCGAAAGAATATTTAGCTGTTTTAGAGCAATCTAAACCAACCAATATGGATTGTTTTTTTATCGCTTTGTATAAAAAAAACCAACTCATTGGGATTGCTTTGGCTCAATTTCTGGATTTGAATAAATTGGAGTCCTTTGGAGAAAGGGATAAATGTATTAAAACAGCGGTAAGAAATTTTATATTTAAAAACTTTTGCTCACATGTTTTGTTTATTGGCAACAACATGCTCACGGGTCAAAATGCATTTTTATTTACTGAAGAAATCGAAATTTCAAAAGGTATTGAATTATTACACTTGGCAGCTTCAGAAATAAAAGCAACCTTAAAACAAGAAGGTAAAAAAGTACATTTGACCAGTTATAAAGATTTTGATAAAGAAGTAGTCAAAGCATTTCCTAATAAAGAATTCGCCTCATTCTATCAATTTTCTACTCAACCCAATATGGTGTTTACTGTTTCGAAAGATTGGCATTCTTTTGATGATTATGTAGCCGCACTATCCAAAAAATACCGTGACCAATACAAACGTTGTCGGAAAAAAGCAGAAGGCATTGAAAAGCGAAAAATGAGTTTTGAGGAAATCGTTTCCTTGGAACACACCATTTACGACTTATACCATCATGTAGCTCAAAATGCACCGTTTAATACTTTCTTTTTGGCTAAGAATCATTTTGCTGTCATGAAATCAGCATTGAAAGATCAGTTTTTGTTTTATGGCTATTTTGAAAATGGAAAACTGATTGGTTTTAACACTTTGATAAAAAATGGCAATCAGATGGACACCTATTTTTTAGGCTATGATGAAACAATTCAACGCGAAAAAATGCTGTATTTGAATATGTTGTATGATATGATTGCGTATTCTATTAATAAAGGTTTTGCTGCTATCATTTTTGCCCGAACGGCATTGGAAATCAAGAGTTCTGTAGGAGCAAAGCCGGAACAAATGGTGGGTTATATTCAACATTCAAATGGATTGATTAACCGAAAAATGGAACAACTATTTTGTTATTTAGAACCAAAAACGGAATGGAAGGAACGAAATCCGTTTAAGTAGAATGGTTGTATTTAACATATTGATAGAATGCAAAAAGACCTAAAACTGCTTCTCCAAAAAAGCCAAAGAAAAACAAATCCGAAGCCTTACCGTCAAAAAATAAACTTACGATTCGACCAATTGCTATGCCGGACATGAATATTCCGTTAGAGAGTGTACTGGCTTTCCAAAAATTTGAATTAAAAATACCGACTATCCAAAATAAGCTAAAAGCAATATACAAGCCCATAATTGCCCGAAAAACACTTTTTAAATCTGTAGAATGAACTTCAAAATCTAACAAAACAGGCAAGGTTTTATCAGGAAATAATCCGTAAAAAAGTGCAGCTGGAAAAACAACCAGTACCGAAATAATCAAATGTAAGTTTTTACGAATCATTCTATTGCATTGAGTCAATCTCTATTTGAACAGCTTCCCAATCTTCTAATAAATTATCTAATTCTTGTTTTTTCTTATTGTAGGCTACAAAGAAATTAGCATCTTCGATGTGTTTGTCATAGTTGGAAGCCAAAGCTTTGTCGTCGTTTTGTATATCGATTTCGAGCTGCTTGATTTGACTTTCGATTTTGCTTAAACGGTTTTGAAGTGATTTTGCTTTCTTTTGGTCTTCATAGGAAACTGATTTTGATTCTTTGTTTGCATTGGTATTGACTACCACCTCTTTTTTCTCTATTTCACGCATGTTCATGGCATTGCGTTGTTCTAAAAAGAAATTGATATCTCCTAAATATTCACGGATTTTTTGGTCTTTAAATTCATAGACTACATTGGCCATTCCTTGCAAAAAATCACGGTCGTGAGACACCAAAAGCAATGTACCTTCGTATTTTTGAAGAGCCGCTTTTAAAACATTTTTAGACTTAATATCGAGGTGATTGGTGGGCTCATCCATGAGTAAAACATTGATAGGTTGTAGCAACAACTTACACAATGCTAATCGGTTTCGTTCACCACCGGAAAGTACTTTTACTTTTTTTTCAACGTCATCACCACTAAACAAAAAGGAGCCTAACATGTCACGTACTTTGGAACGATTTGTGTCGGTGGCTGCATTTATCATTGTTTCGAGTAGTGTTATTTCTCCATCAAGGTATTCCGCTTGATTTTGGGCGAAATAACCGAGTTGTACATTGTGACCGAGTTTAATAGTACCATCGAATTTGAATTCGTTCACAATCGCTTTAATAAAGGTTGATTTTCCTTGTCCGTTTTGCCCCACGAAAGCAATTTTACTTCCTCGTTCAACTAAAAGTGAAATATCTTTTAAGATGGTTTTATCGCCATACGCTTTGGTTACATTTTCAGCTTCGATGACCACACGCCCGGGTGTTTGTGAAACCGGAAATGAAATATTCATGACGGAATTATCATCTTCATCCACTTCTATCCGTTCTACTTTATCGAGTTTTTTAATTAATGATTGAGCCATCGAAGCTTTGGAAGCTTTGGCTCTAAACTTCTCGATTAATTTTTCGGTTTCTTCAATTTTTTTGGCTTGGTTTTTTTGGGTAGCCAATTGCTTTTCTCGAATTTCTTCTCTTAAGACTAAATATTGTGAATACGGTTTATTAAAGTCGTAGGCCTTTCCAAGAGAAATTTCAATGGTTCGGTTGGTGACATTATCCAAAAACATTTTATCATGTGAAACAATTACAACTACACCCGGAAAATTACGTAAAAACCCTTCTAACCAAATGATACTTTCGATATCGAGGTGGTTGGTTGGTTCATCAAGTAGCAAAATATCATTGGATTGTAATAATAATTTGGCTAATTCAATCCGCATTCGCCATCCGCCGGAAAAAGTTTCGGTTTGGTTGTTGAAATCTTCTCTTTTAAATCCTAAACCTAAAAGAATTTTTTCTGTATCACCCACGTAATTATAGCCTCCTAAAACTTCATAGTGATGATTTACATCGCTTAATTCATCGATTAGTTCTGAATAAGTCTGACTTTCATAATCCGTTCTGGTGGCTAATTGGTGATTGATTTCGTCAATTCTTTTTTCGGTTTTTTTGATTTCTTCAAAGGCTTGATAGGCTTCTTCCAAAACAGTTCTTCCCTGCTCAAAATCGATGTCTTGACGAAGAAAACCCATTTTAACTTCTTTTTCAGTAGCAATACTACCTGAATCAGGTTTGAAATCACCAGCCAGAATTTTAAGCATGGTAGATTTACCGGCTCCATTTTTTCCAACCAATCCCACTCTATCACCGGCTCCTAAACGGAAAGTGACTTCTTCAAATAAAAATGTTCCTCCAAAGGAAACCGACAAATTGTGTATGTTCAGCATAATTTTGTGACTAATGTTACATTGGTTAATCTATGAAAAAGATACCTTTGTATAAAATTTTTGCAAATGTTAAAAAAAGGATCCAAACTCAATAGCATTTTAACAGGAAGTTGTCCTAAATGCCAAGAAGAAAGCATGTATGTGGAAAAAAACCCATACAAATTGGGTAAAATATTTGAAATGCATGACACTTGTAGTCATTGTGGTACCCGCTACAAAATGGAACCTTCTTTTTTTTATGGAGCTATGTATGTAAGTTATGCTTTGAGCATTGCATTTGCTGTGGCGGCATTTATCATTTCAAATGTTTTTATTGGATTAGGTTTAATTCATTCCTTTATTGCTATTGTGGCGACTTTAATTTTTACTTTTCCCATTATTTTACGATTATCCAGAAACATTTGGATTAATATGTTTGTTCATTTTGATAAAAATTGGAAAGAACACAAGCATTAATCCCAATTAATTTTTTTAAAACGTTTGATATCAATTTCTTTTTCTAAAGGAATTTTATGTTCAATATGTTCAAACAATACTTTAGCCATTGCTGGTGCAAGCATGACTCCTCTGGTTCCCAGTCCATTTAAAACATGAAGATTCTTGTATTTAGGATGTGTTCCCACCATGGGACGTCGGTCTTTAACCGTAGGTCTGACACCTGCCAAATGTTCAATTATTTCAAAATCTATAGTGAGCATTGATTTCAAATTGGTGATTAATTCTTGTTTCCCTTGTTCCGTAGGAGTTGCTGATTTATCTTCCCAATTATAAGTAGCACCTACTTTAAATAAGTCGTTTCCTAATGGTAAAATAAATACAGAAGATTTAATGATAACATCTAAATCTAAGCTTGGTGCTTTGATAATTAGCAATTCACCTTTCGTACCATCCAGTGGTAATTGAGAGAAAAAAGGATTGTCATGTACACCAAATCCTTCGGCAAATATTACATTTTTGTATTCATTCCCTTTGTAGATTATCGAATCACTTTGAATTATTAATTGATCATACTCAAAAGTCTCAGCATTGAACAAGTTATTTTTTATCAAATACTTTTGGTATTCTTTTAATAAAGAAGCTGTATCCACATAACCGGATTGCATAACTTTACCAAAACCAAAAGGAGAATGAATACCATTGTAACGATTATAATTGATTTTTGTAGCTAAAAAAGGAGCAAGATTTGGTTTATCCGAAGCTACAAACCAATTATTTTGTTCTTCAACGGAATAAAACTTTCTAAAGATTGGTATTTTATAATCAAACTTATTCTTTAGTTTAACCTCCAAATTTGCATAAAAATGATTAACCAAATCAATTTGCTCCTGCGATTTCCACACCTCACTGAAACGCTTTAATATTACCGGATTGTAAAGACCACCTGCGATGGAAGATGAATTCTGCGAATGATTATCAAAAACCGCAATCGATTTGTGATTTTGAAGGGCGTTTTCGGTAAAGGCTATTCCGGCTAAACCGGAACCAACAATTAAATAGTCAATCATAGTACAAAAATAAAAAACTCTTACCGTGAAGTAAGAGTTTTTTGTTATTAATTTATATGGATTAATAATTCCACATATCTTGTTCAAAGTTTCTGATTTTCTCTTTCACTCTTTCAGATTCTAAAAGTTGGTTAAGAGCATTATCTTTCATGTATTCCTGAATTTGCCTATCACCGTACACGTTTTCTTCTTTATAAATTACACCACTAAAGCGACGTGAATTTAACAAATGGTCAAAAGTAATCGGCATAGCTGAGTTCTTGTCATTGAATGCTGTCCATTCATGCAAAACATCTCTTGTGGATGGAAAATAAACCCAAAATAATTCAATTACATCAGGATTTTCAGCACCAATTTCACGAGCTTCAGGAGAAACCGGACAAATTCCTAAAAGACGATATTTCATCTCACCTTGACGCTTGTCAAAATACCAATAACCTTTAATTTTGTATCCAGAAACGTCATATGATGTTAACTCACGTTTATCGATAAACTGTGGATCTAATACTTTTCTGCCGGACTTATAATCGTCATAGTAGTTATTGATTTCATCTCTTCCTGCATTTGTTGTATCAATATAGGTAAAAGAAGAAGACATGTCTTTTAATGATTTTTTTGAGTTAAAATAATCATCATAGTAAACTTCTGTTATTCTACCATTTTTTATTTCTTTTAATAACACATCAAACAAAGATCTTCTGTCTTTACCAATATTAGCGGTATCTACCGGGAAATACAATGGAAAATTAATTCTTTCATCTAAATCGATGATTTCCCATACCATCTTACCCATCAATACGT
The DNA here is from genome assembly GCF_004122145.1 of Flavobacterium piscinae. Taxonomy (GTDB): domain Bacteria; phylum Bacteroidota; class Bacteroidia; order Flavobacteriales; family Flavobacteriaceae; genus Flavobacterium; species Flavobacterium piscinae. The sequence goes on from NZ_SBKQ01000009.1 coordinate 88,631, forward strand.
CTCTGTCATGAACGTAACCATATTGAAGAGGTTTATCATTGTCCGCCTCCATTTGAGCGGCAGTCTTTTTCCCAATTTCATCAGGCGTTTTCGCATTCAACAGATTTGACTGTGCATGCCCTATTTGTGCAACAAATAAGATTGACAAACATGCTATTACTGTATTTAACTTCATCTTTATTCTTTTGTAGGTTATAGTAAGATAACGATTGGTTTCTTAAATTATTGTATTTCGTAAATTACAGGAGAAGTTCTTCCTGTAACAATATTGGTTCCAGGAATTACAGTTTTAATATCTGAGATAGTAACAACATCACCACGACTAGCTCTTGCTAAAGCCGCTTTACACTGAGCATTCACTCTATCACCATTTACAATTACTGCTGCTTGACCAGGTACTTTAAAAGTAAACTGAGTAACTTTAAATTGAAGATCGTACAAGAAATCAGGTAATTCTGCTGTAATTTGAGATGCTTCAAGTCGAGATTTACTTCCCTTCAAAGTTCCCATCTCTTTACCTATAGCACCAAATGGTGCAGGTACGTTTTTAATTCTAAATAATTTTTTATCTGATACGGTTGTTCCGTCTGGCAACTTACCTGTAACACTTATTGTCACTTCTGTCCCTTGACCTGGATTCATATTGTATTGACCTGGTTTAGAACCTTTGCTTAAACCTGGAGCAGTTGGAATAACTAAATTATCAGGTACTCCGGCAAATGAAATAGTCATTGGATTAGCAACACCTCTATAAACCACATTCATTTTGTCTGCAGAAATTGTAGCTGAATTTGGTTTAGGAATAACAGAATATGAAGATTCTACTGGAATATCAAAAGATTTACCATCAAAATCAGTAAAAGTCATTTTTCCTGATATTTTTTGTTCTCCAACATTTCCGGCTCCGAATTCTAAAATGGTTTGTCCTTCTTGCATAGCTGATGCAGGAATTTCTCTTCCATTAACAACTACTGAATTTGCTTTTAAAGTTTTATCCTTTTTACCTAAGATGATTTTACCTTTAAACATTTCACCAGCAAAAAATGCAGTTTTGTCTGGAACAACAATTGCTTCAAAATTTGTTAAAGACGCTTCAACTTTTAGTTTTTCTGCAACCATAGAATTCAAAACATCTGTTTGTGCTTTTCTAATATCTGACTGTAATGCTGAAAGTTTAGTCATTGAAGCTACCATTGGATAACCTTTGTAGTGATAATCCATCCAGTCAACTTTGATACCATCTCTGTTAACTACAGGCTCTGTGCTAAATGATTTATTAACAGATTCAATAACACCTTTATATTTTGGATCACTTCCCAAAATTTTTGCTATGCCAGATCTATAACCATTAATCTTGTCATAAAAAGCTTGACCCTCAGGTTTTAACTTATCACCAATAAAGAATTTCTCATCCAAAAAATCTGCTTTGTCTTGAACTTCATAATCTTTAGGGTCTTCAACAGTTGCCATCATTTCTGATTTTAACTTTTCAATATAAGCGTAAAAATCATTCGATAATTTTTCAACCTCTTTTGCTTTAGATACCAATGGACCATACTTTTCAGGTTGCGATTCCATTTGTTTCTCCATTGCTTTAATATCATTATCAATACGCCCTTTAGCATCTTCATTTGACAACGCTAATTTTTCAGTCATTAATCCGAACGCTGATAATACTTCTTTTGACATGTTAAGTGCCAACATCGCGATGAAAACCAAGTACATCAGGTTAATCATCTTCTGTCTAGGGGTTAATTTTCCTCCTGCCATTTCTAATTAGTTTTTTTAAAATTGTTTGTTAAATTGATAAAACTAATTATCCTCTATTTCCCATTGCAGACAACATTCCACCATAAACGTTGTTTAAGGAAGCAATATTCGCCGTCATTGCTTGCATTTGCTCTTTTAATTTAGCGGCATTATCAGCAATTTCTTTGTTAGCTTCTGCATTTCTGGATGCACTTTCTAATTGTACTTTGTATAAACTGTTTAAAGATTCCATTTGAGCAGCTGCCATTGATAATTCTTCGCTGTATTTCTTTTGGCCTGCAATTGAATCAACTGTTGGAGCAATACCTTTTGCTGCTGATTCAAAGTTTTTGATGCTGTTCCCTAAGCTCGTCATTAACTCACCATCAACTTTAGCTTCTTTTAACATTGCATCTAATTTTTGAGACAATAAACCTTGCGCATCTTTAGCTTCTTCTTTTTTACCTTTTTCTTTGGCTTCACCTCCAGCTAGTTCTGGATAAACTAAAGACCAATCTAATTCGTGATCAACTGGTTCGAATGCTGATAATGCGAAAATGATAGCTTCAGTAACAAGACCAATGGTTAACATCACGTTTCCTGTTAAAAATCCGATCTCAAAGTGAATAATTTTGAATAATGCTCCTACGATTACAACCGCAGCTCCCATTCCATAAGCAAAGTTCATTGTTTTTTTACTTAAAAGTGCCATAATAAAAAATTTTAGTTAGTTAAGTTAATTAATATAAAGTTGGTTTAAATTTTAATTTGTTGGTTTATTTTGCTTTTCCGGTTTTTCTGTTTCCGGTTGATTGAGTTCCCATGTAATCCTGAACAGTTCTAAATCCAATGTAGCTTCTTGCAGAATCTGCATATTCATAGTCTCTAGTACTTACTTGCAGGAAGTAGGCTACATCTTTCCATGAACCACCGCGAATTACTTTGCGTTTGTTTTTCAAATCACCTACCGTTGGGTTCATTGTAGAAACATATTCATAAGCCGCCGCATCATAAGATGAATCTGTCCATTCCGAAACATTACCGGCCATGTTGTACAAGTTGTAATTGTTTGGCTCATAAGATTTTGCTTCAACCGTGTAAAGAGCCTCATCCGCTGCATAATCCCCACGATTTGGTTTGAAGTTTGCTAAATAACAACCTCTGTCATTTTTAGCATATAAACTTCCCCATGGGTATGTTGCTGATTCAAGACCACCTCTTGCTGCATATTCCCACTCAGCTTCAGTTGGTAAACGGAACGTATTAATAAATTCCTGTTTCTTTTTCTTTCTGTACGTATTTTTGTTTAATGTTCTCCAAGCACAAAAAGCTTTTGCTTGTTTCCAAGAAACACCTACTACAGGATAATCACTGTAGGCTTGGTGCCAAAAATAGTCATTGTGCATTGGCTCATTGTATGAATAAGCAAAATCTTTAATCCAAGACGTTGTATCCGGATATACTTTCACTTTTTCTTTTTTAATAAAGTCAGATCTTTTTCCTGTTTTAGCTTTTGCAGCCGCTTGAATATCCATCCAAGTATAGCTGAATTCTAATTTATTCACATCAATTGTTCTCAAACCATTGTATGATTCAGCAGCTGGCAAATACATTGAATCCATTACTTCAACATAATATTCGTCCGGGTATTTAGAAGTTTCTTTGATAAGTTTTACTTTTCTATTCAATTTTCTTCCTGCAAACATATCATCCTCTGTTCCTACGCTATAGTAATTTTCATACATATATTTATCATACGGTGTCATTTTTTCAGGATCAGCATCAGCAAAAGCATAGTCACCAATACTGGCTCCTCCTTTTTTACCGCCTCCACCAGTTGACGTTTGACCCATTTCATCAGCTAAAATCGCTAACTTCATGTAAATAGTTGAATCTTTAACCCACTCCACAAACTGACGGTATTCACTATTAGTGATTTCCGTTTCATCCATATAAAATGAACGTACAGTTACCGTTTTAGTTGGTGCATCATGCACATTAGCTAAATCATCATCTGATTTACCCATAATAAATGCTCCGCCAGGAATCAATGTCATACCATAAGGCTTCTCAGGATGCCATTTCTTACCTTTAACTCCTACAAGCTCTCCTTTGTCGCTTGAACCACAGCTAACCAGTGTTACTAAAATCGTTGAAAACGCGATGAACTTCTTCATATAAATTTGGGTTATCATGTACTCGAATTTTTAAGGCCGTAAACCTATTTATAATTTTTTAAAAATGCAATTATTTATTGTAAAATTTATTTTCTGTGTCAAAACTAAAAATAATCTTCAAATCTTAAAAGAAAAACATCGATAAAATACATATTTTGTCGATGAAATACATCTTTTTGTTGTTTTTGTAAGATTTTATCTTTAATTATATAAGATTCTTTCGTTGTGCTTTCCACCATCTTTCCGGGATTTCTTGATCGCAAGCTCGCAAATAATCTTCATGTGTACAGGGCAATAACGTATTTTTTTTTAATTTATTATTAACATTTGAAATAAATGGTATTTCTATCCACCATCTTTCTGTTTTTGGGCTTTTAAAAAATATCAATTCAATATCATCTACCGGAACAATATATTTTAAAAACAAATTCTGATTTAAATTAGGATATTCCAACGACCTGAAATTATATCCCTCTAAAAAATACCAAATGATTTGAGCAATTAAAACGCTTTCATTAGCTAAATTATTATGATTGAAAATACCAAATGAAGAAACTTTATCACTTAGTCCGGCATACCGTGATAAAGCACAAATATCTTTACCATTAAAACCATTTGGTGTAAAAGTAACAAAATTTCCTGAATCTGCTGATTTTATGGATGTTAAATCTACGGAAACGATATCGGAATCTCTAAAAACGGGTTCAGCCAAGGAAAGATTAGAACTTACTTCTCCCAAACGATAGGCATCAAAATACAATTTTTCAATTAAATCTATCTCTTCTTGCGAATTATAATAAGTTTGAAAACCTAAATTACTATAATTAAAAAGATTTGTTGGCTCATTAATAATTATTTTAGACAGATAGGAATCTGCTGTATTTTTGGATTCATCTTTTCCAAAATCAAATCTATTGTCTAAAGTAACTAAATTAACCATTTGATCTAAACTGTCGTAACTGCGGTACATGGCATAAGTCAAATCTTGAGAGCCACCCAGTGCGATTGGAACAATTTGCTTCTTAATTAATTCAGCAACAATCTTGGCTACAGCATAATAGGTATCTTCTTGCGTATTGCCTTGTGGAATATCCCCTAAATCAGCAATAGTAGCATGCCAATTGCCCGGATATAGAGCATAAAATTCATTGCGGATAAATTTTAGATTAACTTCTTGACCTGAATTACCTCCACGATTATCTAAAACACCAATAATTGCAATTTTAATTTTGTTTAAATCGGGAAAATCATCTTGAGTATGAAAAACCGTTTTTTTTCCAATTGTTTGAGAATTCAAATTTTTAACAAAGTCTAATACCGAAACGTCAACAGGTTCTAAAAAATCAAATGCCATAAATTATTTCTTTTTAACTGTTGCTTTTTTTGCGGCTGTTTTCTTAGCAGGTGCTTTTTTTGCGGTTGTTTTTTTTGCGGGAGCTTTTTTTTCAATCAATTCCTGCACTTGAGTGAGGGTTAATTTTTCAGCATCAATGTCTTTGCTCAATTCAATTTTAATTTTTCCTTTGGTAATTATCGAACGTCCCCATCTTGCTTTTTCAACCTTAATCCCTTCTGCCTTCCAATCGTGAATGACTTTATCAATCTCTTTTTGTTGTTTGTCTTCAATCAATTCATTCAAATCAGCTTGTGATAATTTATCAAAATTGTATTTTTTACTCACATTGATAAACATACCATTCCACTTAATAAAAGGTCCAAATCGACCAACTCCTTTTTGAATTGGAAAACCTTCATATTCACCAATTGGAGCATCGGCCTGGTTTTTTTCATCAATAAGTTCTTTTGCTCTTTCCATAGTTACATCCAATGGATCTTCCCCTTTTGGAAGGGAAACAAAAGTTTTTCCAAAACGAACATAAGGTCCGAATCGACCATTGTTCACTTCTACTTCTTCACCTTTATATGTACCTAAATTTTTTGGCAATAAAAACAAGTTTAAAGCTTCTTCCAAGGTAATTGTACCAATATTCTGATCTGTACCTAAACTGGCAAATTGTTTATTCTCATCATCAATGTCACCAATTTGTGCCATAGGGCCAAACTTCCCTAATCGAACCGAAACCGGTTTTCCTGATTTTGGGTCTATTCCTAAAATACGTTCTCCACTTTCTCTATCGGCATTTTCTTCTACATTTTTTACAATCGGATGAAAATGATTGTAGAAATCACGCATCATTTTTGTCCAATCTTCGTTTCCTTCGGCAATTTCATCAAAATCTTGTTCCACTTTAGCGGTGAAATTATAATCTAAGATGGTTGAAAAATTCTTCACCAGAAAGTCATTTACAATTATACCAATGTCGGTTGGCACCAATTTTCCTTTGTCAGAACCGGCATTTTCAGTTAACACCACTGATTTAATATCACTTCCTTTTAAGGTTAATTGATTGTATTTTCTTTCTTGTCCTTCAAAACTTCCTTTTTCAACATAATTTCTGTTAATGATAGTTGAAATTGTCGGTGCGTATGTTGAAGGTCTTCCAATTCCTAACTCTTCTAATTTCTTAACTAAAGAAGCTTCTGTATATCGACTTGCCGGTCTTGAAAAACGTTCAGTTGCAGTAATATAATTGTTAACCAAACGTTCGTTGACGTTCATGGCCGGTAACATTCCTTCTTGTTCTTCATCATCGTCATCATTTCCTTCTAAATAAACTTTTAGAAAACCCTCAAATTTGATCACTTCTCCGGTTGCAGCAAAATGTTCATTATGATTGTCGGCTTCAATTTTCACATTAGTTCGCTCTAATTCCGCATCACTCATTTGCGAAGCCAATGTTCTTTTCCAAATCAAATCATATAAACGGGCTTGATCTCTCTCTATATTTAAGGTGTGTTTCGACATATCTGTTGGACGAATCGCCTCGTGTGCCTCTTGTGCTCCTTTGGCTTTGCTGGTAAAATTTCTTGGTTTACTGAATTCTTTGCCATACGAACGTGTAATTTCAGCTTGAGCGGCAGCCATCGCTTCTTGTGAAAGATTAACGCTATCTGTTCTCATGTAAGTAATATATCCGGCTTCATACAAACGCTGTGCAATTTGCATGGTAATTCCAACCGGAAGATATAATTTTCGAGCCGCTTCTTGTTGCAATGTAGATGTTGTAAACGGTGCAGCCGGAGATTTTTTGGTTGGCTTCGTTTCTAAATCTGACACCTTATATATAGAACCTATATTTTTTTGAAGAAAATCTTCTGCTTCTTTTTTAGTTGAAAAATTCTTAGGAAGTTTAGCTTTGAATGTTTTTCCGGCTTCGTTCGCAAATTCAGCGGTTACAGAATAGGTAGCTTGAGCTTTAAATTCCTGAATTTCTCTCTCTCTTTCTACAATCAATCGCACTGAAACCGATTGTACACGTCCGGCAGACAAACCTCCTTTTACTTTTTTCCACAAAACGGGGGATAATTCATACCCTACCAATCGGTCTAAAACTCTGCGGGCTTGTTGTGCATTTACTAAATTATAGTCAATTCCGCGTGGATTTTCAATTGCTTTTTGAATGGCGGACTTGGTGATTTCATGAAAAACAATTCGTTTGGTTTTTTTTGAGTCTAATTTTAATTCTTCCGCCAAATGCCAAGAAATGGCTTCTCCCTCTCGGTCTTCATCACTTGCCAACCAAACCATTTCGGCATTTTTAGCTAACGTTTTGAGTTTGCTCACCAAAGCTTTTTTATCTGCAGAAACTTCATATTTAGGTTTAAAATCATGTTCTACATCAACCCCGATTTCTTTAGATGGAAGGTCAGCAATATGCCCATAACTGGACTCTACCTGATAATCACTTCCAAGAAATTTTTCGATGGTTTTTGCTTTTGCCGGTGACTCAACGATAACTAAATTCTTTGCCATGTGCGTATTTGTTTGGCAACAAAAGTATGGTTTTTTTTTAATTATTGATTTTTGGAAAATAAAAACCGTTGGCAAATCTGTTTTTTGAGGTAATATTTTGTTAAACAACATCTGCCATCTTGTCATATTTTCAATTTTAGTATTATCTTTGCAGACTGATTTCAGATAAAATCGATTATGGAGAAGATTATAGAAGAAAACAAGCAAGGAACCAGCTTGGTTTTAGAACAAAAAGAAGGAAACACCAAAAAGCTTTTTATAGAAAGTTATGGCTGTCAGATGAATTTTTCGGATAGTGAAATCGTAGCTTCCATTTTGCATGAACAAGGTTATAACACCACCCAAAATTTGGAGGAAGCCGATTTGGTTTTGGTCAACACGTGTTCCATTCGTGACAAAGCCGAGCAAACGGTTCGCAAACGTTTGGAAAAATACAATGCCGTCAAAAAAATCAATCCAACCATGAAAGTGGGTGTTTTGGGTTGTATGGCGGAGCGTTTGAAAAGCCAGTTTTTGGAAGAAGAAAAAATTGTAGATATGGTCGTAGGACCCGATGCCTACAAAGACATTCCAAATCTATTGAAAGAAGTGGAAGAAGGCAGAGATGCCATCAACGTGATTTTATCCAAAGAGGAAACGTATGGCGATATTTCTCCGGTTCGATTGAACAGTAATGGCGTGAATGCGTTTGTTTCCATCACCCGTGGTTGCGACAATATGTGTACATTTTGCGTGGTCCCGTTCACACGTGGTCGCGAAAGAAGTAGAGAGCCGCAAAGTATCTTAGAAGAAATCAAAGATTTGTACGAAAGAGGTTTTAAAGAAGTAACGCTTTTAGGTCAAAATGTTGACAGTTACTTATGGTATGGCGGCGGTTTGAAAAAAGATTTTGACAAAACGACTGAAATGCAAAAAGCCACTGCTGTTGATTTTGCTCAGTTGTTGGAAATGTGTGCGGTGCAGTTTCCGAAAATGCGTTTCCGTTTTTCTACTTCCAATCCGCAAGATATGCATGTGGAAGTGATTGAAATTATGGCAAAGTACCATAACATTTGCAACTACATTCATTTACCGGTGCAAAGTGGAAGCACAAGAATTTTGAAAGAAATGAACCGTCAGCACACCCGTGAAGAATACATGGCCTTAGTGGATAAAATATATGAAATCATTCCGGATATTTCGCTTTCACAGGATATGATTTCTGGTTTCCCTACTGAAACTGAAAAAGATCATCAAGATACGTTAAGCTTAATGGAATATGTGAAATATGATTTTGGATTTATGTTTGCCTATTCGGAACGACCCGGAACTTTAGCCGCCCGAAAAATGGAAGATGACGTGCCGGAAGAAGTGAAAAAAAGACGTTTAAACGAAATCATCGATTTACAACAAAAATTAGGTTTAGAAAGAACCAAACGATTTGTTGGACAAGAAGTGGAAGTGTTGATTGAAAAAGAATCGAAACGTTCCAACGAACATTGGAGCGGAAGAAACTCCCAAAATACGGTGGTGGTTTTTCCAAAAGAAAACTATAAAGTAGGTGATTTTGTAATGGTAAAAATAAACGATTGTACCGCTGCCACTTTGATTGGAGAAGCAGTTGGTTATTCTGAGATGATGAATTAAATAGCCACAGATTAAAAGATTTACACAGATTATAAAAATGCAACTTTACAGAGAAGAAGAAACATATAAAATTATTGGAATCTGTATGGAAGTCCACAAAAATCTTGGCCCAGGATTACTGGAAATTATTTACAAAAATGCCATTGAAATTGAATTAACAGAAAATAACATCCCTTTTGAACGAGAAAAAGAATTTTTAATAAATTACAAAGGTAAAATTTTACCTCATAAATTTTATGCCGATTTTATTGTAAACGAAGATATTATATTAGAAGTAAAAGCAGTAAAAGAATTTTCAAATGAACACAAGGCACAAATATTAAATTACATGAAACTAGCAAATTCGGAAATAGGTTTGTTAGTAAATTTTCAAACAAAATCTTTACAACACAAAAGATTTGTACTTTAAAAATCAGTGAAAATCCTTTAATCTGTGGCAAAAAATTAAAACATGGAATCCGTTCAAAACATAAAACAACGATTTGAAATCATCGGAAATGATCCGAAACTCAATCGTGCAATAGAAAAAGCCATTCAGGTGGCTCCTACTGATATTTCGGTTTTAGTTACCGGTGAAAGTGGCGTGGGAAAAGAAAGTATTCCAAAAATTATTCACTCACTTTCACATAGAAAGCATGGAAAATATATTGCAGTAAACTGTGGAGCCATTCCGGAGGGAACCATTGACAGCGAATTATTTGGTCACGAAAAAGGTTCGTTTACCGGAGCAACCGGAGCTCGTGATGGTTATTTTGAAGTAGCCGATGGCGGAACCATATTTTTGGATGAAGTGGGTGAATTACCGTTAACTACCCAAGTTCGTTTACTTCGTGTGTTGGAAAATGGTGAATTTATAAAAGTAGGTTCGTCGCAGGTGCAAAAAACCAATGTTCGTATTGTGGCGGCTACCAACGTGAATATGTTTGACGCCATTGAAAAAGGAAAATTCCGTGAAGACTTATATTATCGTTTAAGCACAGTCGATATTAACTTACCCCCTTTACGCGAACGAAAAGATGACATTCATTTATTGTTCAGAAAATTCGCATCCGATTTTAGTCAGAAATACAAAATGCCGCCCATCAGATTAGATGATAATGCGGTTGATTTATTGTTAAAATATCGCTGGAGCGGAAATATTCGTCAGTTGCGTAATATTGCAGAACAAATTTCAGTTTTAGAAACCAATAGAACTATTTCTTACCAAACATTATATGCTTATTTACCGCAAGAAGGCTCTAATCTTCCGGCGGTTATCAAAGATAAAAAGTCGGAAAGCGATTTTAGTAATGAAAGAGAAATTTTATACAAAGTGCTTTTTGATATGAAAAGTGATTTGAATGATTTGAAAAAACTTACTTTAGAATTAATGCAAAATGGCAGTGCCAAAGTACAAGAGGCAAATAAAAATTTAATTCAAAAAATTTACGGTCAGAAAGAAGATACAGAAATTACTTTTGAAGAACCCCGAATGAGTGTAATTCCTCCTCAAAATAATGCACAACAAGAGGAATTTGAAGACGAAGATGACGATCAAAACTATCTATTTGCCGAAGCGGTGGAAGAAGAAGAAACCTTACGCTTGGATGCCAAAGAAATTGAACTCATTAAAAAAGCTTTAGATCGCAACAAAGGAAAACGCAAAGCTGCGGCAGATGAATTAGGTATTTCGGAACGCACTTTATATCGAAAAATTAAACAATTTGATTTGTAGAATTATGAAAAAAAAATTAAAGTACTTTCTGTTCCTAACAACAATAATAACTGTAAACAGTTGTAAATACTATAACTTTACCGGAACAGGAAAGATTGATGCAGAAACCTTTCAAGTCAATTATTTTCAAAATAATGCAGAATTAATTGAACCCGGTCTTGAACGTGATTTCACTATTGCACTTCAGGAATTAATTGTCAATCAAACCAATTTGAATTTAACCACAAGCGGTGCCGACTTAATTTATGAAGGAGAAATAACCGGATTCCGAATTTCACCCATGACTGCAACTGCCGACCAAAGAACGGCTCAAAACAGGGTAACCATGACCGTTAATGTGCGTTTTACAAATACTAAAAAAGAAGATGATGATTTTGAAAAATCTTTTTCATTTTTCTATGATTATCCGGCCGAACAGCAATTGATTGGTCCCACGTTAGCTGCCGCAAAATTGGAGCTTTTTGAAAGAATCACGCAGGATATTTTTAATGCCTCTTTAGCAAAATGGTAGATTAAAAAATTTAGTAAGGTTACCTTGTTAAATTTTTATAAATTTGTCAGACAACCAACAACACCTAATTGAATTGAACTTATCCGAATATACATTCTTACTCAATAACCCCAACGCGGTAAATGAAAAGCAAGCCAAGGCTTTGGAAACTGTTGTGGAAAGTTTTCCTTATTTTCAAAGTGCTCGGGCATTGTACCTCAAAGGATTGTATAATCAAGACAGCTATAAATACAATTTTGCATTAAAGCAAACGGCTGCTCACACAGCAGACAGAAGTGTTCTATTTGATTTCATTACATCGGATGAATTTACAATCATTGAAAAAGACATTTATGAGAAAAAGTTAGCTTTACTCATGGATATTGACGTTGTTGATAGTGAGATTCATCATGTAGAAGAACTAGTCTCAGAAAAAACAGATGAAATTGATACTCCTGAAATAACTTCAATCTCGGTTAAACCAACGGTTGAATTTGAATCAGCTGAGATTGATTTTGTAAAATTGGAGAACAATTCAATTCTTGAAGAAGTTAAGGAAGAAATTACCGTCTCAGAAATTACTCCAACACTAATTGAGGTAGAACCTATTATTGAAGAAGAAAAAATTGAACCCAATCCCATAAATTTGGCAGAAAATGAAGTTGAAGAAACAATCATCTCTACTGAAAATTCTGAAGACCTTATTGAAGAAGCTACAACTAAAGAAGTAACATCCATTGATGAAAACAGTTTTGAATCTTTAAGTGAAGAAGTAATTCCCGAGATAAAAGAAAAACTGGATATTGGAAAACCAATTACGTTTTCTCAAAATGAAAAACACTCCTTTCAAGAGTGGTTACAATTGGCAAGTTTTAAACCTATTGAACGAATTGAAGTGAAAAAAGAAACACTTTCAATTCAAAATTCAGTTCAAAAAGAGGAAAAAAAACATGAAAACAGCAGTAGTAAACTAAAAAAATTAGAAATAATTGATAAGTTTATCGAAGCGAATCCAAAAATAACACCGGCCAAGGAATTAGTAGATTTGCCTTCAAAACCAATAGAGACAAGCGATACCACACATTTAATGACTGAAACCTTAGCTCGGGTTTACTTAGAACAGAAAAAATATAGTAAAGCAATTCAAGCATATGAAATATTAATTTTGAAATATCCGGAAAAAAGTATTTTCTTTGCAGACCGAATTAAAGACATTAAAATTTTACAACAAAATAATCAATAGCATGGGATTTTCAGTTTTTTTAGTACTTATAACAATTGTTTGTTTTTTACTTATTGTAGTAATCATGGTTCAAAATCCTAAAGGAGGTGGTTTATCCTCTACTTTTGGAAACTCACAACAAATTGGTGGAGTTCAAAAAACCACTGACTTTTTAGATAAAAGTACTTGGACATTGGGTATTATTTTGATTGCTTTGATTATGTTTTCAAGCTTAGCTTTCAATGACAATAATGAAAGTATTAAAATTGATAAAAGTAATGTTCCGGCCAAAACAGAAATTTCTGCTCCAGCTGAAACGACAGCTCCAACAGCTAGTCCAACTCCTGCCGAAACTACTCCGGCAGCAGAATAATTTATATTATAATCCATTGATATAATCCCGAACTTTTTCGGGATTTTTTTTTGAAAACAATCATGCTGAAAAAATGTCAGTTTTTACCAATTGGCATAATTTCTGACTAATCAAAACCGTCAAACTTAATTTAATAAAACAAAATAATTATGTCAGTAAACATTAAACCCCTTTCAGACCGCGTTTTAGTAGAACCGGCAGCTGCTGAAACTACAACAGCTTCAGGAATTATTATTCCGGACACTGCAAAAGAAAAACCACAGAGAGGTACTGTTGTTGCCGTTGGAAACGGAAAAAAAGACCACACCATGACCGTTAAAGTAGGTGACACGGTTTTATATGGAAAATATGCCGGAACCGAATTAAAATTAGACGGCAAAGATTACCTCATCATGAGAGAAGACGATATTTTAGCTATCGTATAATGATTAACTGAAAATTAAAATTATTTAAACTTTAAACAAAATGGCAAAAGATATTAAATTCGACATCGAAGCACGCGATGGTTTAAAACGTGGCGTTGACGCATTAGCAAACGCAGTAAAAGTAACTTTAGGTCCAAAAGGACGCAATGTAACGATCAGCAAATCATTTGGTGGACCAACCGTAACCAAAGATGGTGTAACGGTTGCCAAAGAAGTTGAATTAAAAGATCCATTAGAAAACATGGGGGCTCAAATGGTCAAAGAAGTGGCTTCAAAAACCAATGATTTAGCCGGAGACGGAACCACTACCGCAACTGTTTTAGCACAAGCTATCGTGAAAGAAGGTTTGAAAAACGTTGCTGCCGGAGCTAATCCGATGGATTTAAAAAGAGGTATAGACAAATCTGTTGAAGCAATTGTTACCGATTTAGGCAAGCAAGCCAAAGAAGTAGGCAGTTCTACTGAAAAAATCAAACAAGTAGCTTCGATTTCTGCCAATAATGACGAAGTTATTGGTGAGTTAATTGCCACCGCTTTTGGAAAAGTAGGCAAAGAAGGTGTAATTACGGTTGAAGAAGCAAAAGGTACCGATACGTATGTGGATGTAGTAGAAGGAATGCAATTTGACAGAGGTTATTTATCACCTTACTTTGTAACCAATCCTGAAAAAATGAATGTGGAATTAGAAAATCCATTCATTTTATTATACGATAAAAAAGTTTCTTCTTTAAAAGAGTTATTACCAGTTTTGGAACCCGTAGCTCAATCCGGAAAACCCTTATTGATTATTGCTGAAGATGTAGATGGAGAAGCTCTTTCTACTTTAGTTGTAAACAAATTACGTGGAGCCTTAAAAATTGCAGCTGTCAAAGCTCCAGGTTTTGGGGATAGAAGAAAAGCGATGTTGGAAGATATTGCCATCTTAACCGGAGGAACTGTAATTGCTGAAGAAAGTGGTTATACGTTAGAAAATGCAACTTTAGAAATGTTAGGAACAGCTGAAAAAGTTTCCATTGATAAAGACAATACAACCATTGTAAACGGAGCCGGAAATGGCGACATGATTAAAAATCGTATCAACCAAATTAAAGCTCAAATGGAAACCACAACTTCGGATTATGACCGTGAGAAATTGCAAGAACGTTTGGCTAAGTTAGCCGGAGGTGTTGCCGTTCTTTATGTAGGTGCTGCTTCTGAAGTGGAAATGAAAGAGAAAAAAGACCGTGTTGATGATGCTTTACATGCAACCAGAGCCGCTGTTGAAGAAGGTATTGTTGCCGGTGGCGGTGTAGCTTTATTAAGAGCAAAAACTGTTTTAGCTAACTTAAAAGCAGACAATGCTGATGAAGCAACCGGAATTCAAATTGTTTCTCGTGCAGTAGAAGCACCTTTAAGAACCATCGTTGAAAATGCTGGATTAGAAGGTTCTGTCGTGGTTGCAAAAGTAGCCGAAGGTAAAGGTGATTTTGGTTATAATGCGAAAACCGACGAATATGTGGATATGCTAAAAGCAGGAATCATCGACCCGAAAAAAGTAACGCGTGTAGCATTAGAAAATGCTGCTTCAGTTGCCGGAATGATTCTGACTACCGAGTGTGCTTTAGTAGAAATTAAAGAAGAAAACGCCGGTGGTGGAATGCCAATGGGTGGCGGAATGCCGGGGATGATGTAATTTAGAATTAAGATTTTAGTATTAAGTATTAAGACTAAAAACAAATAATAAATCCGTCTTGAAGTAATTCTTGACGGATTTTTGTTTTAAAAAGGTTAAAGAAATTATTTTCGCCAATCAAAATTGGTAATATAACTTAATCGAACAGTCGGATTATCTTCTTGGAGTGTGTTCGAAAAATTCCAAATGTGCTGCTGAATATAGCACAGCTGTAATTGATGATTTTTATTCAAATTATAGCCTATTCCACCAATGATTCGGTTTTGATTTAGAAATGTTTTACCCGCATTAGAACCAATATTCATAAATACTTCATCCCCTAAAATACTGAATAACTTTGTTGTATCCTCTTTTTTTAGTAAAGGAAAATTCACTAAAACCATATACCTTAATCGATTTCTGTATTCATAGTCAGTGATTTCGAATGCACCGTTTGTTTGTTGAGTTGCAATACCCACAAATCGAAATTCATCTCGCAATCGATGCGTGAATTTTAACTTCCCCTTTTGGTGCATATAGGTTCCTTGCACCCAAAAATGGTCTTCGGGAGTATTTATTCTATTCAACGACGGATTTCCATATACATAAGTGGTATAATGTGTGTAACCAATACTACCTATAAAACTTTTGGTAAGTTGATAGTCGATTGAAGGGCGAACAAAATATTGTTGTTTTTCAGAAAATCCGTTGGCGTAACGCATGGTAGCTTCCAATGTAAATGACAGTTTTTCAGTCAACTTATTTTTCCCAACATAATGCAACCAGATATTTTCATTATTTGTTTTAATTTGAGCATAACTTGTTGATATAAATAAACCAAAAACAAACAAAATTCTTTTGCAATAAAAACTATTATTTTTCATACTATGCTGTGATTTTGTTTTTTCTGGAAGACAATGGATGATTGGAAAGTGGTTGGTGATTTTCTAATCCTTTAATAATAACTGAACCCCCATTGGCTTCATAATCATGTTTGAAATGTTCCAAATTTTCCATCACAGAATGATCCACTAGTTTTGTCTTTTTAAGGTCAATGGTCACATTAAATCCGTATGGAATAGCTTCTAATTTGCTTTTCACTCCTAAAAAATTGGTAAAAATCGCTGCTTTATTTATTTCTACTAGATAATTATTGCCTTCAAAAGAAACTAAAGTAGGAGCTTTAAACAACGATGAAACAGGAGTTCCATTGACTAAATGAATAATAATTTTCAAAACCATACCGGCAGCAATTCCTATCAATAAATCTTCAAACAAAGTAAAGAAAATGGTCACTAAGAAAATAGCCAATTGCTCTTTCCCAATTTTAAACGTATGAATAAATTCTTTCGGATGAGCCAATTTTATACCAACCGTAATCAACATTGCAGCTAATGCTGCGTTTGGAATCATTTCTAGTATCGGTGTGGCTAACAACACAAAAAGTAAAATAAAAAAACCATGAAAAAAGTTGGCCCATCGGGTTTTAGCCCCATTATTTACATTGGATGAAGAACGTGCTACCTCTGAAATCATAGGTAAACCACCTAAAAAAGCAGCAATTGTATTTCCAATTCCAACAGCTATCAAATCTTTATTCATATTTGATTTTCGTTTAAATGGATCCAATAAATCTATCGCTTTAACTGTTAGCAAAGATTCTAATGTTCCAACCAAAGCAAACATAATCACATATTTTACAAACAGTCCGGTTTGTGAAATCCCGTCAAAACTGGCATTAATGTTTAAACTATCAACCAAACTACCAATTTTTACCAAAGCATAAGGTGGTTCGGTATGAGCAAAATCCATAAATAACTCACAGGGAATAGCAAACAAAAGCACCACCAAAGGAGCCGGAATCATTTTGATGGTTTTGTTTTTGAGATAAGGCCAACCCATCATAATAGCCAAACTTACTACTCCAATAATAGAAGCTTTTGCATCCAGATTCAAAATAAATTTTGGAATATTCATCAATAATTCAATTGGCCCCAAACCTTTGGCTAATGCCGGATTATCATTCAATAAAACCGGAATTTGTTTGGCGATGATAATAATTCCTATGGCTGCTAACATTCCATGAATGGCTGAAAGTGGAAAGAAATCGGCTAGTTTACCCAATTTCAATATTCCAAATAAAATCTGAATAATTCCGGCCACCACCATGGCACCCAAAGCTAATTTCCAACCCAATTGGTTGTCACCTTGACCAAATTCGGCTACAGCACCGGCGACAATTACAATTAAACCTGCGGCAGGGCCTTTGATGGTCAAACGAGAACCCATAAAAAAAGACACAATAATCCCACCAATAATAGCCGTAATTAAACCCATTATGGGTGGAAAATCAGAAGCTTTTGCAATACCCAAACTTAATGGTAATGCTAATAAAAACACAATAAAACCGGATATTGCATCCGTTTTAAAATTCTCTTTTAAGCCTGCTAATCCATCAGCAGGAACATATTTATTTATAGTTGATTTCATATTTATTTTAAAAATTAAGAGGAACGATAAGGTAATTCATGATACGTTTTCACGTGTGGCCCTAAAAATAATCGAGCATAGATTCGGATGCCGGCTATACCGGATACTACAAAACTCGATGCCGCAAAAAAGGCCAAAAAAAGTTGTTGGCTATCGATATGACTAAAAATCAAATCTTCGCCTATAAAGGTTGATGTAATGGGAAATCCGGTGATGCCAAGTGTGGCTACTAAAAAGAAAAAAGCAAATTTTGGATGTTCATACACATGACCCAAATACTGATTTATAAGGATTCTCTTTTCCAGCTTACTCAACTGAATAAGAGCTATATACCCAATAATTCCCGCAATTACTACACCTGCCAAATAATAAATAATTTCGCTCACACTCACTTTATCATTAAACACAATCGCTAATGCAATCCAAAAGTGATTCATCACGATTAAAATCCATGCTAAAAAAGGACTTCTTCGTTCAGAAAACGATTTAAAAACAAAGACCAATCCAATAAACGCGAATATTTCCGGGAGCACGTTGGCTATTTGACCAGGCAATTCCACTCTAAATTTATAAGTTAAAAATCCAATCAAATAGAGTGGTATAAAGAAAAAATAAATTCGCTTGATGTTTAAAAAATCCAACGATTTACCTATAATTTTCAAAGGCCTCCACAATACAAAATTCAAAAATCCTTCTAAATTGAATTCTTTTAAAGCTAAGATATACAAGGTGTATTCTATCTTTTTGGGATACGAATCTTCAATGGCTTTTTCTTTAGGTTTAAAATGATAAAACTGATCACGAATCAAATAACTAACTACAGAGGGAGAAACTAATAATTGATACGTACGTAAAAAAGCATTTCCGGCAAAGTGAAGTAAGGCTAATGTTTCAAAACCTAAAGCTATTTCAATAAAAATTATTCCGATTTGTCCAATAGAACTATACGCCACTTGACTTTTTACAGAAGACTGAACTCTAGCCATTAAAGATGCCATTAAACTGGTAGTCAATCCCATTAAACCAATGGCAATTCGAATTGCGGTTTGATGTTCCCAAAACGGAAACGTTCGCAACATCAGAAAAACCCCCAAATGAACGGATAAAGACCCGTAAAAGATTGCACTGGAAGGCGTAGGTCCTTCCATTGCTCTGGGTAACCATGACGAGAATGGAATTTGAGCTGATTTTGCAGCAGCAGCACATGCCAAGCATAACGCTATAAATATTCCGATAATTGAATGATTTTGTAAATGCTCATTCACCAATTCGTAATTATTTAATTTCATAAAAGTGATATTTTCATGAAACAAATGATGACTGGCCCACATGGCTAGTAACAAACCTACATCGCCAATTCGATAAATCGAGAACACTTTAAACGCATTTTTTACGGGAAGATAACGTTCTCTGTAAAAAGCAATTAATAAAAAGGAAGAAATCCCGATGATTTCCCAACCTATAAATAACGTTTCAAAGTTTCCGGATAGAATAGCCAAATTATAGCCGAAAAAGAAAAATAAAACGGTATTAAAAAATCGTTTATATCCTTTTTCACGATGTAAATAATAGCGACTATAGGTGGTAATCATTGACGTTAGTAATGCTCCGATAAACAAATAAACAGCGGAAACTCTATCAAAATAGAAATCAATAAAAAACTCATAGTGAGCGGTTTTCAAAACGGAAAGTTCCACCAAATTTAAATCGGGAGCTCCCTCAAACAACCACCAAATACTAAAGGCAGAAATTCCGATTAGCTGTAAAAAAACAGTACCAAAGGCTATCCTAGAAATGGTTTTTTCTTTGGCTTCGGGTAAAAACAAACTGATGATAAAACCCAAAAACGGAAACAAAATAAAAAATTGCAAAAACTCATTCATGGTTATAAAACATTAGTTAGGATACTCACCGGAAGATTTTCTTTAGTCGATTCTGCCAGTTTCAATTCGTCAGCAATGAAATGGGGTTCTTGAATGGGTTCATACCACTCAAATTTTTCATTTTTAAACACATAGGATTTTTTGGTTTCGGGATGCACCGCTACCAGTTTTACCCAATCGTTTTGAAACCATTCATATGTAGCCGGGTTTTTGGTGATGGCATACAACACTTTATCAGGGAAATGTTCAGCAATTACTAATAACCGAAGCGGGTCATGCACTTCTATCATCTGACTGGGCAAACCGGGACGTAAATCGCCATCAATTCCGTTGGCAACGCCAATTAATCCCATGACATTGTGTGGTAATTTAGAGCCGGCACCTAGCTTTTGATTATCAACTCTGGAAAAATAATATTCTAAATTGATTCCGCCGCCAACCGGAGCAACGGCACCTAATATCACGGCTAAATAATCGCCTGAAGGATCTACTTGATAATCATAAGAGTTAAGAAACGACCTTCTATCAAGAAACAATTGTTTAGATAAATTTCTTCTTCCAACGATACACATGGCATTCGTAGCATGATTTAGCTCCGGACGAGGTTCAAAAAGTGAAACTGAGCGTAACTTAACTTTTTCATGTACTTTTTCAAGTGATGCATTCGTGTCAATCGTATCAAAACGTCTGGAACGCTCTTTGGCGTTGTTTTGTAACGCTTTAGCAAACGTGATTTTATTTTGCTCATGTAGTGTTTTGTTGGTTTCAGTTAACAAATCTTCATCATAAAAAGCAATTTCATCACGCGTTGTATCATGCAAAGCCGGTAAAAACTGAGTAGCAACCGGAATTTCAATTCCACGTTCTATCAACAATTCCCTTACTTTGGGATGGTTGGCAGCAAAACTCGCCACTTTAGCATTTACTGAACTGGGTCTTCCCGAACATGCTCCACAATCGTAACCCGCATAATGCGTGTTGTTTACACTGGTTGCTCCGTGCCCCACTACATAAACCAAAGAGGAAAAATTAGATACCAAACCGATACTTTTCAATAGTCCTTCTACTCTATTGGTCATTTCTTCTATGGTAAAACCAACTTGTAAATCGCCTTCTTTTTGAGAAGCATCCGTATTTTCTATCACTAACTTCGATTTTTTATGCAAATGTTTAAAAGAAGCAGTTGTGGCGGGCGACAAAGAAGGTTTGAATATATTCAAAAATAATTTCCAAGCTGAAGAAAACCCTAGGGTTTGACTGATAATCCATCCTAAAAATAGTGAATGTGATTGCTTATGATAATGCAAGTCTTTTGCATTTTTCTTCTTTCTATGTTCTTCTTTTATTAAAAATTTTGGTGTGACTGGAGCTGGACATAATTTGGTATAAAACTTTCCGTTTACCGGTTGGTAGAAAAACTCAAAATTAAAAAAAGCGGCTGTTCCATAAGTTGAAGCTTTATCGTCTAAATGTTCAATGTGTCTTCTGAACGAACATTCTCTATCATCCATACAAAACAGGCCTTGAAAACTTGGAACATCTGCTTCAACATGCTCTTCTACATTTTTGAGGTTAGCCAAAACAGTATCATAAAAACTCCATTCTAATGCTTGTTGCCATAAAGATAAAACTTCAAATAATTCATTATCCTTTACAGGTTCAAACAATAAATAAGATTGATTTTCTACTTTAAAACCTAATGGTGCCCAAATGTCATGGAACTTGGTGTCGAGTGTATCAATCTCTAATAAAAGTTCTAATTGAATGAGTTCTTCTAACGTAATTTTTTTGGTATCCAGTAAAGAATTAGGGTTACTCTCTAAAGTTGCCACCATCCCACTCCAACCTGGATGACCAAATTGTTGGTCAAATAAATAGGTTTCAAAAAGTGCTTCTTTTCCAACCACAATTTCTAAAAGTTGGCTAATAGAAGCTTTTTCTTGCAATAGCTTTTTGGCTCGTGGTGAGGATAAAATACCTTTAAACGTATTCTTTTCCAATTCTCGGATAGAAGACAAAAAACCTTTGTCATGCACCGGAAAATTCCAAATAGCAATACCTTGATCGAGGTAACTGCATAAAATGCGGAACAATAAGCTATGCGTCGATTTTTCCAAATTGATGGCATAGTACTTTTTCCAATTGGAACGCAAACTACCAATTCTGGGTGAAACCGATTCGTCATAGGAATGATGCAACATTTTGTCTTTCCAGTAAGCCATTTTTTCATCTCCTTTTTGTTGGGAAATAATTCGGTCTAAAACAGCTTCTTTTATTTCACCTTTGGCAAATCGAATTCTAAAATCGGACAAAGGCAAATAGGTTTTGTAACCAAAAATAGTAGTGGCTTTGTGCAACGCTTTATGAAAAGGTAACTTTTGAAAAGCATGCAAGGTATTGTGATGCACAAAATCTTTCAACGGATTTTGAGCCGGTAAATAATGAGCTAGTTTATGAAGAACGGCATGTTCATCAAAACCAATTGAATGTGTTTTCATTGAAAATGAAATAGATTAATACACAGTGAAAGTGGTAAGGAGACTCCTTACAATAAAATAAAATGTGTATTAAGACAAGTGGAACTTCCACTTACAATACAAATCGTAAAGCGGAAGATTAATTGCCTTGGCAAATTTTAATTTGGGAGAAATAGTAACATTAGCAACATAAGATGTGCTAGTAGTTACTGTTTCAAAAGAAATAAAATCATGATATAAATCATCCGATTCAGAATCGTTATTTTCAAATTGATTGAACGCATTGAAAACAATCAGGTGATCTTGCTTTTGAGCAACTTGAGTATTTTTATGAGCTTGGATTGATTTCTTTACCGGAAGAGCAGAAAAATCGGTAACCACATAACTTCTAACTGTACCGGAATACAAAAAGACAAAAAGCAACATAAAGGAAAAAAATCCTTTGTGTTTCGTAAATAAGTCCTTAATTGTTTTCAAATGCGTGAAATTATGCGTCAAATGTAAATTAAAATATGTTAACAAAAATTGAAACCAAAAAAAAATTCCGATAACGTTATCGGAATTTTTTTTTTTATTGTTTTCGTTCAAACTGACAACAATGATGAAGACGTTCATAATCTTCGTCTTTTGCTTTCACTTTGTTAGTATCATGACCCACTTTTGCTACTGCTTCATGAACTTGTTCTAACGAACATTTTGATTCATCAATAATTAAATGTAAATCTTGATGATCGGCATGCCAAACAGCAGACTTAACTCCTTTTACCGATAAAGCCGCTTTTTCGATACGTTTTTTACACATCTCACAATTGCCATTAACTTCTATATCGCGTTTTGCATTTTTGTTTTTCTTTTCTTGAGCCTGAATTGAAATTCCCACTAAGGAAACCATTAGAATTAAAATTAATTTTTTCATTGTATAATTGATTTTTGATATTGATATTGATTTTTGATATTGTTACTATTCAATTTTAAAACGCAATCCTGTATAAAACATTGCCCCAAAAACCGGAGCATAGACCATGGAACTATCAAAATACGCACCAAATGGATCATTACTCCCTAAAATTGGGTTTTTTTGTTGATAATTCCCAAGGTTTTCTGCACCAAGATAGATTTCAAATGTTTTGGAAAAAGTTTTGGTTATTTGAGCATTCATTACCGAAAATGGATTAGCAAATTCTTGCAAACGATATTCTTCAGGATTTGATTGTGTTCTTGCCAAACGTTGTTTTCCTATCCAATTATAAGTGAAATCAAATTTCCATTGCTGTCCTTTTTCTTTGACATGGGTTTCATAGGCAATGTTGGTAAAAAATCGATGTTTTGCTTGTAAAGGTCTTTCTACTTGACCGATAGTATAGGTTGTTTGAACATCGTAAAATTTATAAGCTGTTCGTATTTTGAAATGATGTGAAAGTTCATAATTCAAATCCACTTGCAAGCTATTGGCAAATGATTTTCCATCCAAATTATAAAAAAGTGCTTGTTGCGGACTGTTATCGACATCAACCACCACTTGATTTTGAAAATCGGTTCGGTAAAAATCGACTGAAAATTCGGCTTCCTTGCCAAAAAGTTTAAATCCCTGCAAGAAACTAATTCCGTAATTCCATGCAATTTCTGGATTTAAACCGTAAATTTCTCCTCGTGTATCCAAAATTTGAAATTGGCGTGAAGAAGCAAAAAGTTGTTGGTTTTCGGCAAAAATATTAGCACTTCTTTTTCCTCTTCCGGCAGAAATGCGAAAGGTGGTTTTTTCAAAAGGTTTGTAACGCAAATGTGCTCTTGGTGTTACAAAAACACCTAATCGATTGTGGTAATCAATTCGACCGCCTAAAACATAACTTAAATCATCATCATTACAATAGGTATATTCAAAAAATGCCCCGATTGAATTGTCGATTCTACTAAAGTCCGAAACATTTACTACTTCATCAAATTGATCGTAAGTAAAATTTAAACCCGTTGCAAATTTGTGTAATGTATTGCTTAAAATCGAATTATAAATCAAATTAGAATAAAAACTCTTTTGTGTAATATCATATTGATTTAAGCCAAAATACGAATTTTGTTTATGGTAATTGAATGCATTTTGAAACCCAAAACTTCGCCATGGAACCTCAGTGGAAACACGGCCTATTTTTGATGAAATATCGAGTTTTTCTGTATTGATTTCGGAACCCCAAAAATTCGTTGTCCCTCTGTCTCTTTCCGGGTTAAAATCAACTTGACCGGTTTGTTTTTCATCGTTCATGTAACGCAAATTAATAAAACTCACCCACCCTTTTTCCGCATCAGTATATTGCCAACGGTTGATGGCGTTGATTTGTTTACCGATTGGATTATCCAAAAACCCATCATCGTTCATATCATTTTTAGCCACTCTGGCATTCCCGTGAAGGAACAAACTGGTTGCCCATTTATCGGTAACTTTTTTATTAAAATGGGTATTCAACTCAAAACGCGAATCCGTTGAACCATAAGCGTTCAAAAAAAACGGAATATCGTTGTGCGGTTTTATCATTTCATAATTAATCTGACCTGAAATGCTTTCAAAACCGTTGGTTACAGAACCGGCTCCTTTGGTAATTTGAATACTTTCTACCCATGTTCCGGGCACAAAGGAGAGTCCGTACGCTTGAGAAGCACCACGAATTGCCGGAATATTTTCCTCTGTCATTAAAATATACGGACTGGTTAAACCCAACATTCTAATTTGACGACTTCCTGAAACGGCATCCGAAAAATTGACATCGATAGACGGATTGGTTTCAAAACTCTCCGACAAATTACAACATGCTGCTTTGAGCAACTCTTTACTGGTCATAGTTTGCACATTGGCCGGTGTCAAATAATTTTTTTGAAGAGAGTTTCTAACTTTTGTTAAGGTAACCTCATCCAATGTGGTATCAAACTCAAGGTTTTGAGTGATAAAACGGGGTTTGTCAACAGTTATCATAACGGTTTTAAAACCTACATAACTGATGACTAGAATGTTATTTTCATTAGAAAATGGAATAGAGAAATTACCATTTTCATCGGAAACAGTCCCAATTTGAGTGTTTTGCCAATAAATATTGGCTCCTTGTAATGGTTGATTGTTGTCATATGTGATTTTTCCGGTTACTTTTTCTTGAGCAAAAAGCAAAGATGAAATCATCAAAAACACAAATCCGGTAAGTTGTTTTTTCATTAAAAAATGATTTAAAATTAAACGTAATTTTTCACCCAAGTGAAATTCAGTTTAATCTAAAATCAGGCGTAAAAAACGTATTGAGAGTACAATTGGTAAAGTGGTGGAGCATTGGCATCGCAATAATAATCCAAAACTTGATTATCGATTGACTCCTCGATTTGTATTTTAAAAGTAAATGCTAAAACGGGTAAAACCGAAACATCATCCAAATCAAAATGCAATTGTTTAATCACTACATCATCCAATTCGGCTTGAATCGTTTCGTCTGAACAACAACCGTCGTGGCTGTCTGAAGAAACTGTACAACACGATTTTTCTTCCGGATGAACATTCATCTCACAAGGTTCTTCCGTATTAAAAACAGAAGAAACGGAAGCAATTGTATCTCCACAATAATGCACATTAAAAGCCAATCCGCCGGAAGAAATCAGCAGATAAAAAGCCATTAATAAACTTATGCATTTTTTGAAACTCATGCTACAAAGTTACTTCTTTTTGTAACTAACTTCAAAAAAATCTGTTAATTGAATTAAACCTCAACCATTTGACCTAAAAGAGGTACCATAGCATCGTAACCATATTGTTCAAAAATCTTAGATCGCAAGGTGTCGGCTGCTTCATTTTCGCCGTGTACTAAAAATATTCTCTTTGGTTTTTGAGTGAGTTCATTTAACCAATTGAGCAAATCATTTTGGTCGCCGTGAGCCGAAAGACCTTCAACTAACACTACTTCGGCTTCAACGGGATAATATTTTCCAAAAAATTTGATTTCTTTGGCACCTTCCAATATTTTTCGTCCCCGAGTTCCTTCAGCTTGATAACCGACCAACATCACCGTGTTTTCCAGTTTATCAATGTAGCGTTCTAAGTATGATAAAACTCTTCCGCCGGTAATCATTCCACTAGCGGCAATCACCACTTTAGGTCTTTTGTCATAAATGGCATTGATAGTATCTTCATAATCAGAAATCATGGTAAACATTTTACACATTTCTTCACATTCATGCGGATTCAATTTATGCCATTTCGGATTGTCATTAAAAACATCCAACACTTTAATTCCCATAGGTGTATCAATGATATAAGCCACGTTTGGAATGCGATTTTGCAAACGTAACTGCCAAATCAAATACATTACTGTTTGCACTCGCTCTACTGCAAAACTAGGGATGATTACATTTCCACCGCGTTGAATGGTTTTGTTGATAATCATTTCCAAATCTAAAAAAACGTCATTTTGAGGATGAAGTCGATTTCCATAGGTAGATTCTAAAAAAATGTAATCGCCCAATTTCGGTTTTTGTGGTGGATGCATTAAAACATCATCATCTTGACCTACATCACCTGAAAAAATGAGTGTCTTCTCTTCGGCATGCAACTCAATGGAGCAAGCTCCCAAAATATGGGCAGAAGGAAAAAATGTAAAATAACATTCCTCTGTCAATTTGATAGCTAAATTGGGCTCCACCACTCTAAATAATGGTGTTACACGTTCTGCATCAGCAACAGTATAAAGAGGCTCGGCCGGATTGTGCTTAGAAAAATGCTCTTGATTCGCTTTGGCAGCTTCTTCTTCTTGAATTTTGGCACTATCGGCCAGTATCAATTTTGAAATTTGCTTAGTTGGAGCGGTACAGAATATTTTTCCGTTAAATCCTTGTTTGACTAGTAAAGGCAACCAACCACAATGGTCGAGATGGCCGTGAGTAAGTAAAACAACATCTATCGTTGAAGGTTCAATTGCCAACGGTTGCCAATTCAAATCCCGTAAAGCTTTGATTCCTTGAAACAATCCACAATCAATTATTATGCGGGTTTGATTGAGCTCTAACAGTGTTTTTGAACCAGTCACTGTTCCTGTTCCTCCTAAAAAGTGAATTTTCATGACTTTAATGAATTACATTACACAATTGATTTGCTTCATTTAGGCAATTTTTAATTCGATTTTTACTCAATCCGATTTTTGAAAGCCATTCTGATTTTTTAATCAAATCTTTAACGGTGATAAGTTCTTGCATTAATAATTTATCCTTTTCAAGTTGTGTCAATGTTGTCAAACAAGTCACAGGATAAATTTGAGCAACATCTATTTTGTTTCGTAAGTTGTTCCCTTTCGGATAATCCCAACTTAATAAACTCATATTTGAACAAGTTGCAAATTTTATCGCATCATCCGTAAATCTGTTATTGGTGACAATCCAGCATTGACTTATTTGATAATTGGCATTAAAAACAGTAAACTCTTTCCCTTTTAAATCATTAAATCGAGATAAAATATAAAGCGGAACTTTCACATCGGATTTGGCATCTTGGTTCCCATGAAATTTGCATTCAATCATTGAAACTACATTTTCTTTTTTGAGCAAAACATCCACTTCGTGGGAAACACATTTACCTTCTAAAATCAAATTGGTTATTGTTTGATTTCCATCCAATTCAAATAATTTGGCGATGAACTTTTCAAAATAAAAACCTGCCGGACCTAAAGCTTGAACAGCCGAACGTAAATTATATCTTGCTGCATGTGCATTAGAAAATTTTTTAAGTAATTGAAAAGCGAGTTTGTAAATTTTTTTGGTGGGAATTCCCTCGTATAATTGTCTGTCGATTTCATGCATTACTTGAAATACAGCTTTTTCATCTGCCCCTGATTTTCGTAAAGAGTGTTGAAGTTTTTCTTTATCAAATAAAACTAATTCGCCTGAAAATTTGGTGACTTTCATACGCTAAAATTTATACTATAAAGTTACGAAAAAACGATTTAAGAATGTTTTTTTTGAAAATAAAAAGCAGGAATAAAAAGCACTAAAAACAATGGTTGAATGATAAATCTTCGCATATAGAAAAGTATGAAATTACTGTTTTCATCAAAAAATAATACAATACCGAAAAACATCCCAATCAACATAAAAAACAAAAGTAAATAAAGTACAGATGCAAATTTGGTAATCGACACATCTTTGAACAAAAAGTAGATTACCGCTAGAGACAGAGAAGTATTCAAAACATAACGAAACAAAAGACTAAAAAACAATCCGATTCCATTAAAATCAGGAAATGGCAAATTGAGGTAGTCGTTTTTAAAATACTTTAAAAAAGGGTCATAAAATAAAGTTTCTTCAAAAAAACGAATAAATGCTAAAGTAAGCACGCAAAATCCAATCAGAAGAAAATCAACTATTTTAGGCTTTTTTTTGTACTGCATACATTGAAAATTTATTTACCCAAATGACCCATAATAAAAAGACAACACCATAAATAAATAGAGGAAAAACAACTCCGTGTAATAAATGTTCATGTTCAGGATAATGATATAAAGCAATGGCAATTAATGCAATTCGAATGATATTCAAAACATAAATGAATACACTTCCAACCAAAATGAATAATACCGTTTTTTTCCAATTTCCTTTAAAAGCTATCACAAAAGCAATAAAAAGAATAATTACACTAATTGCGTTGCACCCTTCCACCACTCTGGCTACATTTTTATTTTCAACAAAAAGCATGTTCGAATTTTGTTTAGGATGAGCCTCTAAATACGAGTTATAATTAAAAAGTTCAATCGTTTGTTGCGTTTGAATACTTACTATTTCGGTTATTGAATCTATTTCAAAGGAAGCAGCATCAAATGAATTTAAGTAATACTGATATAGCGAGGTCAAAACAATATAACTCAAAAAAAATTTCAGTAAAAATGAGAGAAAAGGTTTATATTGACTAAGGTACTTTTTCAAAACAGTATTTTTAACAAAAATATGTATTTTTAGGCAGTGTTGATGTTTTACCTTTGTAAAAAATTAATGCTATGAATTTTGATGCCCTAAAACCAAAAGTTGTAGAAATATTAATTCGATTTGATATTTCTCGAGATCAAAAGTTACAACAACTTTGCCAACTTCTACATGATAATGTAGATTACTACAATTGGGTTGGATTTTATTTTGCCAATCACGAAGCCCAAACACTGCATTTAGGACCATATGTGGGGGCAGAAACTGACCATACTGTCATTCCGTTTGGAAAAGGAATTTGTGGACAAGTGGCAGTTTCTAACAAAAATTTTGTTGTGCCTGATGTTGCTGCTCAAGACAACTATATTGCTTGTAGCTTTACTGTCAAGTCTGAAATTGTGGTTCCGCTTTTTGTAAATGGTGTGAATATTGGCCAGATTGATATAGACAGTCATGTTTTGGATCCATTCACTAAAAAAGATGAAAAATTTCTGGAATTTGTAAACGAAGAAGTCGCAAAGTTGTTTTAGAAAAACTTGTCCATTAAAAAAATAAAATTACCTTTGCAACCGAATTAGGAAACACCTACTTCATACATAATAATCATTTAAATAATATTGGAATGTATTTAACTAAAGAAACAAAAGCTGAAATCTTCGCTAAACACGGAGGAAAAGCTGAAAACACAGGTTCTGCAGAAGGACAAATTGCTTTGTTCACTTACAGAATTTCTCACTTAACGGAGCACTTGAAAAAAAATCGTCATGATTATAACACCGAGCGTTCGTTAGTGTTATTGGTAGGTAAAAGAAGAAGTCTTCTTGACTACTTGAAGAAAAAAGATATCAACAGATATCGTGAGATCATCAAAGAATTGAATATTAGAAAATAATCAATAGGAAAGAGGTGCGAAAGTGCCTCTTTTTGTTTTATATATTTTGAAGAAAAAAGTTTGGTTTTTCATTGGGTTACACAACAACTACACACAACAACACAACGAAACCTAATATTAATACCAAATTAAGGATTTATTTATGATTCCAAATGTAACGAGAGAGGTTATCGATTTAGGAGATGGGCGTACCATTTCAATCGAAACCGGAAAATTAGCGAAACAAGCAGACGGTTCTGTGGTGGTTCGCTTAGGCGATTGTATGTTGTTAGCAACAGCCGTATCTGCCAGAACTTCTAATCCAGGAGTTGATTTTTTACCATTAACCGTTGATTACCGCGAAAAATTTGCCGCTGCAGGAAGATTTCCGGGTGGTTTTTTCAAAAGAGAAGCCCGTCCGAGCGACAGTGAAGTTTTAACTATGCGATTGGTTGACCGTGTTTTACGTCCACTTTTCCCGGATGATTATCATGCAGAAACGCAAGTAATGATTCAATTAATGAGTCATGACGAAAATGTAATGCCTGATGCTCTTGCCGGTTTGGCTGCTTCTGCTGCTTTAGCCGTTTCCGATATTCCTTTTTATAATTTAATTTCTGAAGTACGAGTAGCTCGAGTGGATGGAAAATTTGTCATCAACCCTAGCAGAACTCAACTGGATCAATCAGACATCGATATGATGATTGGTGCTTCTATGGATTCTGTAGCCATGGTGGAAGGTGAAATGAAAGAAATTTCAGAAAAAGAAATGGTGGAAGCCATCAAATTTGCTCACGAAGCCATCAAAGTTCAAATTCAAGCACAAGAACGTTTACGTAAAGCGGTGGGTTCACCTGAATACAGAACTTATGAAGGTGAAGTAGAAGACGAAACCGTTTATGCAAAAATCAAAGCAGCTTCCTATGACAAATATTATGCAATTGCCATGGAGGCTTCAGCAAAAAGCGAGAGAGGTGAAAAATTTGCTGTTGTAAAAGAAGAAGTAAAAGCGTTGTTTACTGAAAATGAATATGCTGAAAATGCAGATTTAGCTGAGTTAGTGAGCAAATACAACTATAAAACACAAAAAGAAGCCGTTCGAAATGTAATTCTTGAAAAAGGAATTCGTTTAGACGGAAGAAAAACAACTGAAATCAGACCAATTTGGTGTGAAATCGATTATTTGCCTTCTGTTCACGGTTCTTCTTTATTTACACGTGGTGAAACACAAGCGTTAGCAACTGTTACGCTAGGGACTTCAAGAGAAGCGAATCAAATTGACTCGCCATCAGAACAAGGTGAAGAAAAATTCTACTTGCACTATAACTTCCCACCTTTTTCAACCGGTGAAGCAAAACCGTTAAGAGGAACATCAAGAAGAGAAGTGGGTCATGGTAACTTGGCTCAAAGAGCCTTAAAAAATATGATTCCTGCTGATTGTCCTTATACCATCAGAGTTGTTTCAGAAGTATTAGAATCAAATGGTTCTTCTTCTATGGCAACTGTTTGTGCCGGAACTATGGCGTTGATGGATGCCGGAGTTCAAATGGTAAAACCTGTTTCAGGTATTGCAATGGGATTGATTACAGACGGTCAAAAATTTGCAGTTCTTTCTGATATTTTAGGTGATGAAGATCATTTAGGTGACATGGACTTTAAAGTAACCGGAACAGCAGACGGAATCACCGCTTGTCAAATGGATATCAAAATTGACGGTTTGCGTTATGACATCATGGAGCAAGCGTTAGAACAAGCAAGAGAAGGACGTTTACACATTTTAGGTAAATTAACCGAAACCATTGCTACTCCAAGACCAGACGTTAAAAAACATGCTCCAAAAATTATCATGCGTACCATTCCTGGTGCTTATATTGGTGCTTTAATTGGTCCTGGAGGAAAAGTAATTCAAGAACTACAAAAAGCGACCGGAACAACTATTGTTATTAATGAAGTAGATGAGCAAGGTGTAGTTGAAATTCTTGGAACGGATCCAGATGGAATTGCAGCAGTTTTAGCTAAAATTGATTCGATAATTTTCAAACCGGAAATGGGTGAAGCTTACGAAGTAAAAGTAATCAAAATGTTAGATTTTGGTGCTGTAGTAGAATATACTGCTGCTCCCGGAAACGAAGTTTTGTTACACGTTTCTGAATTAGCTTGGGAAAGAACTGAAAACGTTTCGGATGTGGTAAAAATGGGTGATGTTTTCCAAGTGAAATACTTAGGAATAGATCCAAAAACCAGAAAAGAGAAAGTTTCCAGAAAAGCTCTTTTACCGAGACCTCCAAGATCAGAGGAAAATAAAATTACTCCTAAAAAGGATTAATTTTAAACCCATTATACTCCAACCCGATTCGCAAATGAATCGGGTTTTTTTATGTGTTTTTTTGTAATTCATCTACTACATTTGTGAATATATTAACAATTATTATATATTTGCAATAACAAGCCTCTAAAACATCTATGACTTCTTCAATAAAAAGTATAATATACCTTTTTCATTTACTATTTTTAACAACTGTTTTCAGTCAGGAATTTTCTATAACCGGAAAAATCATTGACGAAAACAAGCAAGGAATAGAAGGGTCAGAAATTGTTTTATTGAGTGAAGGAAATATTGTTAATTCAGCCATAACTAATTTCGAGGGAAACTTTACTTTAAAAAACAAACCCGGCGTATATTCACTTCGTTTTTATTTTGTTGGAACTGTTATTTACCAAACCGATTTTAATCTTGACAAAAATATTGATTTGGGCACACTTAAATCATTTGACAACTCTACCCAACTCCGTGAAGTGGAAGTTACATCCAAAAAAAGAGTTATTGAAAATCAAGTTGACAGAACTGTCTTTAATGTAGAAAACAGTATTCGTTCCACGGGAACAGATGGTTTTGAGCTATTAAAAGCAACACCGGGAGTATTTATATCCGGAAATCAAATTGGAATTGTTGGTAAAAGCACTGTAAGTGTTTTGATAGATGATAAAATCGTGAATTTATCAGGAAATGAATTAATCAACTATTTACGTGGAATTAGTTCTGAAAATATTAAAAATATTGAAGTGATAACAACGCCTCCTGCAAAATATGATGCACAAGGAAACAGTGGTCTAATCAATATCAAGTTAAAAAAAGCTCCCGAAGATTCTTGGGCCGTCAATCTTCGTAACTATTATATGCAAACGTCGTATCCTTCCTATTTAGGCGGAGTTAGTTTTACTTTTAACAAAAAAAAATTAAGTCTATTTACCGATTATATTCGACAAACCGGTCATGATAAATACTGGGAAAATATTTCCAATGGATTTGAAACAGAAAATTGGGAAGGTAGAACAAATCGTAAAGACACTCGTGACATCAATCGTTTAGCATTTTCTTTAGATTATAAAATCACCGAAAAAGCAAGCATTGGAACTAAGTATATAGGATTACTTGATAATCCTGATACAAAAGACAGAAATAATACAACGGTTCGAGACAATGCCAGCAATGCTGTAACTTCTATATTTTTGACAAACGGTTCAAACAAAAACGATAGTTCAAACCATACTTTAAATGTGTATTACATTCAACAACTCGATACACTAGGGAAAAAATTAACCGTTGATTTCGATTATTTCAAGTATATTGATGATCAAAACAGAACTTTTAATACCAGTGAATTTACACCAGAGAATGTTCAAATTGGCCAAAGTTTTATTGCTAATAATACTAGCCTGCAGGATATTTTAAACTACAGTGGAAAAATTGATGTTGAATTGCCTACCAAATGGGCAACTTACGGATTTGGAGGAAAATTAAGCTTTATAGAAAACAAGAGTAATATTGCTTTTTATAATCTTTCTAACGGAACCCCAATCTTAGATATCAATCAAACCAATGATTTTGATTATGCTGAAAACACACAATCCGTTTATGGTAATTTTAAAAAATCACTCGGAAAAAAATGGCAAACACAAATTGGCTTTCGTTATGAAAATACTATTGTAGAGGGAACAACTACCTCGTTGGATGTTACACAAAATCAAACCAATGATTTTAGCTATAACCAAATTTTTCCAACAGTTTATTTATCCTACACACATAACGAAAATCATAATTTTTCTGTCAATTACAGTAAACGAATTGGCAGACCAATTTTTTGGCACTTAAATCCATTTAAAGTGTATATTAATTCATTTACCTATGCAGAAGGAAATCCATTTTTACAACCATCGTTTACAGATAATTATGAAATAAATTACAACTATAAAGAAAATTTGAGTTTCAAAATTTATTACTCCAATACCATTGACGGTACTGCTCAACTACCAATAATTCAAACAAATGAGGGCGAGACAATTTTACGCTATTTTAGGGACAACTATGCAGACAGAAGCCAATTTGGAGGTACTATTAGTTACTATTTTGATAAATTTTCCTGGTGGGAAAGTTCAAATACATTAAATGGTTTCAATAATGTTACCACATTTATTAAAGATGTACCCACAGAAGCACGAAATGGTTTTCAATATCATTTTTTCACTTACAACACCTTTACTTTAAATAAAAGCAAATCGCTTAAAGCAGAAGTAAATTTTGAGTTTCACAGTGCCAGAAGAGAATTCTATTATTCCGGAACTCAATATAACAAACTCGATGTTGGTCTTCGCTATTCCATAAAAGAAAAAGGGTTAAACTTCATTTTGTTAGCATCAGATATTTTTAGAAGCTATCAGGCAGATTTTACAAGTTTTGTTAATAATGTAAGTCAACTCAATAATAGTTATTTTGACGAAAGAAAAATTTTAGTCGGCGTAACATATAAATTTGGAAATAAAAAACTAACGGCCAGTCAACGCGAATCAGGAAATGAAGAAGTGCAAGAACGTTTAAAATAATTTTTTTTAAAATTTTGTAACTTTTAATTATCTCTTTTCGTATAACTCTTGAAACTATTATTCAAGTAGAAATAAATGAGACAGCTTAAAATCACCAAGCAGGTTACCAATCGTGAAACTGCTTCCCTAGACAAATACCTACAAGAGATTGGAAAGGTTGATTTAATTACAGCCGATGAAGAGGTAGAATTAGCTCAACGCATCAAAGCCGGCGACCAACGTGCATTGGAAAAGTTAACCAAAGCCAATTTACGTTTCGTGGTATCTGTTGCTAAACAATATCAAAACCAAGGACTTACACTTCCGGATTTAATTAATGAAGGAAACTTAGGATTAATCAAAGCAGCACAGCGTTTTGATGAAACCAGAGGTTTTAAATTCATTTCCTATGCCGTTTGGTGGATTCGTCAATCGATTCTTCAAGCGTTAGCAGAACAATCTCGTATCGTTCGTTTACCATTAAATAAAATTGGTTCAATTAACAAAATCAACAAAATGTATGCGTTGTTAGAGCAATCTAATGAGCGTGCTCCTTCTGCGGAAGAAATTGCTAAAGAGTTAGACATGACGGTGAATGACGTTAAGGAAAGTATGAAAAACTCCGGTCGTCATTTGTCAATGGATGCTCCTTTAGTAGAAGGTGAAGATTCAAACCTATATGATGTATTACGTTCAGGTGAGTCACCAAATCCGGATAGAGAATTAATTCACGAATCATTGCGTACAGAAATCGAACGTTCGTTAGAAACCTTAACTCCAAGAGAGGCAGACGTAGTGCGATTGTACTTTGGTTTAGGCGATCAACATCCAATGACCTTAGAAGAAATCGGAGAAACCTTTGATTTAACTCGTGAACGTGTTCGTCAAATTAAAGAAAAAGCTATCCGCAGATTAAAACATACCTCCAGAAGTAAAATATTAAAAACTTATTTAGGATAATTTTTTTTATAGCAATTGCCTTTGATTTATAAAAGTAATTCGTATTTTGCGTGTTTAAAATTGATACGCAAACACTAAAAATAGTAAAATTACAAACAGTTAAAACTGTTCGTTTTTTGATTGATGATTGAAACTCCGGCTGATTACCGGAGTTTTGCTTTTTTGGGGAGCAAAACACCAGTCTGTTCGCTTTGCTCGAGTTTCCGGAGTTTTGCTTTTTAGGAGAGCAAAACACCGGTCTGTTCGCTTTGCTCGGGTTTCCGGAGTTTTGCTTTTTTACTTAACTAACGAAACTTTTAAACTTTTAAACTTTTAAACTTTTAAACTTTTAAACTATAATCTATCTTTGCACAAACAACAACACGATGAAAAAAACCTTAATTGCTCCTTCTGTCTTAGCTGCGGATTTTGCTAACCTACAACGCGATATTGAAATGATAAATGCCAGTGAAGCCGATTGGTTTCATATTGATGTTATGGACGGACATTTTGTTCCCAATATTTCGTATGGAATGCCTGTTATCCAAGCCATAAAAAAACATGCTACAAAACCTTTAGATGTGCATTTAATGATTGAAAAGCCGGAGCGATATATAGAAACTTTTGCGGAAGTTGGAGCAGATATAATAACGGTTCATTACGAGTCAACCGTTCACTTGCATAGAACTTTGAGACAAATTAAAGCAACCGGATGTAAAGCTGGAGTTGTACTTAATTTAACCACGCCTGTTTCTGTATTAGAAGATATTTTACCCGAATGCTATATGGTTTTAATCATGTCAATCAATCCCGGATTCGGCGGTCAAAAATTTGAAGATATTACCTATCAAAAAGTAAAAAAACTGAGAAAGATGATAGACGAGCAAGGTTTAGATACGTTAATCGAGATTGATGGCGGAGTTACTTCAAAAAACGCGAAACAATTAGTTGATGCCGGAGCAAATGTTTTGGTTGCCGGAAGTTATGTTTTTGGTGCCGAAAATCCGACACAAACGATAGCGGATTTAAAAAAGTTGTTAGAAAATTAAATTCAATACTGTTCCAATAAATATTTGATAATATCAGTAGTAGTAACAATACCTACCAATAAGTCTCCTTCTACAACGGGAAGTGCGTGAAACTCTTTGGAAGATAAAATTTCGGCTACTTCTTTGATAGTGGTTTCCGGTGAAACGGTGACGAGTTTTTTGGCCATGACTTGTTCAACGGTAAACATATTGTAAAC
The DNA here is from genome assembly GCF_004122145.1 of Flavobacterium piscinae. Classification (GTDB taxonomy): domain Bacteria; phylum Bacteroidota; class Bacteroidia; order Flavobacteriales; family Flavobacteriaceae; genus Flavobacterium; species Flavobacterium piscinae. The sequence continues at coordinate 125,631 of NZ_SBKQ01000009.1, forward strand.
AGTTACATCTACAACTTCATCTTCTTCATCAACGGCGTCTACAAAAGAAATGCGTAACAAATCAGTATAACTCAACATTCCTATTATTTTATTACTGTTTACCACCGGAATATGACGGATATGGTGCTTTTTAAAAAGTAGTTCAGCTTTTGTTAAATCGTCTGTTAAATTGAGTTTGATAACGTTTTTTGTCATTATGGTCGAAACCGGAACCTGCTTTTTCATCTTAATATGCTTTAATTCTTAACAAATTTCAGCATATATCAAAAGTTATCAAATGACGAATATCATAGTTAGATTGATTCTATTTTTGTATTTCTTTCAAACTCAAAATAAATTTACTATCTCCTATCAATAAGGGTAATCGGTTTTCTACTTTCAGGAGTAAAAATTATTGATAACAACTCTTCTTTTTTAACCACTTCAAGTTTTGGTGTGACTCTTAGTTTCGCTTTAAAATGATTTTTTACTTCATGAATAAATGGTTCCGAATTGTTTTTGGTAACAATTTTAATTAAAATTTCATCCGTTCCTAACTCATTGGTAAAAATTTCAATCACATGATTTTCAATTTCTTCAAATGAAGATAACAAATCGTGCATCGCAGGCGGGTATAATGTGGTTCCTTTGTATTTAATCATGTGCTGTTTTCTACCAACCACCGGACCTAAACGCAACGAATTTCTTCCACACGGGCAAGCGTCAGTGTGTAATTGAACAATATCTCCTGTTTTAAATCGCAACAGTGGCATCGCTTCAACCCCCAATGTAGTAATGACCAACTCCCCTACTTCTCCCTGATTTACGGGTTTATTTTCATTGTTCAATACTTCCACAATAATTAATTCCGGATGGTGATGACCCCCTTGAAAATTTTCACACTCCGTGAAAGCGGTACTCATTTCTGTTGACGCATAGGATGAAAACAACTGAACCGGCCATTTTTGGGTAATTTTATCGGAAAGTAAAGTAGGATTAAAATCTTGGTCGCGTAGAGCCTCCCCAATACAAATCACTCCTTTTACACTTGATGACTTATAGTCGATTTGATGACTTTCTGCGTATTCAATCAACTTTAACAAAAAAGACGGTACGGAAATTAAATAAGCCGGTTTATATTTTAAAATAGAATCCCATTGCAATTCCGGAATTCCGGAACCCACACGAATAACGCCTGCTCCCAGTTTTCTCAGCCCTAAAAAATAAGCCAATCCGGCCATAAATCGGCGGTCCATGGTGGTCATCAATTGTACCACATCACCTTTCTGAATTCCGGCACATTGAAAGGAAATGGCTTCATTATAGGCCAATCTTTCTAAATCATTATCGGTTAAACCTATGGTTACCGGACTTCCTAATGTCCCGGAAGTAGTAACATAATCAATAATTTTATCCCGTGTAACACAAAAAAAATCGTCATTATATTCTTGCAAATCTGTTTTAGTTGTCACCGGAATTTGTCGTAAATCTTTCAACGTTTGAATTGAATTCACATCTATTGAATGCTTAGAAAACAGTCGTTTATAAAATGGTGAATTTTGATTCAAATAGGCTAATAATTCCTTGAGTTTTTCACTTTGAAATGCATAAATTTCTTCAACCGAAGCTTTTTCTATCGCTGGAATCATCCTATTTTATTATTAATTTTCTTTAAATAATTTTCTATCTTTTTTCTGTCAGGAACGGTTGTAATTTCTTTTTCGAGAGCTTTTTTAAATTCAATTTCAGCGGCTTTGAACCATCCTTTTTGAAAAAAATATTCTCCTATTCGAGCATAAACTACCCAAAAATCAGGATTTAAGTTTTGGTATTCTTTGACAAACTCTGTTTCCAAAGTTAACTTTTCTTTTAAAACCTTATCCAATTTACGATCTAAAATTCTGAACTTTTCATAATCAATATATTCTTTCGAATTTAAAAAATCGTCTTTAGGAATGTTAGCAGATTCCTTCACAGAAACTGAATAATCCTCCTTCATTTTAGAAAAAACTTCTTTCAAATCATAAGCCACAAATTCGCCCAATTGATAGGGGTTGGAAGAAACCCAAACCATCAATTGTTCCGGTTTAAAAATAATGGCATGGTGAGCCCGAAGTTGATTAAGAGCCTTTTCGTTTCCAAATCCAATTTTAAGTTCAGAAAGCCCCTCTTTATTTCGAAGAATTTCTGCCATTTTTTGTGGATTCATTTTATCCTTTTCTTCCAACAACTCCTTCATTCTATCAAAACGGTATTGTGAATGGCTTTCTTTAATGTGATTAATGTTTCGCTCGTCAGATTGATACGCTGTACTTTGAAAATGATTAGAGCAAACCAATTGAGTGGAATTTTGAACTTCATACACATCAAAATTATCAGGAGCCATTTCTATTAAAACCGCATTTTTATCTTTGGCACTTCCCACCATAATTGACTCTGAAACAAATACTTCTCTTTTTTTGGCAATCGCAATCGCTTCCTCGATGGTGGTAGCATATTGTAAAATTTCCCTCGTAACAATTGAAATTGGTGTTTTGGCCACGAGTGGAATATCGGATTTTCCTGCATTGATAGTTACTGTTAATCCTTCAGCATTCATACCGGAAAGCACGCCAATCATTCCGCCCCAAGTCACATTCATAAACGGAATTCCTTTATCAGGTTTAACAAATAAAATGATTTTATCTTTGGCAAAATCGTCGCCGGCATAAAAATCGAAATTTCTTCCGATTAGGAGCGAGCCATCCTCTGATTTATCCCCCCAAACTGCGATGGATGAACAACCAACCAATGCTAAATCCTGCAAGGCATGACCAATATCGTGGGCTCCATGAAGATAAAGACTTCTTAAGTATTTGGGTGCAATGGAGTTAAAATCATCTGAGGCATACTCGGAAATACCATAGATTTCTGTTTTGAATTCTTCCGGAATATGTAGATAAAGTTTCCGATTATACCATTTTAAAAATTCCCGTAAAAGCTTTTGCTTAAATTTTGACGGAACCATTTCCTGAATTTTGGAAAAGAAAATAAATTCTTGTTTTTTGAATAAATCTTCAGATAAACCACCAATTAACAATCCTCTTTGCCATTCATTCCCAGACACATGAAGTTCCCACAATTGTTGTTTGTTTTTGATTATAAAGTTATTTTCTGACACAAAAAGAGAATCATTTCGCTTTTCAATGATTGGTTTTTCAAATGTTGAAAATGCAACTTGAGGCTTATCTTGAAGTGATTTAGAAATTCCACAAGACAAAAAGGTGACTCCTACAAAAAGATGAAAAATTATTTTGGATACAACTTTCATTCCTTTGCTTTGAGTTCGTTGTTAATTTTATTGATTAAATATTCTTTTCCTACGATTTCCGAACAAGTGACAACCGCTCCAATGGTTACACCTAAAACCCCATGCATACTGATACTTTGTCCGGTTAAAAACAAATTTTCGATCTTTGTTTTAGGCGAAATAAAGGTTTTCATTGGGTTGTTCGAATCTTTCACATAGCCATATAAATTTCCGTTGTGTCCGCCAATATAATCCCTGTAAGATAATGGTGTAGAAGCATGCACCGATTTAATGCATTCGCGAATATTTGGGATTTTCTTTTCAATTTCTTGAAGAAAAATTTCAATTTTATCATTTTTGAATTTTTCGTATTCTTCTCCCCTTTCTTCTTTATTAGCAACTGTGTTTTTAGTGTTTTCCCACTGTTGAACTTCATCAAAACGCATGTAGGTAATTGCTGTTATACTTTCTGCCCAAACTTGATTTTCTTCTGAAACATTCATTGAAATCATATAACATTCCGGCCAAGATTCTTGTGTGTACTCTGCTGCTTTCCAAATTCGAGAAGCATCTTTCACATGGTAATTGTTATAATTTCGATAAGGCAGACTTTCCGGCTTTAACACAATATAAATACTAAACGGTGCAATAATGACCTCTAAACTTTGTATTCTGTCATAATACGGTTTTCTGAATTTGTCTTTGCCAATTAAATTTAAAGTAGTCTTGGGTTCTATATTAGAAATGAATATATCTCCAAAATACTCGTTCCCATTTTTGGTTATGGCTGAAATTAATTTTCCGTTATCATACGTAAAATCGACCACTTCACTGTGCTTATACGTTTCTCCTCCAAACTTTTTTAATTGTTTAATAAGTTGTTTGGTAATTTGACTTCCGCCGTTTAAACATCGCCAAGAGCTTTGTATATAGGAATTTACCGAAAGTGCATGCACATAAAAGGGAGTTCTGTAATCATCGCCGGCATAAAGAAAATTGGAACCCGCCAAAACTGCTTTTAATTTTTCGTTTGGTGTCAATTCATCCAATAAAGCTTTTGCATTTATGGAAAGTACTTCATTTTGATACCCTCCGTCATTTTTAAGGTTATAAAGCGGAAACGAATCGCAGGCATAAATTAATTTATTGCAATATTCTCTGATTACTTCTTCTTCATCGGGAAAATATTTAACTAATTGCTTTACAAAATTTTCATAGCCTTGCGCATGCGGATATTGATTCGGATCCCCTTCAAACGTGATAACATCATAGGCATCTTCATCCATTTTCTTTAATCGGAGATGATCCATAATCCCGATGTATGAAAAATAACTGTGTAAATTTTGACCTTCAGCCAATCCTCCGATATAATGAATTCCGGTATCAAAAATGGTTTTGTCTCTAACAAACGTTTGCAGATTACCTCCAAATTGGTTGTTTTTTTCTAAAACGCAGACACTTTTTCCTTCTTTAGCCAAAATAATGGCTGAGACCAAACCACCAAGTCCACTACCCACGATTACAACATCATATTTTTTTTTCAGATTCACGGCTTTATCAAAACGATTTTAGTTGGTTCTTCTTTTACAATACTGAATCCATGATTAAGAATGACTTCTTTTAATTCAAAATGAATCAGCAAAATGATTTTACTTGCTTTAGAAATATAATCCATTATGATTGATTCCTCTATATTTGTTGAAATTACTACTATATCAAAATTACCAATCGCAGTCAATTCATCAGGATAACAAATATCACGTTTTTTAACTAAATAATTGGTTTTAGCGACACTTCTTTTTTCTTCATCAACACAATAACTTTGTATTTTTCTTCTGGCCTGTTGCAACGTCAGTAATACATCTAACTGTCCATAATCATTCCCAAAATGAAGTATTTTTGCTAAAGGAGCTATGTCGTCATTTAGGTTGAAATAAATTGTTTTATTCATTTCAAAATCTCTTTTCACAGCTTCAATAACTTCTGATTCTTTATATAAAAAACTCAAAAAGAGTTTGTTTTTAAAGTAATTTTCGTCTTCTCTCTCTATTCTAATTTTTGCAAATTCCTGTCTGAAAAGTTTATTAATTGATTTGGTTCTTTCAGCATAAGAATTTCCGAAAGAACTATCTGAGGCTTCAATTCGCTTTCCGATAACTACTGTAATGTTTTCATCATAAATAATATGATCACCTTTGGGAAGTGTTTCAGAATTTCCGTGAATATAAATCGGCAGAATATCCAAATTAAATTGCTCTGCCAGATAGAAAGCTCCTTTGTGGAAGCGTTTAATATCGTTGTCTTCTGAACGAGTACCTTCTGGAAAAACCATCAATAAATAACCATGATCAACTCGTTTTCTTAGATGTTCAACACCACCCTCTAAACCTTTAGAAACCGGATAATAACCGGCCAAACGAACCACACCACCAAAAATAGGAGATTTATACACCCAATCATTAACCAAATAAATCACACGATGTGTCACCATTCCGGTTGCCAAGGTGTCTAAAAAGGAAGTATGGTTGGCAATTACAATTGCCGGTTTATCAAATTTTTCATGATGCAGATTGACGATTTCTTTTTTCACAAATGGATTTGAGTACAACACCGATTTCATGAATTTAGAAATAATTTTCCGAAACCAGCTGGTTCTGGTTTTGGCATTAACCGGCAGTAGAAATAAAATTATTCTTCCAAAAAAAGAAAAAATAAAACCTCCCAATCCATAATAAATGAACGACAAAGAAGAATGTAAAAATAAACGAAGTGAAATGGGAGATTTTCCCTTTTTAGTCCGATTTACAATACAAATGTTGAATAGAATTGGGTAAAAAACAAAAGTGATGATCAAAGCCGAAAAAATTCCGATTAATGAAACGGCAGAAATGGATTTCAGAGCAGGATGTTTGGCAAAAATTAAAGCTCCGATCGCTAAAATTGTGGTAATAGCCGCCATTAAAATGGAAGCCCTATACGTTGGCAATACACTTTTGCCGTAGGTATATTCTTTTTGTAAAGCACTCGTCATGAATATACTAAAATCAACTCCTAAACCAAAAATCATTGTACAAACAATGGTGCTAAAAATATTGAGTTGAAGACCAAACAAATTCATTAGTCCGCCGGTTACTATTCCGGTAATTATGATTGGAATGGCACTTAAAATAACCAATTCAATTCGTTTAAAAAAGAGAAAAAGTATAAGTAAAACCGCTATCAACGAATAATTTATCAAGCTTGTAAAATCGTCTCTTAATTGGCCTAGAAAGGTTTCATTCATGTGTTGACGGTCAATTACAACCAAATTTTCATTTTTTGAAATGGTGTCAATAAATTTATCTCGTTGATTTAAATTTATTTTTACTAATGAAGAAATAGTATAAAAACCATCTTTTTGAGAGACAAATTCTTTTAAAAATAAAGCTTTTACTTGTTCGTAATCTTGGAATTGAATCGTTGAAAAATCCTTCTTCAACAAGTTATAAAATTGCCCGTGAGTTTCTTCTTTAAATCCAACTAATTTGCCGTTTTTAATTAAACTATTTTGAAGAAATTCTATCTTTTCCTCTGTCCAAAATGTCTTCCATTTTTCAATTTTTTGTTTTTGTTCTTTTTCGGATAAAACCAATCCCCCAATGGAACTAAAAGTCAAAATCTCATTTTTTTCTTTTCTTTCAGAAAGATCTTTATAGATAGTACCGGCTTGTTCCAAAGCTTCATTAATTGAATTGCCGTACGATGTTAAATAAATCGATTTTGATGTTAAATTGGTTGCTTTTTCTAATTTGCTTTCCGCTAATTTAATTTCGTCGGGAACATAATTTAGTTCGGCTAAATTATTGTTGAAGGTTACATTTTTAAAAGTGAAAATGCTTACCACAATAATAATTAGAGAGGAAATTATTAAAAATTTATTTTTATGAAATGAAAAAAAAGCGATATTATCCAAAACTGTTTTTGGTTTGTCTATCGTTACCTTTTTTGGTTTGTATAAATGTGGAATAATCAACAAAGAAAAAATTGCCGATATTATGACGCAAATTGCAGCAAAAATCCCTAAATCTTTTAAGGCTTCGGAGTGAACAAAAAGTAAACATAAAAAAGCTATTGCGGTGGTACTGCTGCTCATAAGCAACGGTTTAACAATATCTTTATACAATGTTTCTATGTTGCTGTTATGTTTATAATGTGTAAGAATATGCAAAGAATAATCAATCGTGATCCCAAGTAATACCGCACCAACGCTTAGTGAAATAGCCGAAATGCTGTCTTTTATAAAATATAAAAAAGTCATTGCCACCCCAACACCAAAAAGTGTTGGAATAAAAATAATGATTGGCACCAAAATGTTTCGATAAAAATATATCAAAACTAAAACCAAAAGGCTTAACGAGATAAATACCGAGGTCATTATGTCTCGTTTTATTTGCTTCGCATTAGCCACAGCAATAAAAGATGAACCAAAATAAGTTAAATCGGTTTTTTCTTTAAATTCCTGATTAAGTTGTTGTTGAATTTCCTCTAATTTTTCAACAAATAACTGACTCTTTTCCGTTTCTGTTCCGGCTAATTTTGGATTAATGAAAAGTAGTAATTTTGAATTATCTTTTGTGATTAAAAAACCATCTTTCAATTGAAAGTCGTCACCGCTATTGAGTTCTTGGAGTTTATTTAGACCCATAAAAGAAATACCAAGCGGATCATTTAAAATAAACTCTTTTGCGACAATTCCGGTTGGCGAAATCAGGGTTTTATAATTTTTTTCAACCTGAACGGAAATGCTATCGTTGTTGAGTTTTTTATCAATTAACGCATAATCGGATTCTTCTAAAAAAAGTGGTAAATTATCATAGACGAATTCAATTGTTTGCTGAATGTTATCATCATCTATTTTTCCTTGAATTTCTTCAATATATTGATTGAGCGAAGTTGTTTTTTCTAAAAATGTTGTAGCGGTTTCAATCAAATCGTCTTCAGTGCCATTTTTATCTTTTTCAATAATGACCGTAATTTTATCTGAAAAATTAATCTGTTGAAGTACTTTTGCCGTTACATCCGACTTTTCAGTTTTTGGAATAATTCGGGTGATGTCTTCTTCAAACTGAATTTGAGTGGCAAAAAATCCAAAAAAACACAACAATGCAATGGCCATTGTAATAGCCAATCGTTTTTTTCGCTCCACAAAGCGATACATTGCAATAAAAAATGAATGCATTATTATTTTTATTTTTTTGATTTTTTGGTCAGCGAAAGTAATAAATAACTTCCAACTCCAAAAACAATTGCGGCTACAGTTGCCAAAACAAAACTTCCCACAAGATATTGTGATAAATTGGATTTTACAACATCCAAGGTGATAGAATTATCAAATCGAAGCGGTTTTGTACTTCCCACAAAAAAAGAACCTATTTTTAACGAACTGAAAATAATAATAGGAATCATCGGAGGAAAGCTAATGTTTGAAAAAACAAATGCTAATGCCTTATTGAGCTTAAATAAAACAGCCAAAGAAATGGATAAAATGGTTTGAAACCCCCAAAAAGGAGCAATTCCAATAAAAACCCCTAAAGCAATGGAGGAAGCTTTTTTCATGTTTGAATCTGAACTGGCTAAAATATCTTCACGAACAAAGTCTTTAAATTTTTTTTTTAAAAGTTTTCGAAAAAAGTCTCTTGGTTTGATATAAAAAAGTGTAATAATAACCAGTAGCGTATTCAACACACTAATTCGGCTGAAATCTTGAAACGGACGAAAATGTGAAACTCTTTCATTAGGGTCATAAAGAATGTTGATGGGTATATTTTTAACCGGAACACCTTTCCATGCCGTTCGAACGATCACTTCGATTTCAAACTCAAATTTTCGGGTAAAAAATTTCTTCGGAATTGAATTTAACGGATACAATCGGTAACCCGATTGGGTATCATCCAATTTAATACCGGTTTCAAACCAAAACCAAAAATTGGAAAACTTGTTACCAAAACTGCTTTTTTTGGGCACACCGTCTTGGTTCATGTTTCTACTTCCAATGAGTAAGACATCTCTATTTTCTTCTTCCAAAGCTTGCAAAAAAAGTGGAATATCATCCGGAAAATGCTGACCATCAGAATCAATCGTAATTGCAAACTTGAAATTCAATTGTTTTGCTTTTTTGAAACCTTCTCGCAAAGCAACTCCTTTTCCTTTGTTTTCAGCAAAATGAATTTGTGTGAGTTGAGGGTATTTTTTTAAATTATCAAATGTTTCGTCTGTTGATCCATCGTTTACAATAATAATGTTATCCGTTTGATTCAACACACCATCGATAACCCGTTGAAGTGTTTTTTGGTTGTTGTAGGTTGGAATAATTACGCATGTCTCCGCCATAATTTTATTGTTGATGATGGTTTCATTCATAAAATCAGGGTTAGTTTGCAATTAACTCCTTTTCTTGTGCGGTAAATGATTTTGACTGCATGATGAACGACTTTAAATGCTCTTGTAAAGCTTTGTTTTGTTTGTCAAAAGTAGTCAAAATAAGTTTTTTATCTTCCGAAATATTGGCTTTATAATTAAGTATTTTAGGGGTATTTTCCTGAATACTTAAACGGATTAATCTAATCTCTGCATTGTTCGAATCGGCTTTAACAGCTTGTTCAAGAATAGTAATTCCTTTTGTAAAAAGCTCTTTTTTTGTTTTTCTGTCAGAAGCAAATTTTGCTTTTAGAGCGATAGAAGCTCCTTTATAGGCCAACAAGGTCTTGTTTTCACCTGAATAGCTAACCATTAGCTTATTGAATTCCTCAGCTTTTTCTTTTGATTGAGAGGCTAGAATATAATTTTCTCGCACAGTGACTAATTCCTGATTACCAGAGAAAAAGACTAAGCATACTATAGCGAAAAAAAACTTCAAACTATGCTTTTTTATAGGTGTTAAATAATTTTAAAGCAACTGTATCGTCAAAAAAAGTAGTGTTTTTTACTTTAATATCTGAATCTAAATCGCCGCTAAAATCTAATTCAAGTTTTAATTTTGGATTGATTTCCGGATTGATTAAGGCCATAAATTTAACGTTAGATGAACTTTTTAAAATCAAAGAACTTCCCAAAATTTCTTGAGAAAGTTCTTTGATAATTTGCATCATACAAACGCCGGGGGTCACCGGATTTCCGGGAAAATGTCCTTTGAATATATCATGTGCTTTATTTAAAAAAACAGTAGCATTATATTTTTCATTTGAAATTTTCTCGATATTTTCAACCGAATAGAAATCCTTTAGTAACATGGTTTATTTTTTATTTTAAATATACAATTTTTATTTTAAATCGAATGAATAGGAAACCCCAAACTGAAACAATGAATTTAGTTTTACTTCGTCAAAATTTCCGTTGCCATTTTCATCATTGTATTCATTGTAATTGTCTCCAAAAACATCTACAATACCTTGTTTGAATCGAACATCAACAGCAAGTCCATTTTTAAAAGTATAGCCAATTCCTCCCATAAGAGCAAAGTCAAACCCAATTAATTCATCACTTAAAACTGTTGGAAAGTTATCACCAACTTTAACATCGATTGTTGGACCAACCAACACATTAAAACCTCCTCCAAATGTGAATTTATTCGTTATTCCAACCGATAAATAATCGAGTGAATAACTATCATTCGGTGTTTTAAAACCCTGTCTGGAATAAGTTAATTCCGGTTGTAATGAATAAAATTTTACAAACTTTAATTCAAATTGACCACCTACAAAAAAATCGGTTTTTGAATCAGCATCTAAATTGGTGATTTTTGAAAGATTAAGTCCACCTCGCACACCCGGTTTAAATTCAAATTGAGCATTCGAAACGAAAGTACCTAGAAAAATAAAAACGAAAATTGATAAAAACTTTTTCATGATTAATTATTGTAAGATTTATTTTAAATCAAAAGTATATGAAACACCTAATTGAAACAGAAAGTTGGTGTTATAATCACCAACATTGTACGAATTATCACTAAAATAATCCGTTTCATAAATATCAATAATTCCTTTTTTTACTCTTGCTTCAATAGAGAGATTATTGGTAACACTTATCCCTAACCCAAGTAAAAAGGCTAAATCAACATCTGATTGTGTAAATTGGTTTTGTCCCGCTTGAAAATCTATGGTTGGACCGATGTGAATATTGAATTTATTGTTAAAAGTAAACTTATTCACTATAGCAAAAGAGATATAATCAACCGAAATGTCTTCTTTAGAAACATCATAATTACCCGTTTGATTGTTAAAATTTTGCACTAATACATCATTTCCACCTTGTTTAGAATAACTAATTTCCGGTTGCAACGTATAGTATTTGGTAAGTTTCAATTCTCCAAAACCGGCAATGTAAAAATCGGATCGCGTTGAGGCGTCTGATTGAGTGATTTTAGACAGATTTAAACCTGCTCTGAGTCCTGGTTTAAAAGTTACTTGAGCGTTTACAAATGTTAGTCCGAAGAAAAACAAAAATGCAAAAACAATTCTTTTCATAGCTTGATAATTTAATTACTAATTTGATTTAATTCAATTTTTAATTTAATGTTTTTATGTTCAATAATTATTTTTTCGGCAAAAGTAGTGTTTTTTCCTTCAAACTGAATCAGAACTTTTTCTTTTACTTTAGTTGTGTGTGTAAGTTTTGTTAACATTTTATCCGATTTATGCTCGAATAAATAATTAAAACGATTTCCGTACTTTGTTTTATAAATAGTATGTGTTTGATTTTCAAAAACTTCTTCTATATTATATTTTTCTCTAAAAACTAATCTAAAATCTTTTTCTAATGTATTCAGAACGATTTTTTTATTCAAATCATCAACGCAATAATTCACATTAAAACTGTTTTCTGAAACTTCAAAATCGAGTAATGTATTCCCAAAATCAGTAGTTAAAACGGCCCGATGAAGTGTATCATTTATTTTTTTTGCCACAAAAATTCCACCCAACTGCTTTCCGTAAACTTCTATGTTGGCTTTATAAACATAATCTTTTTGAGAATCGGAGAAATAGTGATTTTGAAAGTTTTTTCGGTCACTATCAATCTTGATTGTGTTTGGAATTTCATGCGTTTTGCATGAAAGAAATAGCAAGAATAAACCACTACTGATTAAAAACCGAATCATCAAATTTTGCATTGAGTTGTTTGTTTTTAAAAACAATTTTGGTAAAATCGTCAGAAGGTTCAATTAATCTAACTTGAGAAACTGTAGATTCGCCAATAGGGAAATACAATTCTACTAATTTGATATACTTTTTTATAGTAGTTGTTTTCGGAGTTAACTTAGTGATATAAAATTCTTTATTTTTGAAATACTCGATGGAAAATTCTTCATCATCAAATAGATTTCCGCTCACGCTTCCGACAATTAACTTATTAATTTTTTCAAACATTTTACTGTTTCCGGCATTGATGCTGCTTTTTTTTCCTTGATCGTTGATGTAAACTTTATTGTTTTTAAATATTATACTGTATTGATAGGGATTAGTATATTGCCAATTCAATAAATTAGGTGATTTCAAATACATTTTACCTGAAGTTTCAATGTCTTTTGACAAAAAACTCAAGTGTTTATATTGAATAAAATCGGTTTTTAATGATTTTATAGTTTTTGTTTCTTTATCAACAGCGGTTTTGAATGAAGAAATTTCAGTTGCTGACATTTTCTGTTCTTGAGCAAAAACAGTGAAATTCATACACAAAACAAAAAGCAACATTTTAATTTTCATACGCCGAAAGATTTAAAAGTTTATCCACAGAAACAATAGAATAATTTTCCGTTTTCAAAAATAGCAATAACCGTTCCAATACATTGACTGATTTTTGAGAAGTATCATGCATAAGTATGATTCCGCCGGGTTTGATTTTATTTTTTACACGTTCAAAAATAGTATTTTCATCTTCATAAACGGTATCTAACGAACGAATATTCCAGCCAATAACATGATGTTTTGTTTCAGAAATTGCTTTAGCAATCATTGGATTTGTAACGCCAAAAGGCGGACGGAAAAGTTTCATATTTAATCCAGACCATTGCTGAACTAATTTATTTGTTGTTGTAATTTCATTCAATACATTTTGAGAAGAAAAAAAACCGAAATTTTCGGAATGAGAAAAACTGTGATTTCCTACCAGATGACCCTCTGAAATTATTCTCTTAAAAAGTTGAGGATTGTTTTCGATTTGTTTTCCGATACAAAAAAAAGTAGCTTTAACATTAAATAGTTTAAGCAAATCCAGTACTTTTTCGGTCATTTCGTGTGGACCATCATCAAACGTCAACGCAATTTCCTTTGAAATAGAATTTGGCTTTGAACAATACGCTTTTGTAAAATAATTCAATCGAATGTCAAACGAACCCCACGTGGTTAATCCCAACCAAATTAAAAAAAGAAGTAAAAAAAAAATCCAATGAACTGCTGTAAAAAAGGTAAAAGTGAACAAAACCAATACAACAGCAACACAAAAAAGGACTATTTTTTTATGTTTTAGCATTTTTTAAGTAAGGTTAAACTATGGTCTTTTCCTCGGTATTGATTGTAAAGTAAAACAGTTTGATACATTTCTCTTTCGATGGAATTCATTTTTACACAGGCAGGAACAGTTTGTTCTTTCAAAATATTCAACGCCATCCATAGTCCAAATCCACTAGCCGTATAAAATTCACCACTTAAATGTTTAAAATAAGCTTGTGGTGTTTGGTTAAAAAAATGACTAACTTGATTAAAATAAACATCAAATTCCACATCACCATTATTACCTAGCACAACTAAATCAATATCGTTTAAACTGATTTTATTATTGTTTAAAAAAGTTTTTACATACTGCTCCACTTCGTTTAACTCCAAAGAATTTTGTATTGAAATAGCATCTAAAGTTGCATAAGAACTTTCTTTTTGTTGCTCTTCCAATACAAAAAAACTAGCTCCTTCGCCCAAAATCATTCCTTTTGTAGTAGGTTCTAAAATTGAACATGGCAAGTCTTCTTGTTTCTTGATGTTACCGGCCATGCGTTGTACATCGATATTATGTTGAGCCGTTTCGTCAATTCCGCCAACCAAGACAGAATGGGCTTCCTCAGTTTCAATTTGAAGCTTGGCATCCAATAAAGCTGTTTCTAAGGAAACGGCTCCGTTTACATACGTAAAATTATATCCTTTACATTGTAACCCAAGAGCGATTTGACCTGCAACCGTGTTGTGTGTAGATTGAATAAATGAAGTTGGCGTTAAAAACTGTTCATTATTATCTAAAATAGCTTTGAGAAATTTTTCGGAATCTTCTAAACAACCCAGGCCTGTACCGGTAATAATTGCATCGGGCATAGCAAGATTAGCCTCTTTTAAAGCTTGTGTGGAAGTAAAAATTCCCATCTTAACTCCTTTGGCCATTCTTCTGATGAATGATGGAGAAATTACCTCTACATAAGAAGGTTGCTTTGCGAATACAACACTTTCCTTGGTAGTAAGTTCAACTTCAGCTAAAAAAGCTGCATCTACGGTTTTTTGAACCGAAATGCATCCTACCCCATTGATAAAACTCTTTTTCATTCGCTTTTAGAAAATATTACCGTTGAACAATTTCCTCCAAAACCAAACGAATTCGACAACACATGATTAATATTCTTTTCTTTCAATATAGTTTGCGGAATCAAATTAAATTCTTCCATTGGTTTTTTAAAATTCATATTGGGGAAAACCAAGTTGTGTTGTAGAGCCAAAACGCTATACACTGCCTCAATGGCTGCTGCGGCGGCTAACGTGTGCCCTGTAAATGCTTTTGTGGAACTAAAATCGGGCACCTTATTATTAAATATTCTCAATATTGCTCTACCTTCAGACAAATCGTTGTTGGGTGTAGCCGTTCCATGAGCGTTGATGTAATTTATATCTTCCGGTTTTAAATCTGCCAACTTGAATGCTTTTTGCATGGCTAAAAAAGCTCCTTCACCATTTTCTGAGGAAGCTGTTTGATGAAAAGCATCATTAGCATTGCCAAAACCGCTGACATAAGCCAATACTTTTTTATTATTTTTTTGTACAATTTCATCTGATTCCAACACTAAAAAAGCAGCTGCTTCACCGAGATTTAAACCTTTTCGATCGTTATCAAATGGTGTGTTATAGGTATCGGATAAAATCATTAACGTTTTAAATCCGTTGATGGTGAATTTTGCCAACGCATCAGTGCCACCTACAATCACGCGGTCTAATTGTCCGGATTGAATCAATCTGCATCCCAACATAATGGCATTGGCAGCTGACGAACAAGCAGTGCTTACGGTGGTTACCATTCCTTTTAATCCAATATAATCAGCAATTTGATGAGAAGAATCGCCTGCATCATGACTGTTGATGTATTTGTGAAGCGATTCATCATTATAATACTCGTAAAAATACTTTTCATTTAAATCCATTCCACCTACGCTTGTGGCAGAGATAAATCCACTTCTACAATCGTTGATGTCTTTAACATTGGCATTTTCAAGTGCTTCACGAACAGCAATCGCTCCTAATAATGTTGTTCTGGAAAAATTATTATCTTCCGATAAATTGAGTTGTTTAGCTAATTGTTGGTTGGTTAATTTAATTTCACCCACCATAATTACCTCTTTATGAATTGTTTCTAAATTTTCAATAGTAGAAATTCCGGTTTTACCGTTTATTAACGACTGGAAGTTTTCTTCAACAGAATTTCCTATCGAAGAAATGATTCCCATTCCGGTTATTGCAACTCTTTTATTCATTAACAATTCTTATTTTGTACGATTTGCTGAGATGTAATTGGCCATTGTTTCCACTGATTGAAAAATGGTTTTTCCTTCTTTCGGGTCAGTTAATTTGATACCATAATCTTTGTCTAACAAAACGATTAACTCCAAGGCATCAATAGAATCTAAACCAATTCCGTCTCCAAACAATGTTTCATTATCATCAAATTCCTCAACAGAAATGTGTTCTAAATTTAATGCTGCTATAATTTTTTCCTTTAATTCTTGCTTTAATGCTTCCATATAATTATTAATTCTTTACTTATTATTCTACTATAAATAGTTTTGCTAAATAGCTTTCGTCAAAATATTCCACCCATCCGCAAAGCACTTTTGTGGCTTTTTTGTTTTGTAAAAGCGATGTTGCATACTGCGTCAAAAATACTTCATTATTTTCTTCAAACACAAAAAAAGCATTCTCCGATTTCAATTGATGTTTAATGCTTATTTCTCCTACACAAATATTTGGTAATGTATAAACAAAAACAGCCGGACTCGGATAATAATTTTCTTTGTCATCAATAGACTGTTGAAACTTTACGTCAGTATCTAAACTAGATGAACGGTTGGCAAAAACCAAAGCAACATTGTTTTCGGCTTCTGCAATTATTTGTTCACTCAGCAAAACTTCAGATGCTAAAAATGCTAATTTACTCAAATTGTCCATTTTAAAAAATTTTGGATAATTTATTCCGAATTTTTTATAAACAGACTTAGCAAATTCTGCAAATGAATCTCCCTCTGTTTCAAATATTTTTTCTTCATTGAAAAAAA
This sequence comes from Flavobacterium piscinae, assembly GCF_004122145.1. Lineage (GTDB taxonomy): Bacteria > Bacteroidota > Bacteroidia > Flavobacteriales > Flavobacteriaceae > Flavobacterium > Flavobacterium piscinae. The sequence goes on from NZ_SBKQ01000009.1 coordinate 142,451, forward strand.
TAATATTTGACTCAATTTTGCACGAATTTGTTATAGTAAATTGACTTTTCAAATTAATTTAATTTTTTAAAAATTACTGCTGTATTGCATCCGCCAAAACCGGAAGCCGTTTTTAAAAAATAATTGATTTCAGCCGGTTTATTTTCTTTTATCACGGCGATTGATTGCGATGTTCCGTCATGCTGAAATCCTTTTGACATAATCAAATGGTTTCGTTTAGCACTTTCAATCGCGATAACTGTTTCCAACAAACCGGAAGCTCCTAATGTGTGACCGTAAAATCCTTTAAGGCTGTTAACAGGAACATTTTGCAAATGTAGTCTATTAAAAGCAATCGCTTCCATTTCATCATTGTATAAAGTTGCTGTTCCGTGAGCAGAAATATAGTCGATTTCTTTGACTGTAATATTCGCTTCCCTTATCGCACTTTCAATGCTTTTATATAATCCTTCACCTGTTCTGGATGGACCGGAAATATGATTAGCATCATTAATCGCACCGTCACCACAAATTTTTATAGCGTTTGATTCAACTTTATTATTGTCGGAAGTTAGATACACCGCTGCAGTTGCTTCGCCTAAAGTTACTCCATTTCTGTCTGAATCATAGGGTTTACAAGGCATTTCACTCATGGCTTGGAACGAATTAAATCCGGACAATACAAATTCCGAAACTTCATCTCCGGCTAAAATAAATGCATCGTCATACACACCAACTTGAATCATTCGTTTGGCCACAGCAATTGCTAAAACGCCAGAAACACATGCATTTGAAAGCACTATAGGTTCTGTTGTAAAACCAAATAATGAGCTTATTTTTTTGGCTAAGAAAGCCAATTGAGCTTCTTTAACCGGATTTGACTCTAATTCTAACGAACTGATATTTCCTTTGGTAGTAGAAAAAACAAATGCTGTTCGATTAGAAATTTGATGTTTTTCTACCAAAGGCAACAAAGCCAAAAGCAACATTTTTTCTAATTTGGTAAACTTTTTATCCGAAACAGAAAAAGGAAAAACCGTTTTATCGAAAACCTCATTCAACTCAGTAGTAGAAATGATTGAAGCATAAAACTGCTCCAAATTTCCAACATTTTTATGCAATTTTATTCCGCTTTTTCCTTGCTGAAGCGCATCCCAATTCGAATTCACATCAAATCCGAGCGGAGTAATGCAATTGGTTTGGGTAATATAAACACTTTTGTTATTCATGAAAAATTATTTCAAAAGTCCCACTTTTCTTTTCCATTCTTCATAAAATGGAGGGTTATTAAGGGATAAATTTCCGTTTACATCCACAAAAACCTGCACTGTCTCGCCTGTACAAGCCACTTCATTATTGGCATCGAAAATTTTATATCTAAAAATCATTTTGGCTGCAGGAGTGTCAATTATAGTAGTTTCAATTCGGGCTACGTCACCATATCGCAATGACAATTTATGTTCACAAACCGATTTTACAATTGGCGTTGTAAAACCATATTTATGCACATCGAGATAGGAAATACCATGCTCACGACCAAAAGCTTCACGACCATCTTCAAAATAAGTAATATAATAGCCATGCCAAACGATGCCTAAAGGGTCGGTTTCGTTAAATCTTACTCTGATATCTTTGGAAATGGTTAATTGCGTAGCTTCATCAAACTGCTCTTTTCTTTTTGTCATATGCGATTGCAATAGTTACTGTGATTATAAAAAACAAAAGTAATAAACTTATTTCAGTCAAAATTTCTAAAATTCCACCATTTCGTAGCAAAACATCATAAAAAGCATTCAATCCCCAGTTCATTGGCGAAATATGTGCGATGAATTGCATCACTTTTGGCATGGCAAAAACCGGAATCCAAACACCTCCCATTGCTGCTAAAATCACCACCGAAGTTGCTCCAAAAGGAGCCGATTGTTCTTGGGTTTTGGCTAATGTCCCCAACAAAATTCCGAAACCAACCGCTGCCAATCCGGCAAAAATGGCTACGATACTCATTAAAAATAATTTTCCATTCACATCTAAAGCGGGTAAACCAATATGTGGAAAAAGAAAAACTCCAACGGCTACCATCAAATAAAATTGAATCATACAAATTACCAAATAAGTTGCTGTTTTTCCGGCAATAACCACGGCGTAAGGTACAGGATTGGTAATTAAACGCACAAGAGTTCCTTGGCTTTTTTCTTTCACTATGTTTATGGAAAGCGGCACTACGATGAAAAAAATCGCAAACAACGTCCAAGCCGGGACATTATGCTGTACTGAGTTGGGTAAAATTTCTTTATTATTGATAGTTGGCACAATTTCTTTAAACGAAATAAAACTTTCCTGTTCAAAAACAGGTTCATCACCTTCACCTAATTGTTCTTGAAAAGTAGTATATATCGATCTTGTTTCGATTTGCGAAATCATTTTATCAATGGCGTTTTTTACCCCATTTTTGAATGACAATTGTGTGGCAGGGTCAAAATATAATTTTATTTCTTTGGGTTCAATTGTTTGATTTTTAACATTAGTAGATGTTGAATCAGTTAAGCCAAATGAACTTACGATTCGATCCACATTTTGATTTACTTTTAATTGTAAATCGGAACTTAATTTTTCCGGAATGATGATTGCTAATTGATATTTTCCTTTAAAAACGGCATCTTGGGCAATTTCTTCCGTAATATTTTTACCTTTCAACTGTGAAAGCACTTCAAACGAACCACTTTCATTTAAATTTTTACGAACGGTTTTCGAAATCGTATCATTATCGTTATCCACTAACAAAATCGGAATTTTTACATCTGACATCGATTTATAGGTACCGTCTTGTATTAAAGTGATGGTAATGATAAGTATCAAAGGCATTACGAAAAGTATAACTAAACCGCCAAAATCTCTTTTAAGCAGAAGCGTTTCTTTGTAGACCGACATGAAAAACTTATATAACATCACGAAGTTCTTTTCCTGTTAATGAAATAAAAACATCTTCTAAATTCGAAGCGTTTTCTGTTTGAGCAATCAATTGCTTTGGTGTTCCTTGTGCAAAAATTTTACCTCTATCGATAATGGCAATTTGCGTGCAAAAATCTTGAGCTTCCACTAAATGATGAGAAGTATAAATGATGGTAGTTCCTTTAGAATTAAGTTCTTTCAAGTAATCAATAATTACATTTTTCGATTGAACATCTACTCCAACGGTTGGTTCATCTAAAAATAAAATCAACGGATTGTGTAAAATTCCGGCAATCAGGTTGACACGTCTTTTCATTCCTCCGGAGAAAGTTTCTACTTTTTTATCGGCAAACTTCAATAAACCTAAATGTTCAAGCGATAATTCAAGTTTTGATTTCAATTCTTTTCCTTTCAAACCATACATACTACCAAAATACAACAAATTTTCTCTTGCTGTTAAGGTGGGATACAACGCATATTCCTGCGGAACAACACCCATTAATTTTTTAATTTCGGTAGCGTTATTTTGATAGGATAAATCGTTGATAGAAAATTTTCCCGAAGTAGGTTTTATTAAACCGCAAAGTACAGAAAGTAACGTTGTTTTTCCTGCTCCGTTTGGCCCCAACAATCCAAATATTTCCTTTTCTTCAATAATCAAATTTAGATTATTTATCGAAAAATCATCGGCATCTTTATATTTTTTAAAAAGTTGGTCGATATGAATGATGGACTTTTTCATGACAGCTTATATAGCTTTTTTGAGCATCTTAAAGAAATTTTCTTCTAAATCGGCAATATGCAAAAGTTCTTTTGAAAGACTATTGTAAACATCGGTTTGATTACTTCTGTTTTTATAAACTCGAGAAGCATTTACGGCAAAATCTCTCCACAAATCGCCAATTTTGGTCATTTCTTTGGAAAGTTCATACAATTTATCATTTTTTAGTATCGGAGCAGCTTCTTGTAAAAAAGCAGCATAAATAAATCGAAACCCTCCACCTCCTGTGCCAATTTCCTCTTGCATTCGAACCATTTGTGCGAGGTAATGGTTCGCAATTTTATTTCCTTTTTTGTTAGCCCATTTCGGAATATTTTTGGCAACGGTTCTAATACCTTTTACGCCTACGATTGGAACCGGTGCGAGCATTTCTCGGCACGTATTTTTGATACCTTTTTTGATGGCACCTTCCCAATCAATTTCTGTAGGAATATGAATTGGATAATACATTTGACCTTTTGGAGCTAATGCACCTTTAGCAAAACGCACCTTTTCGAGTTCCGCTTCTGTTAAAGTAGTTACAGTTTCCATTACCGGATCACTAATTAAAAAATGATTATCTTTTTTACCATAAACCACTAAATTGTGAGCATTAAAGTGAAAACGATACTCATCAGGAAAATAGGTTAGATGGTAAACCCCCACTTGCAAGCCGGTTGGAATATTGTTTTTTAAATTTTCTTCTAAAGCAATTTGAGCACTTTTTTCGTTTGAAAATTTAACGCGTTTTACTTTTATTCCAAGTCTTTTGGCGGCTCTGTTGAAAATAAAACCCGGCATTGGTCGGTAACTGATTGCCGGAGCATGATTTACTTTTAAAAGAGGAAGGTAGAAAAACAATATTCCGGAACCAATTCCAAAAACCATTGGTTCGCTAATGTTAATTCCACGATGCTTCAAGAGATTGGAAGCAACACCATTTTCGCAGTGAGCGGATTGATGATGAATAAAATTTGTTTCCATTATTCTCCCTTAAAATTTTTTAGCTCCTCGATTGAAATCTCAAAAGCTTCAGCATATTTAGATAAGACTTTATTGCTTAATCGTTTAAAAACAGCTGGTTTTCGGTGTCTTTTTACTCTCCAAATCCACATTCCAACATAAGAAGACAACACAACCCAATCCATTTTATGTAGCTCCATAAAATATACAATTGGACTTATTTTACCGTTTTTAACATCTACTCTTGCATTTTCGATACGTTCATTAATATCTTGAATAGAATTTTGCAAAGCGATGGTTTTTGGTTCCCAGCCTGTGCTTAAAGCTGTGGTATAGTTTCCATTTTCATCGATTGCATAACACAACTCTTTGATGTTATTTTTGGACAAATTGCCCTTATCCTGAGGTACTTCTTCCTTTTTCATTAATTCGTTTTCTGGATAAAGAGATTCAACTCGGCTTCAAAAAGTAATAGGGTTTCAAAATACGTAGTGCATTTCATACTACAAATTTTGTATTCATCGGCATCAAATCTGGAAATTAAAACCGCTTTGGTCTGAATTGTATTTCCGACTATTGGTAAAGAATGAACTTGTAATTTTTTGATTCCGCTGATAAATCCCACGACACTAACATCTTTCTTTTCATTGTGATTATCATCAATAAAATAGGATTTCGCAACAATAGACGAGCAAGTTTGTGCCGCATTTTCAATTAATCCAATTTCTGTAAAAACAGAATTGTCAACAAAAAGATTATTATTTTTAATTTCAAAAATTGTAACTACCTCATTTTCATTAAACTCAACAATATAATCAACCATCAACATGGGTGCACGATGGGGCAGATAATTTTGTATTTCGATTAAATTTTCCAGAGGTTGCATAATTTAATTTGCTAAAACAGTTTTCATTTGACCTTTGGCAATTTCGACACCGTTTACTTTTGATGAAATATCCACTAAAGTTACTCCCATAAATTCATGAAGAACTGTTACGAATGTTACTATTTCATCTTTTATTTTTGGTAATTGACTGATTTCGATACTTTTTATAGAACCGATATATCCCACCGGAGCAGGTTGTTGTTTCAAATAAAACTGGTAGCCGGTATACAAAGCTACTGATTGAGCCATGTGTTCAATTAAACCTGATTCTTGAAAAACAGCGTCTTTTACAAAAATATTATTTTCTGGAACAGTTAAACCAACTACAATTTCATTTTCCTTGAAATCAATTAACTTGTCCACCATTACAAATGGAAATTTTTGCGGAATTAAATTTTCTACAAAGTTTTTATTTAAAATAGGCAAAGTAACCTTTTCCATTTAGCAAACAGTTAAATAAGCGTAAGCATACGAAAAACGACCACTCTCAGGAACTGAAAGTAATAATTTATCACCTTTTTTTAATTTTCCTGAGTTCATAATTTCCTCAACCATTAAAAAAATAGATGCTGAGCCTACATTTCCTACATTTTTTAAATTCATGAACCATTTTTCCATTGGAATTTCAATTCCTTTTTCGGCAAGTGACTTTGCTAATTTATCAACAAAATAATACGAAGAAACATGGGGTAGAAAATAATTAATTTCATTTGGACTAATATTGTTTTTATCCAGAGCAGCTTTCATACTCTCTGCTCCTTTTTCCAAAATATATTTGTCTAACAATTTCACATCTTGTTTGATAGCAAAAATCGATTGTTCTAACCATTCATTGGAATGAAAATCACTCCAGGGTTTGATTTCACCATTTTCCATTTTATCTCCGCCGGCATACATACATGCTTCCAATTCGTGAGCATAGGAGAATGCTTCCATCCATTCAATTTTTAATGGGGTTTTACCTTTGGGTTTATTTTCTAATAAAAAAGCAGCTGCTCCATCAGAAAGCATCCATCGAAGAAAATCTTTTTTGAAAGCTAATATAGGATGTTCTTCAATGCTTTGTTCATGAACAATCTCTGCTTCATATTTATCGGCAAGTAACCAAGTTGAAACTCTTTCAGAACCGGTACAAACCGCATTTTTTGAATTTCCTGACTTCACCGAAAGGTAACCAAACTTTAATGAATTCATACCGGCATTACATACTCCCGAAGACGAATTTAATTCTACCGATTTATTTTTCATCAATCCATGAACCATCGCAGCATGCGATGGGAGCAGATTATCCGGAGTTGATGTTCCGCAAGAAAGCACTTCTACATCGGTTGATCTAAATGATTCATCATACAAGGTTTCTATAGCCAAATTCGTTAATTCTGCATTGGTGTGTGTTGGAACACTATTTTCATCTAAGGCATAATATCTGGAAACAATTCCGTTTTTACGAAGAATAATTTTTCTTGCTTTTGATGCGGAATTATTGATTAAACCCAAAAAAGATTCCATTTCGTCATTAGAAACAGCTTTGTTTGGCAAAAATTTTCCGGATTTTGTTATGTAAACGTCAAACATATGTATTCAGTTGTCAGATCAAACCTGTTTATAGTAAGTTTTTTCTTTCTTAATTTGGTTAGTTTTAAAAGGAATCGAAAAAAGGTGCAATATATAGACAATTGGTGAAATTATCCATATTGCCACGAACAAATATATGTTAAAGAATTTTAACCATGTTTGTCTTGAGCTGTTTTTTTTCACAATCAAATTTGCCCATTTAGTAAACATTTTATTGGCCTTTTTATCCATTTCAATTAAAAATGGTCTAATTTCAACTGCATCATTAGCCACAAGCTCATTTTGAAGTGATTCAAAGTGATTTGATTTTAAATATTTTAAGATAATTTCTCCAAATTTGGATGAATTTGAAATTTCTTCATCGGCAACTCCAGGCTTAGGAAAAATTCCTAAATAGTTGGTTTGTTTTCCAGTAAACATCCAATGCACAATTGTAATTACACTGATATGATTGATGTGTCTGTCGACTAACGCAATATTTCCAACCAATTTGGCATTGGCTTCTATTAATGATTTTTTCATTTTTTCCTGAGCCATTATCCACATGTTCCTTGCACCAATCACGGTTACAACAGGTGTATCTTTGATAATTTGCTGACCAAAGTCACTTTTTAAAAATGAATTAATTGGAATAGACGGCGTTAAATACCAAACTTGGTAGGCCAAAATAACCAAATCATACTTTTTATTTAAAAGATCTTGTGAAGGGCTATGAATTGGTGCCGGAATTTGCAAAAAAGACTCAGGAAAAGCATCAAAAAAGTCAGCTTTTGGCCAGGGAAAAGGAAAAGGCTTTTCCATCTCTATGTTGTAAAAAGTAACCGAAATTTCTTGGTCATTCAAAAGTGGTTTGGCAATATTTTGAGCAATTTTTTCTAATTGACCGGATTGCGTGTAATAGATTACAATAACATTTTTCATTGCTTCATTGTTCCTTTCGTTTGTTTTTAAAGATATAAAAAATATATTAAGTAAATTAAATTTTTACTTCTTTAAAAGTTCTGATTTTATCTTCGCGTTTAGCCAAAACATACTCATTCCATGTAGAAGAATCCTCTGCATCGAAAATGGTTATTTTTTGTGATTCATCTTCTATCAAAAAATCGGTTGATTTGAAATTTAATATTTTGGCAGCCGCTTCCAAACCGGAATAGCTTGCACCTGTAACACCATGTGAAAGTGTACTTGCTCCGCAGAGATAAAGATTTTCAAATTCGGTTTGATTTTTATAGGCAAAAGGACCTATTTGTCGCAATGTTTTTTCGGTTCCGTATACATTCCCTCTGGTACTGTTGATATAAAATTGGTTTGTTTTAGGGGTTCCCAATTCGGCTTGCACAATATGCTCTCTGACTGTTGGAATTAATTTCTCAACCGTATTTAAGAATTTATCTATGATTTTATTCTTAAATAATTCGTATTCCGGTGTGTGATATTTTTCTTGATTAAACTGTTTGAAACTATCAAAATCTACATAGGTTACAATTTCAAAATTGTGGTACCTTCCATTAAAACTTACCGGATCTTTAAGTGTGGTGCAACTCATAAACAGAGCCGGAAACTCTTTACCTTCTGTAATATTTCCTTTTGTAAGTTCATCAAAATGACCGTCAATATTATCATCTTTAAATTTCCAAATATTTCCGGAATCAATTCCAAATTGTGTTACATCCAAATCAACTGTCAAAAATAAAATTAAAGAAGTTACGGAATACCTTGTTTTATCAAGTCTTTTGAGCAGTTTTTTACTGCAATTCTCTCCACCAATTAGCTTAAGAAAAGTGGTAGATGGGTCTGCATTTGAAATGATGTTTTTGGCAAATAGTTGTTTCCCGTCAAGCATTTGCACTCCAATTGCTTTTTTATCTGACAGCAAAATTTTACTCACCTTTTGCTTAGTTCTGACCACACCTCCATAACTTTTAATTTTGGTGGTCATCGCTTTAACTATTCCACCGCCTCCACCCATTGGGTAATAGCCCCCTTCAAAGTAATGATTCATAACTGAACAATGAACCGGGAAACTTGCTCGATTGGGTGGAAGACCGTGATCTCCACACTGAGCATTTAATATTGCTTTCACAAGAGGATCTTTAACATGCCATCCAATTACTCGCTTTAATGAAAATAATGCAAACTTTCCAAAATGTTTCGTGCGAAAAGGAACTGTGACTTTTTGCCAAAGTCCTTTTAATTTTGGAATTAGTTGAAGTTCGTAATTTACTTTTTCAATTAAAGAAAGATATTCTCTGATGTTTTTTGCTTCTTGTGGAAATTCGGCAGCCAGTTTGTTTTTTAGATTTTCAATTCCGGCCGGATAATCAAATTGATAATCACCTACATGACAATGGTCATATCCATTTTTATTCATCCTGAAAAAAATCAGGTCATTGGCAATTCCCAAACTTTTATAGAGTTGATTAGTAGATTGACCTTCTGCCAGTAATCCGATGTAATGTACTCCGGGGCTAAAACGCTGCCCGTTTAAGGTAAAACTATGGCACCATCCACCCGGAACATCGTGTTGTTCTAACACCAAAACTTTTTGTCCGGCTCTTGCTAAACAAAGAGCTGTGGTTAACCCTCCTGCCCCTGAACCTATAATGATTGAGTCAAATTCTTCCATAGTTTATTTAGTTGGTCAGCTAACTAGAATTTGATTAGCTATCATTATTTAGTTAGTTTTTTATATCGTCCCAAAAATCAAAATAATTGAACCATTGCAACGGGTATTTTTTCAGCATTGATTCTACACTTTCTATATAGGCCTTTAACAGCCCTTTTTCATCGCGGTATTTAGTGTTTGCTTCTCTGGCATAAAGATGATAATGCAGGTTTTTTTCTTTCATGACATACACAAAAACTACCGGAACTTTCAATCTGGAAGCAATTAAAAATGGTCCTGCCGGAAAATTTGCCTCTTTCCCTAGAATTTGTTCGGTCAAACATTTTGTTCCTTGAAAATAGCGATCACCGGTAAAACAAATTAATTCATTGTTTGCCAATGCATTATTAATATCAAAGATATGGGACATATCCTCTTTAACCAAAATAAATTTTATTGATGATTTTTGGGCTATACTCTCCAAATAATCTTTGATAACGGTATGCTCTAAATCAGTTGTTACTAAGCTAATTTGACAATCTAAGTCGATATCCGCCAAAAAATGTTCTGCAATTTCAAAATTTCCAATGTGAGCACTAATAAGTACACCCCCATTTTTTTTGGCTAAAAGATTCTTAAGTATATCGATACCGTCAAATTCATACGTAAATCGATTTCTAAGACCGAAAGAAATGGCTGTTTTATCAATAATGGTTTGCCCGAAGGTAAAATAACTTCTAAAAACAGCTACTCTAGTTTTAAGATTTGAATAACCTAATCTGTTTTTAAAGTAATAGCCAATGGCTTGGTTGCTTTTCTTTAGAAATAAAAAATAATAAGAAGCTACGAAGTAAAGCACAAAATAGGATGCTTTAATTCCTAACTTCTTTATACAAAAAACAAAAATCTTATAACCCAGTAGTGTTCCTCTCGATTTTCCGTCCCACTTGCTCATGGTGGTTAAGCGTTTTCTTTTACTTTAATCTTATTTTCAATTAAATCATAAAAGTTTTGAAAAGTGGCAATTCCAACAAAATCTGCCTCTCCTAGTTTTACACCAAAATTAGCTTCTATTGTTACAACCAAATCAACATAATCCAAACTATCTAATCCAAGTGTGTCTTTTAAATTAGCTTCGGGAGAAATTGTATCTCTATCTACCTCAAACTCCTCAACTAAGAAACCATTAATAGTTTCAATAATATCTGCTTTATTCATTTTTTAAAATTATACTTTTTTAACTACAAGTGCTGAATTTGTTCCTCCGAAACCAAAGGAATTCGACAAAAATATATTAATTTTTGTATTTATCGTACTTTTAACAATATTTAATTTAGCAGAATCTTCATCCGGATTTTCAAAATTGATATTTGGAGCAATAAAAGAATGTTGCATCATCAGGATAGAATAAATCACTTCACTGGCTCCAGCCATCCAGCATTCGTGCCCGGTCATTGATTTAGTAGAGCTTACAGGCGTGTTGTTTTCTCCAAAAATTTCAAAAATTGCTTTTGCTTCATTTCCATCACCAACTGGGGTTGAAGTAGCGTGTGCATTAATGTAATCAATTTGATCCGGTGTAACATTTGCCTGAGCCATCGCTCGTTTCATAGCTGTAGAAGGACCATCTACGTTTGGAGTTGAAATATGACCGCCGTTGGATGAAAATCCATAACCAATTACTTCGGCAATAATTGGTGCTCCTCGTTTGACAGCAGATTCATAACTTTCCAATATTAACGTTGCACCACCTCCACTTGGAACTAAACCGTCTCGTTTAGCATCAAATGGTCGTGAAGCTTTGCTTGGATTTGCTTCATCTAAAGAAAAAACGCCTAATCCGTCAAAACTAGACATGGCATATTTGTTGATTTCTTGAGCTCCACCACAAATGATTGTGTCTTGCAAACCACTTTTTATCAGATGATACCCTAACCCAATGGAATGTGAACCACTTGCACAGGCAGCACTAACCGTTAAATTAATCCCTCTCAATCTGAAAATTGTAGATAAATTCATCGTTACGGTAGAATTCATCGATTTAAAAATAGCACCTGAACCAATTAAAGTAGTGTCTTTCTTTTCACGAATAATATCGGTAGCTTCTATAATTGCCATAGAAACACTATCGTTTCCATAGAGAATTCCAACTTCATTTGTGTCAAAAAAGCTATCATCAATGTTAGCATTTCGTAAGGCTTCGATGGTAGCCATATAGGCATATTCCGTTTCTTCGCCAATACTGATTCGCTGTCTGCGACTGAGTAACGCTTTTAAATCGGGTCTTGGCACTTTTCCTGTTAAGGCAGAACGAAATCCAAAATCTTTCCTTTCCTGGTCATAAATTATTCCTGATTTGCCTTCGTAGAGTGATTGTTTCACTTCGTCTAACGAAGTTCCAATGCAGGAATAAATTCCCATTCCGGTAATAACTACTCTTTTATCCATGCGTATTCCTGTATTTTAAGAATATATTCCTCCATTAATATTAATCACTTCTCCGGTAATATATCCAGCCTTTTTTGAAACTAAAAAACTTACTAAATCCGCCACCTCTTCGGCTTCACCAAATCGGTTTACAGGTACTAATTTAATTAATTCGTTTTCATCAAGCGAACCGGTCATATCTGTGCGAATAAATCCGGGAGCTACAGCATTCACCGTAATATTACGCTTGGCAACTTCTTGAGCCAAGGCTTTGGTAGCAGCCACAATAGCACCTTTAGCCGCTGAATAATTGGTTTGACCTGCAGTTCCTTTTACACCGGAAACCGAGGCCATATTGACTATTCGACCATATTTATTGCGAAGCATTTTTTGAATGAAAAAATTGGTGACATTAAAAAACCCATTCAAACTGGTGTTGACTACATTACTCCAATCGTCCTGTGTCATCCACATAAAAAGGCCGTCTTTTGTGATACCTGCATTATTAACGATAACTTCGACAATGGCTTCCGGATTTTTTTCCTGCCAATTAGATAAGGCAGTTGTTACTTCCTCTGCATTGGAAACATTAAATTGAATAATTTCACCTGTTGCTCCTTTGTTTACAACTTCTTGAAGCGTTTTTTCGGCAGCTTCTTTATTACTTTGGTAATTAATAAGGATGTGGTAATTACTTTCTTCCGCTAATTTTTGACAAATAGCACTTCCAATTCCTCTTGAACCACCGGTTACTAATGCACACTTCATACTAATGTTATAAATTTTATTCTTATTTTATTTTTGAAAAAGTTCAGCGTTATCAAAATATTGATTTCCTAAGATTGTACCATCGGTTTTTAGAAAACACCATTTTTTGTTTGCTTTTACTCTGGCTAAACCATTAACAAATCCTTTGTCTTCGTCTCTAAAAACACCGAATCCAACGGCGGTGATTTGATAATTTGTAGGAATGACTAATTTCCCGTTTACATCGATAAAACCCCAATCTTTAGATTTAACCGGAGCCAATCCATCTGCAGAAAAAACTTCCACATCATCGTACATGGGTTGAACAACAAACTCACCTTTTGTGTTGATAAAACCCCATTTTTTTCCATCAAAAGCCGGAGCCAATGACTTTGAAAAAGCCCTTACTTTATCAAACTTTGGTTCAATAACCCAATTTCCATTTATATCGATAAAACCAATTTTTTTATTTTTTCTGGCGTAAGTAATGTCTTCAGCGTAAAAATCCCATATTTTATCTGCCCCATCTACTTGTTTAAAAGCATTTTCTTTTATGATTCCAAACGCTTCGCCTTTTCTACCCCATGTTGTATTTTTGTAATAATTTCCAATTTCATCATATTCAGTATTGACAACCTCTTTTCCGGACTTATCAATAATCCCCCATTTATCGTTGTTTTTTACCCGGGCATAATTACCTTCAAATCCTTTAATAACTTGGTATTTTGGTTGTAAAACCACTTCGCCTTTTGGATTAATCAAACCAATTTTGTCACCTTGACGAATGAAAGCTACTCCATTTTCAAAATCGTATAATTTTTCGGAAGGAGGCATTTGAAGTTCTTTCCCTGTTTTGTCGATATAAAACCATCTTTTTTCTTTTTCAACCAAACAAATACCACTGTTAAAATATTTCACTTTAGTGAATGTAGCCGGAATAGCCCAATCTCCTTTTGCATTAATAAACCCCCAGTTACCATTATCTAAAGCGGCCGCCATGCCTTCTGAAAAATTTTTGGCGTCTTTAAATTTTGGCAAAATTGCATATTCTCCGGCTTTAGTAATATAGCCAAATTTATCCCCTTGTTTTACAAGTGCAAGTTCTTGTGCAGAAATGAACTGAACAAACAAAACCATTAAAAGTGTAAGCTTTTTCATGTTTATAAATGTTATGGTTAGTACTAATTTATATTGACATCAAATGTTCTTTTACCTTTTGAACAAAAGGATACATCACTTGATCTTCCTTAAATTTTGGAACGATTGAACGTACATCATCGTATAACTTTTTGGTAACCGATGACACTTTTGCATCATATCCCAATGCATCAATCGCCTGAACTATCGTTATAGCTTCTATGGCTACTACTTCAAAAGCATTTTCAATTACTTTACCCGTAATTACCGCCGCATTGGTTCCCATGCTCACAATATCTTGATTATCATTATTGTTGGGAATACTGTGCACATACATTGGATTAGACAACATCTGGTTTTCAGCTGTTGTTGATGTGGCCGTAAATTGAACACCTTGCATACCAAAATTAAACCCTAAAGTACCTAAATTAACAAAAGGAGGCAAGATTTCGTTCAATTTTGAATTCAAAAGATAATTTAATTGTCTTTCAGACAGCATTGTTAATTTTGTGATTACGAGTTTTAACTTGTCCATTTCAAGTGAAATATAATCGCCATGGAAATTACCACCATGATAAACATGTTTGTTTTTTACATCAACAATCGGGTTGTCATTGGCTGAATTTATTTCTTTTTCCAACACAGAAGCAACCGATTTCACTGTGTCTAAAACCGGTCCCAATATTTGTGGTACGCAACGCAACGAATAATATTCTTGTACTTTTTCTTTGAAAACATCTTCCGTATTTTCGCCGGAATACAGATGATCTTCTCTTTTTCGAATGAGTTGACTGTCTTTTAAATTTGTTCGCATTTTTTGGGCGATTTCCTGTTGTCCAAAATGCAGTTTTGTTTCATTTAATTCGGCAGACAAATGATCATCATATGCTGAAACAATTTCATTAATAGCACAAGAACATTTTACGACCCAGTCGATTAATTTTTGAGCGTTAAAAACATTTACAACACCAATTCCTGTCATCACAGAAGTCCCGTTCATTAAAGCTAATCCTTCACGGATTTCAACTTGTATAGGCTGAAGATTTTCAATTTTAAATACTTCTTGCGTGGCCTTTCTTTCGCCTTTGTAAAACACTTCACCTTCACCGATCAAAACTAACGCTAAATGAGCTAATTGAACCAAATCGCCACTTGCTCCTACGCCACCATGTTCAAAAATTAAAGGTGTAATATCACGATTGATGAACTCCTTCATTAAATGAATAACTGAAGGATGAACCCCTGAATTACCTAATGAAAGCGTATTTAATCTTGCTAAAATAGCCGACTTTACAAAATATGGATTTAAAGGTTTACCAGTACCTGATGAATGACTTCTAATCAAATTGTATTGTAACTGAATTTGATCTTCTTTTTTAATTCGGTATTGAGCCATTGGTCCAAATCCGGTGTTTACGCCGTAAATCACCTTATTTTGGGCAAACTCTTTTAAAAAACTATAACTCTCTTTTACTCTTTCTAAAACTTTATCACTTATCTCCGCTTTATCATTTTTAAAAACGATGGACACAAATTGTTCCAAGTCTAAATATTCTCCAATAACGCTCATTATAGTTACTTTAATTTATAAATTTTATAAGAATTTATTTTTAATTTAATGGGAATGTAATTACATTTGAACGGCAAAGATACTATATTATAAAATACAAAAAAAAGAAATAATGACAACAGAATCAGTAGATGTATTGGTCATTGGGGCCGGACCTTCGGGATGTGTTTCCGCATCTTATTTATTTAACAACGGTGTCTCGGTAAAAGTTGTTGAAAAGACAAAATTTCCTCGACTCGTTGTTGGAGAGAGTTTGATTCCCAGAGTGATGGACCATTTTGCTGAAGTTGGATTGTTTCCCGCACTCGATGCCATGAATTTTGAAAAGAAATTAGGAGCTCGATTTATACGCGGAGAAGAAATTTGTGTTTTCGATTTTAGTGAAAAATATACTGAAGGTTGGGATTGGACTTGGCAAGTCCCCAGAGCGGATTTCGATAACACATTGGCTCAAGAAGTCATTAAAAAAGGGGTTGATTTAGAGTTTGAAAGCGAAGTAATCTCTGTTACTTTTGAAGGAAAAAATTCAACTACCGTTATCAAAGATAAAGAGGGCAATTTAAAAGAAATCAAGGCAAAATTCATTATTGATTCCAGTGGTTACGGAAGGGTTTTACCTCGTTTGTTGGACTTGGATACTCCGTCAAAATTAGATCCTCATTCGTCTATTTTCACTCATGTGAAAGATGTGAATCGTCCGGAAGGCGAAGAAGGCACCTTGATTTCTTTTGATATTTTAGAAACAGAAGTGTGGTTGTGGGTGATTCCTTTTTCAAACGGGAATACTAGCCTTGGTGTAGTTGGCCCTACCACTTTTATCAATTCCCTATCCGATAAAAGTAATGCGGATGCATTGCGTAATGCCATTCAATTGTCTGATTATTACATCAAACGTTTTGGTGATGTTGATTTTCTTTTTGAACCTGTAAAATTGGAAAACTATTCCCGTTCGGTAAAGAAAATGTACGGCGATGGATTTGCACTAACCGGTAACAGTTCAGAATTTTTAGATCCTGTTTTTTCCTCCGGTGTTGCTTTTGCAACCGAATCAGGAATTCTGGCTGCCAAATTAATTCACAAAGAATTGAAAGGCGAAAACGTGGATTGGGAAACTGAATTTACCGGTTATATGAAAAGTGGAATTGGCGTGTTTACCACCTATGTAAAAGAATGGTATACCGGAAATCTGCAAACTTTATTTTTCCATCAGCCAGAAAACCCGGATGTAAAAAGAAAAATCTGTGCAGTTTTGGCCGGATATGTCTGGGACGAGACCAATCCGTTTGTTAAAAAGCATGACAATGTGATTAAGAATATGGCACACATGATTAATATGGAGAAGGAAGCATAGACAAAATATAAACAATAAAAAAGCCGTTGAAATCAAAAATTCCAACGGCTTTTCTATTTTTTAAAGAAGCAACCGGGCATATAAATAGTTCATGAAAAATGTTTTTTAAAAGCTTCGCAATCGTCTCCAGACTTTGCAGAATTTTTTTAATACGTTTTTAAATTATAATAGCACTGGATTTTAGTTGCTTTTTTATTAAATTTATATGTCGCAAAGTCGAGAGGCATTTGCGAAGCGTTGCTGATAAGAAGACTTGCGGAGCCTTTAGATTTGTTCATTGAAAATTTTGTAATTTTAATAACAACCAAAACTGACAAAGTAAACCATTTGCGGTAGCAAAGATTTCAGACTTATCCCCCGATCAGGACTTTGTCAGTTTTATTG